>NZ_CAWMYL010000244.1:0-570050 GCF_963871815.1 Vibrio sp. L85
GACATTTCTAAATGGGTCAAACCGGACATTACTATCGGGGGCGTACAACCCAAACAACAAAAGGAATGCATTATGTTGAAACACATCTTGGTTACGACCACGGTTTTGTTCGCCACCCTAACTTTTTTACTGCCAGCGAAAGCACATGAACATGGAATGATGAAAGAAGACATCGTTGATGTGGCCGCAGCAAATGGCTCGTTCAATACGTTGGTCGCAGCAGTCAAAGCCGCAGGCTTAGTGGATACGCTAAAAGGTAAAGGTCCATTCACTGTATTTGCACCCACAGATGAAGCTTTTGCTAAGCTTCCAGATGGAACAGTCGAAATGCTACTCATGCCCGAGAACAAAGATAAGCTGGTTGCGATTCTCACTTACCATGTGGTTCCGGGAAAAGTGATGGCTGCAGACGTAGTCAAAATGAATAAAGCGACGACAGTCCAAGGGCAAGACGTGATGATCAAAACCATGGGCGATAAAGTGATGATCAATAACGCTACCGTAATTGCCACCGACGTCAAAGCTAAGAATGGTGTGATACACGTGATCGACACCGTCATCATGCCGAAATAGTGACACAACATGGAAGGGCGAGGTTTCTCGCCCCTTTTTAGGACATGGAAAACATCAAACTCTCAAAGCATGATATACAAACGATGGAGCAGCGCCAAAGAACTCGATTGGTCAACTCCCTTGCGGGATACAAAAGCGCGAACCTCATCGGAACAAGAGACAGGCAAGGACAAGAGAACCTGGCTATCGTAAGCTCTGTGATCCACTTAGGCTCACATCCGCCACTGTTTGGTTTTATTGTTCGTCCACGCAAAAGCCGTCGTCATACATTAGAAAACATCCTCGATACCAAGCACTTCACCATTAATGCCGTCGGCGTCGATTTCGTCCAAAAAGCACATCAAACCTCCGCCCGCTATCCAAAACAGATATCAGAGTTTGAAGCGGTAGGACTTACTCCTTACTATGATGATGCGTTTCCTGCGCCATTTGTCCTAGAGAGCAATCTCAAAATGGGGTTGGTGTTGAGAGAACACATCAAGATTGAAAGCAATCAGACAGAGATGCTGATTGGTGAAGTGTTGATGGTACACGCACCTGAAAGAGCCATCATGCCCGATGGCTACCTAGATCTAGAGCTACTCGACTTAGTGACCGTTTCCGGGCTCGACAGCTACCACGTCACGCAACGTCTGCATAGGTTAAGTTATGCCAAACCAGACGCTCGCCTATTCCCTCTGACGAGGGAGGGAGAACCTTCATCTTGGGGAGCACTTGAAGTTGATATGGACTAACCGCTTTAGACATCAAAAGCTAAATACAGAAGTGGCAGTTTTCTCTGTCTAAGCCGTGTTCACCGGCCAGGTTGGTAAGGTGGGCGCGCCCTGCTTCCAATCCCATTTCGTAACCTTCTAGCAATACCGACTGGCGCATTGATAGACGTTGTACACTGAATTCATCCGGCGGTGCAATAACGCGAATGTGCGTGTCTTTTGGAGGATTACGAATGAAATCTAACGATTCGTTGTAGTTCTCTGAACGGCGCAACATTGCCTCTGCCATCTGTGGATGCTCAGCGAACAACTTCTTCATTAACCAAGGCGTTTTTACCGGCTTTTTCTCATAAGCCAAAGGATGAGAAAGGATAACCGTAATATCACGAGCGCCGCGACGATGTGCTTCTCGAACCGGAATGGAATCCGCCACACCACCATCGGTATAACAACCACCAGAGAAGCAAGGAGTATGCTTGTACGCAATAGGCAGTGCCGTCGTCGCTTCCATCGCATTATGGAAGTTATGACGATTTACACGGTAATAATCCGCTTTACCCGTATTTACGTTCGTTGTCGCCGCTAAGAAAGGAATGCCTTCAAACAGTTTTGCTTCATCGACTGGGTACAAACGATTTGATTCTTCAAACAACCATTTCACATCGATCAAATCACCGCCTTTTAAAAAACGAGTAGGATCGAAAAAGCGTTTGCTGGTTGCTAATTTAGTAATGACGTTGATGCTACGGTGCGGGTAATCGGTCAAATAACCGATCAAATTTGAAGCCCCTGCCGATACGCCAATCGCAAAATCAAATGGTTTGTAGTCTTGTTCTAAGAATGCATCCAATACGCCGCTAGCAAAGACACCACGCATTGCACCACCTTCGACTACGATTGCTTTTGTTGCCATGTTTCCCCCCAATAATTGCTCTGAAAAGGTTACTGAAATTCGTGCTACAGCAACAATTGGTTATTCTTATTATTGAGATAGGCGAAGTCTATGTGTTTTTGGCTTTTTAAGTGGAAACTTAGGATCAAAAAATCCACATCAACTGCCTAGTCAATGTGGATTCAAAGTAAAGTATTCAGATGCTAAAGAAATTAAGCAAAAACGGTTTTATACGCCTCTGCAGCGCCATCAATGAACATTTGTGTGCCAATCACGGCGAGGATCAGCCCCATCATTTTGGTGATCACATTCAGTGCACTTGGACCAACAGCTTTCACTAACTTGTCGCCAAAGAGAAACAAAACGTAAGTAATAGCACAGAGCACAGCAAAGGATGCGATAGTAATAATGGTTTCCGTTATTCCACCCGCTGTTGCAAAGTTCATTGCTGTCGCGAGAGTGCCCGGACCAGCTAAAATCGGCATTGCCAGTGGGGAAACTGCAATACTTAAAGCCGCCTGTTCTTGCTCTGGTGAGTAGGCTTTCTCTTTGGTCTTCTTGTGCGTTGATTCACCTTGCAGCATGTGAAAGCCAATTAAAAAGACTAAGATGCCGCCGGTAATACGCAACGCGTATAACGTAATGCCGAACAAGTCGAAAATCACCTTACCCGCAACAGCAAACACAGCAACAATAACAAAAGCGATAAAGACCGAACGAAATGCAATTGAGCGGACCGTTTGTTTATCATCATCCGCTGTTAGGCTTAAAAAGATAGGAATGTTCGCGATAGGGTTCATGATGGCAAAAAAGCCCATAAACACTGTGACCGTATGAAGTATTAGCTCTTTCATGTTCTCCACATTTGGTAAGCTATTGATTATTAAAAATCAGTATATACCCAAGTTTATAAATAACGTCACTTTATGTTCAATTTGCTCGGTTGCACTTCGTCAAGTTTTGTCCTGTGGCACACTTTGTAGTGCATCTCTGTTTACGCTCCCAATAAATGCCGTTATGGTGAAGATTCAGCCAAATAGAACCACTCTTCAGGAAGCCAGAACATCATGAACAACACGATTGAAACCATTCTTGCTCATCGCTCTATCCGAAAATTCACCGCAGTTCCTATTACTGATGAACAAAGACAAACCATCATTCAAGCAGGTTTAGCTGCGTCTTCTTCTAGTATGCTTCAAGTCGTCTCAATCGTTCGAGTGACTGACTCTGAAAAGCGTAAGCAATTGGCTCAATTTGCTGGTAACCAAGCTTATGTTGAAAGTGCGGCTGAGTTCTTAGTGTTTTGTATTGATTATCAACGCCATGCAACCATCAATCCTGATGTACAGGCAGACTTTACAGAACTAACTCTGATTGGAGCAGTTGATTCTGGAATCATGGCACAAAACTGCTTGCTTGCAGCCGAGTCCATGGGATTAGGTGGCGTATATATTGGAGGACTAAGGAATAGCGCCGCTCAAGTTGATGAGCTATTGGGCTTACCGGAAAATAGCGCGGTGTTGTTTGGTATGTGCTTAGGGCATCCCGATCAAAATCCCGAAGTAAAGCCACGCCTACCTGCACATGTGGTTGTTCATGAAAATCAATACCAAGAGCTAAACTTAGATGATATTCAGAGCTACGATCAAACTATGCAAGCGTATTATGCGAGCCGTACAAGCAATCAAAAACTGAGTACATGGTCGCAAGAAGTCACTGGGAAGCTTGCTGGTGAGTCGCGACCTCATATCCTACGGTACTTGAACAGTAAGGGGCTAGCAAAACGCTAATATCATTGAAATGATGGTTTGTTGTATGAAATCGTTCATCAAACCATCACTTTTTTGCACCAACATCATGTTCTGACTGTTAGCTTCCTACTTCTTGGCAAAACCATAACAAAGCACTATTGACCCCGAACAAAAAATACGACACCCATCACACTTTAAAACAAAGTAGATAAATTTTTTTAGAAATTTAGTCGCATTATTAACTGATTAAAAACCCGCACAATCTTAAATTTCGTGAGCTAATACGGAAATTTAGAGCTAATTAAAAAACACTATTGTCAAATTAACGCTACTTGACGCCCAAAAATATAAAATTCAGTAATATATAACTAGATTCTTATCAATTTATCGTCTATTGCCCCTCCATAAGAAATTCTTTAGAGTGCGCTCGCCAGATGCAACTCATTTCTTATTGAGTATTTTATAAATTAAAACGAAGGTTGATACTCAGCAAACCATGATGTGTTGTTTTTTCAGGCAAAAATATCGTTGTTCTTAGCAACTCGCTCTTTACGTCAGATGAATGAAAAAGCATGAATTTCAACCATACAAAGCTAGGCAGTTTACTCCTTTCCTCTGTACTTCTCGCTGGATGTACAGTACCGGGCAGTCACTTATCCACGAGTGGAAAGCACATCGTTGAAGACAACAGCGCCAATACGGCGGCAGATTTTAACGTCTTTCCACTGACTCTTGATAAAGTCTCGCAGCTAAAAAGCTCAGATGTAGAGACCAAAGCGAACCCAACACTTGACCATCAACTCGCGGCTTACGAGTATGAAGTCGGTCCTGGCGATATTCTGAATATCACTATTTGGGATCACCCTGAACTGACCATTCCAGCAGGCTCTTACCGTAGCTCTGAAGAAGCGGGTAACTGGGTGCATGCTGATGGCACCATCTTCTATCCATACATCGGTATTGTTGAAGTTGCGGGTAAAAATGTTCGCCAAATTCGTACCATTATTGCTAACAAGTTGGCGAAGTACATTGAGAGTCCACAAGTGGATGTGAGTGTTGCGGCATTCCGTTCCAAGAAATCTTACATCACTGGCGAAGTTAACAAGCCAGGGCAACAACCTATCACCAATATCCCACTTACGCTTCTTGATGCAGTTAACCGCGCTGGCGGTCTAGCAGAAGATGCGGATTGGCGTAACGTCACACTGACACGCCAAGGCAAAGTCGAAAACATTTCTCTCTATGCGCTAATGCAAGAAGGTGACCTTACTGAAAACCGATTACTTCAACCTGGCGACATCGTACATGTGCCAAGAAATGACACTCAAAAAGTGTTTGTTATGGGTGAAGTTAACGATCCTAAGCTACTGAAAATGGATCGCGCAGGCATGAGCTTGACCGAGGCTTTAAGCAATGTTGGTGGTATCAACCAACTTTCTGCGGATGCAACTGGCGTTTTTGTCATCAGAAAATCTCAAGACAATCAAGCATTAGGCGACATTTACCAACTTGATGTCTCTGACGCAGCGGCGTTAGTGATTGGTACTGAATTTGATTTGGAACCTTACGACATTGTGTATGTTACTGCTGCACCAGTCAGTCGTTGGAACCGCGTTATTGCACAGTTAGTACCGACGATTTCAGGCTTCAATGAGCTTACAGAAGGTGTTCTACGCGTTAGAAACTGGCCGTAGTTCAGACGTTCTTGAAAGGGCTTATGTGAAGAGGTAAGCCCTTTCCAATAGTTATTGATAAGGAACAAACCATGTTTTCAAACATTCTTGTCGTATGTGTAGGTAACATTTGTCGCTCTCCGACTGGGGAACGAGTGCTTCAACAACTTCTTCCGAATAAAACCATTTCTTCAGCCGGTATTGCCGTTGAGAAAAGTCGACTGACTGGGAAACCAGCGGA
This sequence comes from Vibrio sp. L85, assembly GCF_963871815.1. NCBI lineage: Bacteria > Pseudomonadati > Pseudomonadota > Gammaproteobacteria > Vibrionales > Vibrionaceae > Vibrio > Vibrio sp. L85. Next base: position 5,844 of record NZ_CAWMYL010000244.1, read on the forward strand.
TGAGACAGCAACGCTCATTGCCTCGGAAAAAGGGTTTTCTCTTGAGAATCACCAAGCGCAACAACTTACTGCGCAGCTTTGTGCGAAACAAGATCTTATCTTGGTAATGGAACAAGGTCATATCGATGCATTAACTGAGATCGTTCCAGAAGCAAGAGGCAAGACCATGCTGTTTGGGCATTGGATGAATTCTGTCGACATTCCAGATCCATACAGACAAAGCAGAGAAGCATTTGATCATGCGTTTTCTCTGATTGAGCAATCCGCTCAGGCTTGGGCAAAAAAACTATAACTTCAGATTACTTGGCGAAATAAAAAAACAATGGCTAACCAAACTATAAGTTCATCTGCACCAACCGATGATGAAATCGATCTCGGTAAACTGTTTGGCATATTGATAGATGCGAAATGGTTCATCATTGGCATTACGCTTCTCTTTGCAACAATCGGTATTGCCGTGGCATTGCTATCGACACCTATCTACAAAGCTGATGCTCTGATTCAGATCGAACAGAAAAGCTCTGGTGGTATTTCGGCGATGGTCGGCGATATGGGCGAGCTTTTTGCTGCAGAATCGTCAGCAACGACTGAGATTGAGATCATCAAATCACGTATGATCCTTGGTGATACGGTCGATAAATTTAACCTAACGACGATTGCCACTCCGGACTATCTTCCTTTTATCGGTAAAGGTCTTGCTCGCATCAATGGCACTCAAGATTACATCTCAGTTTCAACTTTCGAGATGCCACGTACCGCGCAAGGTTACAAGCATCAGCTTGTGGTAACAGATGCAGAGAAAAGCAGTTTTGATCTGATGATTGAAGATCAAATTGTGCTTTCTGGCGTTGTTGGTCAAACGATTGAAATGAATGGCTACCGCATCAAAGTACGTGAACTGGTTGCGCAAAACGAAGACAGTTTTTCAATCGGAAAAATTAGCAAGCTTGACGCGATCAACCGATTGGCTTCACAGCTGTCTATTTCAGAACGTGGCGCGAAAACAGGTATTGTGTCACTGAGTATTGAAGGCGAATACCCTGAACGTAACCAGCAAATTTTGAATGACGTTGTGCAAAACTACTTTCTACAGAATGTAAGAAGAAACTCAGCGGAAGCGGAACAGAGCCTAAACTTTCTAAAAGATCACCTACCGGAAATCAAAGAGAAACTGACAGGGTCTGAAGACGTACTGAATCGTTTTAGACAAGAAAACGAATCGATCGACTTAAACCTTGAAGCACAATCAACACTCAAAGTGATGGTCGCTCTTGAAGCGCAGCTTAACGAACTGACATTCAAAGAAAGTGAAATCAGCCAAAAGTTCACGCAGGATCACCCAGCATATAAATCACTATTGGATAAACGTCAGACGTTACTGCAAGAAAAAGCTCGTTTGAACCGACAAGTTCAGAAGCTGCCAAAAACGCAGCGTGAAGTCCTACGTATGACACGTGACGTTGAAGTTAACCAACAGATCTACATTCAGCTTCTCAACAAAGTTCAAGAGTTGAACATTATTAAAGCTGGTACCGTTGGTAACGTACGCATTATCGATAGTGCACAGTCTTACGCTATTCCAGTGAAGCCTAAGAAGCCTCTTATCGTTGTTCTAGCAACATTATTAGGCGGTATGGTTGCCGTTGCTTTTGTTCTGGTTAAAACCGCTTTCCACCGCGGCGTCACTTCTCCAGACGAGATTGAACAAACGGGTATTTCTGTTTACGCAAGTGTTCCTAAGTCGGTACAACAATTAGAAGTTGCGAGCAAACTTAAGCGCAAGAGCAACAAAGACCTGCTTCTATTGGCAGAAGAAAACCCTGCGGATCTTTCGATTGAAGCACTACGTGGACTTCGTACTAGCCTTCATTTTGCGATGATGGAAGCGAAAAACAACGTACTGATGATCTCTGGTCCAGCGCCTTCAATTGGTAAGACATTTGTATCGACAAACTTTGCGGCAGTAGCAGCGAAGACAGGTCAAAAAGTGTTGTTGGTCGATGCGGACATGCGTAAAGGTTACTTGCAACAATGTTTTGGTCTGACGGCTGATAACGGTCTTTCTGATTTCTTAAGCGGTAAGATTAGTCAAGATATGGTGATCAAGCCGACTAAAGTTGAGAACTTAGATGTAATTACTCGTGGTCAAGTACCACCAAACCCTTCTGAGCTTTTGATGCACCCACGATTTGTTGAGTTTGTAGAAAAAGCATCACAAGAGTATGACCTAGTGATCATCGATACACCGCCAGTATTGGCAGTGACTGACCCTAGTATCGTTGGTGCGATTGCAGGAACCACTCTGATGGTAGCTCGCTTTGACCAAACGACATCGAAAGAGCTTGAAGTCGCTCGCAGTCGATTTGAACAATCGGGTGTAGAAGTCAAAGGCGTCATTCTTAACGCAATTGAGAAGAAAGCGGCGAGTTCATACGGCTACGGTTATTACAACTACGCCTATAAGAGTGAGTAATGTCGCTACACCCAAGTGACTTAAGCATACTTGGGGAAAACCATAAATAGAAACACAAAGCCCCGCAATTATCGCGGGGCTTTTTAATAATGATCTAATTAAGATAGCTTCTATTATTGCTTCTTCAATTGAAGAAAAGTGAGCACACTCAATAGCAAGAAGAAGGCGGGATCACTCCAACCAAAGCCAACAAACACCCCCGTGATGCCAGCATAAGTAGTGATCGCTACGCCCAAGACATTCGTGACCAACAAAGCTTTAAACAGTTGTTTCGCCGTATTGCCAGATTCAACATCACGCAACATCAAACTTACCGCAGCAATCCCACCTAAAAAGATTGACGTATGCTGGGACAAAAATAGTGCGTACTGGTCATTAATTTGTACACCATACATCGGCCACATCATGGTCGGAACAAAAAATAGAGCAAAAGCAAATACCGTATAAATCGTGCCATGAACGGTTAGAAAGGTGCGGTTAGTCATAATATTACTCTCCGATCGGACCTTGGTTGATGGTGCTTAGTGGCGCGTTGATATCAAATATCTGCCCTCTTACTTGTTCAACCCCCATCTGTTTCAGACGAGCAGCGTGCATTTCGAGATAAGCTTGCGCCGTGGCTTCATCTTCAAAAAGATAGATGCCACCACCAAGTTTATCTGTCTCGCTTTCCGTCCAAATTTTCCAAATCATACCCGGTTCTTGGTTAATTGATTTAGCTAAATCGATCAGAGCATTCGACATCTCTTCACCAAACGGACCATGAAATTCAAAATCAACTTGCAATAGTTTCGCCATCTTGAGTCTCCTCTTCTTATTGACTCGCTTTTGATGGGAAGATTATTACCTTTATAAAACTGACAAAAAAGTTCATAATTTTGCCATTAACTGTGGAAAAAACTGACTAATGAGACTCAAAACAACCTTAGAACAATGGCAAACACTACAAGCAATTGAACAGGCGGGGAGCATTCAGTCAGCCGCAGTGATGCTCAATAAAAGCCATACCACGCTTATCTATTCGGTGAAAAAGCTCGAAGACCAATTAGGTATCAAGCTGATAGAAGTAAAAGGTCGTAAGGCCGGATTAACCGAACACGGTCAGACGATGTTGCGCCGTGCACAATCAATGCTTGAGCAGGCTCGTGAACTTGAAATGATCAGTGAGCAGCTAAATAGCGGTGTAGAATCACAGATAACGGTAGCGATCGATCACTTGTGCGACCCAAGTTGGCTCTATACTCCACTTAGTGAATTTCTCACACATAACAACACGACTTCCGTTCAAGTTGTAGAGACCTCTCTGAGTAAAACCACAGACATGGTGATCAATGAACTTGCGGATATTGCCATCATCAACCTTCCGATCACCAACTACCCTGCTGAAGCGTTCGGCACTACCACTATGGTCCCTGTGATCGCAGCTCGACATTCACTAGCAAAAAAGGAACATATTTCATTGGCGGACTTTGCAACCACCAGCCAAATTGTGGTTCGAGACTTAGGGGAATCAAACAAAGAGAAGCGAGACGTAGGCTGGTTACGCGCGCGTCAAAGAATCACGGTAGATAATTTTGACCACGCATTTAGAGCGGTTGAGCAAGGTGTCGGCTTCTGCCGCCTCCCAAAACATCTCGTTGAGTACCGTCAAAACGACCACATCAAAGAGATAGATCTTGAACATTCGAACCAATATCAAGTCGCTCTACATCTTACCTTGCCGAAAGGAGCGAAAAGTGGACCCGCCGCCCTTGCTCTCTATAAAACACTCCTTGATAGTGCCAAAGTGCGAGTTGGATAGAGCGACACAAAACAAGCTCAACAGGCGCAATTCTTAAGCCTTCATCATGGATGCTTTCTCTTCTCCAACTTACTCCTCGCTTAAGTTCTAGAACTGTTTTATGTGAAGTTAAGTGCAGTTTTGCTTCTTTATATTATTCAAAGTTGCGATACCTGTTTCGATTACATACCATTGAAGCAGCTCAAGCCTAAAGCACCCAACACTCGCGGAAAGAACTCGGTTCACGGCACCTCAACCACCCTGCTTTTGTTAGCAGGAACAATCTGTTTTTACCTTCTTTTTAACTTCTAATAAAGCGAGTGTGGAAGAGATAAGAAAGGTGAAAAATGCAATCTTACAATAGCTTCTCCATTAACCTTAACCAGCAAAAGTCTGTAGCAAAAAAACGCTTAAAGGCCATCCGCCAAAAAGACACCATTGCACTCAAACAGGTTAAACAGTTTCACTCTCAACCAGAAACGCTTACTCCTGACTCTATCCAGCTGTCAGACGTTCAACACGCTCTAGCTAGAGAGCTTGGCTTACCCAGTTGGAGCAAGTTAAAAGCACATATAGAGGAATTAGAAAGGCACAAGCACGCTATTGACCACCAAGCAAACCCGCTTGATGCAGATTTAAAAACACTCCATGTCCGCTGTGGGCACGATATTCAGCAACTATTAAGACTTGCGGGTTTGAAGGTGATTTCTTACCTATGATTGATCCACTGTGCATCGGCCCTATTCCTAATGATGAAAAAGGCTTTGTCGCCATTCGAGCACAATACGTCGTAGGCACATTGCTACCCGTGATGGCTCGCAAAGATTCGGTTCAAAATGTAGCGCAGTTTGAGCAAAACAATATCCATACTCTACTTAACCATCAATATGAACGTATTGTTTTTTGGGTTGAACACGATGCCTATGATCAATTCATGCTACTTCGAGGACTTTCCTTGTTAGAGAACAGGGTAGGTAAAGTGATAGAGATCATCGAATTCAACCAGTTTCCAGGAACAGAACGGTTTATTGGCTTTGGGCAACTCCCTGCCGAAGCTATTCGCTCATGCTGGCAACACCGAAAGCCGGTTACAGCGAAGCTTTTCAGTCAAGCCAAACGCTGCTGGCAAGCGTTGCGGGCTCAAACACCGCAGCCGCTCCTTAACTTGCTAGAACAACATGAATTAGATTGCTTACCGAATATCAAAGCAGTGATGAAACGACACCTTCAAGAACTGCCTAACTCGGAGTCAGGATTGAGCTTCACCCAATATTTGGCGTTGCAAGTATTGGGCGAGCAAAGCACAGCCATCACCGTTAAAGATTGGTTTCAAAGAAGTCAGCAAAGAGAGCCCCTTCCCACCCTCGGTGACGTAATGTTTTATGCATTGCTACTACCACTCGCACGAGCGGAAAAACCACTGTTTGCTGTGGATTCATTTGATAAAAATTGGTGGGAACAACAAGTCAGTATTAATGCTCGTGGCAAAGCTTGTTTGAGTGGGAAAGACTTTTTCATTCAAGACTATTGGGTCGGAGGGCTCCATAACCGAGAACAAGACTATTGGACGTGGGATCACACCTCTCTATCAACACTGCGTCATGTCGTGATGAGTTAAACATTTGAGGCAATAAGCAATAAGCAATAAGCAATAAGCAATAAGCAATAAGCAAACTAACGTCGGTAGCCATCTAAAAACAGCGTAAGAATATCCTCAACGACTTTCTTGCGCTGCTCAATACTCGGCACCGCTTGATTGGCAACCAATTGTGGCCACAAACAGTTTCCTTTCAATAAGCACATTAGCATGCAACTCATCATGACTGGGTCAAGCGCTTTGACCTTGTTATCCGCAATGGCTTCTTTAAACCAGTTTTCCAGCAATGCATCTTGGCGTTGAAGTTGGTGTAGGTAGTTCTCTGCCAATTCTGGTGTGCGCATAAACTCACTGATCACCATCTTGGCGAGCGGCAAACCAAAGTCTTCATACATAGAGTCCAACTTGGCATGCAGATAGGTTCTAAGTTGTGTTTCGATATCGCTCTCTGGTGAGTAATTGAGTTGCAATCGTGCACGCTGAGTTTCGAGCACGCTTTGTATCGACTCGATAAACAACACATCTTTACTTTCAAAATGGCGATATAAGGTACGCTTCGATGCCCCAGCTCGCTCACACACTCTATCCATATTTGCGCCACTAAATCCGTGCTCAATAAACTCCTGTTGAGCCGCTTCAATCAGCGCAATGCGTTTTTTTTCCGAAAGTTTCATCGTTCTAGATTCACCAACCTCATGTAAGTGGCTGCAGAGTATAGCGCGCAAGAATCTAAAGTACACTTTAAAGTTTACTTTTTAAATTTTAAGAGTAAGATGCGCTCGCCGAAGTTAAGAAGCCTCTCTAAAAACACATAAAAGCCGCGGATCTTAACTCTCGTTTTGGTGCTTTTTCCTTATGAGAAAGCAGTGATTTTTCCGTGACGATAATTGAATCTCATAAGCTAAAAGTAACCTATCTTCCGCTTACATTGAGATCGCCACGATTTATGAAGTGACTTATGAAATTACCTTCTTTGCTTGTTGCTGCATCTTGCTTGTTTACCGGAGTCGCGAATGCGGATTCCATTTCTCTTCCTATTTGGAAAGAGAAAGCAGAGGCGCTTGGCTACAATTTGCCAAAACCTTTTGGTTTAAACCTCAGCTATATGAGTATGGAACAAGGCATCAATGTCGACTCTATCGCTTTAAAAGGCTTGGGCGGGATTGAAAAACTAGTCGATATGCAAGCAGAACCAGGTAAACAAGCCACCGATGTAATGACATTGCGTGCTGATGTCTGGCTATTTCCTTTCTTAAACGTTTATGGCTTGATCGGCACGCTCGACGGCTATTCAGAAACGGATGTAAACGTCAAAGTTAAGTTGCCGTTTGTGAAACCACAACGTATTGAGAACTTTCGTCTAGACCTTGACGGTTACACCAAAGGTCTTGGCTTTGTACTTGCCGGCGGCTACGAGCAATGGTTCGCACTGGTCGATGCAAGTTACACTCAAACCAATTTAACCGTTATTGACGGTTCAATTGATGCGCTTGTTGTATCTCCTCGTGTTGGTTACGACTTCCATCAAAATGGCGTGCCAATTCGATTTTGGGTTGGTGCTATGTATCAAGATGTCGAACAAGAACTCTCTGGTTCACTCAAAGATCTTGGACTACCACAATCTTTAGGTGGCGTAATCCCATCAGGCGCGCGTTTTGAAGTAAAACAGCGTTTAGAATCTGAATGGAACACCATCGCAGGCATGCAATACCAAATTAATGAAGATTGGTACCTTTTGGGTGAAGCCGGTTTTGGAGATCGTCAAAGCATCTTCTTCTCTTTAGACCGTCGTTTCTAGGGTAACAAGAAGATGAAAGCCTCTTATTCTCTTGCGCTCACCGCGCTGCTTAGTTCGTCATCTGCTTTTGCTATGCAGCAAGACGAAAGTAGCTTAATGGATGACATCCTGACCAAGCTTGGTTCAAGTGAGACCGTGGATGAATCTAAGTTAATCGACTGGGGCGTATTACCAGGTCCTTTTGTTAACCCAGAACAAGGGTTTGGTATTGGCGTTGCCGCAGTGGGGTTGTACACGCCTTATGACTGGCAAAAAGGCGATCCTTACTCGACCGTCACCGTTACTTCTTATGGTTCAACCTCAGGTTCTTACGGCTTGGGGTTAAACAATCGCACCTATTTAAAAAATGACAAAGTCCGTCTTTTAGGTGAGGCATGGATAAGCCATACCCCCGGTTACTATTGGGGTATTGGCAGCCAAGCCGCAGAAAACGAGAACAACAAAGTGCAGTATGAAGGGCAACGTTTACAGTTGAGCCCAAAAATCGCCGTTGAAGTCGCACCAAATACTTACGCCAAACTTGGCTGGCAATGGCAGTCATTCAGTAAGGTCGACGGTGTCGATGGCGATATTCTCCCTTCAGAAGTTGCCGATGCCACCAGCAGTGGTGTCTTAGTTGGAATGGAATACGACACGCGTGATTTCGAACCGAACCCAATGCGTGGACAGTTTCTCGATATTGAATGGATAGCGAACCGAGATTCACTCGGTAGTGATGAAGACTACGACAACCTCGTTGCTAACTATCGTGTTTACCAACAATGGTCTGACACTACGATTATCGCAATGGAGGTATATTCACAATCGATTTTCGGTGACGCTCCTTGGTTTGATTACGCCCAGTTAGGTGATGACCAGCGTATGCGTGGCTACTACCAAGGGCAATATCGCGATAAACACCAGCTTTCTACACAAGTAGAGATTCGCCATACCATTGCAGGTCGTCATGGTGTGGTTGGGTGGCTAGGTGCCGGTAATATCGCACCGACTTATCACGACCTCTTTAAAAGTGGCTGGTTACCTACTGTCGGGGTTGGTTATCGATTTGCCTTTAAGGCACGTATTAACGTGCGCGTCGATTTGGGCGTCGGCAAAGACAGCACTGGTTTTTATTTCCAAATTAATGAAGCATTCTAGGAGTAGGGTTTGAAGAAAACAGCACTATTACTACTGAGCCTTTGTAGTGGACTCGTCCACGCGCAAGAACTGAAAGCACCGGTTGGCGTAAGACCGTGCTGTGCATTTGGTGTCGATCTCAAAGCGCAACTAGGAAGCGTGCCTGTTCCATTCTTTTCTCTTGAGAATGTCTTATCCAGCAACGAAGTGGGTACTCACCACTATAACGATGGCAGTGAGTCTGTCTCTGGTAGCCTGCTAGGTCTGAATGAAGAAGCTAACGGCATTATCTTTACCAAACTAGGCGGGTTTATTGATACTGCCCACGTCCGTGATACCGCAGATTACACCTATTATTTATTCACCCTAAATCAACATTATCTCGGTCGCGCAGCGCATCTGGACTTGCCTGAAGAACTTCGTGTTCGTCGTATTCGTTGGTATGAACAAAAAGAGAAGCTTAGCGAAGAAGAGAAGCTAGATCGCAGTGCTCAAGCAGCAGCGCTAACCGCGTTTCGACTGGCTCAATGGCATGAAATAGCTCAGTGGTTCGGTATGGTGTCCGTTAGCGGATTTAAAGAGCTGGCATCTGCCTTTTCATCCGAAGACCTCTACTCCAACATGCTCGGCGCAAAATTAGCCAAGCAAGTATTACTGGACAACCCCGAGCTCGATCAAAAAGGCTTTTCTAGAGCCATGGACAGCGCTTTCAAACAAGCTTTAAAGGATTTAAAAGCTCAATCGAAAGCGATAACGAAACAGAAAATCCAGCAACTCGATGGTGATTGGTGGGATAGCTCGCGACGCTTACCTGATAAATGGGTAGTTCGATTCCGAGATTACCATATGGCACTGAACTTAACGCCCAACTACTCTGGTGCAAACCATGAGCTTTCGTTATCCGCGACCTTTGCCGATCAACAACCAATTGACCAGTGGATGAGCGTAGAGTTTAGAGCAAGCGACAATGAAAAAGCCTTCTCAGCACTGCCTAAGTCTCTGACCTCAAAATCAATTTGGACACCTACAGATTATCAACAGATTTCAGATTTTGCTCGTACCATCGATAACCAAACCCGCCCTCCATTGAAATAACACCGCAATAAACAACTGAATAAAAGATGCCTAGTTATGCACTTGGCATCTTGTCCTCTACTTGTATGCAAACAGTTTTCTACCAATCAAGAATGTAAGAATTCATTTCTATCGGTTGTAAATTCGATAAATTTGTTAATCAACAAACTTTTCAACCAGCCTTTTAGTTACCATTTGGTTAATATTCTATTTTTTAAAGTGACTAACTTCACATCTATCGACCATTCAGAGGATTATTCTTTCGTATTTTCACACTCCGCTGCTAATCTGCACGCCGCCTTGAAGTGAACTCAAGGTGCATAACTATAAGGAGTGTTCTCATGAATACCAAGAAACCGATGTCGCTCACCAGCCGCGTAATTTTGGGTATGGTAGCGGGTATCTTGACAGGATTTGCAATTCGCACACTTTTTGCCGACAACGGATTTGTCGACGCATACATTGTTAATGGATTATTCGAAGTTGGTGGACAGATCTTCGTTGCCAGCTTAAAAATGCTTGTTGTACCGCTAGTATTTGTTTCGCTAGTTTGTGGTACCAGCTCTCTAAAAGACCTATCTACATTGGGTCGCATGGGTGGTAAAACCCTTGCTTTCTACGTAGCAACAACCGCTATCGCAATCACACTTGCTCTAACCATGGGTACGCTATTCCAGCCGGGTGCTGGTGCAGACCTAACCGCAGCAAGTTCATTCAAATCAGCAGAAGCGCCATCTTTGGGTCAGGTGATCATTGATATGTTCCCGACTAACCCAATCAGCGCAATGGCAGAAGGTAAAACCCTGCAAGTTATCGTGTTCGCCGTCCTATTCGGTATCGCGATCAGTGCAGCAGGTAAGCCAGGCGAGCGTATCGCAGCATTCTTCTCTGATCTGAATGAAGTAATCATGAAATTGGTTGCGATTCTGATGAACCTTGCGCCTTACGGTGTGTTCTTCCTAATGGCGAAGCTGTTTACAGGTCTTGGTCTAAGCGCAATCTTCAACCTTGCTGAATACTTCGTTGTACTAGCAGGTACGTTATTGCTGCACGGCCTTGTGACTTACAGTCTGATGCTAAAAGGCTTCACTGGTCTAAATCCAATTACGTTCCTACGTAAGATGGAAGACGCAATCATGTTTGCTTTCTCTACAGCATCATCGAACGCGACCATTCCAGTGACAATGGAAACAGCTAAGCACCGTATGGGTGTTGAGAACCGCGTATCATCGTTCACAGTACCGCTAGGTGCAACCGTGAACATGGACGGCACGGCGATCATGCAAGGTGTGGCGACAGCGTTCATCGCGCAGGCATTCAACATCGACCTAACTATGGGTGACTACCTAATGGTTATCATGACGGCAACATTGGCGTCTATCGGTACCGCAGGTGTTCCTGGTGTTGGTCTAGTAATGCTAGCAATGGTATTGAACCAAGTAGGTCTGCCACTAGAGGGCATTGCACTTATCATGGGTGTTGACCGTCTACTTGATATGATTCGTACCGCAGTTAACATCACCGGTGACAGCGCAGTGACTATCATTGTTGCTAAATCGGAAGGCGCACTGGATGAAACTCGCTTCAACGATCCAAAAGCTGGGGTCGCAGAAGAAGAAGTGCATCTGAAACGCGCGGAAGCTTAAACCCTTCTAAACTAAATTATCCTGTCTAAGCAAAAACCACCTTATTCTGAGGTGGTTTTTTATTTCCAATAAACCCGAAATCAAAAAGGTTTAGATAAAATTCTCGTTCCCCGAGGTTGTTTCAATTACTAATCGGTAAGTAGTTAGATTCTATATTAGTTCATCTAGATGGTTAAGATAACTGGTCTATGTTTATCACTTTGAAAATGATATATGGGACATTTTCATCATATAGAGATACAAATTCCATTATCAAATTAAAGATCAAAACCAAATCGCGATAGATAGTAGTCTGATAATTAGGTTGGTACTAAGATACATACATCATAATTTCATATTTAAAAATAGTCTTTTTTATTCATTTTATCATTTCCAATACTTGCATTAGGTTTCAACGAAAGTATGTTCGATTTTTTTAAGAAATTTAAATATACATTAAGCCCAGAGATAAAAGGTACTTTAGTTCTTGATCAAAGACCTCTAGAAAATCTAACGGTTTACTTAGAAGCTAATTTTTTAAAGAATACTTACAAAAGGAGTTCAAGTACTAATGAGTTAGGTGAATTTCACTTTAAACCAGTCATACATTCTCAAAGGTTCAAAGAATTCGCTTTGAATCAAACATACTCATACATAGGGGTATACACCTATATAAATGAAGAAAAGAAATATATTTGGGAGTCTCAGTTAAACTACGTTTCACCACCTATATTTATAGAGGACAACTTAAGTAATCTTTACTGTGAGCTTGAAGATACCGAGTTTCGATACTTTTTCAAGAATATAAACCTAGAAAATGTTCGAGATCTAATGATGGTTAGCTCCTGCAATTTAAATGGATTTTTATATAAAAGACATTTTTCATAGAGTTTATGATTGTGATGATTATTAAACTCAAAGTTCTTTAAAAGCAAAAGCTATACCTGCACGCCTCAATCAAGTTTAAACATGTCAATCAAAGTGCTCATTCTCAGAATATTTCTCTAAAGGAATTCACTACTTAACTTTCGTATACTCCTGATTCCACATAACCAGTTAGTTTGCACTGACTGTACACATAAGTATCATCTTCACCATTTCCAAAATAAGAAAAAGCGAAGTAGTAAACTTCATTGGTTACTTCACAATTCAAATTTCCCATATTTTCTCTAGCAAACTCATAAGTCTCATAACCATCAATTGAAGACTCCCATATCGTCACCTCTTCTCCATTTGCTAGATGAGTCTTCAGGAAAACGAGCACGTATTCCTGATTTAGGCTCAATATGCCTTGAGATTTACGCTCTTCAAATGCAGGGAAGGCAAACGCTCCGCCAGCATCAGTAAGAGTTTGAAACTCATGTATGATTCCACGAACACCAACTCGAAGGACCACTAATTGAGATGACAACGGTGTTCCGTTCAAAGTTAACATACCCCGGATATCTGGCGTATACCTGTACATGGAAGGCTGCCCTTAGCTAAAAACTTGAATCCGAAAGTATACTTTCCAATAGACCAAATCCACCACGGTAAACAACATTACGACGAGCTCGTGTGCTTTAAGTAAATGTTAAAAATAACAATTTCTTATTTGAACTAAACCAAACATTGAACATGTTTGATGGGCAGTTTCCCCACCTACTTCACCATCGAACTCAGCTTTTCTCTCGCTTGTTCTTCATGCTCGTCGGTGATGGCATTGCCGACCGAGTTCGCCGCTAGGGTAAGTGCAGCCATGTCATCGGTAAAGCCGACACCTGCTAGTACGTCTGGTACCATATCTGTTGGCAGGACGAAATAAGCCAGTGCGCCACCTAAGATAGCTTTGTGGCGAACAGAGGTATTGGAATCTGCCATCGCAAGCCATGATTTGATGCCCATAACAGCAATCTCTTCACCTGCTTTCTTGACGGAATTTTTCATTTTACGCCAGAAGGTTTTCTCATCTGGTGCTTGCATCGTTTGGTCTAAGACGTCATCGGACGCCGAATTTACAGACATGCTTGTGGTCATCGTGCCTCCTAAACTTATGACTGTGGCATAGATATTAAGACGATGAACCTGAACGTAGGATTAATAGCGAGTAATGATAATGAAGAAAGGAAGCCAATTGGCTAGATAAAAAAATCCCCAAACCGAAGTCCGGGGATTATTGCCTTGGAAACTAAAAGTTTTGAAACCAAAAGCTTTGGGAACCAAGCTTTAGAAGCAGAATGCCTTATTGAGCAATCTTCTCCAGTACACGCATCAGCATTTTGATTCGCGGTTCGATCGACTCAAGTAACAAGTACTCTTGGTCACTGTGGAAGCCTGCACCGATAGGTCCTAGACCATCCAAAGTTGGAACGCCTAGAATCGCCGTGTTGTTTGCATCAGAGCCACCACCGACTTCTTTCCAGTTGATGTCGATAGCCAATTCACTTGCCGCTTCTTCAACTAATGTCATTAAGCTTTCTGTTTGTGGGCTTGGCACCATAGAAGGCTTATACGCTTCACGAACCAACTCAATGCTCACGCCATCAACGAATGGTGTTTCCAGCATGCCGTTTAGCTTGCTATCGACATCATCGTATTCTTCGTTGCTCCAGAAACGCACATCCACGATCGCTTCAGCATGCTCAGGGACGATGTTCGCACCGTTGCCGCCAGAAACAATACCGACGTTCAACGTGGTACCAGATTCAAAGTTGGTCATTGCATTGACAGCCAAAATCCAATTCGCCATCTCAGTGATTGCGCTGCGACCGTTTTCTGGCTCGTTCCCTGCGTGAGCAGCAACGCCATTAAAGGTCATTTTGTAGCGAGCCATGCCTTTGCGCGCTTTCACTAAACCGCCGTCTGCACGTGCCGCTTCTGCAACCAGAACATTCTTTGCGTTTTTCGCAACTGATTGAATCCAATCCACAGAATCCAAAGAGCCAGTCTCTTCATCTGGGTTCATGCAGATAGCGATAGATAACTTATCCAACACCGCTTGGTCTAGATTGCGCATCGCGTATACGATGTTAAGCAAACCAGATTTCATGTCAGACACACCTGGACCGTAGGCTTTCTCTGCATCTTGAGACATTGGACGAAGCTCAGCGGTACCCACAGGGAACACGGTATCCATATGACCAATCAGCATCACATCGATTTGCTCAGCTTCCGGCTTATTTCGAACTTCAAGACCAACACCGGCTCTGCCACAGTCGATGCGTTTTACGCTCCAACCTGACATCGCTTGGTACTTCTCTTCAAATTGAGAAGCGATGAACTCGATACCATCAGTAGTGTAAGTGCCACAATCCACATTGATTAGCGGACGTAGCTCTTCTAGATATTCATTTAGAGAGAATTGCATGACTCACTCCTAGACAAACAGATTCATCACTAGCATTGCGCCAAATGCGTTCAATACTGAGATTGCAATCATAACTGGGATGTAACGACCTTCAGTACCAATTGGACCCATGATACGACCCATGTACTGAACTTGAGAGCCCATTAGGTAGATAGCAGGCGCAAGAATCGCAATGTGCGTGCCGTTCAGGATGCCTTGGTCAAATAACGTAATCACTACACCAACCGCGCCGCCCATCGACATCCAAGCCCCGATCAATACCGCTGCTGCTTCACCCGGAAGACCAAACACTGCCATGATTGGAGAAAACACAGTGCCCATCAGATCCAGCGCACCAGTGATTTGCAGCGCTTTGATGATAACGAAAGCCATTAATACGTTAGGAACCGTAGAGGTAGTCGCAATTACCCAACCTTTCTTAGCACCTTCGACGAAGATATCCGTCACCATTGGTTTTTTCGCTTTAACGTCACCCATTATGCCGTCTCCTCTTTTAGGTTCTCTGATTTGTTTTGGTCTTGCTTGTCTTCTTTACCTTCCGTCATGTTTAGGTAGATACGGAACAGGTTCGCACCAATGATCTTAAACGCGAACATCACCACAACCGCCAAACCAATAGAAGAAGTTACTGCTAGAGAGCCGTCTGCCATCGTCAACGTGAACAATACCGCACCCGATGAGAAGAAGTTCACGATGGTTGCACCCGCAGTGAACTGGAACATGGTAAATACGTCCGTTTCACGCTTAGTAAGGTGACCTTCATCTTTTAGTTGACGCGTCATAGCCGCACCTGCATCGGTACTTTGTAGAGAAGCAATCAGAGCCAGACCAGAGTTACCAGGGATGCCCATTAGAGGACGTAGAAGAGGAGTAAGAAGCTTACGAGCGGCTTCAAGTGCACCGTAGTGCTCAAGTACGTTGATCATACCTAACGCGAACATAACGGTTGGAATCAAAGTAAGCGCAAAAATGAAACCGTCACGAGCACCGCTACCACCAGTACCACGGAAAGAGGTAGTCGCAGCTTGTACCGCGCCATCTGCACCTTCCGTCACGCCGTAAGCGACTTTACCGAAAGAACCATTAAGCGTTGTAAAGTCGAATACACCGTACCATTCGTTGGATTGCATCAGACCAGAAAAGAACACAACCGCAAACGCGAGTGCAATGTAACACCCGATCGTCACCTTGCGTTCAGCATGAACAGGGCTTGTCATAAATTCACCTATATATGTGGAACAGAACGCATAGATGATCCCCTGAACGACGTGCTAGAGAGATGATCAAAATCAATCCATTTACCGAACAGCCATGCTGCTTAGTTATGAAGTTTTATTTTATGATTTGAATCACATTTAAAAGATAATAAATATTTATGACCAAGATAAGGTAGATTTATCTGATAATCAGCAAGTTCAATCCATTAACAAAGCAAGTTAAAGTTTGGAACAAGTTTGCTATTAGCCACATTCTCGACGTGCTTCATGATTTGTTGCTTATTTAAGATTTCTTGACCGAAAACTAACAAATTTTCTGTGCAATTTAATTTAGGGTGGTGCGGTCATTACTTAGAGACTTACTCAGGGTTTGCCTTTTGCTTCGATCACAATCCAACATCGCTCGATGGACACTCGCCCTTGTGGCTTGGGTTGTCGTGATCTGTTTAAGTAAAAATGTAGGTCTCTTTCAATCTTGTCCTCTCATTGGTGATCAAGTGACGACTGAGCATGCCACTGGGCAACAGCAAAAGAGCGAAAAAGGACTGACTAAGCAGTGTGAATTGTCTGAAAAACTGATTCAGGTTTCACAAAACCATCTCGACAGCTTCATTGTCCCCTTATTCCTATTTGCGTTTGTCTTGCTGTCTATCAGTGGCAGCGAGCGCAATGCTTTCCGCCATCATACTGAACCGATACCCGACAAATATCGGGTGCACCTCAAGCTATGTGTGTTTAGAGAATAAAACCCGATTGCTATTCACCCCCAAATCAATTGTTTTATTTTTAATCACTTCGCACAAGAAACGCGAAGAAAAAGAGTTTTAGGAAAAATCATGAAATTCACTCGCACACTATTAACTGTGGTTATCGCACTTGTTCCGCTATTTTCACACGCAGCAGAAAAAACGTCAGAAGAGAAGCTGCAAGAAATTACTCAACTGCTGAAAGAAAACCCGCAGATCCTCGACGCACTACATCAGAATCTGCAAGATTATGTCGCTTATCAAAAGACCTTCAACGCAACATTGGATGAAGCGCGCGCGTATTTGAACGACGGCAAGCACTCTTACTTTGGCGCTGAGAATCCAGAGCTGACAATCATCAACGTGACCGATTACAGCTGTCCTTTCTGTAAACGCCTTGAAGGAGAGTTGGTGAAGGTCGAGAAAGAATACCCACAGGTAAAAGTGCTGAACATGACTGTATCGTTCAAAGAACAGTACGAAAAGAACGGTTACAACTCGGCAAGTTACGCATTGAACGTTTGGCAGAACCAACATGACAAGTACAAAGAAGTGCACGACTTGTTGGTGAAGAAGCCGGGTCCACATGATGCAAGTTCACTACAAAAAATCGCTAAGAAGACCGGCACAGAAGCACAGCTTGTCGACGACAAAGAGACCAAAGCATTGTTGGATAAAAACTACGAGTACTTCACTCGCTTAGGTCTACGAGGCACACCAGCGATCATCATTAATGACCAAGTCATTCCGGGTTATGTGCCTTTCGAAGAGCTTGAGAAAGTTATCGACCAAGAGCTAAAGAAATAACTATCGAAATCGATAAGTAACAATCAAAAACAACAAAGCCCTTCCCTGAGAACTCAAGGAAGGGCTTTTTCTATCTAGGCTTAAAACGAAGTTCTAACTACTTGTCACGCCCCACAAACGCCACAACGACTTTGTCATTGCCAAGTGAACGAGAGAACACGTACGCGCCTTCTTGTTCAATCACTTGATGCTGACCCGCACCAATCGCTGGATGCGCTTTACGGAACTGACCTAGAGTTTGCCAGTGTTTGAGCAGCGCTTGCTTCTCATCAGATAGCTTCCATACCATGTCAGAGCGTGTGCCTTGGTGGAAATCATCCGCGTAAGGACCAATGTTACGACCCACTTCGTCACCGTAGTAAACCTGAACAGCACCAGGGCTTAGAAGCAGTGCATTCGCGGCGTTACGCTGCATGCCATAGTCTTTGAAGCGAGAGAAGAACAGCTCGGTATCGTGAGAAGACATGTAGCTCACTGGGTTGAAGTCTTTCTCGTTGGCGATTGTGTCTGCGTAACTTTGGTAGGTGTCTGCCATTTGGCTGAAACACGCCGCGCCTTTATCTAATTTCTTCTGCATGTCGAAGTTAATCAACGCATCAAAGCCATCGTCAAAGTAAGGGCTGCGATAAGCGGTATGCCCCCATACTTCACCCATCATCCAAAATGGCAGACCCGATTTTCCGTTCTCTTTGCGCCACTGCTCTAGACTGCTTGATGCTTCTTCTTTCAAGCGCTTCCACACATCACCTTCAACGTGTTTCACCGTATCAACACGGTAACCATCAATACCAAAGCGTTTCACCCAATCAGTTTGCCACTCAATCAAGTAATCGGAAACGGTGTAATTGTCACGCGCTTCTACACGTGTGCCGGGGTTATCCAATAGCCATTGCGCTGGCTTCACGGCTTTGTCTGATTCAGTGATAAAGTCAGGTAAACCCGCCAATGACATAGTGATATCGCTGCTGCCCGGAGCAGGGTAGCCCGGCAAACCGGTTCTTACCCAATCACCGCCCCACCATTTCGCCCAGTTTGGACTCTGGTAATCAATATTCTGGTGGTAGCTATGCCAATTTTCGCCCGCTTTTGGTTGCCAATCCCCCCACTTCTTCGGTAGGTCAGCGTTTGGCTTTAACACCTCAATACCGTCAAATTGCAAATCGGCTAACGTTGAGTAGCCAGTGTGGTTGATTACCGCGTCCATCAAGACTTTGAGACCACGCTTATGCGCCTCTTCCACCAGCACTTTAAGGTCATCTTCGTTACCAAAGTTCTCATCAATCTTGGTGAAATCACGCGTCCAGTAACCGTGGTAAGCATAGAACGGGAATGAGCCGCTATCACCGCCGCCCACAAAGCCGTGTACTTGCTCAACGATTGGCGATAACCAAATCGCATCTGTACCTAGGCTCTTGATGTAATCCAGTTTCTCGATCACGCCTTTTAGATCACCGCCGTGGAAGGTACCGATCTCTTCTTTGCCGTCTTTCTTGCGCCCATAGCTATTGTCATTGCTCGTATCGGCGTTGTTGAAACGGTCGACCATCACGAAGTAAATGTTGGCATTACGATAATCAAACGGCACTGCTTCTTTGGTTTTCTTCACTGGCTCTAGTAGCACCAAACCGCCAGAGTCTTTGCTTGGCGTCAGCGATACTTGCTGATCTTTTACTTCGACCATTTGACCAGAATAGGCATCACGCAACTTGGTGCCATCTGGGAAACTGTCACCTAACGCGATGGTGACTTCGCCGCCTTGGTAAACCTCACATTGCACTTGTGGGATTGGGCGTTTGAATTCTGTCTTGGCAGCTTTCTTAGGTTCACGCTTGAAGCGCAGTGTTTTCGCTTCCGCATCAAAAGCGAAAGAGTAATCGCCAGTAAAACGGATTTTTAACGGCAATTCCGTTGGCTTTCCACAATTCAGCGCGATCGGTTTGTTGAATTTAACTTTCTGACCATCGGGCGCAACGCAATCGCCTTCAACGCCAGTGATTTTAAGCGTATAGCCGTCTTTGGTTAATGGCACAACCAAAGGCTGCTCTGCACTTAAAGGAAAGTCACGGCTGTTGGTCGTGGTAGATATGGTGATGTTTGGCTCGGCGATGGCACTTGCCGATGCAAGCAATAAGGTAGTCGTAATCAGATTCAGTTTCATCGTTCAGTCCATTGGTTGCGCATAGACGCAGTATTCGTGTTGTAGTTTTATTCACACTAATAGTAAATGGATGAAAAACTGAGCACATCATTCTATAAGGCTACGCCCTAAAGCTTGTGACGCTTCACATTTTGCCTTTATCGGGGCGTAGTTCTATTTACGGACACAAGATAGTTAAGGAAAAGAGAAACTTATAACTCGACGTTGCCAAGATTGCGCATTTGGGTCAGAGCCCAATTGGTGCGATGTTGAGTGTAATTAGTGTGCGGATACACTTTGATCTTGTAAGGATTCGGCAGAACCACCGCTAACCTCGCCGCTTGCCATTGGGTCAGTTGGCTAGCCCGAATGCCGTAATAGTTTTGTGCTGCAGCTTCGATACCGTAAATACCGGGACCAAACTCCACGACATTCAAATACACTTCGAGGATGCGTTCTTTACTCCACATTGCCTCCATTAAAAGAGCAAAGTAGAGCTCGTACGCTTTGCGCACATAAGAGTGTGAAGGGAACAGAAATACGTTCTTTGCAGTTTGCTGAGTAATCGTACTTGCACCACGAGAAGGTCCGTTCTCGCCGGCTTGTGAGATAACAGAAAACAGTGAATCAAAATCCACCCCATAGTGATGAGGAAATTTCTGATCTTCCGTAGCCATCACCGCAAGTTGGATATTTTTTGAAATCTGAGACAGCGGTACCCACTCTTGCTGACTACTCTCTGGATAGCCTTCTGGTGGCGAGATCATGCGGCTGATCTTCCATCCCCATAGAGGCGGATTCACGTATTTGACGAAGCCCACCAGCAAAACGGGAGTCAGTAACAAAACCAATGAAATTTTGAATAGAAACGACTTCAGTCTTTTCAGCATGCTTTATTTGCCTAGCCAGAGTAAGGAATACGCCACTTTTACACGTGTGGGTGTTCAAGTAAATGGGAGCGAAGGTTGCCTGATTCAAGGTAGAACAACAAGTTTACAAGGTCAAAAATTGGTTAAAAAAAGCCCAATTTACAATGTAAACCGGGCTTACTGTTTGATTAATGAAAGTTATTTCGTCAGTTTATAGAATACTGTCGATAGAGGTGGTAAACGCAGCTCAAGAGATTGAGGTAACGACTCGCTTTCTACTTCTTGCGTTTCGACGTTACTTAGTACCTCAAAATCGCTGCCATCGTATTTCGCGTCGTCAGTATTCAACAGAAGTTCGTACTTGCCTTCCATCGGCACACCCAAACGGAAACGCTCATGAGGCACTGGTGTGAAATTACTGATCACCAATACACGTTCGCCATCTTGGCTAATACGTTCATGCGCAAGGATACTTGCTTCCGCTTCATCTTGCAGACGCCATTCAAAGCCAGCAGGCACACAATCTTGATCGTGCATCGCCGCTTCGTCACAGTACAAGTGGTTCAAGTCGCGAATCAGTGCTTGCACACCTTGGTGGCGACTAAACTCAAGTAAGAACCATTGTAACTGGTCATCGTGATTCCACTCTGCGGTTTGACCAAGCTCAGCGCCCATGAAGTTTAGCTTCTTACCCGGTTGACCATACATGTAACCGTAGTAAGCACGTAGGTTCGCCGTTTGTTGCCACTCATCACCTGGCATCTTGTTATGGATAGAACCTTTGCCGTACACCACTTCATCATGAGATAGCGACAGCACATAGTTCTCGCTGTGTGCGTAAACAAGCGGGAACGTGATGGTATTGTGGTGGTATTTGCGGTGAATAGGATCTTCTTGGATGTAAGAAAGACTGTCGTGCATCCAACCCATATTCCACTTAAAGCCAAAGCCTAAACCGCCCATAAATGTCGGTGCAGATACGCCCGGGAATGCCGTCGATTCTTCTGCAATGGTCATTGCATTCGGGAAGTGCTTGTACACTTCTTCGTTCATCCACTTCAACGTTGCGATCGCATCGTAGTTCTCGTTGCCGCCGTCCACATTTGGAATCCACTGATCGTGACTGCGTGAGTAGTCTAGGTAGAGCATCGACGCAACAGCGTCCACACGGATACCATCAATATGGAATTGCTCAAACCAATACAGTGCGTTAGACACAAGGAAACGGCGCACATGCTCACGACCTAGATCGTAGATGTAAGAGTTCCAGTCTTGGTGCCAACCGCGGCGAGGATCTGGATCGTGGAACAGTGGTGTGCCATCAAAGTTCGCTAAACCATGATCATCCGATGGGAAGTGCGCAGGTACCCAATCCAGTACCACGCCCAAGCCAGCTTGGTGACAGGCATCAACAAAGAATTTGAAATCATCTGGAGAGCCGTAGCGACTCGTCGGCGCAAACAACCCTACAGGTTGGTAACCCCAAGAGCCAAAGAACGGGTGTTCTGAAACTGGCATCAGCTCAACGTGGGTGTAGCCCATATCCACAAGGTAAGGCACTAACTCAGCCGCGAGTTCACGGTAATTTAGGAAATCCCCATCTGCGTTACGCTTCCAAGAACCCGCATGCAGTTCGTAGAAAGATAAAGCTTCATCACGTTTCTGTGTGACGGGACGATTTTGCCATTTTGCATCTTGCCATTGGTAACGGTTGTGATCGTAAGTGATCGACGCGAATGATGGGTATTGTTCAGAGTAGAAGCCCCAAGGGTCTTGCTTATGAGGGAGCCCTTCCCCATTTGGACCTTTGAGTTCGAATTTGTATTGTACGCCCTCTTCCAAACCAGGAATAAACAAGCCCCAGATACCGTAGTCGAGACGTTGCATTGGATGGCGACGACCATCCCACTGGTTGAAGCTGCCCACTAAGCTGATTGCAGAAGCATAAGGGGCGTAAACAAGGAAGCGCACACCAGAGATATTTTCACCACCGCGTTCGATGGTCACAAACTGCGATCCCATGTAGCGGTACATGTCTTTTGGCGTGTGCAGGTGCTCGTATTCTTGATAAATGTTGTGGTACTGGTAAGGGTCGTCAATGAGCTGTTCCACGCCATCCCAATCCACAGCAAGTTGGTAGTGAGTTAGGTGCAGGTCACGCTTCTCTTTCAAGATGAAGCCGCTCTCGCCTTCGCGTTCTAACTCAACACGAGGTTCACCGCTGACAACCAATTCAACTTTGTCTGCACCCGGCATCCAAACTCGTAACGATCCTTCGCCATCATCGATGAATGGACCAAGTGACGCAAATGGGTCTGAGTAAGCCGCCTCAGCTAGTAATTCATAGGCGCGTTCGTATTTTTTCTTTACCTTGGTTTTCAAATCTTTCTCCCTAGCACCGATATTCTCCTTATGGTTTTTGAACATCGGATTTCCTCAGCCAAACGTTGTGAATTCACACAATTATAAAAAACCGCACTCTATCCAAGAGATGAATAAAATAGCGTCAAAAAACAAAAATGCCCGCTATTGTTGCGGGCATAATAACGGTACTTCATCCTAACGGATTGTGCCGATTTAATGAGTGACCTAGGCTGTACTTTCGTACCTCAGCGCAATTAAATTCGCGAACTCCTACACCACCCATTCCACCTTATTTGCTCGCTTTCGCACGCACTTCAGTGAGGCGCTTAGAAATACGGTTAACGTCTTCACGGCTGAAGATTTCGTCAAGGTTCATCGATAGTTTACGACGCCAGTTTGGATACTCGTCAACAGTACCTGGAATGTTTACCGGTTGGTCCATTTCTAGCCAGTCTTCAAGCTGAACACTTAGTAGTGCTGAGTCACCCGCAGCCACATGCAGTTGCAATGCTTCACTTAGGTAACCATCCATTGGTACGTACTGCGCATCATGACCGATACCTTCTGGTAGGTAACCATGCCAACGAACACTGTCTAGGATGCCTTGTTTGCACTTCAAACGGTCATCAAACAGACCTTCCAGTTGTTGCTCGTCTGGGTACAGACCGATCTCTCGACCCATCTTCAAGTCATCACAGTGCCAGAAGCCACGTAGGGTTGGCATATCGTGCGTACACAATGCCGCCATAGACTGCTCAGCGTAATGCTTCGGAGAAATGAAGCCGCCGTCGTCTTTTGATGTTTCGAAGAAGAATACTTTGTATGAGTGAACACCTGCGTCACGAAGGATATCAACGATTTCATCAGGCACGGTACCCAAATCTTCACCGATTACAGAACACTGATGACGATGAGATTCTAGCGCTAGGATTGCTAGCATATCTTCAACTGGGTAGTACAGGTATGCACCTTCTGTCGCCTTCTCACCTTTTGGAATCCACCAAAGGCGAAGCAGACCAAGAACGTGGTCAATACGCAGTGCGCCACAATGCTTCATGTTTGCACTTAGCAACTTGATGTACGCGTCGTAGCCTGTCGCTTCCAACACTTGTGGGTTTAGCGGAGGCAGGCCCCAGTTTTGACCCAGAGGACCAAGGATATCTGGTGGCGCACCGATGCTTGCATCCAGTACTAGGTTGCCATCATCAGCCCAAGTCTCGCTGCCTGAATCTGCAACACCAACAGCAAGGTCTCGGTATAGACCAACCGCCATGCCTTTTTCTTCTGCAAGAGCCTGTGCTTCTTTGATCTGATCGTCTGCAATCCACTGTAGGTACATGTACAGGTGAACGCGGTCAGAGTTGTCTTTGATGTACTTCTGAGTTGCCGCAGCATCAAACGTACGGAATTTCTCAGGGAATACCGGCCAGCCCCAAACACTTGAATCTTCAGCGTGTAATTCACCATGCAGAGCATCAAATGCCGCTTGGTGAAGTAGGCTCTCACCGCCAAGTTCTACAAACTCTAGGAACGCGCGCGCACGATCAGTGTTCTTGTCTAGATGACGTGCTTTGAACTCGCTAAATAGCAGCGGAAGAATGTTCATCTTAAGCTCAGAAACCTCGGTGTAGTTCACCCAGTGTGCTTCACGAGCTTTTTGCAGACGCTGTTGGAACTCAGCGCTGCCAACGCGTTGTTGTGCTTCTGCACTTAGTGCAAATTCAGGCACAGAGCTTACGTCGATGTACATGATGTTCAGCCAACGACGAGAAGACGGGCTGTATGGGCTCGCACCTTCAGGGTTCGCTGGGAACAATGAATGAATTGGGTTCAAACCAATGAAGTCACCGCCACGAGAGGCGATATCACTGACCAGTTGCTTAAGGTCACCAAAGTCACCGATACCCCAGTTGTGCTGAGTACGCAGTGTGTATAGCTGAATGCTTGGACCCCATAGCTTTTTATGCTGGTTTAGATCTTCTTGTTTGAAACACGCTTTCGGTGTGATGATCAGCGACATTTCGTAAGGTGTCTTACGGCGTTTACGGCTGATGATCAGTTTGTGGTAACCCCATGCCAAATTCTTTGGCAATGCAAACACTAGAGGGCCACCCTCAGCTCGTTCATCACGAACAATTTGCGACTGAAGATAGCCTTCAAGTACCTCTCCTTGTTCTGTTTCTAAACGCCAGCTAAATTCACTCTCACGAGCACTCGTACCTAGGTTTAGTTCCACTTCGACTGGGTCGCCGTCGCGTAAAACAAGAACAGGGGCTAGTACGTCTTTCTTATGTTTTTTCTCAGCAGAAGCCAATAGCTTCTCATCGCTGCTAGTATCGTAGCCAAGTGAAGTGAGCAAGCGGCGTAGTGTCTCCTCAGAAACTTTTGCCTCGTCTCCCCACGCGCTGACGTAGCTATCAGCTAATCGCGCCATGTCTGCGACTTTCTTTAATGCTGTTTGTTCTTTCATCGCTTTCTCCGAAGGTAATACCAACACCTTCCATGTAGGGTTTTATTGTTATCAATAACTAATTCTTGAAAATGACCAAAGGTAGCGCTCGGCTACCTTGGTCTTAACTGGGTTCTTTTAACGTTTTACCGCTTCTAGTTTCCAGATGTTGTTCACATAGTCACGAATTGAGCGGTCTGATGTGAACTTGCCAACTAGGGCAGTGTTAAGAATGGCTTTCTTAGCCCAGCCAGCTTGGTCTTTGTATTGTTTGCCCATTTCTTCATGCGCTTTCACATAAGATGCGAAGTCAGCAAGACATAGGTACGGGTCACCGCCATCTAGTAGGCTATCGAATGTAGCGCGTAGTAGACCTGGTTGACCTGGCGTAAACTCATCACCTGTTAGTAGGTCTAGAGACGCTTTTAGTAAGTGGTCAGCATTGTAGTAGTCGTAAGGGTTGTAGCCAGCTGCTTTAACCGCTTTCACGCCTTCAACATCAAGACCGAAGATGTAGATGTTCTCGTCGCCCACTTCTTCGCGAATCTCAACGTTAGCACCATCCATCGTACCGATAGTTAGGGCACCGTTAAGAGCCATCTTCATGTTACCTGTACCAGATGCTTCTTTACCTGCTAGAGAGATTTGTTGTGAAACGTCTGCCGCAGGGATGATGATTTCAGCCATGCTCACGCGGTAGTCAGGGATGAAGACCACTTTCAGTTTGTTGCCGATACGTGGATCATTGTTGATCTTCTCTGCAACCTTGTTCACTGCGAACATAATTTCTTTCGCTAGGTGGTAACCTGGAGCGGCTTTCGCAGCGAAGAAACATACGCGTGGCTCACACTCGAAACCAGGTTCGTTTAGGATGCGGTGGTATAGAGACAGAATGTGTAGCAGATCTAGGTGCTGACGCTTGTACTCGTGTAGACGCTTGATTTGAACGTCGAAGATAGCGTTAGTATCTAGTTCGATACCCATGTTATCTAGAACCCAATCAGCAAGACGCTGTTTGTTTTCTTTCTTAACAGCCATGAACTCTTTTTGGAATTTCGCGTCTGTTGCGTACTTAGCGATACCTTCTAGTTGCTCAAGTTTTGCTGGCCATTCAGGACCGATCTTATCGGTAATTAGCTTAGATAGACCTGGGTTACAGAACTTCAACCAACGACGTGGCGTGATACCGTTTGTTACGTTATGTAGACGAGTTGGGTACATCTCGTGGAACTCTGGGAATAGGTCTTTCTTAACCAACTCAGAGTGAAGTGCTGCTACGCCGTTAACTGCGTAAGAACCGATTACACATAGGTTTGCCATGCGAACCATGCGGTTGAAACCTTCTTGGATGATAGAAAGCTTAGCTTGCTTCTCACCGTCACCAGGCCACATCTTACGAACTTCTTGTAGGAAGCGGTGGTTGATTTCAAAAATGATTTCCATGTGACGTGGGAGTAGACGCTGGATTAGCGATTCTGGCCATGTCTCTAGTGCTTCAGGAAGTAGCGTATGGTTAGTGTACGCGAAAGTCTGAGAACTGATTTCCCAAGCCGCTTCCCAAGTCAGACCTTTCTCGTCCACTAGGATGCGCATTAGCTCAGGAATAGCGATTGTTGGGTGCGTATCGTTCAGTTGGATAGTCTCTTGCTTCGGTAGATCCGCTAGCGAGTAGCCTGCTGCTTCGTGGCGACGTAGGATGTCGCGTACAGATGCTGCAGAGTGGAAGTACTGTTGCATTAGACGCAGTGTTTTACCTTTCTCGTGGTTATCGTTCGGGTAAAGCACTTTAGTGATGTTGCCTGCGTCGATCAGTGCGTGCTGAGCTTCGAAGTAATCACCGTTGTTAAAGCTTTCTAGTGAGAATGGTGCAATTGCCTGACATTCCCAAAGACGTAGAGGGTAAACAGTATCTGATTCGTAACCTACGATAGGCAGATCCCAAGGCATTGCTTTTACAGACATGCCAGGAACCCATTTACGAACTTCTTTACCGTTTTCGTTTACCACTTCAACGTGACCGTAGAAGCCGATTTCTTGCGCTAGCTCTGGACGAGCGACTTCCCAAGGGTAACCTTCTACACCACGCCATGCGTCTGGTGCTTCTTGTTGACGACCATCTTTAAACGACTGCTTAAATAGACCGTATTCGTAGTGTAGACCGTAACCTACTGTTGGGAATTCTTGAGCCGCACATGAATCCATGAAACATGCAGCTAGACGGCCTAGACCACCGTTACCCAGTGATGGGTCGCGCTCTTCTTCTAGAAGGTCTGTTAGGTTGTGACCTAGCTCAGCCATCGCTTCAGTGATCTCTTCGTAAAGACCCATGCTGATTAGGTTGTTACCAGTCAAACGACCGATAAGGAATTCTAGTGAAAGGTAGTTAACGCTTTTCGCTTCTTGGATGCGAGCGTCTGCTTCCGTAGCAAGCAAATCACAAGTCGTAAACTCAGCCAATGCACGACCCATTGCTAGGTACCATGCGCGGCTATCTGCATTTTCAACCGTGTGAGCGTAAGTCACAGATAGATGTTTCTTTACGCTTTCTTGGAACGACTTCTTGTCAAATTGTTTCTGTTGAGTAGGTTTCATTAAGAAATTCTCACGTCTTTTAGTAATTCATCTGCCATACATCGTGCATTTCCCTCTGTGAATAAACATCCTCCCATTTGTCCTCCCTACAAGGAGGAGGGGGTAGGGCGTAGAGGGCGTAAGCTTGCAAACTTAGTGATCCAAATCGCAACACGGCAGCCTATAACCCTATTCTTAGTGATTCGGATCACAGCCATCTGTGAGAAAGATTAAAATTTGTTCATGACGTTTTTTATTCCCCCTTCCTACTCCAATGTAAAAACTGTCTTATCGATCACATTACGTCTTTTAACATTGATAATTTCTCCTTAATAGATGTGCAACTCTCTCTACATGGGGTCAATACCATCGATGTTTAAGTGACCAAAATCACAAATACAGGGCGTAGTTGGTGGCATTTGCATCAACTCTTGAGAATTAGGAAGTGGATCAAAGTAACAACCAATTCTGTTGTCGTAACATCCAAAACGACTCGCAAGCCTGTACACTTTTTATACAAACTAGAATTTAGTGGTGTGAGTCAGTTTCTAGTTTCGCTAGCTCAAAAAATTAAGGACAGAATTTATAATGTGGATTCCATCTAAACTTACTCGCCCAGGTCGCCTGCACAACGCAATCGTCCGTCCGCGAGTGTTGGACTTACTGCAACAAGCGCCTTACTACAAACTGGTATTGTTTCGCTCGCCGGCTGGTTACGGGAAAACCACCATGGCGGCACAGTGGCTATCAGACAAACCCAATGTAGGTTGGTACAGTATCGACGACAGTGATAACGATGGTTTCCGCTTCGTTAACTATCTACTGCAAGCTTTAAACAAAGCGACCAACTACAACTGCTCTAACGCTCAAAAATTGGCTGAAAAGCGTCAGTTCTCTTCTTTACGCTCTTTATTCAGCGAAGTTTTCGCTGAAATGGCAGATTTTCAGCATGAGTGTTACGTCGTACTCGATGACTACCATCTGATCACTAACGACGAAATTCACGAGTCCATGCGTTTTTTCTTAAAGCACATGCCAGACAACCTTACTGTAGTGGTTACTAGCCGTGCGGCACCGCCATTAGGCACTGCGAACCTTCGTGTCCGTGACTTGATGATCGAAATCGGCAACGAAATGTTGGCATTCGATACCGAAGAAACCACACGCTTCTTCAACCAACGCATTGCCGATGGCATCGATGAAGACATGGCGAACAACTTACGTACTTACGTTGAAGGTTGGCCATCAGCGTTACAACTTATCGCCCTACAAGCACAGCATCAGAACCGCACTCTGGCACAAACCGTAGAGTCGGTGTCTCAGTTTAATCATGCACACTTATGGGATTACTTAGTCGAAGAAGTCTTTGATCTATTAGACAAAGAGACACGTCATTTCTTAATGCAAGTGTCGGTACTCGACCATTTCAACGACGAACTCGTCTTTGCATTGACGCAACGTGAAGATGCACTCGGCATGATTGAGTCACTCAATCGATACGGCTTGTTTATCTATCCACTGGAAGGTGAACAAAACTGGTTCCGATTCCACAATCTGTTTGGCGAATTTTTGTCGCATGAACGTCAAGCGCGTATTCCTCAACAAGAGAAAGATCTACACCGCAACGCAGCTGTCGCCTGGCTAAAACAAAAAGCACCGCATCAAGCTATTCACCACGCACAGAAATCTGACGACACTGATCTAATCGTAGAAATCTTGAATGAATTTGGTTGGAAGATGTTCAACCAAGGTGAGTTAACAACGCTAGAAGCGGCGATCAACCAGCTTGATAAAGACTTACTCTTCAGCCACCCGAAACTGTCGATGTTGCGCGCATGGTTGGCGCAAAGCCAACACCGCTACAACCAGGTTGGTGAGCTTCTAGCAGAAGCCGAAGAAGAGCATAAGAAACGTAATATCGAACTTGATTCTGGCTACCAAGGTCAAGCTAATGCCCTACTCGCTCAGGTTGCAATCAACAGCAACCAACCAGAGCGTGCATTAGAGTTAGCCGAGTTAGCACTGAGCCAACTTGACCCAACGGTGTACCGCAGCCGTATCGTGGCGACGTCAGTCGTTGG
Organism: Vibrio sp. L85; assembly: GCF_963871815.1. Taxonomy (NCBI): domain Bacteria; kingdom Pseudomonadati; phylum Pseudomonadota; class Gammaproteobacteria; order Vibrionales; family Vibrionaceae; genus Vibrio; species Vibrio sp. L85. The sequence continues at coordinate 35,894 of NZ_CAWMYL010000244.1, forward strand.
TGAAGTAAACCACGTACTGGGTAAACTTGACCGCGCATTACCAATGATGCAACAAACCGAAAAACTGGCACGTCAGTATCAGGTTTACCACCAAGCGTTATGGGCAATCTTGCAACAAAGTGAAATCATGATCGCGCAAGGTTACGTCCAAGCAGCATTTGAGCTGCAAGATTCCGGCTTCCGCTTGATTGAAGATCAACAGCTTCAGCATGTTCCTCTTCACGAGTTTTTATTACGAATTCGCGCGCAAGTATTGTGGTGCTGGAACCGCTTGGATGAAGCAGAAGAGTGCTCATACAAAGGGCTACAAATTCTAGAAAACCACTCACCAAGTAAGCACTTACATAGCTACTCAATGTTGGCGCGTATTGCGATTGGTCGCGGTGAACTAGACAAAGCGGGTAAGTTTATCGAACACATCCAGCACTTGATGAAACAATCCACTTATCACGTAGACTGGACGGCAAACGCATCGCTCTCTCTGATTTTGTTTTGGCAAGCTCGTGGCAACACAGAAGCAATTCAAGAATGGTTGAACACCGCAGTTCGCCCGGAATCAGCGTGTAACCACTTCTTGCAGTTACAGTGGCGCAATATTGCTCGTGCTCACATCAACCTTGGCCAATATGACGAAGCGCGACAAGCTTTGGACTTCCTACAAAGCGAAGCTCGTCGTACTAACTTGGTGACCGATACCAATCGCAACCTTGTGGTTGAAGCGGTATTTGCCGCGCGTCAGAAAGACGAAGAGCAAGCAAAAGCACTATTGAAAGAAGCACTAGTGATGACAAACCAAACCGGTATGGTCGGCAACTTCTTAATCGACGGTGCAACGATTGGTGGTCTACTAGAGAAGCTAAGTCTTCGTCATGAGCTGGGCGATTTAGAACGTCACCGTGCTCAGCAATTGATGAAAGACATCTCTTCAAACCAACGCAGCCGTTCGATTCACTTTGATGAAGACTTTATTGAGAAACTGGTGAACCACCCGAACGTGCCGGAGCTGGTTCGAACCAGTCCACTCACGCAACGTGAATGGCAAGTGCTTGGTTTGATCTACTCAGGCTTTAGCAATGAGCAAATCGCTCAAGAGTTAGATGTAGCAGGCACAACGATTAAGACTCACATTCGTAACTTGTACCAAAAGCTCAACATTGCAAACCGTAAGGAAGCGATTGTGACGGCGGAGAACTTGCTGCAATTGATGGGTTACTGATCACTCGAAAGAGAGTAGCTAAACAGGGGTTGGCGTATTGCGTCAGCCCCTTTTTTGTGGGCATTCATGCAAATTGCAAAGCCTGTAAGAAACGTTGTACATATATACGACTTGGATACACGGCGTTGTTTTCATTGCGCTCGCATCAATAACAACGCTCTGAATCCTGCATCTCAAAGTCACTTGGGTATACGACAGACAAAAAAATAGCCAACCGCAATTAAGGCGATTGGCTTATGTATGATGTGAACAATGTATATTCACTAACAACGTCAGTTGGCTAGGTGACCCTCGGCTTAAGAAGGGTCGAAAAGGATTATGCATTAATCATGCCAATTTGAAAAGCATTATTTTTGGGCACAAGATCTCATATCAAACTGCCAAGATGTTACAACATTTGCAATATGCAAAGTCAAAATGCAAATTGCAGTTGCAAGTCGCAACTCTGTGGCATAAGTGATAAATAAGTCACCAAACGACTTCATTCAACAAATTTATCGATTTTACGCTGACATTTATTCAATCAAGCGCCCCTTTACAGCTGATAACAAATCCATTTCTTTATCGCGTATCTTTCTGTTTTTATTCATCTAAACTAACCAAAAAGCTTAACGTTGCTAGGTTCTGTTGGCCTTTCAAGCTGATTTTTACAGCGAGTGTTTGCCTAGAATGACTAAGCAATACACTCCTTTCCTTGCCTACAACGATTTTAACCATGCGCCCATCAGAACAAAACTTAACCACGAAAGTTCAACAGATCCTAGATAAGCAATCATTTAGATATTTTCCTCACCACTATTTCATACTTTTTTGACATCAATGTTTGTATACTCAGGACCATCTACATGACTTAGTACTTGAGAAATGAACTATCTAATCACCTACTTCAAAGGAATGGCGATGGGTGCAGCCGATGTTGTCCCAGGCGTATCAGGCGGTACCATTGCATTTATTACTGGCATTTATGACACACTGCTAGAAAGCATTCGACGTATTAACCCTTCACTTTTCTCGATTTGGAAAAAGGATGGCTTCAAAGGTGCGTTTAATCACATTAACGGCTTCTTCCTTATCTCTTTATTTGCGGGTATTTTCACCAGCATCGCGACGCTGGCAAAACTAATCAGTTGGTTATTGGAAACTCATCCAATTCCAATTTGGTCATTCTTCTTTGGTCTGATCTTGGTGTCTGTCTACCACATCATTCGCCAAGTAGAAAAACGTGACGCTATCCGTTTTGTTGCGTTATTGATCGGCATTGGTTTCGCCTACAGCATCACGGTGCTAAAACCACTTCATATGGAGCCAACGGCGATCAACACCATTCTGGCTGGAGCTATCGCAATCTGTGCGATGATTCTACCGGGTATCTCAGGCAGCTTTATTTTGCTGTTGATCGGCATGTATGCTCCTGTATTGGGCGCGGTAAAAGGTTTCCAAATTGATATCCTTGCGCTGTTCCTTGTTGGCTGTGTTGCTGGTCTGCTGTCCTTCTCTCACTTGTTGTCTTGGTTACTGCGCAAATTCCGCGATTTAACCTTAATGTTCCTGACTGGCTTAATGATCGGTACGCTACCAAAGATCTGGCCTTGGAAGGAAACGTTAACATGGCGTACTAACTCGAAGGGTGAGCAAGTGCCATTGCTAGAGCAAAACCTATCACCGTTTGAGTTTGAGCACATCACGTCTCAACCATCACAACTGTTGTTAGCCGTGATCATGATGCTAGCCGCTATCGCGTTAGTACTTGGTTTAGAGAAGTTTGCGGATTCAAACAAGTAGACTTATCCCCAAGTAACCTCGAGATGCTTGGGTATAGCTCACAATTCAATCATTTAAAAAGCGGAGCCATTGGCTCCGCTTTTTTTATTTACGCTTTACAAACAATAGGTTTCAAATAGATGGGGATAGTGCACAATTTGTTGAAGTTACGAGTTTTCGTACATCCCATCTGTGCTAGGATGCAGGCAATGTTAAGTGATAAATACTGAATCTTAATGAAAGTGTTACAAATTGCAGGGATAGCCGTGGCACTGGTCGCTGGCTTTTACGCGCCTACCCTAATAAAAAACTTCTCTTCAGCGCCCGAGCCTAAGTCGCTCGATGAATACTGTTTCCTCTCTACTGAACCTTGTATCCAACATAATGTTGCGATGACGCTTAGCGTCGATACTGCTCAACCTCTTATCCCAGCTCAGCTCGAAGTCGAATGGCAAGACAGCGAAGCGGATCAGCTCGTATTAAGTTTGGTTGGTCGAGAAATGGAAATGGGCGAGCCAAAATTCATGCTAAAGAAAGTGGCACCAGGTAAATTTGTGGGTGATGTGACATTGCCCGTTTGTACACAAGATTCAATGACGTGGGTTGGTGAACTTTCCGACGGTAAAGACACCATCTACCCGGCCCTCAAAATGCAAAGATAAGGAATTGATATGAGCCGTAATTGGTCTCTCTTTCTCGTGGTTGCGTTTGTCCTTGGCTTTGGTACCAAAACGTACCTAGATGGACAAAAAGACGTAGAGAAAAAACAACAAGTCACTACCGAGCAAAGCGTGTTGTTTGGCGAAGGCGATAAACCTGTCGATATCTTCGATACCAGCGATGATCGCATTCGCATTGTTTACTTTGGCTTTACGCGTTGCCCAGATGTATGCCCAACCTCATTAGCCATGCTAGCAGGTGCACTCAATCAAATCGACGATGCGCAAAAAGCGCAGTTGCGCCCAATGTTCATCTCGCTTGATCCAGAACGTGACGAGGCAGATGCATCAGCCAAGTACGCCCACTACTTCCACCCGATGATTGAAGGCCTGTCCGCACCACTCGACGTGACCACCCCACTTGCCCACAAATATGGTGTCATTTTCCGTAAAACGGAGCTAGAAGGCTCAGAGCTGAAATACACGCTCGACCATAGCTCTTACTTTTACTTCTTGAAGCCTGACGGCACACTCATCACTAAAGTGCCACACACCTTAACGCCTGCGCCAATTGTCGAAGCGATAACCAAACTAACAGCAGAAGGAAAAACCAATGAAAGCTAAGCATGCAATCAAAACGTTAGCCCTCTCCGCCCTACTTCTAAGCCCTTTGGCACAAGCAAACCTAAACGTGATGCCACACGAACCGTATGCACGAGCAATGGCGCCAGGTGCTGTGACGAGCGCTGTGTTTGTGACCTTTGCTAACCGAAGCCAAGAAGACATCAATATTGTCGCAGCAGAAACCCCTGCAGCAGGTAAAGTCGAGTTGCACGATGTGATTAAAGAAGGCGATGTAATGAAGATGCGTCAAGTAGACCACATCACACTCGCTGCAAAAGAGACCACCGAGCTAAAACCGGGCAGCCTGCATATCATGCTATTCGACCTTAAAAAGCCGCTTAATGAAGGCGACGAAATCGAAGTGACAGTGACTTACGACAACGACCAAAAGCAAAGCTTTACCGCACCAGTTAAAAAAGTCATGGCTGGAATGAAAAAGCACGAACATCATCATTAGTGTCTCTTCACTTCATCGATTCAAAGCTCCTCCAACGTGAGGAGCTTTTTTATTCCTCTCTCTTTTCTCTAAGCCGTATTCGCCAAACTATCAATACATGATTTTGTGTCCTAAATCAGAGCGAAACAGCCGCTGCTGAGATATAAACAAGGCTTTGCTGCAAACGAGTTTCTCGCCATGTTAAAAGCCCTTTCTCGCGTATTTAAAATGCTGACGCAAGTAAATCCAAACCTAGAACAGGATGTCGATACCATCATTGACGCTATTGGTGGCATGAGTAATTTGGTGGAAACTGGTGCTTGCGCGACAAGGCTACGACTCACACTAAAAGACACCACCATTGTGAATCAAAAAGCACTGAAGGAGCATGGAGCGCATGGTGTCGTGATCATTGATGAACGACATATCCAAATCATCTACGGCGTAAAAGCCAACATCTATTCACAAGAGATGGAAGAACGTCGAATAAAACACATATAAAACGCAAAGGAGTTGTAAGAATCAGAGCGCAGTCGCTATACTCCGACCGTTAACTCACCAACTTAAGAGGAAATATGATGATTGTAATGAATAACACTAACTGGGCAGTGAAAGGGTAAACGTCCAACTTTTTTCTCGTGGCTAAGCCACACCCCCTCCCTTCCTTGCCCGGTTTTCACCGGGGTCAGCTCTATGCGAATTAGACCCTAATGCGATTTGTATTAAGGCGCTTTGTTGCGTCTGGGATAATTCAACAATGAATAAAACACATTCTTTTTGTGAAACACTACTAACTCAACCTAACCCATTAAAGCTATTAGGTTGGAAACCCTTTTTTCAACAACAATTGACGTTAGACGATTACCAAGACACGCTTTTTGCGCGAGTGATTGCTCACCATCGTAGTGGTTACGTTGTTGTTAGCGAACAAGGTGAAACTCACTTACCTATCCATCCCTCGTTACCCAGCATGACCGTTGGTGATTGGGTAGTATTGGATGGTCAGCAACAGTTTTCTCGCCTACTTGAACGCCGCAGCTTATTCAGCCGCAAAGCCGCAGGTAGTAAGGTCGCCGAGCAACTTATCGCCGCCAACGTGGATACTGTCTTCATCGTTTGTTCACTCAACCACGACTTTAACCTCAGTCGCATTGAGCGCTATTTGGCACTCATCAATGAAGCTGATGTAGAACCCGTGATTGTGCTGACGAAAGCAGACTTATGCGACGATGTTGACGAGCTCAAAGCTCAGGTACAAAAGCTCGATCCGTTGCTTATGGTGGAAAGCGTTAATGGTTTGGATGAATCAGACGTTGCCAAATTAATGAGTTGGTGCGGCGAAGGTCAAACCGTCGCATTTATTGGCTCTTCAGGGGTAGGAAAATCGACCTTAGTAAACACCCTGCTTGGCGAGCAAGAACAAGCGACTGGTGGTATTCGTGAGGATGACAGCAAAGGTCGACACACTACGACCTCACGCTCAATCCACCTATTACCATCCGGTGGGATCTTGATGGATACGCCGGGAATGCGAGAGATCCAATTGGCAGATTGCGAGGCAGGCGTGAGTGAAACTTTCGCTGATGTTGAAGCCTTAGCTGATAACTGCCGATTCAATGATTGCCAACATCAAACCGAGCCAGGTTGCGCGGTTCAAGCTGCGATTGAAGATGGCTCTCTTGAGCTACGACGCTTTACTAACTATCAGAAGTTATTGCGTGAACAAGCCCATAACGGAGCGAGTCTCGCAGAGCAAAGAGCGCAGAATAAACAGTTCGGCAAAATGGTTCGCAGTATTGTTGACGGAAAGCGCAAACGCCAACAGAGTTACTAGTTTGTTGTATTTGCGTAATCAATAGAACAAAGGAGGCTAACGCCTCCTTTTTTAATAACTTTATGAAAAACCATCATTCATACTTCGCCATACAAATCAACACAAAAGACCAATAACGATAACATTGAGCAAACATTTAAACTAAGAACAAACTAAAACTAGACACAAAATATTACCAAGTTAAGATATGTGATATTCAGCAAGAAAATGGCTGGATTTATAAAAACAGGATAATTGATAATCAGGATGTCTTAGCAGTACAACCACAAGATTCAGCCCCTTCATGCGAGGGAACATTACGCCGTGTAATGACTGAATATTGCGCTGTTGCTGAGTCAAAAATTGCAGGAATGATGTATGCAAATGCAACACAACAGTCTCGTTGCCCGATTCGCTCGCGGTAACCTCGTTCTCCAAATCCTCGTCGGTATCGTCTTAGGTATTCTGCTTGCGACTATCTCGCCAAGCCACGCAGAAAGCGTTGGTATGCTGGGTAGCTTGTTTGTTGGTGCACTAAAAGCGATTGCTCCAGTATTGGTATTTATCTTGGTGGCTGCGTCTATCGCAAACCAAAAGAAAAACCAACACACTTACATGCGTCCAATCGTAATTCTTTACCTAGCGGGTACCTTCTTTGCGGCACTAACCGCAGTAGTACTAAGTTTCCTTTTCCCGACCAATTTAACGCTAGTAACGGGCGCTGAAGGTGCAACACCACCACAAGGTATTGCAGAAGTTATCCAAACCTTGTTGTTCAAACTGGTTGATAACCCAGTAAACGCGCTAGTAGAAGCAAACTACATCGGTATTCTTGCTTGGGGTGTGGGTCTTGGTCTTGCACTTCACCACGCATCAGCAACAACAAAAGCGGTATTCGAAGATCTAAGCCACAGTGTTTCCCACATTGTTCGTTTCATCATTCGTCTTGCGCCATTTGGTATCTTTGGTCTGGTTGCCTCAACGTTTGCAACAACAGGTTTTGGTGCACTAGCAAGCTACGCTCACCTTCTAGCGGTACTACTAGGTTCAATGTTTATCATTGCGCTAGTGGTTAACCCTGCGATCGTATACTTCAAAACGAAAGAAAACCCATACCCGTTGGTATTCCAATGTCTACGTGAAAGTGGCGTAACGGCATTCTTTACGCGTTCAAGTGCTGCAAACATCCCAGTGAACATGAACCTATGTAAGAAGCTAGATCTAGACGAAGATACGTACTCAGTATCTATTCCACTAGGCGCGACCATCAACATGGCGGGCGCAGCAATCACTATCACTACCCTAACGCTAGCAGCGGTACACACTATGGGTATCGACGTTGACCTAATGACAGCGGTACTACTAAGTATTGTTGCAGCAGTATCAGCGTGTGGCGCATCAGGTGTTGCAGGTGGTTCTCTACTACTAATCCCACTAGCGTGTGGTCTGTTTGGTATCTCAAACGACGTAGCAATGCAGGTTGTAGCGGTTGGCTTCATCATCGGTGTGATTCAAGACTCTGCTGAAACAGCCCTAAACAGCTCAACAGACGTTATCTTCACTGCCGCTGTTTGCAAATCAGAACAGCAAAAAGCTCAGTAAGACTTAAGCATCTTTAAGATCTCAATAATAGGAAGGGGAGCCAATGCGGCTCCCCTTTTTGTTTCCTGTTAGGGATGACCTACAAACGAACCGTCTTCCCTGTTTGCATCGACTCTAACGCGGCATCCGCTAACGTCAGAGCAATCTCACCATCTATACCCGAGCAGCATGGTGCTTCGCCTTTAAGTACTTCAACAAAGTGTTGCCACTCTGCCACGTAAGCACGCTCATAACGCTCTAAGAAGAAGTACTTCGGTGTTGCGCCTACTTGCCCTATTTCTGTGCTGTGACTGACTAGATTTTCGGTCAGATTCGCCACTTGCAGCATGCCTTTCTCGCCATGCACTTCGAGACGCTGATCGTATCCGTAGCCAGAGCGACGACTGTTATGAATCGTCGCCATCGCACCAGAAGGGAATGTAAGCGTCACCACACTGGTATCGATATCTCCCGCTTCACCAATGGCAGGATCTACCTTGCAACTGCCATGTGCCGTAACAGTGATTGGATCTTCCCCTAAGATAAACCGCGCCATGTCGAGGTCGTGGATCGTCATATCACGGAACATACCACCGGACGATTTGCTGTATTGTGCTGGCGGTGGCGCAGGATCGCGAGAGGTGATGACTACGCTTGCTGGTTCGCCAATTTGACCGTCATCCAGCGCTTTCTTAAGGCTCAAGAAATGCGGGTCAAAGCGGCGATTGAAGCCTAATAAGAACGGCACCTGATGCTGGTTTACTACGCCCAAGCAATCACGTACTCGCCCCAAATCAAGGTCGATAGGCTTCTCACAAAAAATCGCTTTGCCTGCTTTTGCTGCTCGCTCAATCAAATCCGCATGAGTATCGGTTGACGAGCAAATACACACCGCATGAACGTTGTCATCCGCCATCGCCTCTTCTACGGTTTGGCGCTTTGTCTGCGGATACTGCACACAAAACTGATCCGCATAGACCTCAAAAGGTTCGATAAGCGAATAAATCGTGGTTTCAGGTGAACGTTCGATATTGACCGCATGCACTTGACCAATTCGACCCGCTCCAAATAAAGCAATATTAAACATAGAAAATCCCTTATGTGTCGACTAGTCGAATTGATGCTTCATACCCGCCAACATATCTGCGGCGATATCGTAATAATCCCCTTCCCAGAGTTGGTCGTTGAGGAATTCACCAGAGTAGAATCCGTCGTAACCCGTTTGTCGAATCGCATCGACCCACTCTTTCAATGGCACTTCACCTTGCCCTAGTAAGTAACCACGTAGAGCGCGCTCATCAGGCCAAGCTTCGCCCGGTGCAGGGCGCTTACCGTCAGACAAGTGCACGTTGAAAATCAGCTCGGCATCGACATTTGCCACTTGTTCCAACGTTGCTCCGCGACATGCCCATAAGTGCCATGTATCCACAACAAAACCAAAGTTGTCGCGGCCGACGGCGTCGTACAGGCGGAAGTAATCTTCCAATTTGGCGATTGGAGTCCAAGCCGCGCCTTCATATTGGAAACGGATGCCATAGCTCTTACCAATGTCGACAATCTGGCGAATGTTCTGTGCCGTGAGTTCGATGTTTTGCTCTTTAGTTAAGCCATTTAATGCCTCAAAAGCATTGAGCTGGATGGTAGGTGCACCCACGGCTTGCGCAAAACGGCACAGCGTTTCTGAATCTTGGAACAATTGACGTTGGCTGGCTTTATCTGTCACTTCAACCGCGCCAATGATGTCGATCGCCGTTGGAACAATGCCAAACTCATCCATACGTTGTTTGAGTTGCTCAGCGGAGAAGCCAGCTTGAATATAACGCCAGAGTTTTTCGGTGTGAATTTCGAGCCCTTGGTAGCCAGTTTCTTTGGCAAGTCGGACATCAGATAGGATATTGCTGTGCAGAGAGCACATGCCATGTAGAGCAAAACGCATCAGATTTACCTCTTCTCACTGCCCTGTACATTGCAGGACATAAGCCGAATTCAGCTCGAGCAAACCCGCAGCGCAACCGCTAAGTTGCACTTAATCAGTGGACAAAGGTATGGAAAAATCTGCGCGCTTTACTGCTTATTCGCTCGCAGGATCGCGTCCCTATTTGAGATTACTGAGCGATGAAGTTACTTCACTTCTCGACAAATCAGACTCACCGCAATCGCCTGCGCCAAATACATGGAGCTGCTGAGCGAACGGAAGCCCATCAATTCGCCTTCTTGCACTTCAAAACAGACATCCATTTTGCTGCCATGAGGCGTCATTTGGTTATCAGTAATGCAGACAATCGGTACGTTCTTTTTGCAAGCATCATCAATCAGTTGGCTGGTTTCTTCCGCGTATGGATTGAAGGTGATAGCAAACAGAACGTCTTTTTCGTTCATTCGTCGAGTTAACGGAGACAACATGCCACCGTGATCATCCAAGAGCACTACACTCTTGTCGGATTTCATGAGGGCGTACCAAAGATAGAAGGCCACTGGGTAAGCGCGACGAGTCCCCTGGATGTAGATGGTTTCTGCTCCATCCATCAGAGCCACTGCACGTTCCAGTTTTTGTGGAGAGACCGACATTTGAAGCTGTTCTAGTGCTTCAATGTTTGCGTGTCCGAAATCCTGGAAGATGGCTTGAGGCGAGTCATGTGGGACGTCCTCCATCTCACGAGCTTTACGAACGCGCTCTTTGTAGTCTCTCGGACGATTCAAATACTGATCGCGAAACAGTACTTGCATAGAAGTGAAGCCATCAAAGCCCATCGCATTAGAGAATCGACTCAAGGTCGACAATGGTACGTTGGCTTGCTTGGCAATGGTCGCCATGGTTTCTACCGCCACCAGCATCGGCTGGTCGGTTACAAAATCCGCGACTTGCTGCAAACGTCCGCTCAAACTGTCGTAACGCTTTGCGATTAACTCTTTTAGTGTGTCTAAATCTGCAGGTGCTTTCACTTCAACATCCATAGTTATACTGCTCTCCTATCAATGAACGCTTGGAGATAGAGGCCCCTTATAGTAACAAAAGGGGCTGCTATTTTAAGATAATAATTCAAAGTTTCGTACCGCTTCTTCTTTCACGTACGGCATCGCCTTTTGCATGAAGTAAATGCGGTCAAACTTTTGCGGTTCCTGATTCATGTAATCGCGAAGATTATGACCCAGAGCCTGACGCAAACAGGTGCCAATATTGAACTTGGACACACGACTTTGCTTCAGCTTGAGCATGTCTTCATCGCGAATACCACTCGAACCATGAATCACCAACGGCACAGCCACAGCATTTGCGATACGGTCTAGGCGACCAAAATCGATAGTACAAGTGGGCTCGGTTAAGCGGTGAACATTACCGACGGAAATTGCGACACAATCTACGCCACTCTCTTCCGCAAAGCGCGCCGCATCTTCCGGTTCTGTGTAGATAGATTTTATGTGGTCGCGACCTTCTTCGTAAGGCACCGAACCAATTTCCCCCTCTACCGATGCTCCTAACGCATGCGCCACTTCAACGACTTTCTTAGTGCGAGCAATGTTCTCGTCCAACGTCAGTTGAGAGCCATCAAACATCACAGAACTAAACCCAGCTTTAAGCGCGCGAAAGACGATGTCTTCTTCGTAAGTGTGGTCAAGGTGAAGCACGACAGGCACCGTGCTCTTATGCGCTAGATTTAGGAACATCGCCGCAGCGGTTTCGACGCCATAAAAGTCCACAACGTCTTTATTACACGCCAGAATTACAGGTTTGTTCACTTGCTCTGCCGCTTCAACAACAGCACGTGCATCTTCAAAGCCGAACACATTAAAGCAAGGGACAGCGTAGTTAGACGCCGCAGCCTCCGGCAATAGGTCATTCAAATTTACCAACATGATGATTCCCCTACTTAAATTTCGCGATCATGTCTTTGATGCCAGGGATCGTCTCCACTTGGTATTCGTGGTGCGGATCAAAATGCTGAATCAAAGATTTCTCTGTTTTGCCAACGATGATGGTGAAGTAATACATTTCATAACCCGGCGCCGCCACACTTGGGTGATAACCTTTGTCGATGGCGATCACAGAGCCCGTGCGCACATGGTAAACCGGACCAAAGTCGTCTTCATGCTCGTATAGGAACTGCGCACCAAAGCCGAAATCTGGGTTAAAGCGGAATTGGTACACTTCTTCATAAAGGGTTTCTTTGCTGCCATCAGGCTTAACACGATCTTCATCGTGCTTGTGTGGTGGAAAGCCAGACCAACCACCTGCACCAACGGTGAATAGCTCACTCACCAATAAGCGACCACGTTTGTCTGCGTTGGATTGACCCAGCACGTGTTTGATTTTGCGGTGAGTTTTAGTCTCATCTGAACCGTACTGAACCATGTCTACGTTCTCTTCGCGAACACAGAAAGGCTCCAGTGACGCTTCAAACTTACCACCCGCAATCATAACGTCAGCCTTGTCGCTCACACATTGGATGGTCGCGCGGTAGCCAAGTGGTACGTAAACCGCTTCTGGGTTGCCGTCCCAAACTGATTTACGTTTACCAATGTTGTCGAACGTTTCACTTTCACCGTCTTTCGTCACGATGATGCTGCAAGTGCCGCCAGCCAATACGATGACAGACTCATACCCTTCGATGACATGGTCAAAGGTTTCGTTCTGATTCAAGAACACTTGGTTGAAGTAACATAGCGGCGTTACTTCGTCGTTCGCACCAATAATTGGTTCATTCTTGTTATCAAATGGTGGAATGTGTTTTCCCATTTTTCTTTTCTCCTCACAGCTCGTAGTGAAACGAGGCTGCCCTATCCTTCTGAAAGTGGCTTAACAAAAAAGCCGGGCCACGATGGTGTGTACGCGCACTGTTTAGTTGCCCTCAAGTGACATACCGGCCCGGGAGACCAAACGCGCAGCAATGTGGTGCCCGAAAGCACCAAACCATGCTTAACTTCGCGTCTCAATAAAATCGAATAGTTGTTCCTTAGTTGGCATGGCTTCTGTGCAGCTGTGACCGCTGACATTAATCGCCGCTGCTGCCGTGCCGTTGCGTACGCCCTCTTCTAACGAACCACCAGTAACTAGCGTCCAAATCAGACCGCCGGCGAATGAGTCACCAGAGCCAAATGGCTTATTGGCTTCGACTCGGAAAATGCCTTGCTCGAACTTATGACCCGTACGGTCATACACTTTCGAACCATGCTCACCGGCTTTCACCACCACCACTTGGGTGTTCTCTGTTAAGAAGCGAGCCGCCGTTTGGTCATCATCGGTGTTACCCGGTGCAATGACGGTTTCCATCATGTCGAACTCTTCACGATTACCGATCACGACGTCTGAAAGACCCGCGGCAATGCCGTAGTAAATCGAAGCATCGGTATCCGTACGCCAAGAGTAAGGACGGTAATCAACATCCAGCACCACTAAGGTATTGCTGCGGCGCGCGTGCTGCATCGCAATCAAAGTGGCTTCACGGCTTGGGCTTTCCGACAATGCCGTTCCTGTGACAACCAAAACTTTTGAGCTAGCGATGTAAGCGGGATCAATCTCTTCTGGCTTGATGGTCAAATCCGATGCGTTGTTACGATAGATAAGCACGGTGCAATCTTTTGGCTTCATCTCTGTGAATGCCACCGAGGTGCGCGAACCAGAGTCATCGGTTCTCATACCATCAAGGTTGATACCTTGCTCCGTCATGTAACCTTTAACGTAACCACCGAATGCATCGTCAGCCACGCAGCCAATAAAGCCGACCTTACCGCCTAACTTGGCAATGCCCACCGCAATGTTTGCTGCTGAGCCACCAACGAATTTGTTGAAGCCAGAGATATCTGCCATGTCGGTTTTAGCTTCGCGAGCGTAGAGATCTACGCCCGCACGTCCTAAAACGATGGCATCCAATGGTCGATTTGTTTCAAGTGCAATGTTTGTCATCGTCTGTTCCTATTATTTGTATTCAACCCAAGCAGCGTTCTGGTCTGCAGATTCCACACACTTCTCGCATAGGCGCACGCCTTCGATACCTGCATCGATTCCTGGGAACCAAATTTCAGACAGCGCTTGCTGGTCATCGCGGTCAGCCGCATCAAATGCCAACGCGAAACGGTGGTACAAGTTCGCCCATGATTCGAAGTAACCTTCTGCATGACCACCACCAACGCGGTTAGAAGCCACACCCGGTGCATCTTGGTATAGGTAGCCCATGCCACGCTCGAGAATGCGTGGTGCTTCGCCTTGCACTTCAAAACGAAGTTGGTTTGGTTGCTCATCCCACCATTCGATGGACGCTTTCGAACCGACGATGCGGATTTTTTGTTGGTGCATCGAACCTGCATTCACTGCCGACGCCCAAAGCGTACCGACTGCGCCATCTTTGAATTGCATCATGATGTGAGCGTTATCTTCGAGCGGAGCACGTGACTTGATGAAGCTTTGACGCATGCAAGACAAACGGTCGATTTCAAGACCCGTCATCACTTCACACAGGTAGAAAGCGTGCGTACCCACATCACCCAGAACATAAGTTGGACCTGAGACTTCTGGGCTGACGCGCCATTTCAAACCTGGATCGTTTTTCTCGTATTCTTCGTTGTGGAAGCCGTGAGCAAACTGCATGTTCACCACACGAATCTCACCCAGATCACCACGCTTCACCATTTCACGCGCTTGCTGAACCATTGGGAAACCGCTGTAACCGTACATCACGCCAATCACGCGATTGCGCTCTGCTGCGATCTGTTTGAGCTCTTCTGCTTCTTCCGTCGTGAAGGTGATTGGTTTTTCACACACCACGTGTAAGTTAGCTTCCAGTGCTGCTTTACAAATTTCGTAGTGAGTTGAGTTTGGTGTTGCTACCGAAACAGCTTGAATGCCATCTTCGCGTTGCGCTTCCTTCTCAAACATCTCTTTGTAATTTGCGTAGCAACGGTCGCCATCGAGACCTAAGTTCTCACCAAAATCACGACAACGATCCTCGTCCAAATCGAATGCACCAGCGACCAATTTAAACAAACCATCGCGCTGCGCCGCATTACGGTGCGAGTAACCGATCTGACTGCCACGACCACCGCCGACCATTGCCCAACGGATTGGTTGCTCAAAATGACGTTCTTCATTAAACATGTTTGACTCCTTGATAGGCTCTTGCTCAAGAGCCTATAAATCGAATTGTTGAAATCTGTTTTAAAGCTGGATGTTTTGATACATAAATCGGTTTGGGCTTAAACGCCGGCACGTTGCGCTGCTCTGCCTTCTTCCCATGCAGCCACTTTCTCTGCGGTGTCGTCATTGCGTGTCACTTGAGGAAGTCCCACTTCCCACCAGCAATCACACTTAGACCAAGCCATTGGCGATACTGGGTCGATGTCGACCACAATCACGTAAGTACGGTCGGCTTCTTTAGCGCGTTGGAATGCGTCATCAAACTGGTCGATTGAGGTCAACTTCTCGCTGATTGCGCCTTGCGCTTCAGCATGCTTAGCAAAGTCCACGCGAGCTACCTCGCCATCAGGACGGCGACAGTCTTCCAATAGGTTATTGAACGACTCGTTACCCGTATTGTTTTGCAGCTTGTTGATCACCGCGAAACCACCGTTATCGCATACCACGACAATCATCTTGTGACCTGTCAGAACTGACGAGTAGATGTCTGAGTTTTGAATCAGGTAAGAGCCATCACCGACGAGCACAACCACATCGTTATCTGGGTTCGCGACTTTAGCGCCCCAGCCACCTGCGATTTCATAACCCATGCAAGAGAAGCCAAATTCAATGTCGAACTTACCAATTTGGTAGTTCTGCCAGTTCATCGCGAGCTCTGCTGGTAAGCCACCCGCTGCCGTAAGTACCGTGTCGCCCGGCTGCATAGACTTGTTGAGCTTGCCAATCACTTCTGCATAAGAAGACGTACCGTCGAGTAGGTCGCCTGGTTGAGGGTGAGTACGGCGATGTACCACGGCTTTCCATTCATCCGCTTGCGCTTTCGCCGTTGCCGCCCACTCGTCGCTACTACGGAAATCGCCCAGTAGGTTAGACAGCTCAACTAAGCCACGTTTTGCGTCTGCTTTAACTGGAATAGCACGATGTTTAATGGCATCAAAACGTGCGGTATTGATGGCAACTAGCTTCATATCTGGGTTCTTGAACACCGACCAAGAGCCTGTCGTGAAGTCTTGTAAGCGAGTACCCACAGCCAACACCACATCCGCATGCGCTGCCATGTAGTTTGCAGAGTCTGAACCTGTCACGCCGATTGGACCTGCGTTTAGAGGATTGTTTTGCAGCATCGTGGCGCGACCAGCAATGGTCTCAACCACAGGGATGTTGTGTTTTTTCGCAAAGGCAGCCAACTCGTCCGTTGCTAGTGAGTAATGCACGCCACCGCCAGAGATAACCAAAGGTTGTTTCGCGCTAAGTAGCGCCGCTTTTGCATCCTCTAGATCTGCCACTTCTGGCTCTGGACGACGAATGCGGTGTACTTTTTCTTGGAAGAAGACTTCAGGGAAATCGTAAGCCACGCCCTGAATATCTTGTGGTAAGCCGATAAACGCTGGACCACAGGTTTCTGGGTCAAGCATGGTGTCAATAGCCTGAGGCAATGAGTGCATCAATTGCGTTGGCGAGATAATGCGATCCCAGTAACGTGTTAGCGGTTTGAACGCATCGTTACAAGTGATCGAAGGATCGTAGAAATTCTCTGGCTGTTGAAGTACAGGATCTGGCAGACGACTGACGTAAGCGTCTCCAGAAATCAAAAGCACTGGTAAACGGTTTGTGTGCGCGATACCTGCTGCGGTAACCATATTGGTTGCACCCGGACCAATTGAACTGGTCGCGATACCGATGCGACGACGTAAGTTCGCTTTGGCATACGCGATTGCCGCTGTTGCCATCGACTGCTCATTTTGACCACGCCAAGTCGGAATTTTGTCTTCGATATTTTTTAGCTGCTGTCCAAAGCACGTCACGTTACCGTGACCAAAGATGGCGAATGCTGCACCAAATAGCTGTTCTTTTTTACCATCAATTTCAATCATTTGTGCGGCTAGGTACTGAGCTAGCGCTTCTGCAACAGTTAGGCGTACAGTTTTCATTGTCTTCCCCGGTAGTATCAATCATTTTTGTAGCCGCGTTGTCTCCACGGCTTGATACAGGGGAGACGAATCTCCCCTTCCTTACTTGTGCTCTTATAGACCGTATTTCTTCGCGTAGCCTGTGATGTTCTCGTAAGCCGTTTTCGCGTACGTCAATGGGTGCGCTTTCGCAGGGTCTTGCTCTGCTTCAACCAGCAACCAGCCTTGGTAGTTGCGCTCTTTCAGTGCTGCGAATACGTCGTCGTAATCCACGTCACCTGTACCAGGAACAGTAAATACGCCATCAAGCACTGCGTTTAGGAATGATTTGTCTGCATCACGTGCGGCTTTCATCACTTCTAGACGAAGATCTTTAAAGTGCATGTGGCCAATGCGGTGACCCCAACGTTTGATCATGGTCACTGGATTACCACCACCGTAAGTGATGTGACCCGTATCTAGAGTTAGGTAAACCGCTTCGCCAGTGAATTCCATCATGATGTTGATGTCATCTTCGGTTTCACAGATGGTGCCGACGTGATGATGGAAAGACAGCTTGATGTCGTGCTCGTTTAGAAGGTATTCCGCAACTTGAGTTAACTTCGCGCAGTAGGTTTTCCACTCGTCCATCGTCAGGATCACGCGTTGAGAAAGTGGCGTGTTGATGTCGCCGTGAACCGTGTTGCTCACTTCACCGAACACCATTGCTTTACAGCCAGCAGCCTTAAGCAATTTGATGTGCTCTTGCATCGCTGCGATTTCTTCTTCCGCAGTCAGCTTCATTAGATTGCCGCTGTACCAGCCAGAAGCGAGCACTAGGCCATGTTTTTCTAGTAGAGGGATTAGAACTTCTGGCTCACGTGGGTACTTAGTACCTAGCTCTGTACCAGTGAAACCAGCTTCTGCCATTTCACTTAGACACGTTTCCAATGGGATATCGCCGCCCAGTTCTGGCATGTCATCATTTGTCCAAGTCAGTGGGCTAATTCCATATTGCACGTTGCTCATTTTTATTCTCCGACAATGTTTCCGTTATTTAATAAATGTCGTGAAGTAAAAGCGTGGTTTTTATAGATGCTTTTCTTTCACCGATTTCGTTTCACTGGAAATTACATTAGCGAAAAAAACTTTAAATGAAAAATATTTTTCACAACATAAAATCGATGTCATCAAATTGTTAAATCATGAAAAAAGCCAATCACAGCAAGCCCTACAAGCAAACTTGCGCCAGATCTCATTTTATTTAAACCCTTTGTTTTCAATAATTTATGTTGACATTTGAAAATGAAAAATGTTTTTCATTTTTTGATTTGGGTAACACTTTAGGATAAAAAACGAACAGACACCTAGTCGAATAACAAAAGAGTAAATATGATAAACGCAACCGACAAATGAAAAATAATTTTCATACATCTAATAAACATTAAAAGTCGGCAATATAGATACCCAATACTCGTACCCTACAAAACAGAGTATTGGCCGCTACCCAACTTGATCTTATTCGATGGTTAAAGGAAAGCTTGGGGATCTAATAAAGGAAAAAACAATGGAAGCTACATCCAAGGCCGAAGCTCGAAAGCACAATATCGCCTACATCGTTAGGATTTGTTGTATCGCTGCGCTCGGAGGCATCTTATTAGGTTACGACACTGCTGTTATCTCTGGCGCAATTGGTCCAATCCGTGATTACTTCGGATTGTCACCAGCTCAAACTGGCTGGGCCGTATCCAGCGTAGTATTAGGTAGTATCATCGGTGCGGTCAGCGCAGGCTGGGCAGCCCTAAAATACGGTCGACGCAACACCCTCTTCATCGCCGCCATTCTCTTCATCATATCCGCCATTGGCTCTGCACTCGCTCAAACCTTCTCTTTCTATGTTGTTCTACGTATCGTCGGTGGCGTAGCTGTAGGTTTGGCTTGTGTGGTATCACCAATGTATATGTCAGAAGTCGCACCAAAAGACTTCCGAGGTCGTGCGGTGAGCATGTTCCAGCAATCGGCAGTTATCGGTCAAACGGGTGTGTTTTACGTCAACTACCTCATCGCAAAAGGCATGTCAGAGGCTTGGTTAGTGGATATGGGCTGGCGCTGGATGCTTGGCTCTGAAGTGATTCCTGCCGCGCTTTTCGCAATGTTGTTGTTCCTCATCCCAGAATCACCACGTTGGCTGGTTTTGAAAGGCAAAGTAGACGATGCCAAAGAGACGTTATCTCGTATCTCAAACCCGAAACACGCAGATCGTTTGATCAAAGAGATCCAAGAGTCATTGAAAGAAACCGTCGGTGCGAAGAAGAACAAAGTCAGCCTGCGTTCGCCATTATTGTTCGCCATCTTAGTGATTGGTACGTTCGTTGCGGCGGCTCAACAGTTAACGGGCATCAACGTGATCATGTACTACACACCTGAGATCTTAAAACCGATCACTGGCTCAACAGAAAATGCGCTGTTCCAAACTACCTTTGTCGGTATTGTCTTTATCGGTGGTAACGCACTTGGTATGTACCTGATTGATAAAGTAGGTCGTCTACCATTAATGAAATACGGCACCTTTGGTTGTGCATTTGGTATGTTCGTGGTCGGCTATGTGCTTTACCAACAAACCGAAGGCTACGCAGCACTGTTCGCATTGTGTTTGTACGTAGTGTCTTACGCGACATCATGGGGTTGTGCATGTTGGACAATGATTTCAGAAATATTCCCGAACAGCATTCGCTCTCGTGCCATGGCCATCGCCGTCGGCGCACAATGGTTTACAGGCTTCATCGTGACGCAATCTTTCCCAATGCTAAACGAAAACCCTTACCTAAAAGAGCAATTCAATGGCGCATTTAGCTTCTGGTTATTCGGCGTCTTGTCACTCATCTGTATGGTCATCGTAGTTAAGTATGTGCCTGAAACGAAAGGCGTCAGCTTAGAGAAAATGGAAGAAGCGATGGCGAAAAAACTGGGTAAAAAAGTATCTGGAAGTGCGACTGAAGCACGTGCATAAGATAACTTAATGTTTTACAAAGGGAACAGGTGATCGCACTTGTTCCCTTTTTGCTTTGGAGGCAAAACTCATGCTCGATAAAATGGCGTTCTTTGTCTATGTGATCCGCTCTGGGTCTATCTCCTCCGCAGCACGAAAATTCAACATTTCGGTCTCCGCAGGAAGCCGTTGGCTGCAAGAACTGGAGCAACACTTCGGTACGACCTTATGTCGCCGCTCGAATCGGTTATTGGAAGCCACTCAAGCGGGGCAAACCTTATACGAAGAGTTTTCTCCTTTGGTCGATAGCGCAGAGCGCATCAGTCGCAAGTTAGAAGACTTCCAAGACAGCGAAAAAGGTCACATCAACATCGCGTGCACTCCCGTCTATGCCAATCACTATCTGATGGATAAAATCGCCGAGTATTCCAAACTCAACCCAAAGGTGACCTTCAACATCAACGTCACTCCTTGGGCATTGGATCACGCCAGTACTTGTGACCTAATGATCAGTGCCAATGCCAGCTTCCAAGGCTACCGTGAAAAAGATTTATTACTGGTGAAGCGCGAGCTGATGCAGTGCCCGTTTATCGTCGTGGCTTCGCCGCAATACCTAGAAAAATATGGCTTGCCCACGCACCCAGAAGCACTACGAGACCACGCTTGCTTAATTGCAACCACACTGACGGGCAGCAATGATTGGATCTTCCGCCAAGGTGTGGAAAACATGGTACTCAAAGTGCCAAAAACAATCGAGGTGAACGACAGCGACCTATTACTAAGTGGCTCCTTAAAAGGAGCTGGTGTCGCCTACTTGCCGCAATTCGTCACCGAAAAAGCAGTCGAGAAAGGCGAGTTGGTACCACTATTGGAAGAGTATGAGACCAGTATTTGGAGTTTGAATCTGTATTACCATTCACCCAAAACTGCATCTCCAGTGGCAATAAAGTTCAAAGAGTTCTTATTGGAAAAGCCTTGTTGAGTCGGATTGGAGTTAAAACAATAAAGTGCTCACGCCATCGAAAGTCAGCTTGGCGCCTGAAAGAAACAAGAACAAGTAACAGAGCTGATAAATTTTTTCCTGACTGACGCGATGCAAAAGATACACGCCCATTTTAACGCCAACAGGCGCGAGTGGAATTAACACCAGCGCAGTCATTAAGTTGGTCGAATCAAACTCGCCAAGCCAAATGTAAGGTACGAGTTTCGCTACATTCACTATGCCGAACAATAGTGCCATGGTCGCTATTAGGTTGATTTTAGGCAGTTTCAACGGCAGTAAATAGATACTCGCTGGACCGCCACCAGCATGAATTGCGGTACTGGAAAAACCGCTCAGTGTACTCCAAATCCAAGCGCCTAACTTCCCTGATTGAGATGGAGTTTCACCACTTAGCCAATACTGAAAACAGAACAGCAAAGACAGCACGCCAACGGTGATCTTCAACCCCGACTCTGGGGTGATACTCAAAAATACCCCCGCTAATACCACCCCAAGCAAAGTCCCCGGCAACATAGTTTTGAGCACTCGAACATCGGCATTTCGATAATGATGACGCACCGCAAATGCGTCCATCACCAACAAGATGGGCAATAAAATCGCCGCCGCTTGTGTTGGCGGCACCACCAGCGCCATCATCGGAACAGCCAAAATGCCCAGCGCTCCACCGAGCCCACCTTTACCAATGCCATAGATTAGCACCGCAGGAATCGCCAAGAGATAGAACCAAGGATCGCTGAGCATCATTACTGCCTTTTCATCATCTAGTTTCGAATCACGCCACAATCTGAGCGAGATAATCGCGACTGCGTTTTAAATCACGCGAAACCTGACTCACGTCTGCGGTGCCGTGCTCATGCTCGACCACGATCCAACCTTGATAGTCGACCGCTTTAAGTGCACTCATCACTTGTTGCAGCTTGACATCGCCATCCCCTAAGGGAGTGATCAATCCTTTACTATAGGCGTCAACCCACTCCAACTTATCACGGATAGCTAGTCTCAATTTGTCCGTCGAGATATCTTTAACATGAATATGCTCGATGCGTGATCCGTACTGACGAATGATCCCTATCGGGTCCATCCCATCTAAAAACACATGCCCGATATCGATGCATAATCCCAGTTTGGTCCCGGGAATCTGACTCATGACAAAATCGATCTCATCTTTATAACTGATGTAGCCGCCAATGCCCGGATGAAGCAAACTGCGCAAACCATATTGGCTTGCCACGCGAATAATTCGCTCAAGGTTAACAATCATGGTCCGTTTATTTTCCATATTCAGACGCGGTGCAGTGACGCTTTGTCCGATATAGCCATAACGTTCCGTATGAATGCCTTCCATGATCAGTAAATTCTTTACGCCCAGCGAATCTAAACGCTGACAGACGGTGTCGACTTCTTCCAAAATGGCAGACATGTTTGCAGAGTCGCAAAATGGTACTTGTACCTTGCCAGCGCACACCTGCAGTCCACGTACACGAAACGCACTTTTCACCAGTTCAGGATCTTCAGGGAAGAAGCCATCCGGTCCTAATTCAATACCACGAAAGCCACTGTCACTTGCATCCATTAACACCTTTCCCCAGCTTGGATTGGTCGCATGAGATGCCTCTTCCACTCCCCAGCAACATGGGGCGCAAGCAATACGATCAAGCATGTGTTTTTCTCCTAAGTTGATTTCTTTTCACCTTAAGATTGGTAGGGGTAAAAGTTCGTGATTTACGCCTCGTTTGTACTTTGCATTTTCGCAAAGCGGCTTTGAATTCCTGGCTATATCGCGACCACATCGCACTCCCTACACTGGTTATGACAGAATGATTACGGAGTAAACAGCGGTATGGAACGAATCTTTATTGTGGCGGCAAAGCGCACCCCAATTGGCAGCTTTAATGGCTCATTAGCGTCATTGTCTAGTGTTGAACTGGGCGCTCATGCCATCAAGGCAGCCTTGGAGCAAGTGGACATTGCCCCAGAACAAATCGATGAAGTGATTGTTGGCAACGTACTTACTGGAGGCGCAGGCATGGGACCGGGTCGCCAAGCCGCAATGAAGGCAGGCATTCCAGAGTCCGTTCCGGCTTACACACTCAATATGATTTGTGGCAGTGGCATGAAAGTCATCATGGACGGCGCAAGCCATATCCGAGCAGGCGACGCAGAGCTAGTGCTTACTTGTGGCATGGAGAGTATGTCCAACGCACCATACATCTCTTCCGGTCAGATTCGTCGCGGTTATCGCATGGGTCATCAACTCCAAGAAGACAGCATCATCAAAGATGGTTTGACAGATGCCTTCCACAATTACCACATGGGTGTTACGGCAGAAAACATCGCCAAGCAATTCCAAATCAGCCGAGAAGACCAAGATGCCTTTGCCTTACAAAGCCAACGTAAAGCGATCAGCGCGATAGAAAATGGTCATTTTGAAGCAGAAATTGCGCCAATTACGATAGTGGATCGCAAGCGCCAATTCGAAGTAAAGAACGATGAATATCCGAAAGCCGACAGCACCTTTGAAGGTCTACAAGCACTGCGTCCTGCATTCGATAAAGAAGGCAGTGTTACCGCAGGCAATGCATCCGGTATTAATGATGGTGCATCCGCAATTTTGCTCGCTTCAGAAAGTGCTGTAAAACGCCATAACCTCAAGCCGATAGCTGAACTCATCGAATACGGACAAGGTGCTATCGCCCCAGAGGTGATGGGCTTAGGTCCAGTGTCTGCGATTGCCAATACCTTAGCCAAAGCCGAAATGGCGATTGAAGATATCGACGTTTTTGAGCTTAACGAAGCCTTTGCTGCGCAAGCACTTGGCGTGGTTCGTTCCCTTACCGAGCAACACAATATCGATGAAGCGTGGCTGCTAGAACGCAGTAACTTAAGTGGCGGTGCCATTGCACTTGGTCACCCAATCGGCGCATCAGGTAACCGCATTGTGACCACCTTGGTTTATCAACTGCAACGCACTCGCCGTGATTACGGTTTGGCATCACTGTGCATCGGCGGTGGCATGGGCACGGCGTTAATTTTGAAACGTTGTTAGAAGGAGCCTCTCATGAACACGAAAAACATGAAAAAAGCAGCCACTACAGAGCAAATTGAAAGCCTATTGCACGACGGCATGACCATCATGATTGGCGGCTTTATGGCAACAGGCGCACCAGAACGTTTAATTGACTTGTTGATCAAAAAAGACATCAAAAACATTACCTTAATCAGCACAGACACAGGCTCACCGGGTCGAGGTTCTAGTCGACTTATCGCGGAAAAACGCGTGAAGAAACTGTATGCCTCGCACATTGGCACTAACCCCGAAACGGGCAAACAAATGAATGAAGGCACACTTGAAGTGGAGCTTGTTCCTCAAGGTACATTGGCAGAGCGCATTCGCAGTGCTGGCGCAGGTTTGGGTGGCGTACTAACACCAACAGGACTTGGCACCATCGTCGCAGAGAACAAACGTGTGATTGAAATTGACGGCAAACAATATCTCTTGGAAATGCCACTGAAGGCCGATTTAGCACTGATTCGTGGATCTAAAGTTGACCGTCGTGGCAACGTTTTCTATAGCAAAACCACTCAGAACTTTAATCCTTTAATGGCAACTGCGGCGGAAATCGTGGTGGTGGAACCAGAGCAGATTGTGGAATTGGGCGATATTGAGCCTGAAGCCGTGCATACCCCAAGTTTGTACGTCGATTACATCTTAGTGGAGGACAACTAATGACTGCACAATTAGATAAAGAAGTCGTTCGCCGCCGCATTGCATGGCGCGTTGCTCAAGAGATGAGAGATGGCGACATCGTTAACCTTGGTATAGGCTTGCCAACGCTGGTTGCTAATGAAGTAGACAAAGACGTGGAACTGCTTCTGCAAGCTGAAAATGGCTTAATTGGCATTGATAAGCTGGCATCTGAGGCAGAAATCGACCCTGATCTGGTCAATGCCGGCGGACAAAACATCACCGCTATAGCAGGCTCTTGCTACTTTAATAGCGCAGACTCTTTTGCCATCATTCGCGGTGGTCACGTGGATTCAACCGTGCTCGGAGCACTGCAAGTGGATGAACTTGGCAATCTTGCCAACTGGATCATTCCGGGCAAAATGGTGCCTGGAATGGGCGGCGCAATGGATCTTGTGGTCGGCGCAAAGAAAGTTATTGTCGCCATGGAACACACGGTGAAAGGCAATCCAAAACTGCTTAAGCATTGCACTTTACCGCTGACCGCTGTGGGTCAGGTAGATTTGATTGTCACTGAAATGGGCGTGTTCAAAATCACCGATAAAGGCATGATGTTAACCGAACTCGCACCGGAGTTTTCCGTTGAAGAGGTACAAGCGGCGACGGAAGCCCAACTGATTGTATCACCTAGCCTTATTCCCATGCCGACACCAAACTAATCCAAAAATCAAGAGGAGCACTATGCTCCTCTTTTCATACTTTGATCGTACTTCAAGTTTCTGTCAGGTTTTTCTGAAACACGCTATTTGCCCTTAAATTTTCGAAAATCGATGCGTAGAATCCCGCTCAGTTACGCATATGGTTGAGTTGTACATAGGGTAAAAACCAATGAGATTGTTGTCTGGATTCTCAGCAAAAGAGTGGCTGTTGACCGCCGTGGTACTCGGAGGGTTAACCGTAGCCACAGTCCATTATTCTAACCAACGTACTTCTGCTGCCCGCAGTGCTGCAATCCAAGTTCTGTTCGCTGACATGCAGTATTACGTCTCGCTCCTACACAACAATGCAAAAGCGTTTAAGCAGGACCGAGGCGCAAACCAGTGCGTCCTGACAGCTCTTGGCTATCAAGATTTCTACAACGGTTATCCAGAAACTCAGAGTGAGTGTGGTGAGCAAGTTGGATTTTTCGACAATCTGACCATCACTGATGAGATGAAACAAGCAGACTTGGTCTTTATCGAAAACAATCGTTATTCAATTGTCGGTTACGGCAGTGACGAATCACCAGAGGCACTGATGGCAAATCAGTGTTACGCCTACTATCGAATGGACAGCAAAGGCGTTGATGGACACAGCTTTAGAATTGACACCACTGGCTGTTAATGAAGATCAAAAAAGGGAGCACTGTGCTCCCTCTTTCCTACCAATGATAAGACTTAACTTAATGTCACTTCTTCCAATGGGAAGTGCTTGCTCGGCTCGACGAACTCTTGTTGTGCTGCGATGGTTTGCAGTTCCCATTCGCCCGCTTGGTAAGTCGCATTAAGTACGCCGTAACACGCGTCGTGGCAGTGTTGGAAGGCTTGTTTTGGCGTCCAACCTTTCAGCAAGCCAGCGGTAAAAATCGCCGAGATCAAATCACCTGCACCGACGGGGGCTTTAGCAAATTCAAAATGAGGGCGCTTCGCTAAATAAGTGCCTTCTTGCGTCGCAAGTAACATATTGAAGCTATCGTCAGACAAACAGTAAAGGTGTTTCACCAACACCACTTTAGGACCTTTTGCTAGTGCACGCTGACAAGCGTTGATCGCATCATCCAGCGTATGAATTTCCATCTCTGCAAATTGGCTTAACTCGAACTGGTTAGGCACGATAACATCGGCCATTGGCATCAGACGGTTTAACAAGTTTTCTGCAATACCCGGCGCCACAATACAGCCTTTATCTGGCGCGCCCATCACTGGGTCACACACATAAAGTGCGTCTGGGTTTGCTTGTTTTACTTTGGAGACGGTTTCTTCAACTGCCAGACATTGCTCAGCACTACCTTGATAGCCAGTCAGAACCGCTTGGCACTTCTCTAGTGCACCAATGTTGCCAAGACCACGAACCAGTTCGCTAATGTCATCAGCCGAGAACGCACGCCCCGTCCAACCTTCTTGGTACTGGGTGTGGTTAGAGAATTGAACCGTGTGAATAGGCCACACTTCAAAGCCCATGCGTTGCATTGGGAAAACGGCACTGCTGTTACCAGCGTGACCAAAAGAAACATGAGATTGTATAGAGAGGATACCTTGCATAGTACCAGACCTCTTCTTGTTGTTATCAATAGTTCAAAGACAGCGGCGAGCGCCAGATTTGCGAAACCAGTAGTGTATCCGACAAACCAAGATTCTCTAACTCAATTCTAGCCTTCTTCGCTCGAATCGATTGGAGAGCTGGTTTTCAGTACCATTTTCTTAATTTCCATTTTGTCTTTATTGAGCGCAATTTCGAGGGTGTCCCCTTCCCTTATCCCGAGCTCAGTCAGGATCACGCTTGGAATGACTACGACGGTATCGTCACCGATTTTAACAGGTTGGCTAATCATCTTTCGTCCCCCAATTGTCGAAAATGAGTTTTCACGTTATGAGTGGTGTTGTGTCCTCAACTTACCTAGTGTTTCAAATCAAAAGGTTATGGATAAAAGCAAAAGAGCCCTCCACACCGCGTATGGGAAGGCTCGATTGAAAAAACTTAGTTCACGAGAGGTTCGTGTTTGGAAGCGATCAGACCGTACGCACTCCAACCTAGGAAGGTAACGATAGAGCCCCACATCATGGCTTCGTAGCCAGAACCGTACAACGCATAGAAGCTGTACAGAGAACCAATCAGAGCGATGATGTTCGTTGTCTTCATCTCGCGCTCAGGCACGTGCGCCACTTGCTGCATGATGAAGATTGCGCCCATACATAGGATATAAGGAATAACGTTTGTCACTACCGCCAGGTTAACCAGTGCTTCAAATTGCTCGTTCAATGTTGGCGAGATAGTCATTAAAGAAAGCACCGATTGGATAACCGTGATAGCCACCATGCCTTTGATTGGTGTACCGCGTTTATCAACTTGTGAGAACAGTTTCGGGAAGAAGCCTGCATCTGAAGATGATTTGAATACTGACGCGATAGTGAACTGCCAACCCAATAGTGAACCTGCACAAGCAAGAACTGCCATACCCGCAACCACTTTACCCGCCGTAGAACCTAGCATCACTGTCCATACTGTTGAGAATGGCGCTGTAGAGGCAGCAAGCTCAGAGTTCGCTACGATACCAGAACAGATGTTGGTTGAAACAATGTAAACCACTGCCGCAATCAGCGTACCGCCCAATACTGCGATTGGTACGTTCTTCTCTGGGTTTTCTACCGCTTCTGAGTTCGCACAAGCCGATTCAAGACCTAGGAATGCCCAAAGTGTCATCGCGATCGACGCACTTACCGCTTCACCAAATGGTAGGTGGTGTGGGTTCCACGCTTCTACGTACATGGTTGGGCTAAAGTAGAACCAACCAACGATACCCAAAGAACATACAGGAAGGATAACGCCCCAGACTGTAAACGAGCCGATTTGACCAGTAATCTTCGCACCACCAAAGTTAGCGAAGGTACAAATCCAAAGGATAGCGATGGTGTACAGACAGGTCTCTACTGGCGACAAGGTCACCTCAAAAAACGCAGATCCATAGCCAACACAGGTTATCGCAATCGCGATGTTGGCGATCAACAATGACAAACCGTAGGTCCAACCCGCCATAAACGCACCCGATTTACCAAACGCGTACGACGCATAACCGTTCATACCACCGTCACGTTTACTAAAGCGACCACACTTTGCAAATACATAGGCAAGAGCCAATGAACCCGCCGCAGTAATCAGCCAAGATAGAATCGAAATCGTGCCCACTTGCGCCAGCTTACTTGGCAGCATAATGATGCCCGAGCCAGCCATGTTAATGAATGTCAGAATGGTTAGCTGCACCACCGACATTTTTTTAGTTTCAGTACTCATAAATTATTCTCCACGAATAAACGGTTCGCACCGCGACAACCAAGTCACGATGCGAACGGGGTAGATTAATCTTTAAGGGCGTAGCAATGGGCGGTGGTGCGACCATTGACGTCTTCTAGGTACACACCTTGAATCTCTGGTGCGAAGCCTGGGAATCGGTTGATGCCTTCTTCTAGAGATAAGAAGTAATCGACCACTTGTTGAGTCCAGATTTCGCCCGTGATCACACAGATAATGCCTGGAGGGTAAGGAAGCGCACCTTCTGCTGCGACACGACCTACCGCTTCTTTCAGAGGTAAGTAATCACACTCGCCGCGGAAGTATTTGCGTGTTGCCACATCTGGTTTGTGCACCATAGTTGGGAAGTATTCGCTACGGAACATCGCTTTTTGTAGCTGTTTCACGTTCAGCTCTTTGTACATGTCATGCATTTCCTGACATAGCTGACGGATGGTGTAACCGCGGTAGCGTTCTTTGTTCGCTTCGTAAACACGAGGAAGCACGATGTTTAGCGGCGCATCATCACGAATGAATTTCTCGAAGCGGTTAATTTGCGCCACAAGATGACGGATCTTACCCATGTCCTCTGCTGGAGTGAGAAGGAACAAGATAGAGTTCAAGTCACACTTCTCAGGGATGATGCCATTCTCACGTAGGAAGTTAGCCAATAACGTTGCAGGAATACCAAAGTCTGCGTAGCTACCATCTTCAGCAATACCGGCTGTAGTGAGTAGCAATTTACATGGGTCAACGAAGTACTGACCTTCGCCGTAGCCTTCAAATTTATGCCAGCTTGCGTCTGGCTCGAACATGAAGAACTTCTTATTGGTTGCGATAAGATCGGTGTCGTAACTGCCCCATGGTTGACCATCAACTTGGTCAGGAATGAACGGACGAATCAGCTCACAACTTTTCAGGATTTCTTTACGTGCTTCGATACCCGTCTTAACCGCATCACGCCATAGGCGTAGACCCGCTTCACCATCGTGGATCTTCGCGTTCACATCCAATGCTGAGAACAGCGCGTAGAATGGTGAAGTTGACGCGTGCATCATAAACGCGTTGTTGAAGCGTTTGTGGTTACAGTAGCGAGCCTGACCTTTGATATGGTGGTCTTTTTTGTGGATTTGCGAGGTTTGAGAGAAGCCTGCTTGTTGCTTGTGAACAGACTGAGTCACAATCACACCCGCATCTTCTGGTTTCAGATCCAGTAGCAGTGGAGAACAGTCTTTCATCATAGGAATGAACTGCTCGTAGCCCACCCATGCCGAGTCGAATAGGATGTAGTCACATAGATGACCAATCTTATCCATCACGTAACGTGCGTTGTAGATGGTACCGTCGTAAGTACCCAATTGGATGATCGCAAGACGGAATGGGCGTTCATCACGAGCACGTTCTGGTGACACTTTTGCTATTTGAGCACGGATGTATTCTTCATCAAAACAGTGCTCATCCATACCACCGATAAAACCCCAAGGGTTACGTGCTGTTTCTAGGTAAACTGGCATACCGCCCGCTTGGATCAATGCACCGTGGTGGTTTGATTTGTGGTTGTTACGGTCAAACATCACCAAGTCACCTTCGGTCACTAACGCGTTACAAACCACTTTGTTTGAAGCCGAAGTGCCGTTAAGTACGAAGTAGGTTTTGTCTGAGTTGAACACTTTTGCTGCGTGTGCTTGAGCTTGGTGAGCAGAACCTTCGTGGATCAGCAAGTCACCTAAATCAACGTCCGCGTTGCACAAGTCACTACGGAATAGGTTTTCACCGAAGAAATCGTAGAACTGTTTACCTGCTGGGTGTTTTTTGAAGAACTGGCCGCCTTGGTGTCCTGGACAGTCGAATGCAGAGTTGCCCATTTCCACGTAGTGAGTCAATTGTTTGAAGAAAGGTGGAAGTAGGCGACATTCGTATTTGGTGACAGCCTCATTGATTTGGCGACCGTAGTATTCAATTGACTGTCTTTCCAAATCGATAACGCCGGTTAACCATACGTAATCTTCTGCTGAAACTGGGTTTTCATCTGTGACCAAGAAAACCGGAATGCCATAACCCGTTTCAGAAATAATTTTGTGTAGACCAGCCTTAATATCTGCAGAAGTAATAATTGCAGCGCCAACGTCAGTTAATTCGACGTGCTCAAGTGGTTTTAAAGTTCGGTTAAATTGCTCATCCAAAGATTCAGATAATAAACTGAAGTCTTCTGGCATGTAATTACTAACACCGATAATTAAACGTTTCATTTGAAATATCTCTTATTTGTTCTGTAAAGACGACAAGCACAGATATTACAAACGAAATTAATATTTAAAATTCAAAAAACAAATTTCGTGATTATTAGTTCATAATTAAAACTCTTATTTTCTCGAAATAAAATTTCGCGATCTTTATCACTTTCCTTTCGATAAGCCAATGATATTAGATTTTGGCTTAAATTGAATTTAGGTGAAGAATTATGTGACCTCACCAGTTATTATTAAAAAAGGAATCAAAAGAAAATAAAATTTTGCGATTTTCATCACTCTATATTTTACTAGATTGATTTAATAGCAAGAATAAACACAATAAATATGCTTATATTTAACAATTTATAAACTATATACCCAAGTAACTTCAAGATGCAGGGTTCAGAGCGTTGTCATTGATTCGAGAGCAAGGAAAACAACGCAGTGTAATAGCCAGCTCTTTCCAAGTTGTTTGACGCAGCAATCGGGTCAATGACACGCTCCCAAAGGGCGAGCTGCCTTGGCTTGTATACTTTGTTGCCGATTCTTGATTTAGACCCACTAAACCTTTAAATCGCCGCCGCGTCTACAAACCAAGTCAGTCTCGCTGAACCTAGCATATCGAGGTTACTTGGGTATAAACAAAAAGCCATCAACATTTCTGCTGATGGCTTTTTACTTTATTGTTTTACTTTGGTGGTTCTACTTTGATAGCAGCGAGAGCCAGTTTAATCAAACAAATGGCTATCGAGCCTCACGCCATTATTCGACCACAATTGATACCGTTTCACCGCGATTCCAGACGAGTACATGGTGTGCTTACAGTCCATACATTCCACAAAGTACAGACCACTCATGCCAGCCATAACATGTAACCTTCGACTGTCACAGCGCTTACAAGACAAGCGCTGCACCTTACTGTTTACATCCACACGACGGGCGAAGTTCAGCGTTTCATGCGAGCTTAGAGCCTCAACAGCGCTGTCTTTAAACGGGTGCTCACTGAGCAAGTGGTTGATGGCATAATCATACACCGGAGGAATCGATGTTTTGCCATTCTCTATATTGGTTATCTTAGCAACGGAAACTCCCAACAAAGATGCAAATTCCACTTTGCTGTATTCCAAGATAAACCTTGAAGAGATGAACTTATCTGCACTAATGATTCTCAACATACACAAATCTCTAATAGACATAAAAAGAGCGTGAGTTTGCCCCTTTATGTTGAAAAGGATAATAACAGGTTGCTTCTTACTGTATTTATACGCAGAGTGTGCGCTATTTTATTTTTGGGTATATTGCGCTCAATTAAGTTAAAGATCAATAGAGATAATAGAAAACCGAAAATAGAAATTAAGATTTAGTAATATAAAACTTAATAGCTAATATTAGTTAAAGTAATGAATCTAGATAGATCAACACAAATTAAGCTAACAAATTATTTTCATAGCCGTTTTATTGGCTAATCAATAATATTGGATTGGAGCTTAATTCGTGTATTTCCAACAAGGGGGGATTTCCCTCTATTTGTCGATTTATATAACGATAGGTGATTAAGTGATGGATTTCTGTTGAAAAATTGCATAAAGATCACTCACCTCTTTATACCTAAGAGATGCTTGGGTATATGCACTTGGTGGAATTTCTTATAACGCGGGCAATAAAAAAGCCTCACGAATGAGGCTTGTTGAGATTCTGTGGCTGTAAGAAGTTCTGAGTAAAGTCGAGCACTTCTTTTGATGGTTGCTTGGGTGGAGAAGCAAACTCTTGCTGTGGTGGAACCTCAGCATCAAAGTTCAGCTCTGGTGCGCCATCAAGCAAACTTTCTTCTTCATGATGTTCTTCACTCAGCAACTCATTGAGTTCATCTTGATCTGGGAAGTAAGGTTCACGTTTGTAGACCTTGTTTAACGCACGAATGATAGAGTGCTTTTTGACGAAACCAGATGCGAGCTTCCTCTGCAGCGGTTTAGCGATAGATTGCAGCCCCACTACAACATCCACGCCGATGTTGCTTGCGACTTCATCACGAACGACACGTGCTGGCTCATAGCCCATGTTCGCGGATAAAAACAGCCAAATATAAGCAATCGCATTGCCTGTTTTACCCGTATCTTTCCACGCTTCTCCCGCGTGAAACATTGCCTCTGCGCTGCCACTCTCCGCCGCTCTTTCAAGCCAATAACACGCTTTCACCATGCTTTTATCAGTGCCAGTGCCTCTTAGATAACACAAACCCACTTGGATTTTACCTTCAGCACTGTCTTGCTCGGCAGCTTTCATAAACCAGAACAAAGCATCAGCACTACGCCCTGCCGTATTCTCCGGTGATAACTGCCATTCTCCCATATACAACATGGCAGGAATACAACCCTCATCTGCTGCCATTTCGATGAGTTGATGCCCTTTGGGAATATTCTTCTCGGTACCACGTCCAGACAAAAGTGCCTTACCCGTTGCAAATTTCGCGTCGATATCACCTTCCATACCGGCAATCGCAGTACGCCAAAAGTTCGCTTGCTCTCTTAAGATAACATCTTCACGCATTCGCTCAGCCAAACGCACCACACCATACATACCTGTGACGTTATCCAGTTTGGCAGCTTTGTCGTACCAATACAGAGCGCGCTTGAGATTGTCTCGCTCTGATTCTTTCGCTAAATAGAGAATTGTCGGAATATGACCGGTCTCCGCCTTAAACTCACGCTCTTTACGTTCTTGTTCGCGCGCTTTTTGCATCGCCTTGCGATACGCCACTTCACGCGCTTTCCTCTCTGCCTCTAGACGTTGCTTACGCATCGACAACGAGATCATCCAAACAAATATCAGGATGAGTGAAAGGCCAGTTGCTGTAATAGCAATGCCCATACTACTCATAAACCGCCTCTTTTTAGGTCAGTGCTCACCGAGACTTTCCGCGCTTGGGAAAATCTGCAAAATTCTAACTCGGGGTATAATTGCGCCATCTTTGGCGTACTCCGCTCTATTATATAACGACCATGTAGGTAAAATCTGAAGTTTACTGGTCGAGTATGGCGAATTTTTATTCGATATCACCGCAACTTATTTTTAATTAAAAAATAACACCCCTAATTTTATAGAAATGAGTCACAGTTTTGGGGCTTAGACATTCTCCGCCCCTATCATCCCCCCTTTCTCCTCCTATAAAAATTTACATCTTTAGGCTGTGCTGAATATCTCACTATGAGACCGTTTTATTATTTAATTTGTGAACAAAATCTACTGTGACAGAAAATTTTTACTTGTAAAAAACTTAACTGCCTGCTCTCACATTTTGCTGATAGTTCAGTGTATTAGCATCTTGTTGAACATTTCCTTTTCGGCATTTTGCCAATCTATTATCAATTCAATAACAATGGATTTGTAAACGTGGACAATAAAACATTTAAATTATCAGCGATTGCTAAAACCGTACTGCCGCTCCTTTCTGTGGCAGTCATCAGCGGTTGTGGCAGTGATAGCACAAGCGATGACACAACAAACCCTGGCTCTGGTCTACACCCTGCGGGAGAGAACGAAGTTGTCATCTATTACAAACGCGATGTCGCAGCTGCATCATCAGCAAGCGATTACGAAGGTTGGGGTCTACACCTTTGGAATGGTGAAGGCTGTACAAGTACCGATCTTGAAGAAATGGGGCTCCCAGAGGGCGGTACGGACTGGGGGTCACCTCGCCCATTCGACGGCATCAGTGACACTTACGGTGCTTACTACGTTCTGAAAGTGAACCCAGACGCATCTGACCCACACAACTGTATGAACTTCATCCTACACAAAGGCGATGAGAAGGCATTCGGCAGTGCAAACTCAAAAGTTGAGCTGACTAAGCTAGGTGAATCGAAAGGTTTGTTCGGCTTCCACGGCAGCAGCGAGCTTTACTACGAACCAATCGAAGAGCGTCCTGTCGAAATTGACGGTCAAAAAGCGCATTGGCTAGATGCTAATACCATCGCTTGGGAAGCGGCGGCGAATGCAGACTCAATGAAGCTTTACTACAGCTTGACTAACGACATCAAGATGGATGAAGACAAGCAAATCACTGGTGGTACAGCAGTTGAGCTGACGAAAGCAGGCGAATTGTCTGAAGCACTGAAAAAACGTTTCCGTCACCTTTCTAGCCTACAAGCAGCAGGTATCGATGTTGATGCTGACGTACTTCACACCATTCTAAAATCGCAAATCGTCATGGTGGCTTACAACGCAGATGGCGATGTTATTTCTGCAACTGAAGTACAAAAACCAGGCGTACTTGATGCCGTATTTGCTAACAAAGATGCAGGTAACGCAATCGGTCAGGAACTTGGCGCAATTGTTGATGGCAACGCAGCAACATTCAAGCTTTGGGCACCAACAGCGCAAGACGTTGACCTGATCATTTACGATGCAGATTTGAAAGAACAAGCAACCGTTGCGATGACAGAAGATCCAGCTACAGGTATCTGGGCATCAGAAGCGCAAAGCGACGTATTAAACAAATACTATCGTTACCAAGTTAAGGTTTACCACCCAACAACAGGTGTTGTAGAAACCCGCCTTGTTACTGACCCATACTCGCTAAGCTTGTCTCAAAACTCTCTGTACTCACAAGTTGTAGACCTAGACAGCGATAGCTTGAAACCTCAAGGTTGGAATGATTACAAACGTCCTGAACTTGCTAAAGACGAAGACCACGTACTGTACGAGTCGCACCTACGTGATTTCAGCTTTAGCGATACCAAAGGGACCAAAGCATACAATGGTAAGTACCTTGCTCTGACAGAAACGGATCGTGAATCAGTTTCACACCTTCAAGCTTTGAAAGACGCAGGTCTCACTACGCTTCACATTCTGCCAGCATTCGATATCGCTACCGTCGATGAAAACGAAGCAAACCGCGTGGATATTACTGACACGGTTGGCAAACTCTGTGACATTAAACCAGCCGCTTCTGTTTGTGGTACAGAAAACGAAAGTAAAGTCATTGAAGATGTCCTAAACAGCTACGATCCAACAACGGGTTCAGCTCAGGCTCTGATGAATGACCTACGTATGCTAGACAGCTTCAACTGGGGCTATGACCCATTCCATTACACAGTGCCAGAAGGCAGCTACGCGACCGATCCTAATGGTTCTAAGCGTATTGTTGAATTCCGTGAAATGGTTCAAGCAACACACAAAATGAAGCTAAAACTTATCATGGACGTGGTGTACAACCACACTAACGCATCCGGCGTAAATGATAAGTCGGTTCTGGATAAGATTGTCCCTGGATACTACCACCGCCTGAACGTAAACACGGGTGGCGTAGAGAACTCAACTTGTTGTGATAACACAGCAACAGAGAACCTAATGATGGGTAAACTGATGGTTGACTCATTGTTAGTATGGGCAGACGACTACAAAGTGGATGGTTTCCGTTTTGACTTGATGGGTCACCAGCCAAAAGACGTGATGGTTTACGCGCTAGAGCAAGTACGTAAAGTTGACCCTAACACACTATTCTACGGCGAAGGTTGGGACTTTGGTGAAGTGGCACAAAACGCTCGCTTCGATCAAGCAACGCAAGTCAACATGGCTGGCACAGAGATCGGTACTTTCTCGGACCGTCTACGTGATGCAGTTCGTGGCGGCAGCCCATTCGATGGCGGTAAAGACTCAGAAGGTAACCACCCACTTCGCTTCAACCAAGGTTTTGGTAACGCGGCATACGCTAACGAAGAAACGAAGACAGACGCTGATTCAGTAAACGGTCGTCTACACAACCAAGATCTTGTTCGCCTAGGTATGGCGGGTAACCTGGCTGAATTCGTTCTTCTTGATTACAAGGGCGACACTAAACTTGGTAAGAACGTAGACTACAACGGTGCACCTGCGGGCTACACTAAGATGCCATCAGAGAACATCTCTTACGTATCTAAGCACGATAACCAAACGCTTTGGGACAACAACGCTTACAAGATTGCTACAGGCACCCCTTCTGCTGAACGCGCTCGTATGCAAAACGTGTCTCTATCTACGGTAATGTTGGGGCAAGGTATTCCATTCATTCACATGGGTTCTGAGCTGCTACGTTCGAAATCGATGCAGCGTGACTCTTACGATTCTGGTGACTGGTTCAACCGTGTGTTCTTCAACGGTACGGACAACAACTGGAACGTCGGTCTACCTCGTCAAGATAAAGATGGCGCAAACTGGGAGCTTATCCAGAAGATCGTTGGTGACAGTTCTGCGAAACCAAGTGCTGAAGATATCGAGCTAACTAAGAAGCAATTCCTAGAACTACTGAAAATCCGCAGCTCTAGCGAACTGTTCCGCTTAGATACTGCACAAGAAGTAATGAACCGCGTCGATTTCCGTAACGTAGGCAAAGACCAAGTAGAAGGCTTGATCGTTATGTCTATCGATGACGGTAAATCAGCAGGTAAAGACCTAGACACCAACTACGATGCCGTTGTGGCAGTGGTGAACTCAACGTCTAAAGAGCAATCTTTCACAGTGAAAGGTGCAACAGGTTTCGAACTGCATGAGATTCAGAAGAACTCAGCAGACGACATCGTAAAAGGTGCAAGCTTCGCGGGTGAGACGTTCACAGTTCCTGCGCTAACAACAGCGGTATTTGTACAGCCTCAGGGCGGTGCACAAGGCGACGGTCTACCGGTTAACAAAGACAACAAAGACGTATCAAGCATTCCTCCTTACGGCGAAACTGTGGTTTACGTGAAGGGTTCGATGAACGGTTGGTCTGATAGCAGCGATTGGGCAATGACCTTTATCGGCAATGGCTTGTACTCAGTAACAGGTGTACTTGAAGCTGGTGAGCACGAGTTCAAGTTTGCAGATTCAGGTTGGTCAAATCCAAACATCGGTTGTGATGCAGCAACCCAAGCAAGTGACTCTTTAGACCTAGGTGCAGCGGGCAACTGTAAGCTATCAGTGGCTGAAACTGGCAAATACAACTTCACTCTAAACGCACTGAATGTTCAAGATGAAAGCGTAGAAAAACCAGTAATTTCAGTAACGAAAGCAGCAGATGCGCCAACGTTTGGTGACACGTCACTGTTCTTACGCGGCACTATCACCACTTGGGATACGCCAGCTGAAGACTCTAGCGCTAAATTCTCTTACGTAGCCGCTGATGTTTACTCACTAGACATCGCTCTAGCAGCAGGCAGCTACGAAATGAAGATCGCAAGCGCAGACTGGGCTGATGCGACCAACTTTGGTGGTGACGGCAGCGTGGAGCTAGGTAAAGCGGTCACCATGAATGCCGGTGGCGGTAGCAAAAACCTTAAAATTACGATTGCTGAAGCAGGAAACTACAACTTCCACTTCAATGCGGCAGACAAGGCGGCACCAATCGTAACGGTAACTAAGAAGTAAAACAGTAGGCGCAATCATGTGCTAGCTTGGGGAGGGTAACACCTCCCCTTTTTTGTGCCTGTTTTCCGCAACGACGAAAACCACAAACCTCCACAGCTCATCGCTCCTAAACACAGCGAGAGTTAGTGTGGCAACTGCCACAACCTCGCCACGTTTTCTGCCAAATTGGCTAGGTTTGTATCCGCTTCTTCCATCGCTTCAGGCAAGCTCATTGCGCGTGGCACACACACGAATACCGCATCAATGCCATATTCGTAGACTGCTTGGAAGTTATCACCTGTACAGCCTGCTAGGGCAATCACTGGCAAACCATATTCTTTCGCCACTTTCGCCACACCCATTGGTGTTTTGCCATGCACGGTTTGATGGTCAATACGACCTTCACCAGTAAAGACAATATCAGCGTCTGCTACGTGCTCTGCGAGCTTTACGATGTCTAGCACAATCTCGATACCCGGCTTCAGTCGTGCTGGGAGGTAACCAAGCAACGCCGCGCCCATACCACCGGCTGCACCTGCGCCTTTTTGAGTCAGAACGTGCTTGCCCGTCACTTGCTCTGTCAGTTCGCCGAATTTGTTGAGAGCGGAATCTAATAGCTCAACATCTGCTGACGTTGCGCCCTTTTGCGGACCAAAAATTGCTGATGCGCCTTTCTCTCCACACAGTGGGTTATCAACATCACACGCCACCAGCACCTCACAATCAGCTAAGCGAGCGTCGAGACCAGACACGTCAATGCTTGCTAGCTCAATCAAACCGCCACCGTTGGGGGTGATTGGCTGACCAGCACTGTCAAGAAACTTAACACCTAACGCCGCGAGCATACCCGTACCGCCGTCATTGGTTGCGCTACCTCCTAAGCCGATGATCAAACGTTGAATACCGCGATCAAGCGCATTCGAAATTAACTGACCAGTACCAAAGCTGCTGGTGTTTTTCGGGTCACGAAGATCACTTGGCACAAGATGCAAACCACTTGCCTCGGCCATCTCAATCACTGCTGTTTCGCCGTCCCCCAGAATACCGTAAAACGCCTTCACATCATTACCGAGCGGACCTTTTACGGTCACGAAAACCTGCTCCCCCTCAGTCGCATCAATCAAAGATTGAACTGTACCTTCGCCGCCGTCAGCAACAGGTAGCGTGACAAACTCTGCGTCTCGCCAAACACGAGACAAACCCACCTTGATCGCCTCACTCACTTGTTTAGCGGTCAAGCTCTCTTTAAACGAATCTGGGGCAATCACAACTTTCATTTCATTCTCCTGAAAACAGCGCGCTGCGAGGAACAAGTCGCAACTCATCAATGTAGCTATTCTCACTCAAAAACTCGGCGCATTCTTTAGGCAAACAACCAAATTACACTGAGCTTAATTATTTAAATCTTGTGCACTTGCACAATAAATCAACTTAACTTATTGAGATGACTGGCAATATAAAGCTCAACCAACCCCGTAAAATCATGCGTTGAAATGCCCGTCACTTCACTGATTTTATCTAGACGGTACCTCAATGTATTTCTATGAATAAACAATGCATTAGCGCAATCATTAGCGTTGCCATTGGCATGAAAATACGCCTCTAAGGTTTTCACTAACTGCTCAGATTTGTCTGCTGAAGCAAGAGAAGTCATCGCCTGAGCGAGTTGTTCACCTTGCCAAGAGTCGGCTAACGGGGCGAGTAACACAGGTATGCGATACTCAGAGAAGCTCAATGTGGTTTGTTCTGGATGAGAACGACGACCGACCGCAAGCACCTGCTTGGCACTTTGGTAGGAAAGAGGAAGTTGTTTTGCGCCATCAAAATATTGCCCAATCGCAAGGCGAACATCGTCAATTTGATTGGCCGTTAAGCGGCGCTGAATGCGCTCAAGTATACTTTGGTCACTGTTCGAGGTAGAGGAAGAACGCAAAGACTTCAGAACGACAATTTCGTTCATCGACATGATCGCCACCAACGGTTTATCTTCAGAACGATACAGTACGTCCACCACTTCACGTACCTTGCTCAAACTAACAGGAGCATTATCTGCAATAAGCTCAATCACCACGGCAACTCTTTGTGTTACTAAATCGATGCAAAGACGCTGAGCCCAATCGTGCAGATCTGAATCATTGAGTTGTTGGTTTAACCATGCTGATACAAACTCTTCTTGGTGGCGACGATCCCATTGCAACTGCTCCACCAGCGAAGCTTGCTCAATGGTCAGTTCCGCTGTCACCTTAACTAACTGAGCAAACGCTCGGATTTGCTCAGGTTTGCCAGTGACGCCCACCACACCAACCACTTCACCTTTAATGTGCAGCAGCATATTGATGCCCGGTTTCACGCCTTGCAGGGATTGGCAACTTTGCTCATCCAACTCCAGCGAATCACCGTGGTTGAGCGCTAGCACCGCCCCATCGTGCTTTTGACCAATGCGCTCAGCTTCACCACTGCCAATAATAGTGCCTGCCGCGTTCATCACATTGATGTTGTGTCCAATGATCGACATAGTGCGATCGACGATTTGCTGCGCGAGTGTGTGGTCGAGAATCACCATTTCTGTTCCTAAAATCTCAACGATTGAGGCGTCAATAAATCACACTTTGTCTTCTATCGCCATGATATTGAACTGGAATCAACGCCAAAGTGAAATATCACCCAATTATACCCAAGTGACTTCAAGATGCAGGATTCAGAGCGTTGTCATTGAGCTTGTATACTTTGTTGCCGATTCTTGACTTAGAATGACTAGATCTTTAAATCGGCGCCGCGTCTACAAACCAAGTCATTCTCGCTGAACCTAGCATCTCGAGGTTACTTGGGTATAACCTTAAATTATTTACGGCTATTAAACCAAAAAGTCAGCCATCACTGCTTATACTTATAGTCGAGCCACCCAAGTTTTTGTACTTGGCGCGACTTGAACCGACAACCAAACAGTGACCGGAGGGAGACTATGGAACTGCGGAACAAGGCGGGCGACATTGCCAAAATTGCTGACAACCTCACCTTGAAAGAAATAACCGAAATGGGCTACACGGTCGATCTATGCGATGAAGCCTTTGATCCAGGCGAACATTGGAAAGCAGAAGGACAAACGCAAGGTATGGGCGAATACCCTGAAGAATAATCTATAGAACCTTTTAGCCGAGTGAATCATCGCTCGGCTTATTCATCATCAATTTGTTCATACACCACTTCCCCGCGCAGCACTGTCATGAGGACACGCGCTTGTGCTATGTCTTGTGCTTTCAATTGGGTAATATCTTGATCCAATACGGCAAAGTCTGCCGATTTCCCAACATCTATTGAGCCAATGTCCTTCTCTAAACCCAAACTGTAAGCCGGATGAATTGTATATGCATCAATCGCGGCGGTAACGTTTGGCAAGCCAGTATCTCCCATCACCAAACTGTTGGAGATGCCAACCAATGGGTTCAAATCATGCACATTCCAATCACTGCTTAACGTCACGTTAGCTTTAGTATTATAAAGCGCGCGTAGGTTCATTAAGGCTCTAGTTCGCTTAGCGCCTAAAAAGGCTTCTGCCCATTGATGTTCGTGATACGCCACATAATCGGAACCGACTTGAAAGTCTGCCGTAACGTCCAACTTGGCAAACCTTGGTACATCTTTGCTGCTCACCAGTTCCACATGCGTCAAAGTATAACGACGCTGGTTACCTTGGCTGCGCATTTTTTCAATCGCATTGAGTGATTCGCGAATGCCGCCATCTCCGATAGCATGAATGTGCGCGCTGTAACCGAGTTTATCGAGCTTGTTTAGCCATTCAGGCATCACTTTTGGTGAGATGTAATTCAACCCATATGGTGAATCAGGCAAGTAAGTATCAAGATAAGGTGCAAGGGTTTTTGCTGTGCCATTTATAAAGATGCCATCGCTGTACATTTTGACTTGGTTTACCAGTAACAAGCGAGAGGTGTCGTCGGACTGAATGCGTTTCAAATACGTCAGTTGAGAGTCCATGCTGTCGGTCGGATAGATCCATGGTCGTAAAGAAACACGAGCGGTCAAATCGCCTCGTTTTTCGCTCTCTTTCCATACTTCATACCAACCTCGCTTCCAGTACATTCGTCCATCACCAATTGTGGTAATGCCGTAGAGCGCAGCTTCTTCTAATCCGGTCAACAAGCCTTGGTAGCTCACCGCAAACTGCGCACTCATGCTGTTCCAAGCCAGCTCCATCACT
Organism: Vibrio sp. L85; assembly: GCF_963871815.1. Lineage (NCBI taxonomy): Bacteria > Pseudomonadati > Pseudomonadota > Gammaproteobacteria > Vibrionales > Vibrionaceae > Vibrio > Vibrio sp. L85. Next base: position 78,529 of record NZ_CAWMYL010000244.1, read on the forward strand.
AAATCACCCGCGTTATCGAGCAAGATGCCATTCAACTCGCCTGTATCCGGATCTTTGAGAATGCGACCGCCTTGCGGATCGGACGTGGTTTTATCAATGTTCGCCACTTTCAGCGCAGCCGAGTTAACCCACATCGAGTGAGAGGTTTGCTCCATTAACACCACAGGCGTATCAGGAAACACCTCATCGATCACTTCGAGAGGTGTGCGTTGGTTTTCTTCCGACAAAGTAGCATCAAGCGTAAAACCGTAACCCATCAACCACTCGCCATCTTGGACAAACTCTTTGCAGTCTTGCAGTTGTGGGATTTGCTCATCCAACATTACGCCAGCTTGCAACAAGCACGTACCGCCTGCTTCGGAAGCCGCCTCAAACACATGGTTGTGGTTATCGACAAAGCCCGGTAACAAATAGGTATCGCTTAAATCCACCACTTCCGTGCCATCACCAACCCACGCTTGTGCCTTGGCTTTATCGCCAATAAAAGCAATCCGCCCGTCACGCACGGCGACAGCATCGGCTTGCGGATGACCATAAATACCAGCGTTGATGTACACAATGTCTGCCGTTTGCTCAGCAGCATTCGCCCATGCGCTAAATGCAGACAGCAACACAGCACCAAGAATCCGTCTATGAGGAGTTAACATGACACCTTCCGTTGTATTCGCTAACACATTGAGTATATGCAAACTGGTTTAGTTTGCTGTCGGTGTGGGTTAGGCGTCATTATTTCTGTGCGCTTGCTTGGATTTCCTCTACAAACAGACGCACCTCTTCTAGATAGTTGCCATTCGCACAACCCCAGTCACTCACTTCGATAAATTCACGCGTTAACTGACCATTTTCATCATGAATGACGTTTTGGCGAAACAAGTTCCAATTTGCCGACTGTTTTGGATTGTTGGCATCCACATAACGCTCACCATAGCTTTCGATTAACTGGTTGTAGGCATTCTGACGCTGTTCTGCGTTTGCCGATTCACTCAGTATCACAGCGCAGTTTTTTTCGATGACCTGAACTCGGTCATTGGTTGGCAGCGTCGTTGAGCATCCTGCTAATGTTAGACCCATTAGACCCATTAGACCCATTAGACCCATTAGACCCATTGTTATTCTTGTTTTCATTATTGTTTTCCTTACCTTTAGCACCACTGCGAAAGACCGAATTTTATAAACTGCGCTCCACGATTTCTAATCAAAAACGGAAAAACTTTGTGACTGACGTCTGCACATGTAAAAAGTGCGGTAAATTACTGTTTACAAGCCATAAAGAAGACAAATGGATTTCGCATTCCTTTCTGCTGCTTAGGCGTGCCATAATCAACGACGATAAAAACCTCAATAAAGCAAACATTTGAAGGATCAAAATGACTGCAACGGAATACCTAAACGACCTCAACCAACGTTACCTCGCTATCCATCGCACCAAAGAAGACTTCTTTTGGGAAACCTACATGGGCATCAGCGACGACCACGATGGTTCGACAAAAGCACAAACCGCTTGGACCAATTTCTTGAGCAACGCCGAACAAATCTCAGCCATCAAAGCGCAACTTGAATCGGCTGAAGCGATCGCTGATCCACAAGAGAAACAGCAAACGCAAATTGGTTTGCAAGGATGGTTGGCAACATTTGAATCGCACGCGATTGAAGGCGAACTAGCTCAAGCCCAAAAGAATGCTCTGATTGCATTTGAAGCCGAGTTGTTCGAGAAAAAGCAAAATCATGTCCTGACGTTTACCAATGAGAACGGTGAACAAACCGAGGGCTCTTTGCCTGTATTGTCTTCGACCATTCGCGCCAATAATCACGAAGAAGTGCGTCAATCAGCACATCAAACGCTACTCGACCTTGAGCAATGGTTGCTTCAAAACGGCTTTATTGAGCTGATCAAGCTGCGTAACCAATTCGCACGTTCTTTGGGCTACGAAACCTTCTTTGACTACTCAGTGAAGAAGACGGAAAAGATGAGCTCTGAGCAACTGTTCAGCATCTTAGATGACTTTGAACTGCGCACGCGCGATGCCCACCTAAGCAGCTTGGCAAACCTTGCAGAGCAGAAAGGTCAAAGCGCACTGACTGGCTACAACTTTGTGTATTCGTTCGCCGGTGACGTCATGCGTGACTTAGACCCGTACGTACCGTTTTCAAAATCACTACGTCGCTGGGTAGAATCATTCGGTCGCCTAAATATCGAATACTCAGGCGCAGAGCTGACGCTAGACCTGCTTGATCGTAAAGGCAAATACCCGAACGGTTTCTGTCATGGCCCTATCCCGTCGTTCTACAACCAAGGCGAATGGGTTGCCGCGCAGGTGAACTTCACCAGTAACGCGAAGCCAGACCAAGTGGGCAGCGGCTATGATGGCATCAATACTCTGTTCCACGAAGGGGGGCACGCTGCGCATTTCGCTAATGTCAAGATGAACGCGCCGTGTTTCTCTCAAGAGTTCGCACCAACTTCCATGGCATACGCAGAAACACAATCTATGTTCTGTGACAGCCTGCTGACCGATGCCGATTGGCTAAAACAATACGCGTTGGACGCAGAAGGTAACCCAGTACCGGATGAGATCATCCAAGCGATGATCAATAGCCGTCAGCCATTCAAAGCGTACGAAGAGCGCAGCATTTTGGTCGTGCCGTATTTTGAACGCGCACTTTACCAATTAAGCGATGAAGAACTGACGCCAGAACGCATCACAAAGCTGGCACGCGATTGCGAAAAGCAAATCCTTGGTTTGGAGTGCAGCCCACGCCCATTGATGGCGATTCCACACCTTCTGTCTGATGAAGCAGCGTGTGCCTACCACGGTTACTTGCTAGCACATATGGCGGTTTACCAGACTCGCGCTTACTTCCTCGAAAAGTTTGGCTACCTGACTGACAACCCAGAGATTGGTCCACTACTGGCGAAACATTATTGGCATGCGGGTAACCACCTATCGCACAACGAGACTATCGTTAGTCTCACGGGTGAGGGCTTTAACGCTAAATATCTGGCAGACGTGTGTAACCTATCCCCAAAACAAGCATGGGAAGTTCAGCAGCAGAAGATTGCCTCGCTGCAAACTCGTGAACGTGCTCCAGTAGCGTCTTTAAATGCCAGCATCAAAGTGGTGGATGGCAGCAAAGAGCTTGCAAGCAACTCGATCTCAGACGAGCAGATGTGCGAGCAGTTTGAGCACTACATCGAAGAGACTTACGGTCGATAAGCGAAACCAAGAGCTGGGGGGTATTATATACTCCTAGCTCTTTTTCTATCAGGGAAGCAAGCATGTACCAAGATATCCTGACTTTCTGGTTTGAAGAACTGGAACCAAAAGACTGGTTTGTGAGTAATGCAGACGTCGATAAACAGATCGAAACGCGCTTTCTCACCACCTTAGAGCAAGCCGCTCAATCTGAATTGTTTGACTGGCGAGAGACGGCACAAGGTCGCCTCGCAGAGATCATTGTGCTCGACCAATTCTCTCGCAATGTTTATCGCAACACGCCCAAAGCGTTCGCTCAAGATGCCCTCGCACTTGCCTTGGCACAAGAGACGATTCGTTTAGGGTTGGACCAAGAATTGACCGACGTTGAGCGCAGCTTTTTGTATATGCCATTTATGCACAGTGAATCTAAGCGGATTCATGAAGAGGCAGAAAAGCTGTTCAAAGCTCTGGGGCGAGAATATAACTACGAGTTCGAACTAAAGCATAAGGTGATCATTGATCGCTTTGGTCGCTACCCACACCGCAATGCGATTTTGGACCGTGATAGCACTGCAGAAGAAGTGGAATTCTTACAGCAGCCTGGTTCCAGTTTTTAAACACAGCTAGCACAAAATTAAAGCAGGATTATCAATTTATATTTGATAATAAATCAATCATTGTGCTGTTTATCATTTGGTGATTCGCGACTAATCTTTACCTCGTCAACACGATACATCACGATCAACAGAGGATTTCCACCATGGCTAAATTGACCATCGTCGCTAACATCATTGCCAAAGCAGACCAAGTAGAATTGGTAAAAGCTGAGCTACTGAAACTGATTGATGTCACTCGTGCCGAGGAAGGTTGCATCAACTACGACCTTCACCAAGATAACGAAAACCCAGCGCATTTCACCTTCTACGAAAACTGGGAATCACGCGAACTATGGCGCAAGCACATGGACAACGCGCACCTAGCACAATACATGAAAGCAACAGAAGGCGCGGTAGACACCTTCACTCTAAACGAGATGTCGCACATCGCTTAACGCCTTGTACTACGCAGCACGCACTAGAAAGCCAGCAACCATCACCTTGCTGGCTTTTTGTTTTTCTTTCGCTTGGTCTCTTTTCCCTCCTTTCCGAGCGATTCAAAGCAAGCTTATGAAAACATGAGCAAGATCTGATTATCTCCCCCCTAAGACTGGCAAGATTTAAAGCTACTCACCCTCTGCTGTATCAAAAGGTTTTGCATGAAGTTAGACGCCGTATTGTGGGATTACGATGGCACCCTAGTAAATTCTGTTCCGAAAAATATCGACATCACCAAAGCGATATTGTCCGTTGTAGCGCCGCACCTGACCGGGGATAACTTACCGAAATACCTACGCAGTGAAGCGGATTATCATCATGCCAATCACGCAGCGAAAAACTGGCAAGAACTGTACGTAAACTACTATGGTATGTCCCAAGACGAAATGCTCATAGCCGGCACCATGTGGGCAGAGCACCAAGAACAAAACCAAACACCAGTGGATCTATTCAATGGTATTGCCAATGTGGTGAATGCGTTCGCGCACCTGCCACACGGAGTCTGCTCTCAGAACTCGCAATCCAACATTCGTAACGTACTTCGCGCCAACCAAATCAATGCACCGTTTAAAGCCGTCGTGGGCTACGATGATGTGTCCAATGGACATCAGAAGCCGGATCCTTTTGGTGGCATCAAATGCATTGAATCCATCTTTGGGCACACGGATAAACAGTTGCTGATGTACATTGGTGACCACGAAGCGGACACGCTTTTTGCACGCAATATCGAGCAACATTTAGGTAGCAACTGCAAAGTGATTGCCGTAGCAGCAGCGTACAGTGGCGCTCAACCGCAGCACTGGAACGCCCAGCCAGATTATGTGGCACATCAAGTAGACGACTTAATCGACATCATTGGTAATTACGCTTAGCCTCAACATGCACAACACTGAAAACCCGAAAACCATCTCGAAGACAGAAAGCCTTTTGCTCTCTTAAGGCTTTGTGTATCGTACATGCCTTGTGCTGGCTTACCCGGCTCACGCGCAACTTCAGACCATTCACACTCAATACCGAAGGTAACGCAATGATCACATGGCCTTGTTTACTTAAACTCGATGGTGACGATGAACTGGTGTATTTAGCTTCACCAAAGCAGCTAAATGCAGAATGCCAAGCTTTGATTTGGGGTCAGGATGACATAGTGATTGATACGCAAGGTCATTGCTTTGCATTGAAAACCAGTGCCAACAACACGGTGGAATTGGGCCTTTTGCCACAAACATTGAATGTGCAGCAAGTGACAGAGCTGATTCAAAAGCACGAATTTAGCAAAGCACAACGTTGCATCATCAAAATCCATTTTGTGTCGGTCCAGCAAGCGATTGAAGCGTTGGCTGATTAACAATTACGCCCTTGTTTTTATGCTGAGATAAAAACATAAGCACATGAATTTCGATACTTTCTCATTTTGAGACTCATAATCACTAAAAACAGCGGAGTGATTCTTGCTACCTCAATCTTTTGGCTTTGAGGAAAATGACATGCAAGAAAAAGTTCGCCAATTGGATGCGCAGCAAACCACCTCATTTGACACGGAATACATCGATAAAGGCATGTTTGAAGTACTAACCAAACAACTCAACATGCTCTATCCTACCCAGCAGCCTTTTCACCTACTCGATGTAGGTGGCGGGAATGGAATGTATGCAGATAAGATTTTGAATCATTATCCCAATGCTCAAGTCACGCTTATCGAGCCAGAAGCGTCACTCATCGCCAAAAACCGTCCCAACCCAAACAAACATCTGGTCTGCCACCTTTTCCAAGATGCTGCGCTTGAAAGCAGTTTTGATATCATCCAGTTCAACTGGGTTTTGCATCACTTTGTTACCGACACCTATCAGTCCACCAAGCAAGTACAGCAAGAGGCTCTTCATTGTGCCTACCGGCATTTAACCCCAGGAGGGCTGATTGTCATGTTTGAATACTTCTACGAAGGGCTTTTAGTGAACAATTTACCCAATTCACTGATTTATCGATCTACCTCATCCAAGCTACTAGCACCGCTCACTCAACGACTAGGTGCGAACACTGCGGGCGTTGGTGTCTGCTTCCATAGTCGTACTACTTGGCACGATATGATCATTGAAGCGGGCTTTAAAACCGTCTTGCACGTTCCCTTCTATGCCTTTGGCAATTTGAGTAGTCTCAAGACCAAAGCGTTGCATTTGCGAAAACAAAATGTGGGATTATTGATTGGTAAAAAGTAGCTAATCCGCTATTAAAATTTGTTAATCTGGCACGATGAAACGTGTGAATAGTGAAGCCGCTTATGAACAAGGTCGTATTGGTATTTGGTGGATTGGGGAGCGCCAAATCGTCTGTGGTGGGTTTGTATAAGAACCTTCTGCACACCTTAAGTTCTCGCTTTGATGTCGTCGCCATTGACCCTGCAGTTCAACATCCCAAGTCCTGTGCATCGCAGTTCCAATTCCCTTACTCCGCTCGCTACGCCGATCTTGATGCGTTTTTACAAGCTCATTCACACACTGACGTTGCTGCCACCTTCGTTCTAACACCGGTCGGCACACATCTTTCCACCATTGAACAAGTGAGTAACGCCCTCGACATTCAAAGCCTGTTGTTTGTGGTTGAGAAACCGTCCTTCTCTTTAGCTGAAATCGACACAGGCTTTAACCAAGTCATCCCTGAGCTTAAACGTCGCGGAGCACAGTTTTACTTTATTGATACCGCTTTGGTTTCCCCTTCGTTGGAAGCACTCTTTGCCGATTCATCTATCGCGCTACCTGGCTCTGCCCCGCGCAAGATTATCGCGATTGCAGCCGACAACCCTATCGACAATGATGAAGCGATCCAAGACTTTCGTTTTGAAAACCGAATTGCGTTACTCAACACCAGAAAGCTACTTAACTTAGCCACCAGCGGCGGCGGAGGTTATGGCTTTGATATGGGCATTCATGCGATTGCAGGGCTAGTTCGCTACCTGCATAAATCCGGCATAGGAGACTCGCAAGTTGAACTAAAACAGATCCGTGCCGAACGTATTAACGAATCGCAATTGGAGTACACACAAGGCGCTGAAACCCATCTCTATATCGAAGGCGAACTCACGTCTCCGGAGGGCAATATTGAAGTCGTGATTGAGGCAGGAAAAGCGGGTGATATTTGGGACAGACGGTTGGAACTGCACTACACAGACCGCGTCATCGCAATTGGCTTTGGCACACTCAAGCATCCTCCTTATCTTTGGGAGAGAAGCCCCAATGGCATCAAGAGCACCACATTTGATGTTTCTGGCTCAGGTTATGCAATGCACTTTAACGACATCCTATGCGCGCTTGGTTTTGACGCAGAGCCTTTGCTCTCACAACAAGAAAGCGAAGCCTTGATGTCACAATCGATGAACTTGCTGCGCTGCGTATTTGACGCCATCGGCGATACCCATCAAGTTCGCGAACGAAACATTACCGTGGTTGATAAACACATACCCAAATACCTATCGGAAGCAGAGCTAGAGATTAGGAAAGAGCTCAGTCAATACCTCAACAGTTTGATTCATTAAATGGGCAACGAGTCAGTATTTCTGGCTCAATTCAATTAAGTGATATAGTTTCTATTCATACCCTTCAATTTGTAAGTTGAATGATAGGAATATCATGATAAATCTATCCCACTTAATCAAAAATGATATGAACCTGCTGATTTGTCTGTACGTTTTACTGCAAGAACGCAGCGTGAGCAGAACCGCAGAAAAGCTATTCTTATCTCAATCGGCCGTCAGTAAACAACTTACTAAATTGCGCCAGGAGTTTGATGACCCCTTATTCGAGCGAGAATCCAAAGGTTTATTGCCGACCCCAAAAGCGTTGGCATTGGAGAGCAAACTGCAACAAATCCTGATGCAAATTGATCAGCTTCGTGAACCAGAAGAATTTGACCCAGAACGCTCGACTCGCGTTTTTAGTATCGATCTTATCGAAACCGCTTACTCCACAATTTACCCACGTTTTCTGCCTCAGGCGTTATCCAGTGCACCGAACATCACCATCAAAAGTGCCGATTGGAGCCACAGCAGTATTACTCGATTACAAAGGCGAGAAATCGATTTTGGTGTCGGTATTTTTGAGTTTGATGATCGTTCGAAAACCCATGTCGACACCATCCCTGACACACTGAATTACGCAGAACTGATGCGCGATACTTCGGCATGTATATTAAGAAAAGGACACCCAGCATTAGAGGAAGAATGGAACCTTGATGCGTTCTTAAAGTACCGCCATATACAAGTCATCACAGGAGGCGTGTCTAGTTGGCTACTGCACGAGGTGCTCGACACAAAACGACTGCGCATTGATAACGCCGTCAACATGTCCGACATTTCCAGCGCGGTAAAACTGTGTGAAAAAAGCGACTTGGTACTGACCTACCCCTACAAAAGCATCCGCGAGTTCGAAGGTAAATCAGACATTGTGATCAAGCCGCTCCCGATAGAGATGGAGCCCGGTGGGTTCTTTCTACTTTGGAACAAGCAACTCGACAACGACCCAAGCCATAAATGGTTAAGAGAGCTAATCGTCAGTCAGTCTTATGCTTAATCTCAGAGCCTGTAACCAAAGTAGAAAATGCAAAGCTATGAGTTGATGTACTGTAGATGAACATTCAAGCGCCAAAAGTAGAGTGCTTGCAAAGCGATAACAGAGAATGTCGAAAGTAATTCAATAATAAAATAATGTTGATCGCCAAAATCAAAAGATACGATAGCCATCCCAACAAGCACAGATAAAGCGACAAACCTAAAAGACAAAGGGATAGATAAAGCGATAGAGCGAAGAATGTAGGTTTTACCATCTCTATTGTTCGTTCTATACGTGACACCTACCCCCAAAATTGACACAACTAAGATACCGATAGCCTCGGTTATCATAGCTTCATTGCTTGCATACGGTGCCAAGATCATCAAGTACGGGGTTACCGTATAAAAGATTAAGAATATTAAAGCGTATTTAATCCAATCACTGTCTGGCACTTTGTTGTCTCTTAGCTCCTCAGACAGCTTTGATGTTTTCCAAATGTACAAATCCTTATTCCTTTTATATGTGAGTTCAGATTAAAGGCTCCCCTAAAACCCTAACTACCAACGTTCAAAAACAACCAGTCAATATCAATAAAAACAGATAATTAGCATCAATTTCGACCTTAAGTTTACCTCACAAAACCATTCACGATCGATATAAAACAACCTAAAAAGTAAAGAAATTTATAAGATAACCATTTGATAAGCTCGCGGAATACATTTGTTTATTCTTCTTCTTACCCATCAATAACAAAAAATTATTATTATAAAAATTATTGATAATTTCATGTAATCGGAAATTCTCAATATACTCTCCTCCATCGAAACGAAACACGAACTAATCATCACAGTTTTTGGAGCAGAATTATGAAAATGAATCACGTAGGCATCATGGTTGGCGATATGGACAAAGCAGTAGAGTTCTACACTAAAGCGCTTGGTCTTCGCATCGTAATGAACAACACAAAAGTTATCGAAGAGCGCGAATCAGCAATCGGTCGTATGTGTATCGCCGTATTCGGTGAAGGCTTCAAAGGCTTCAACATCGCTCACCTAGTGACATCTGACGGCATCGGTGTAGAGCTGTTTGAAATGAAAGAGCGTCAAGAGCGTCACGAAGTAGACTTCTCTCGTCTAGGCATCTTCCACTTCTGTCTACAAGTAGCGAAAGAACAGTTCCCACAAACAATCAAACGTATTGAAGAGTTTGGTGGTAAAGCTCGCATGGACATCATGCGCTACCACCCAGAAGACGACAGCAAACAAGCTCAAATGATCTACATGGAAGACCCGTTTGGTAACTTGTTCGAGCTCTACTCACATACTTACGAAGAGACTTACGCGTCTGATTACGAATAATTAAACGTCTAAGAACAAAAAAGGACTGGCACTAAGCCAGTCTTTTTTTAATAACATCAGTTTATTAAGCTCAACCAATCTATATTTCTTCTTTTTTAACTCCCACGTTAATATTGCTAGCACATAAAGATTCCCGATATTCGCTTTCTATTTCCCGATATTGCTATTGTTAAAATAACGCTTAGATGAGAATACCTCCCATTAAGGAGTCATCTATGCATCTAACGGACAAGATGAGCGTCACTCAAGCACTCATCTCATTATTAAAAACGGAAAAAAAACGCATCACTTATACCGGTGTTAGCGCTGTGTTGTGTGTGTTCGCAGAACTCGTCACTTGGATTTGCTTATACGCCGCATTGAGCAAGTACCTAAATACCCAAAGTCTCTATTTCTACTTAGCCCTTATGACCATTGCAGTCTGTGTGCGCTATTTTTTCTATACGATTTCGGTATGGCAGGCGCACCTTGCGGCTTATCAAATTATTCAGACCATTAGGCAGAAGCTCGTTCGTGCTCTGTCCGAAATGCCAACCGCTAAACTGATGCAATACCATCGTGGAGATATAGAAAAACGACTCAGCGACGATTGTCAGAGCCTTGAACCTCTTATTGCTCATCATACGACCGATATTATTACTGGTACTTTACTTCCGTTTGTTTTGCTTGGTTTTATGGTCAGCATCGATTGGCAACTAGGCTTAATCGCATTAAGTCCTCTCCCCCTCGCCGTGATTGTCCAAACAGTCATGATGCGTGGCTTTTCAGATAGACAAAAAAAGTACAATCAAGTCGTTGCGAATATGCACAAAGCGCAACTAGAGTTTTTGCGTAGCATCGGCGTGATGAAACTATTCGGCGTTGACGCGGACTCTTACCGCCAGTTAAGCAATAACATGACTAAGCACCACAAGCTGGTTAACGCTTATACCAATCAAATGGTTGGAGCATGGGTCACCTTTACCACCTTAGCTCAGGCGTCTTTGGTTCTTGTTATTCCATTCGCCATCGTCAAATTGACCCAAGGTTCATTAAGCCCGGTCGAGCTCGCGATGATCGTGATTCTTTGTGCCGGTATCCTTAAACCATGGTTGGATCTAACACAGATATTTGGGCAAGTGCAGCAGTCCTTTTCTTCTCTAGAGCGAATACTACCTCTGTTCTCAGCAACGTCGGATCAACATTTCAAATCCATTGCAACGCCTTATGTCGAGCTTTGTTGTGAAAACTTAGCAGTCAAACGTGACTCACTCGATATCGTCAGTGGACTGAACCTTCAGTTATCTCATGGCGAGTGCATCGTAATTCAAGGCGCATCAGGCTCAGGGAAAAGTAGTCTACTGGCAACGCTTTACGGAGAATTAGCAACATACGAAGGCGATTGGTTTATTAACCAAAAAGCCGTGTCTTCGATGTCCGATAGAGAACGAAGCCAATTTATCTCAGTTGTCGACCAACACCCTGTTTTCTTCAGCGCATCAATACGCGAAAACTTGGTCTTAGGAGATCGATTGATACACGACTCCGTGATTATCAAACTCCTCGATATGCTTGGACTTTCTGCACTTATCGAACAGCTTCCGAATGGTTTGTATTCCAGTATGGATGAAACCGAACGCAATTTTAGTGGAGGGGAACTACAGCGGTTAGCCATCGCTCGCGCCATGCTAGTACGCCCTGCCATTCTGGTTTTAGATGAAGCGACTTCTCATCTAGATAAGGTAACGGAAAATCGTGTTCTAGAAGCAATACGTCAACATGCACCGCAGCAAATCCAATTGGTCATCAGTCATGGTTCACAAGCATTAACCATCGCTAACCGAGCGTTTTCATTATCACACGGGCAGCTTAAACAAATTCATCTTGAGGAGACCGTCTGTGCGTAACATTCTCAAGCTACTCGATCACGCAGATATCAATCCAAAAACGTTTTTGGCTGGCATCGCTGGCAAAGTGTTCAGTGAGATTCTGCCATTATTTTGTTGGCTACTGATATTCGGAGCCCTTACCCAAACATGGTTACTTTCTCTTGAAGCCCTATTTGCAGTTTCACTTATCACGGTTGTCGTTCAATGGCGGTTAGGACAATCCGCCAAACAAAGCTTCTTAGGCGCTTATGACATTACTCACCACCTGAGAAAAGTGCTACTACATGACATTCGTAGCCAACCGTTTTCCAAGATCACAGGGCAAGGTCTGGGAGAGCGCATTAAGCTAATCACTCGTGATTTAAAAGCATTCGAAGACATTTTTAGTCACCTAATTGCTGACTTGATCGCAGCTTTGGTGGTTCCGTTCACGATGCTTTGTGTACTGCTATTTTGCTCACCTTACCTAGCCTCACTTATGCTGATTGTTATGGTGATCGCGAGCCTATTGCTGTGGAAATTCGAAGAAAACTTTTCCAAACAAGCACAACGCCATGTCGATAAAAATGCTTCTTGCACCAACAAACTGCTCGAATACATAGCTTGTTTACCAACGCTAAAACGCTTTGGTCGCAGTGAAGTATTAGCGACTCCACTTAATCAAGAATTAGCAGACTTGCGCAAAACAGGGTTAGGGGTTGAATGGGCTGGTGGAATTGGCGTCATTTTAGCAAGCTTGTTACTTGAGCTTTCTATTCCGATGGTTGCGGCGCTCGGTGCTTACTTAATGAGCCTGGGCAACCTTACGCTCGGGGAGTGGTTAGTTTCAATCATTGCTGCCGTCGCTTGTATCCGACCATTTGTACGCATGACTATTTTCTCTACGTTACTCAGATACATGGCTAAATCTGCCGATCGTCTATATGCCCTAAGCCAAGAACCGCAGCAACCTGTGCATGGTGTTCAAGCACATCACCACGACATCGAATTCAAAGCAGTTGAGTTAACTCTGGATGGCAACACCATTCTTAAAGACATCAATTTGCAGGTTCCATATGGGCAACATATCGCGCTCATCGGTACCAGTGGAGCGGGAAAAACCACCTTGTTAGATTTACTTGCTGCATTCCACATCCCCACTCATGGAGCGGTAAGAATTGGTGGTTGCACGGTAGAAGCAACAGGGACAATGCACTGGTACCAGCACATCTCCTACGTTACCCAAAATGTGCAATTGTTCGCTGGGACGCTAAAAGAAAACTTGCTCATCGCCAAAAAAGACGCGAGCACCGAAGAGTTAGAAACTGCAATCACTACCGCAGGACTTGATGAGCTGATCGCTCGCTTGCCACAAGGACTAAACACCGAAATAAACGAGAATGGCAAGGATTTATCGGGTGGAGAACGTCAACGCTTGTCCCTCGCAAGAGCGTTGCTTCATGATGCGCCCATTGTGCTGCTTGATGAGTTTACATCCGCACTCGACCACCCCAAACAACGGGAAATACTGCATAGCATTACCGAGTGTTTTGCCTCTAAAACCATGATCACAGTAGCGCATCGATTGGACACCATTGCTGATGCAGATTGCATCTATTTGATGAACCACGGTCGCATTGAGGATTTTGGCTCGCACGACCAATTAATCGCAACCTCTTCCCACTACCAGTCTCTGTGGGAAGCTCAACATAACAATTAAAAATTCAGCGCTGTGAGTAGTGCTAACTTATTCAGATTCAAGGAAAACAGTATGTACAAGATTTCTTCGCCGCGCACCGTCATTGCGAGCGCTATCCTCACAATTTTGGGTACTTCATACTCCTATGCCGAAGAGACGCCACCAGCAATGGAAGTGGTTATCGTTGAAGCAACCAAGTTCGATACTCCTCTATCGCAAGTGAACAATTCAGTTGTGGTCAAAACGGGAGAAGAACTCGAAAAAGCAGGCATTTATCAGGTCAAAGATCTCGAGATGGTATTCCCTGGACTGCTTATACTAACTCGCGGGAACCGAACTTACGCCAACACCACCGTTCGTGGGATTAGTTCACCTGACTACTATTCGCCAACCGTGAGCATTTATGTTGATGGCGTCCTGCAAGATAACGCTTTTGTCACTCAACCGCTGATTAACGTGGAAAAAGTCGAATTGCTGCGCGGTCCGCAAGGCACTCTTTACGGTGGGAACGCGCAAGGCGGTGTCATTAACATCGTGACTCGTCGTGAAACTGACGCCACCGAAATTAAAGCTTCTGCTTTATATTCTAATTTGAGTCAGCAAGTTGATGCTGTCGCCGCTACCCGTTTATCTGACTCCATTTCAGCGGATATTGCAGCTAGATATGTCTACGATGAAGGTGATATTAAACACGCCACCAGCGGGGAAAAAGACGCAAACGATGCAGATGAGCAAGCATTAAAAGTTCGCTTTCACTACTTACCAAATGAGTCAAAACTTAGCGCAACCCTATCAGTCGCCGCAGATAAGCTCAACAGCCATGAGGAGTGGTACCTCACTGAGAGTGAACATGACTCTGGTGTAAAAGACGCACCAATCCCCAAACTTAAGCGAGACGTTAATACTTTCGCGCTGAATCTTGGTTACGATTTAGATTCCTCTCAAATCACAAGTATCACCGCTTATCAAACACGCGAGATAGACCGCGAATATGTCTATGGCTACTACCAAGAAGATCAAAACAAGTTCAGCCAAGAGCTACGTCTAAACCAACAATACAACGATCGTTTTAGCTACGTAGTTGGCGGCTACTTGGAATATCGCCGTTTGGACGTTTCAGCCAATAACGCACGAAATAAATTGGACTATGACACGTACGCGTTGTTTGGGCAGGCAAACTACCAGTTTGCACCACAATGGGATGTCACTCTTGGCGTCCGAGCTTCATACCTAAAAGTAAACTCTGACTTCAACGGTAACCCGGCATGGTTTATCAATCCTTATAACAAGGAACAGACAGAATCGACGGTTTCACCAAAAGCTGCAATTGGTTGGCAAGTGAATGAGGAATCTCGACTTTACGCTTCCATAACCAGTGGTTACCGACCGGGGGGCTACAACGTTGTTCCTCTGAGCAATGCAGATGCAAGCGGTTATGACGCGGAAAAATCACTGAATGGCGAGCTAGGCTGGCGCACCAACTTTGCGAATCAAAAAATCGATTTTAGTGGCGCATTGTACTGGATTAAAACGGATGATATTCAACTATATACCGGTACGCCAGGGCATCAAACTCTTAAAAATATGGGCGAGGCTCTGAGTAAAGGTATCGAAGCTGAGTTCGCTTTCTACCCAACCGATGATCTGACCATCACTGCTGCCGGGACTTTTGGACGTTCAACATTTGAATCAAACAACAGTACCTTTGAAGGGAATCGACTGCCTTACGCGCCAGACACCACGGCAACGTTGGGCTTTAACTATTACCTACCAGTAACAGGAATCAAAGGCGACATTTCGATCAACTCTCAAGCTCGTTATAACTCTAAAATCTACTTTAACGAAGCTAACTCACTATCACAAAGTGCGTACACTCTCGTCGATCTATCCATTAACTACGACTACAGCGAAGCTCTGTCTATCTCGCTCTTTAGCAACAATATTACTGACAAAGACTACACCACTTACGCATTCTCTTATGGTCAGACATACAGCAATTACGGTACAGGTAGAGAAGTTGGTGTGAAAGCGAAGTACGAGTGGTAATGAAACCTATGGTTAGCGCTCAAGGAATCAAACTCAAACCATTGCTCGCCGTTCTGGCGAGCGTTTATACCATCCAAAGCTTAGTCAGTATGTTCACACTTCAAGGCTTGCCAGCGATAATGCGACATGAGGGCATAGATACCTCCCAAATAGGGTTGTTCTACCTTGCAATGCTACCTTGGGTCGCTAAATTTTTGTGGTCACCTTGGATCGAACGGCAACGCAAAAAGGGAGCGAGTTTACAAAATCACGCCATCATTATTTTTGGTTCTCAGCTAGTTTTAATTGCCATACTCGTTGCGCTTTGCGTCATTGGAACGATCGAGAATCGAATGACCCTGTTTGCTGGCGTTTTGGTTATCAGCTTATTTTCCAGCTTCGCTGATATCGCTACAGACGGTCTGGCGATTGACCAGTTGGAAGCAAAAAGAAGATACCTAGGCAACGTCATGCAAGTTGGTGGTTCGTATCTAGGGGCTGTTTTTGGCGGTGGATTATTTATCTATGCGACTTCATTGCTCGATTGGCAAACCGCATTATTCGGTCTGGCTCTTCTGACTTTATTATTCAGTATGCCAACGCTTTGTTTATTCTGGAATCACAGCGCCAATCAGAAAAGCGTGCCAACAGCTCACACGCCCTCCCTTAAAGCTGCATTTTCTAACCCTGAAGTAAGGATTGGACTGCTCCTTGTGACCGTATCGCAGCTCGGAACGAGAGGGGCATTATCAATGATGATGCCTTTCTTAGTCGACAGCGGTATACAGCTAGAAAACTTAGGGCTTTTGGTTGCAGGTGGAGGAGTGATTACCGGTTTAATTGGCGTAGTGCTAGGTGGCTGGTTAATCAAAAAAAGTCGAGCACTCAATGTGTTACTACTAATGATGGTCTTTGAAGTTGTATTTTTTAGCTTCTATTTAGCATACGACTTAAATATTGCTGAACAGGGATGGTTAATCGCGGGTATCTTTGTCGTTAATGGCATCATTACGTCGGCTAAATTTGTTGCGCTTTATACTCTAATGATGGGGTTTGCCTCCGGACATCAGTCAGGTGTGAACTTCTCTCTTTTCCAATCGATGGATATGTTCATTGCAATCGTGATGGCTATCATTTGCGGGGCACTGATCGGCGCTTTCGGGTATTCAGTGCATTTTATGTTAATGATCGCTTTTAGCCTCATCGCTATCTTCATAATCCCAGTCTTAAAACCAAATGAGAAGGCGAGCCTCATCTCACAAATCTAACCAAGCCCTGTCGTTAAAGATGCTCTAGGTATATCCAGAGCTTCTTTCTCTGTGAACTCGACTTAGTTCAACAATCTCTACAAATGATATCTATTATCATTTATATTAATTGCTCAGGAAGATGCTCACGAGAAAACGACGAAGGCTGAAACAATGAGTAATATCGTGAAGAGCTTAAACTTAGTAGGCGGCGTAGATGGAACGTTTGATGTTGTTGCTCTCGATGATGGTGTGAATGCCTACATCGTTAACTGTACAGCAACAACGGACATTCAGTTCAATGATCCGGCAGACGCGGGGTTCTATATCAGCTTTGCTGGTATTAACCACGCCTACAGCCCAAAATACCCTGATTACCCTGCAGCATCTTTTGCTTCTCGATGCATAGCATCCCTTTTGCCGAAGCCTGAACCTGTAAATCCTATTGAGCTAGGAGAAGGAGGTCGAATTGAGAACATTCGGATTCATTTCCCATTACACCATAGCTTGACTAAAAATCTTCTTCCTCAAAATAGGGGCTCATCATTTAAGCCTTTCGATCTTTATGAAACAGGTTGGCAAATGCCACTTACAGGAGAGATTCTTAACGTTGCCAAATCGATTTGGAACAATGACTTCCAAGGTATAGCCCGAACAGTATGGCTAAGAGGAAAAATCTTAGAGCTGCTTGCGTTACTCATGGTGCACAAAGAGCCTAAGTCTCTCGCCGAGCAAGCGTGCGACCTCATTGCAACGCAGCCCCATATTGATTGGAACATACCGGGCTTATCTAAAGAACTCGCGACGAATGAATGCTATCTAAAGCAATCCTTTAGAGAGCAGTTCAATATGGGCGTCGCAAGCTGGATCCAAGCTTATCGCATCAGCCTTGCCAAAGAACGTTTAGCCAACCCTAATGAGTCCATCACCAAAATCGCCTTAGATTTGGGTTATCAAAGTGGTAGCTATTTTTCGAAGGTATTCAAACAACACACCGGACTTACGCCCAAAACATTTCGCAGCCGCTCTCCAAAACAGTAATCGGTGTCGCACAGCGACGAAAAAGCGTGATATAGAAAAAAGGCTTGGTACTGAACCAAGCCTTTCACTTATTAAATGACTTGTTGAGGCGGGGTGCGCTTTGAGATACCTCGTTGACAGCCAAGATGGCTTCATCACCTTTGGTATGAATATTCAGGCGCAAAGTGCAGACGACGAACAACCCGCTAATCCTAACAAGCCACTATAAGTCAGAGCGGCTTTGCTAGGCTTCAAGATCACTCTTCAGGAGCCCATACGCGGATATCGACATCCAAATCAGCGGGAGCGTAAACCACGACTGGTAGCTTGCTGTTGTAACGGTACAAATCACGAGTCGGCATTTGCACGAACGTTTCGACCTTCTCCATATCTTCAGGACAAGCCATTAACGTTGAGATAACACCACCCGCTGAAGAATCAACTTGATAGTAGGTATAACCCCAACCTTCCAATGTATGCTCCGTCACAGAGCCGCCTAAAGATACGCGGTTACAGTCTGTTTCCATCATTTTACCAACCACTAACTCTACGCGCTTATCTGCTTCGTTGCTTGCTGGGTCTACATAGAAAACATGTTTTGTCATGCTCTCCATTTCCGGAAACATCTCTGCTGATGGGCGAGATACATCATTTGCTGAATTCATTGCAGAACATCCGCTCAGTGCCATAGCACCGGCAGCTAACCAAACTGCTTTCATCGTTTTTTCCTTTTTCATATGGACGTGCATATTGTAACTGGGAACACCAGATTAGTGTAAATATGCGATGCAAATTGCTCGCGACTCTCACAATTACGACGTATCCCCCCATCGAACAGTTCTGGCAAGTCTCTAATCTGGACCTTGCAGCGATTTGGCGACAAGGTTATGGTTTAAAACCTGATTTGGTCACAATTCAAGGAAGAGAAAATGACCACCTATCTTGCTGGTTTTACGCTGGGCATTTCCTTAATTCTGGCTATTGGGGCGCAAAATGCCTTCGTTTTAAAACAAGGCATCAAACAGCATCATATATTCTTAGTGTGCTTCTTATGCGCCTTGTCTGATGCCATTTTAATTTCTCTTGGTGTCGCGGGTTTCGGTTACTTGGTAACTCAGTTTCCTTTGATCGAGACAATTGCGCGTTACGCTGGCGCAGCGTTCTTAACTTGGTACGGCATCAGTAGCCTACGCTCTGCATTCACACAAAAACACATAATGAACCCTGAAGGTGATGCCTCAAAAAGTGCATGGCAGACAGCACTGATTTGCTTGGCATTCACATGGTTAAACCCGCATGTTTATCTTGATACAGTGGTGTTGCTGGGCTCTATTTCCACTCAATATGAACCACATAAATGGCAGTTTGCGATAGGTGCTGTTTGTGCCTCTTTCGTATTCTTTTTCAGCCTAGGCTATGGCGCAAAACTGCTTATCCCGATCTTCAAACATGCGCGTTCTTGGCAGATTTTGGAATTCATCATTGGCTTTGTCATGCTGGCTCTGGCGATCAGCTTGCTGGTTTAGTGCGTATACTTTTCTCATCATGGAAAAAAGGGCAACGTCATGGCAAATACAAGCAATCCAATTGAAGTAAAAGCGCTCGACCACGTGGTACTAAGAACAGACAATCTCGGCGCGATGCTGCACTTTTACCGAGATATATTAGGATGCCCAATAGAGCGTGAATTACCAGACTTGGGGTTAACTCAGCTTCGTGCAGGAATGGCGATCATTGATTTGGTGACGGTCGATAGCGAACTCGGAAAGCTAGGTGGAAAATCGCCCAGTCAAAACGGTCGTAACCTTGACCACTTTTGCGTGCAAATTGCCCCTTTCGAGGAAAAAGAACTGCTGTCTTACTTACGCCAAAACAATGTGCATGTTGCAGAGTTTGCTGAAAGATATGGTGCCCAAGGCTTCGGGCGCTCTGTCTACTTGGAAGATCCAGAAGGCAATGTGGTCGAGCTGAAACCACAGAAATAGTGCACCAGAAAACCACCCATTTTCGACCAGAAACATCCCTAAATGAATCCCAATCGCTGCGCGTTACGTATGTGTATATCCAACAGCAGAACAGGATTAACGAATGACCTTTAGCGATGACATGCTATCAAGAATTATTGAAATGGCATGGGAAGATAGAACCCCGTTTGAAGCCATCCAACATCAATTTGGTTTGGACGAGAAAGGGGTTATTAACTTAATGCGCCACCACTTACAACCGAGCAGTTTTAAGCTTTGGCGACACCGAGTCTCCGGCAGGAAAACCAAACACCTAAAACTGCGCTCTCCAGAAGTGAAGCGTGGCTATTGCCCAACACAGTACAAACAACGTTGAGCCTCTCTTAAATTTCTAATGCTATGTGCTTAAACCATAAAATACGGCGCACTATCGCGCATGAACTCAGCCATTGAGGCTAGATAGTCCCATGTCTCTCGGTAAGTGTGGTTCATACATTGGGTGAACACCTGACACAAAGACGGGTCCTCTTCCAACCACTGGCTGACATGCTGAGCCGTATAAGAGACCTGCTTCACCTCATCATCCAGTATTTTTTGAATGGTTGGGCGCATCTCTTTCAGGTAAGGGACATCAGATTGATCAATAAAACTAAGCTGCGCGACCAGCAAACACCATGAACGGATTTCAACAGAATGCGCGCGGAAAAGGTGAATTTTAATATCGTCGTAGAAGTTGCTAACGTTGTTAAAATTGAAATCACTAGACTTGGCTTCTTGGTATACCTCAGTTTGGTATCCCGTCAACGGGATTAAGCTGGCATACATAGCGGAGTGATTTAAGTCGTTTTGACAATGGTGCATGATTTGCTGCTTCATTTCCCCTTGCGCATAACGATTGGCAATCATCTTGAGCCGCTCTGCGCCCTCTTCCTCATTGATGGCGTTGTGCAACAGGTAATACGCCATGGTTTGCTTGCTCTGAAAAATCTCTTGAGTGAGCTCATTCATCGCTTTTGGTGTAAGGGAAGAATCCGAATAAAGGTAGCTTGCAATAGAGGCTTTGTACTCATTAGAGGGCACAAAGTTATTATCTTCTAACAAGTTATAAAGGCTGGTCTGTAAACAATTCATGTCACCTTCCTTGATGGTGTTGCAACGCAACACGTCATGCTGACAACGTAGAAAGTGAGGTATTTATCAATACGCTCTTCAAGGTGAGGAAAATTCAGGCGGCAGAGTAGAGTGTTGGAATGATTTTGGCTCGGAGCGGCTGAACAGCGGCGAGATTTGGGGTTACTCTAATGCTTTTGCATGAATGTAAATGACCTCACTAATACTTGCAGCATATGCATTGTTACAGCATGGTTAAACGATCATTTTATAAATGTTATCTATTGCAAATCGACAGAATGAAATGCGGACAACTAACTTACCAATATTTAAAGAAAAATCTCTCTGTAGCGCAATTTCTATGGCAAACAACTTTTCAAAAACAGCGGAAAATTAGTGTTTTAGCTCTACAAAAACCGGACAGCTTTCACTGTCCGGTTTGATCTTATTGAGCCTAATTTGAAGGGGTTAAGCGGTTGTAGATGCTAGGGGGGTCATCTACAACGCTTAATGCTTTACGTTGTCAGGGGCGCAAAACTTATTTGCCCACAAAACCGTTGTACAACATGTAGAGGTGGGCAGCACTCCATGAGAAGTTATTTGCACCTTGTACTGCACCAGTTTCTGGGTTGTAGTTTTCCTGAATTGGCGTTGCTTCCGTTAGACCTTGAGCGTTCTTGAATAACTTATCGACCATTTGACGAGCTTCCACGCCGTAGCCGTAGTTGTCCATACCACGAACACCGAAGTAGAACTGATCGAGCCACACACGACCACGCCAGTAAATGTCTGGACCGTAAGCTGGGTTATCCATTGATGCGGTACCTAACGGGATCTTCGGCGAGTTAAACTTGCTGGTATCAAGCATGTTCTTCACCACTTTATCAGCATGCTCTTGTGTCGCCGCGTTGTTGAACAATGGTGACCAACCTTCAGGACCCATGCCGCGTTTGACTAGAGCTGGACCCGCACATTGGTTACTCAAACCTCCAGGTACCACTTCGATATCGTAGTAGAATCCTGTCGCTTCATCGAACATACAACGGTTGATGTACTCTTTGGTGTCATCCGCTTTCGCTTTAAACTCAGCAGCTTTCTCCGCTTTACCCAGAACCTCTGCAATTTGCGATAGGTACAGGTTATCTGAGTACCAGTAAGAGGCTTGGTCTACCGACTCTTGCATGAGCGAGTAACCTGACAACTTGTTCTCGTCATTGGTGTTCTCGTTGAACTTCACTTCCCAGTCTTTCTTCGCCTGAGCCAGTTTGTCCATGTTCGCAGCTGAAGTATCGCGGTAAGTGATCTCCGAGCCTTGTGCACCCATCACCATATCGTACGTGTTGTCGAAACCATTGGTGTTGTGAGCGTAGCGACCCATTTGGTCAATCACTTCTGCTTCTTCTTGCGTTGGTAGATCAGACTTACCTTGCAAGTCATCGATGGTATCGATAAAACCAAACACACCCGCGTTATCGCGCCCTGATTCCCAACCAGCAGCCACTTTTGCCGGAATGCTCATCGCCGTGTAATCACCAGAAGTCAGCAACTCATTGTATTTTTCGATGCCAGTCTCTTTGATCCACTTGTCACCATTTGCTTCGTCTTTGTACTGGAATTTCATGTCGTCTACAGACGCATCTGGTCCCCAAGATCCATCATTCACGTCATCTTCAAATACGGTATGAATTGGGTCTTTCGCTGCACCGTATTCCGGAATGCCGTTCTTGTTGGTATCGCGAGCACGTAACCACCAATCGTGGAATGCAACGAGCTTCGGATACATCTCTTCTAACCACTGTTTCGCTTCTTCCGGACGATTATGTTCGTCTTTTAGTGCGGTATACACTTCCCATACTGCCCATGCCGCAAGAGATGGTTTGGTGTTACGTTCGTTCCAGTTCAAACCGTCTGTTGCCAGTGGGAAGACTTTTTTGTATTCCGCAGACATACCTTGCCAACGTTCAGCCGGTAAGTTGTATGTCACCACATCAAGCAAGTAGCCTTCATCCCATGGACGCACAGGGTCGTCAGACTTAACTTGGTATTGGAATACCGTGCGAATGTTTTCCATCGCAACGTCTGGGTTGAAATGAGACATCGCGTACGCTTGTTTCCACGTATCCCACGGCCAAGTCATGTTGCCAGAGAAGTACGGCGCGGTAACAGAAGGCGTTACGGTGTCGTGGTCAATCGCGCCAGCAGCACCACGCCAGTTCGCACTGAGCGTTTCCATCGCTTTTACTGCAACGAATTCATGCTCTTTAGAAGCCGCGTCATTCGTTAGACCTTTTTCTAGGTATTCTTCCCAGCGCATTGCCGATTTGTGCATGTAACCGTTCGGGTCTGCCATCACATCGTCCAATTTAGCAAACTCAGAAGCTTGCTCTTTGGTGTTTTGCACGTGAGTGTAAGCCGTGTACAGTGTGATTTCTTCGCCGTTACCTAAAGACGCGGTTTGTACAAAACCTTTTTTGTCATCACTGATGGTTGAGGTTTCTGGCTTGATAGAGCGTGTCACTTCGAATTTCGAATCACCCGAAGTCAGTAGAGACCATGAGTCACGAACTGCACCAAAAGATACTTCTACACCGTTATCGGTGGCTGTGATAGCACGAGAATAGGTAGGGTAAGCTTCTTCAACGCTGCGAACTGTGCTGTCATCGTTCTTGTATAGCTGACCATCATCCGCGCGATAATCTTGCATTAACTCGCCATCCCATTCGCCTTGAATAGCCAGTTTATTTGGGTTTTTGATTGTCGTTTTCACCAAAGAAGTACGGTCGGTGACAAAGCGCATTTCCAGCTTCGCTTCGACGCCATCGTCACCCGTGTATGTTTGGATCAGCGCGCCTGGCTGTGAGTATGCTTCTGTCAGCTTAAGCGGCATCGGTTTACCATCAACCGTTAACGCCAAACGGTCGAAACGCGCCGCCATGAATGACACATACTCTTCGGTTAGCAACGCGGTACCACCTAACGTGATCTCACCACCTTTGGTGTCTAGCGTGTGACCATGCCACGAACCGTTATCAAACATAGGAATGTAGCGAAGGTGACCACCATGCAAATCGCGCAGTGCCACTGGCACACCTGCACGGTTGATGGTGTTATGGAATTCAGCCGCTTTCAATGGCGCATCCACGTTAGAGTCATTATCACTACTGTTGCATCCACTTAGTGTTAGAGCAACCCCGACAGCAATCGCACATAAAGAAGTCTTAAAGTGCATGTTATATCCCTCATTTATTGGCTTTTGCTCCTGATCAGGCGAAAAAAGGTCGAGACATGCCCTGCCGAGTTTCGATGATGAAGATTCAGCCTTATTTATTTCACTTTTGGATTTGAGAAGAGATCGGTTAATTTGTCTCTTCTTCGTTTGACCTATTTAAATATACCCAAGTGACTTCAAGATGCAGGATTCAGAGCGTTGTCATTGATTCGAGTTCAAGGAAAACAACACCGCGTAATAGCCAGCTCTTTCCAAGTTGTTTGACGCAGAAATCGAGGCAATGACACGCTCCCGAAGGGCGAGTTGTCTTGGCTTGTATACTTTGTTGCCGATTCTTGATTTAGAGTGACTAGATCTTTAAATCGTCGCCGCGTCTACAAACCAAGTCATTCTCGCTGAACCTAGCATCTCGAGGTTACTTGGGTATAACAGGTCATTAATTTTGGATAATAGTGGGTCTTTGATGCATTCATTATCAAACACATCCACTTAATATAAATTCTTTATTTTATGATTAAATAGTCACTATTTTTCATTCGCCATTGAGATGGCTTTTAATAATTCACCGTCAATATTCGGAATCGTATCCGAAAGGAATATCTGATTGCCCGGAGTGTAAGTCATCAAGACGTTTCGGAGTCGCTTACTGCCTTCACCGCTCTTGTTTTGCACATCAAATTCTATCAGTTTGTTGTACACCTCGTTCGCCAGTTTCTCTTCCTGTTCTTCAGTGATAGCAATGCGTCCCATGCAAATCGGTGGTCTCACATCATGGCTAAACACTTCATCTCGAAAGCGCTTAGCAAACAAAGTATCGAGCTTAGAACCTTCTTCGAAAATAAAGCGACCTTGGTCTTTAAAACGGTATTGGTCATCACCTTTTAGCTCGATGTAATCCATCATTTCCAACGCGCGGAAATAAAGCGTGATCGAGGTATGGGTCAATTGGTATTTGCTCGCAATATCTTGCGGAGACCATTCCTTCCGACGTAATAAATACAAAAAATCAAATAGGTACGGATACTGGTGAAATATTTCACTGTTAGTGTCGGTGATAAATTGCTCGTTTTCTTGTTGCAGCTGTTTACCACGCATGGACAATTCGACTAAGTCGGTATCTAAATGAGTGGCATACGAGAGTATTTTATCCAACCCTAAAGACGTGTTATGCAACTGCCTTTTAATCGTTGATAGAGGAATTCCCATTCCAATAGAGAGGTCAGAATAACAAATACCCTTCTCTTTAATTTTTTCTCGCAAAGCAGCAAGTAAATACGTTGCAGAATTATTCATCGAACAATGCCTATTTTATTTTTGTCAGCATCCCTGATGATATATTCAAGAAATCCCTACTCTTGTGATGTCGGTTCCAAATATTTCCAGCAATTTCTATCTATTAAATATGTTTCAATGATGAGACTTTTTACCAAGCATTAACCGATCAATTTTTACCCACCAAGATTAAGCTTTAACCAGTTATTGCAAGCCTTATCAGTATGCGATGAGTATAATTGTTTTGATGCGTAAAATTAAGTTCACCTAGTTTTTTAGTAAAAGTTTTCTTTTTAAAGATTGAATTTTTAGGTGGTGAGTATCAAAAAGTTGCACTTAGAAAATTAGTCACGTGAGAGATCACAGAAAAACGGTGACTTGCTGGTAATTTATTGATTCGATGACCAGTAAAAAGCTTGTTATAAGGACCAAGAAAGTTGGTTAAATTGGTAGGGATATTATTGAAGCGTCGTCATATTATACCCTTATTTTTCTAGCTTGCTCACATAATTTTTCCACCTGCCACCATGCGTTGTTTTTATATTGTTGCGCGACATAAAAACTCTCGCCTGCCATAGGGGTAAGTAACTCAATGTGATCCACTTGGCAATGTGCTATCAAATCGTCAATCGGCTCATCCCATTTATGAGTAAACAACTCATACGTTGCCCAGTGTACTGGCAACAGCTTCTTTGCTTGCAGATCTTTAAAAGCTTGCACTGTGTGATGGGCTTGCATGTGCCCCCAATTCTCTACCGGATAACCTTGATTGCCTTTCACATCTGCCGCGACTTCCAGACAAGCAATGTCTATCGGTCCGCAGCGCTGAGCGATTTGTACAAAGTGATTGTCGTAAGCAGTGTCCCCGCTGAAATAAAGCGTCTCTTGTTGTCCTTTCACCACCCAAGACGCCCACAAAGTGGCATTCTTATCCAGATAAGTTCTACCTGAATTATGGTTAGCGGGCGTGCAAATCAACTCGACGTTGGCGTACTGAACGCTCTCCCACCAATCGAATTCCACTACGTTGTCCGGTCTAACGCCCCAACGAATCAAATGCTTACCGACACCTAGTGGCACGTAAAATGTTACAGATCTATCAGAGTAATAACGTATAGTCGACGCTTCGAGGTGATCGTAATGATCATGAGAGATCAGGATGACATCGGGAGTCGGCAAGCTGTCGCGAACTGATGTATTGGGAATATTGCGCTCAAACCACGCCTTCGCAATCAACGGCGACGCGTAGTCGAACACAGGGTCAGTCAGGATGCGCACACCATCGGTCTCAATCATCAAAGTGGAATGCCCCAGCCAAGTGACTCGCATCGCTTGTTGTCGCTCTAAAAACCGCGTGGGCTCTATCGCTGAATAAGGCAGTTGCTTATCAGGACTGAGCGGCGAACGCCCGCCCATGTAAGCCCAACACACTTGCCAAAATGACTGAGGGCTTGGCACGTTTGGCATCTTATCTTTGACGCGTCCATTTTCAAATTGAGCTGAGTGGTTGATGCGATGCGCCAACTGCGCGTAGTAAGTATGAGGAGTAATCAGTGATTGCGTTGCGCGCTCACGAGCCAAGTACGTGTTTTTAAGTGTCGTTTCAGACATGTCCTATCTACGTCTTGTTCACTAAACTATGGTTTTAGTTAAGCCTGCTTGTGTGTCTTTTTCATGACCAAAATAGGGCGTAAGATGAAGATTAGGTTTCAGAGAAGGATTCCTGTTCTTAGTCGGTCTTGATAAAGAACAGCAAAGGAGAAAAATTATGGTGACCTGCAGCCAATACGATTTTATTGAAATCGCCTGTATGTTTAAGCTACCCGTAGAAATTACGCTCAAGAACGGTGAGAAGCACCAAGGTAGCGCGTTCGATACTGGTTATGATATGGAACGCCAAGAATGCTTATTTTTGGATATTGAAGGTGAACGCATTTCGTTTCCAACCGAACAGTTAGTCGCGATGAAAGCACTCAAAGACAATCCGCATTTCAGTGAAGTCACCTTCGGTTGATTGTCCGATATCAACTCCTAAGCCCCTAAGAGTCAGATGTAAAAAAGCGCCCTTAACTGGCTGAGTTAAGGGCGCTTTAGTTTATGTTTAGAGGTTTACTTTGAACGGATAAATACCAGCATCGGCATCATGATCACGAACATCACTCCGACCAACTGGAAGGTGTGCACAAACGCGACCATTTGCGATTGCTGATGGAGCATGCTTTGGTACTGCTCCAATGCAGCAGGATCAGTAATCGACAATCCTTGCTTAGCAGCCCAATCATGCAACACAGGATTGTAAGGATTGAAACCTTCACCCAAAGCGTGCCATTGCTGTTGTCCATCACGGTACTGATATGTGGTAGCGATGGAAATACCAAATGAGCTACCAATGGTTCGGAACAAGTTAAAAATACTCGCCCCTGCTACTGACTGTTCTTTTGGTAGCGTCATGTAAGCCAGCGTCGACAAAGTCGAGAAAGTCAAACCTAAGCCCATACCTTGAATCATACTTGGCATCACGATCCAGAAAGTGTCAATTTCTGTCGAGTATAGGGTCATAAAATAACTGCCAATTCCAATACAGGTTAAACCGAATACAATCTTCAACCTTGGATCAAATTGCGGGTTGATGATGATGACCAAAATTAACATACAGGCGGACGCTAACCCTCGTGGTGCCATCAACATACCTGTGGTCGATACTGGATAGTTCAACAAGCTCTCAAGCAGCATAGGCTGTTGAGTGGTCAAGCCAAACATCGCCATCGAAACGACCGCTATCATCAAAGACGAGACCATGAGGTTTCTGTCTTTGAGGAGCCACAGCGGCGCTATTGGACTCTTAGTCTTCCAGCTGCGGTAGATCCACATGACTAAGCCCATTATCGCTAGCAGTGCAGCGGTTTGAATGATGCGTGAGTTAAACCAGTCTTCATCGTTCCCTTTATCGAGCACGAACTGCAACGCACCAACACCGAGCGCCATATAGCCAATGATCCACCAGTCGAAGTTTGGTTTCGACTTGTTGCTGATGTGGATGTAGCGATAGATCAGCGCGGTACACACCAAGCCAAATGGTAAGTTAACGTAGAAAATCCAACGCCAGTTGATGTTATCGGTAATCACACCGCCCACCACCGGACCTAAGATAGGACCTAGCAAGATACCGATAGAGAAGATCGCCATCGCCTTGCCTTTTTGCTCAGAAGGGTAAATCTGAACCAATGTGGATTGCGCCAATGGAATAACCGAAGCACCAAACGCACCTTGAATGATACGAAATACCACCATCTCTTCGAGCGAGCTGGCTTGTCCACAGAAGGCACTCGCAATGACAAAACCAATCACCGCCACCAGCATGACTTTGCGTTCACCAAAGCGCGATACCCAAAAACTGGTCATCGGAATGAAGATCGCTTCTGCCATGCTGTAGCCAGTCAGCACCCAAGTGATTTGGTCTGCCGTTGCGCCTAGTGCGCCCATCATGTGCGAAAGCGACACGTTGGCAACGGTCATATCTATCAGCACCATGATGGCAGAAAGCATCACGGCGACGGTGGCGATACCCCGTTTATCTGCCGTAATTTCGTTACTCATTGTGCGTTACTTTTTAGATCAACAGTGACTTCAGAACTCGCACCCACACGCAACTGTGGCGCACCTTCAGGTACCTCTAAAGTTAAACGCACAGGGAAGCGTTGTTTGATTTTTACCCAGTTTCCGGTTGCGTTTTCTGGTGGCATCAGTGAGAAAGAGGTACCACTTGCAGGCGATAACTGCTCCACTTTTGCATCCCAAACCACGTCTGGGTACATGTCGATCACGACTTCAGCGTGCATACCTGCTTTGATGTAAGTTAAGTCAGTCTCTTTGAAATTCGCGCGCACCCAGTAGCTGTCTTTGATGATCACAGGGAATAGTGTTTGACCGATGCTTACTACCGAACCCGTATGAGTGTTGATTTCACCTGCAATGCCATCGACTGGAGAAGTGATGTCGGTGTAGCTCAGGTTCAATTCAGCTTGTGCAAGTTGCGCTGCTGCTTGTTGAACAACCGCCGCTTCTGCACCTTCTTCACCACGGTTTGCGATTGCTTTTTCAACTGTTGCTCGCGCTTGCTCTAGACCAGCTTGCGCGTTAGCGAGTTTGTTTTTCGCCGTATCAAGGTCTTGGTCAGACGCTAACTTACGTTTCACAAGAGAATCGGTACGTTTGTACTCCACTTGCGCTTCAGTCAAGTTAGAACGCGCCGCATCCAAACCAGCCACGGCTTCGGTCACTTGTTTGTCTGCCACATCGTGTTGTTGAACGGCCAACTGATAAGCGGCTTTCGCTTGTTTCACTGCCAATAAGTAAGGGCGAGAATCAATCTTAAGCAGTAAGTCACCTTTGTTGATGACTTGGAAATCTTTCGCTTCTACTGATACCACCTGACCCTGAACCTGTGGAGCGACAGATAGGATTTTAGCTCTTACATACGCATCTTCCGTACTCGGGTGACTATCGGAATATTGCCAAGACCAGTACATCGCACCAAAGGCGATTGCACAAACGAGTAGGAAAAGGATTTTGGTCATTTTAGATTTCGAAGAGGATTTCTTCGCGATATCGTCGCTCATTTATATTGTCCAAGTGTTCAATTATGTGATCAGTGTAGGATTTTTCCGCTTTCGAACAACAAGATGATCTGAAAGGTTAAGATCCGATTTTGAGCGTTGATCATTTGTTCAAATGATGCGCAAAGTAATCAAACATAAAGTATAGAATGCGCTAATAATTTCGCGACATTGAAAATAGAAATGATGAATATTTCAGACAGAAAAAAGCCCCGTCAGTCTTGGCTCCAACGGGGCTGTTAGGTTATTTTTCTTTAACTATCAACATGCTGTGTCGTTCTGTATTGCCACACGTCGACGTTGTAGCCAAATCACAACACCAAACAAGAACATTGCTGGAATCCACATCCACTCTTTGCGATAACGCTCAACTGGCACACGCACATCGACAATCTGTTGGTCGAACTGCAATCCTGCCGCCTCTGCTGGGCTAGCAAAACTAACGATATCAATCAGAGTTTGTTCATCTTGCTGATAAGTCGCTATGCCAAGTGCGTCCAGCTTATCTTGTCCGGTTTCCCCTTCAGGAACCGAAAGCAGCACCGAGAATTCACGCATCTTACCTACCGCATCTTCACCGCTGATTCGCATTCTGAGTACACCACCCTCTTCAAGCGATTCAAGCGTTTGTGCCAGTTGGGCAGGATTGCTCGATTGGTACGGATCCACCACCATGTCGATCCAGAACCCTGGACGGAACAAGGTAAATGCTACGAGCAACAACAACACGCCTTCGTACCAACGATTACGAGTCAGGAACCAACCTTGCGTCGCAGCAGCGAATATCAACATCGCAATAGTAGAGATAACAAAGATGGCGATACCGTGCGCCCAATCCACGTCAATCAACAACAAATCCGTATTGAAGATAAACAAGAACGGCAAAGCCGCGGTTCTTAAACTGTAGTAAAACGCGGTTAAGCCCGTCTTGATCGGATCGCCTTTCGACACCGCAGCTGCAGCAAAAGACGCCAGACCTACTGGCGGTGTTACGTCCGCCATGATGCCGAAGTAGAACACGAACAAGTGCACCGCAATCAACGGCACTATCAAGCCGTGTTGTTGACCCAGCGTAACGATAACAGGCGCCAACAAGCTCGATACCACGATGTAGTTCGCCGTCGTTGGCAAGCCCATGCCTAGAATCAGGCTCAATACCGCCGTGAGCATCAGCATTAACAGCAAGTTACCCATAGACAGCATCTCAACCAAATCAGCCAATACTAAGCCAACCCCCGTTTGCGATACCGCACCAACAATTACGCCTGCGGTGGCGGTCGCGATGCCAATGCCGATCATATTGCGCGCACCAGCAATCAAGCCTTCACGCAAGTCGATACAGCCGTCTTTGAAGTTGCCATAATCGTGTTTGCCATCTTTACGCATCCAACTCAACAGAGGACGCTGAGTCAAAACGATCACCACCAGAATCACACTACCCCAAAAAGCAGACAACCCCGGAGACAAACGCTCGACCATCAAACACCACACCAAAACCACCACAGGCAGTAGGTAATGCAAGCCAGAGAGTAAGACTGCGCGCGTATTTGGTAACTGTTCTAGTGGAGCATCTGGATCTTCTTCTGGTAGCGGCTCATTACTTGCGGCGACTTTTAGCAGTGCCAAGTAAACCGTAGCCAGAATTAACGCCATCCCAGGTAATACAAAGTCACCCAATACTGGCTTCAACCATCCTAAACCGTAGTAGACTGCCATCGACAATCCAGAAATCAACGCCGCGCCAAATGCAAATCCCGTGAGTCTCGCTAGCCAAGGTTTTGAGCGTGCGGCATCAATTGGCTGCATGCCCAACTTGAGCGCTTCTAGATGGACAATATAAAGCAGTGCGATGTAAGAAATTGCGGCAGGTAAGAAGGCATGTTTGATGATCTCAACATAAGGAATGCCGACGTATTCCACCATCAAAAACGCTGCGGCTCCCATAACAGGAGGCATGATTTGCCCGTTCACCGATGATGCCACTTCGACTGCTCCCGCTTTCTCAGGAGAGAAGCCAACTTTGCGCATCATAGGAATAGTGAACGTCCCCGTGGTTACCACGTTGGCGATCGACGATCCCGAAATCAAACCCGTTAAGCCCGAAGCAACGACGGCTGCTTTTGCAGGACCACCACGCAGGTGCCCCAACATGCTAAATGCCAATTGAATGAAGTAGTGCCCTGCTCCAGCGCGTTCCAATAACGCACCAAACAGAACAAACAAGAAGACAAAGCTGGTCGATACGCCAAGCGCAATACCAAACACACCCTCCGTGGTGATCCACTGGTGGTTAGCCAGCGCATCCAACTGAACACCGCGATGGGACAATAAACCCGGCATATACGGACCAGCTAAGCTGTAGCCGATAAACACCAACGCAATCACCGGCAAAGCAGGACCAAGCACTCGACGCGCGGCTTCTAAAAGCAAAGGCAAGCCGATCAATGCGGTAATAAAGTCTTCAGTGGTTAAGCTGCCCGGACGTTGTGCTAGTGCTTCGTACATAACAAATAAGTACAGCGAAGAGGCACAAGCAATCAAACCCAACATGATGTCGAAGACAGGAACACGATCGCGTGGAGAACGCTTAAAAGCAGGGAAAACGAGGAAGGCAAGCAACAGGGCAAAACCAAGGTGAATGGCGCGCGTTTCGGTGTCGTTCATCACACCGAAACCGACAATAAATGGGAGCGGAGACGCTATCCAAAGTTGAAACAAAGACCACAGTAACGCCAAACCCGCAATCAGCTTTTCCATGATTCCGATTGGCAGGCGAGCACCCACATCTTGGGCAATCAGTTCTTCTGCCGACAGCTCATTCGGATGCATGTCAGCATGGGACGTGGAGATCGTCTTATCCATAATTTTCTCACAAACAACAGAGAAGCAAGCGCTGAGAATCCATCGCAGCGCTTGCTAAAAATCGAAGGTGTTAAGAGTTACAACCAGCCGCGCTCTTTGTAGTAGCGAACCGCACCTTCATGCAGTGGCGCAGACAGACCCACCTCAATCATTTCTGATTCTTTCAGGTCTTTAAATGCTGGGTGCAGGCGTTTGAAGCGGTCTAGGTTATCGAACACAGATTTCGTCAGTTGATACACTAACTCAGGGTCCGTCTCTGCTGTGGTTGAAAGTACCGCTTTACCGCCGATAGATTGAGTATCGTTCGGGTTGCCACGGTACATTCCGCCCGGAATAGTTGCTTTGGTGAAGTACGCACGCTCAGCAAGTAGCTTGTCGATTTCAGGACCAGTCACTGGTACTAGCACAGCATCGGTGGTGGTTGATGCTTCCTGAATCTCGCCGTTTGGGTGACCGACGAAGTAGCTCATCGCATCGATGTTATTGTCACTCATTGCGGAAGCTTGTTCTGCTGGCTTCAGATCCGATACCAAACTGAACACATCTTGCGACCAGTCTTTTGCTTGCATCACTTGTTCAAACGTATCGCGTTGACCAGAACCAGGGTTACCGATGTTGACGCGCTTGCCTTTCAAATCGTCGAAACTGGTGATGCCCGCGTCTTTGCGCGCAAGAATCGTGAACACTTCACTTTGTAGGGAGAAAACGGCACGAATATCCGTCATTGGTTGGTTATTTTGGAAAGGAGCCACGCCTTCTAAGGCTTTGTATTGATGGTCTGACTGCATGATACCGAAGTTGTATTCACCACTGCGCAAACCATTTACGTTTGCCACGCCACCCCCACTGGCCGGAGCATTACACTTAATGCTGTGGTCTGCTGCGCCACGGTTTACGAAACGACAGATCGACTGTCCAGCAACGTAATAAACGCCCGTTTGACCACCGGTGCCGATAGTAATAAATTTCTCTGCCGCACTTATTTTCTCACTGTATGAGAACAGCGAGACTGCCGAAGCAAATACTGCAATGAGTGTGGTTCCTTTCATTTTAGGTTCTTCCTGTCTATCGATTGAAAAATAAAGACATTTTTCTCAGCTAAAGACAGCAAAACCGGAAAATACTCGTGTGAAAATTTCGCACTTCATGAGTGATTTTCCTTAGTCAGCCAGTCCTTAGCTTCATTTTGTAATTTTTATTTCAGCGTTCGATTAATAATTAACCGAACACTTCCAATCGAATTTATCAGAACAATTTCAAAACCTAGCTATGGTAATTTTGCGCTTTTCTCAGCAACCGAGAATTAACAGAAAATTCATCTTTTTGGTCACGTGTTTACAAATACCAAAGTAGTGCACCACTATCGTAGTCATATGGGGAGAGAGAAGAGGTATAGGGAAGGCAAAGAAAACCAGAAAGAATAGATAAAAAAGAGGGGCAATCCCCGCAACTGCCCCTAAAAGTCATGCCAATAATCTTATTGTTCTTTTGCTACTGCTTTTTCTTAGAACTTGTAACCACCGCTGATCATGAATACCCAAGGGTTGATCTTTACGTCAGTCTTTTGTGCTGCGCCATTAAATTTATAAGTCGCTTCAGTCTCGATATTTGCATACCAAGCGGATGCGTTTAGGAACCAGCTTTCATTGATCATGTAATCGACACCTACATTGGCAGCCAGGCCAAATGAGTCATCCAATTTTAGATCAGTAAGACCTACATCTTTGGCTTTACCGTTAAAGCCCTCATCAAAGAACATGGTGTAGTTTAAACCCGCACCTACGTATGGGCGGAACTTGCTTTGCGAATCACCAAAGTAGTATTGCAGCATCACTGTTGGTGGTAGGTGTTTAGTATCTGCGATATCACCAAGACCAAGAAGATCAGTCGAGATATCGTGACTAAATGGTGTTGCCGCTAGAATCTCCAGGCTGATGTTGTCAGTAAACATGTAACCAAACGTCAAACCCAGTTGAGTGTTTGAATCTACTTTTAACTCTTCTTGAGAACCTAGGATCTTGTCACTGCTGTCGTTTGGTACAACCGATGCCGCACCAACACGTAGAATGAAGTCACCTTCACTGTGAGCAAAAACACTTGGAGACACTAACGCAGCAACCACTGCTAAACTGCAGATTGTTTTTTTCATTGTTATTTCCTTTTGTAGGGCTTTGTTTCTTTTGTACTCCGCTATGCTCTTCCTTTTCGGACGGTTCTGTTATCAATCCAAAACCTTGAAGCACGCGAGTATCACTATTTTCTTGAGCTGCGCGCAAAATAGCATATAGAAACCCTACTATTTTGATGGAAATCAATTTGTGAAAAATATAGCTTTTCCGTATACAAAAACGCCAATTTGATCAACAAATTATGCAAATCGGATACAATTCTGTAATGCAAACTGTGCGTGTGAGAAGAGTACGTCGCAGTTCTCATTTCAATTCTTCTGTAAGCCTCTGTGCTCAACAAAACTTTTTTCTCGATATGCTCGGATTATTTTTACAAAACATCGACTTTAAACAGCCCGTTTGACCGCTTAAATTGGCGATTTTCGGGGTCTGTAAACCACTGAAATACAAAAAGTTATATTTCTGGAAAATCAGTTACTTAGAGTGATAGTCTGCATCTAACCAAGTAAGGAAAAGATAAAAAGCCATGATTAAGACCGATCTCACTTTCCAACAGGAAGACTTTTCGCATCACGATTTGCAAAACACCACTTTTCAAAATTGCCGCTTTTATCAATGCAACTTTGACCACGCCGATCTCAGTGATGTGAAGTTTATTGATTGCCGCTTTATCCAACCAAGCGACATTGAAGGCTGTACCTTTCGCTATGCCAAACTTAAAGATGCCAGTTTTAGCAACTGCATGTTAGCGATGTCTCAGTTTAATGGCGCAGACTGCGTCGGCATTGAGTTACGTAAATGCGATTTGAAGGGTGCAAACTTTCAAAGTGCTAATTTCGCTAATCGCGTCAGCAATACTGTGTTCTTTTGTATCGCCTACATTACGGGTTGCAACTTGGCTTACACTAATTTTGAGCGCGCACTGCTAGAGAAATGCGATCTATTTGAGAACCGATGGAATGGTGCCAACTTGATGGGTGCAAGCTTTAAAGGTGCGGATCTATCACGTGGAGAATTCAGCCCTGAACAATGGGGCAGCTTTAATATAGAAGAAAGCGACCTGACCCATGTTGATTTAGAGGGTTTGGACATCCGCCGCGTCTCTTTATACGGTGTTAAGATTTGCGACTGGCAACAAGAACAATTGCTCTCGCCATTTGGCCTGATCGTTATTTAGGAAACATTATGAACCTTTTAAAAGACCTACCTTGTGATTTGAGTGAAGAGGTATTTGAAGATTTACTCACACACAGACAGCTCCGAATCGAGCGTATTGTATCGAAGGGGCAAACGACGCCAGAAGGCGAATGGTACGATCAAGAAGACCATGAGTGGGTATTGGTGCTAAAAGGCGTAGGCGAACTGACTTATGAGGACGGCACGAAGAAGCGTTTGGAAGCGGGCGATCACGTCAACATTCCAGCGCACACGAAGCATCGAGTAAGTTGGACCGACCCAGAGCAAGAGACAATATGGCTAGCGATCTTCTATCAATGAGATAGTTCACCGCCTATTCCCTCCCTTTAAAACTTTCGTTAAAAGCTCACTTATTGACACTTTTATCACTTCAAGCAATTGGCTTTATTATTTAATAATAAAGCCAACCATTAAAATCCGCATAAAAAACCATGCCCATTAAGAGTTAGATGAAAATATTAGTATTATATATATTAGTGGGTAATTAGATTTCACTGACGCTATAGAGATGGCGTCATAATTCTGACAAAATATCTTAAAAAGATATTATTGGGATCTTTAAAATAATTTCTTTGACGTGATTCTGTCATCTAGTATTTTATAAAAACGTTTGCCTAAGGAATAAAAACAGATGACTATAAAAATAGAAGAAATATCAATTGACAATAATATTGTTAGTGTTTTCTGGAATAATCAAAATTTTGTCAGCCTTGAGTTCAAGCTTCAGCCAATCGTAGATCCAAAGAACTATAAGATTCACGGTTATGAAGTGCTGTCTCATTTAGTTAATTCAAGTGGGGAGAGGTTGAATAGCGAGGAGTTTTTTGAATATATCAACGATGAGTTCATAAAAAAGATTTTTCTATGTCAAATCAGATTCTTAAATGAAAATTTATCTCAGTTTAACCTAAATATATCACTCAACCTACCTCTTAGTTGTTTACTTGATTCATCCTTCGTTGATGAAGTCATAGAAAATACTGAAAATCCCATCATCATCGAAGTGACGAAGATAGAAAGTATTAAAGAGGTCAACGCTGCCAAAAGAAACATCGTTAAGCTCAAAAAACAAGGACACCAATTCTGGTTGGACGACTATCATCATGATGAGAAGCTCAAAACCTCTGCGTTGCAATGCATTGATTGGGATGCAATAAAACTCGATAAGAGTTACTTGCTATACCAAGATGGCTTGACCATGATCGGAATGCTGATTCCTTTACTTAAATTCCATAGCAAGAAGATCATTGTAGAAGGTGTAGAAACATCCTCTCAACGAGTCGCATTTCTTCATCCTGAGGTCTTTCATCAAGGTTACAACTATTATTACCCGCTCTCACTCTCTGAAACTCTCGATTTATTGAACTTTAGAGAGATAAAGGAAACACCTCGATTCGAAACAGTTTTGTCCGCGTAGACTTGTTTATATTCCTATGAAAAAAGTTACATTTAAAGCGCTCAAATATCAAAGTCCACAGTTATTAATAGAAGCATACGTCTCTCGGCATTTATTAGTCAGAGTGTCCAATGCGATAGGCTTTGTTAGTGTGAGTGGTCGAATGATACAGATTAAAGGAAGGGACATTATTTATGTTCCCGCGCACTCTAAATGTTGGGTCTCACTTAGACCAATCAATAAGGAAAAAGAAATAGAAGTTGAACGCTTCACTTACACAGAAGAAATGCTAAGAGTCATTGTAGATAATTATTACTTCTTCGATTTTGGAACGGGAGATGATCAAGAGAAGTTATTTAATACAAATGACTACTTCGACTCTTCGATTGAATATTGTTTATCTGACGTTTCGTCATGTATGGTTCACTCAATCAGCGTCTTCGCACTTACGTCTTTTTTAAGCAGTTGTAGTGAGTTCGATAAAGCGAACATTTTATCGTCTGTAAAGCTCATAAATAAGATGACTAACTGTATTCAAGCAGACACTGAGTACCCATGGACGTTGGAGAATGTTTCGATAAAAACAGGGATCAGCAAGAGTTACTTATTAACTGAGCTCAAAAACTCGAACATTACCTTTACCCAGTTAACCAATAATATCAGGTTAAAAAAGTCAGTTTCGCTCATTATGTCAGGTATGTCGATCAAGCAAGCAGCGATCAAAAGTGGGTTTGGGTGCCCTAATTACTTTAGTCGGGTGTTTAAGAGACGTTATGGGGTTCAACCGAGTCGACTGATCAAGTCGTCCGGTTTTGTTGATACTGATGGTTTGGACTTCATCAAAGCCAAGCTGTAATCACCCAACGTCATCTATTGCGTCCAAGACCACACTTTTATTCCCCCTTCTAGAAGCGAAAATCGCAGTTAATTGGCGCTGTTAGTCACAAGAAAAACGGGGGGAAGAAATATCTCTTCCCCCCAATGCGCAAAGGGTCTTGGTAAAGCGCAAATAGAATTGAAGTCATGACCTCCGAGCCAGTCTCCCAACCGTTACTCAGAAATGAACCTAGTCACCACTTCAATATTCAATAAATCGTTATTGGATAGAGAGTGTGTTTTGTTTGCGATTATATTCGAAGCGATGGCTTTGCTTAGCGTGGTCTTTTACTTCCAGACCTTCCATCGTACTTGTGCCCTTCTCAAGTCGAACTTGATCACCGTTCAACTCGACAATCAGCTTTTCGTAATGACTGCTTTGGTTTGCGTCTTCATATTGCAGTCGCACTGTGTAAGTGCCTTTACTCTCGTCATATTCTGCCTGATAGCCTTCATTGAATGCTTCAATACTGATGCCTTCAGGATAGACCACCATGGTGATACGTGTTGGTTTTTCACTGAACTTGTAGGTAGAGACACCAAAGCGTGTTTCAATGATTTCTTGTTCATAATAGAAGTGCGCAATTTCCTCTGGTGTACTCACCATTACCATATCAGGCGAAAGACGCATGAGATGGTATTTCCAGAATGAAGAGGTTTTGCTGTCACCGACATTGGGCACTAGCGCTTGCAGCTCTTCTAAAGTGCTCACGTTAAACTCCCACAGCAAACCCAAAGAAAGTCTGTCTAGGGTATAGGTGACTTTGCGCGATAAGTTTTCTGCTTCAAAACCAAGTAAATCATCGCTGATTGCATCAGTAATAGAGTGATGGAGCAAATCGATCCCATCCACTTGATAGCTTGCTCTAGGGTCTTTGAACTTGGGAATTGAATCCGTTGACATCCCTTCACCGCCACACCCACTCAATGCCAATATCACCGCAGTCGCCGCTATCGCTTTATGCATCAATACACGCTCCTCTCTAAAGACGGCGGCAGTGTAACGACTACAACCAAGACTTGGTGTAAGCGTATGTAAGACGCCACTATTATTACATTTAAGTAAAAGTTATTTGATTTTTTTCAGGATTATCATTTTATTCGACATCAATATACTAAGCGCACTCCACAACAACTGAAGACGAATGATAACAATGAGCTGGTTTTTCTTACTTTTAGGCGTGGGCGCAGAAGCCCTTTCACATGTTGCACTTAAAGCGACTGACGGTTTTAGCAAGCCACTGCCAGCAACACTAGTTTTACTGGGTCACTTGGCAGCATTTGTCTGCTTAGCACAAGCAATGAAAGGCGGTATGCCTGTGGGTATCGTTCACGCACTTTGGGCTGGCTTAGCTATCGTATCTGTTACCTTAATTTCTCAACTAGTGTATCGCCAGCATATGGATGCCAGCCTTTGGATTGGTATGGCACTTATCGCTGCAGGCGTGATGGTGATAAACTTCTCCCACGGACACGCACATTAACCCTTAAGGCAGTAGATTGTCAGATTCTCGAAAGCCCGCTTTAGCACTGTTTGATTTTGATGGCACCATCACCGATGAGGACATGTTTAGCCTGTTCCTTTACTACTCGGTGACGGGTCCACGCAAGTGGCTAGGCAACATTATCATCTTGCCATTTTATGCGATGTACAAAGCTGGGTTCCTCCCTGCTAGACGAATGCGTCCAATCGCCAGTTTTGTTGCCTTTGCAGGGCGACAAACCGACGAAGTGAAAACACTAGGAGCACGGTTTGCTCAAGAGATCATCGTGCAACACATCCGCCCTGAAGCCAAAACACGATTAGATTGGCATCATGCTCAAGGGGATACGATCGTAGTCGTTTCTGCGTCACTTAACGCCTACTTAAAACCTTGGTGCGACACTCAAGGTTACCACTTGCTGTGCAGTGAACTCCTTGGGAACAGCAAACGCATTAGCGGACTCTATCACAGTAAAGACTGCAGTTTGGAAAGGAAAGTCGAACGCGTTCAAGCAAAGTTCGACGTTAGTCAATATCAAGCCATCTACGCGTATGGCGATACACATGAAGACATCCCCATGCTCAAATTGGCAAAGCATGCCACGATGAATTGGCAACCTTGGTCTGCTAGTCGTTCCGACAGTTAAAAACAAGAAACCCTTCTTAATCGAGAAGGGTTTTATTTATTTGGGAAGAAAGAATGCTAGCGCCAAACGCCCCATTCACCTGTTGTTCCAGGTTCTTCGCCACGAGTCCACCATTGTGCGGTCCACTCACGACCATTGTGCGTTACGACATCGCCTTGGTTGTACACCGTGTCTTTGCTCCAAAGATTGGTTGGCTCGACTGGTGGTTGAGTATCGCCTTTAATCAACGATAATGCGTAACTAAAATTGGCACTCGGAGCCAATACTTGGTTCGCATAAACATTGTTCGTATCGAACATGTAGTGATTCATCGCTTCATGCCAAATACCTACATACCAATCACCGGTTTGCTGTGAGTTAAATTGATCTGCCAGTTCTGCTGCCCATGTCGTCGTGTTATTGGCATTAATAGGGAGTGAAAGGTCGACGATCTCAGTACCTGTTTCATTAAACGTACGAAAGCGCACGGTATCACCCGCCTCGACAGGACCAAACCCTTGTGGAACAAAATAGCCAAGTGACGTGAGGTTATTACCCGGCTCGGTGGGATCGACAGGGTCAGTCGGTGGTGTGGTGCCATTACCGTTCAACGTAATATCACTACAGTTGTAGAAACCTTCACCCGCTACATCAATACGCTGCCAGCGAGTGTAAAGGATCGCATCACCCGAACGATCAGCAGGGAAGGTCACTTGCATGCGGTAGCGTTTTTCTGCATCAACATAAACGTCACCAGCCGTATCGATCAGTTCTAAATCGTCCCAAGTAAGAGGTTGCGTGTCGTCATAAGTTGGCTTGGAAAGGTAGAACTCCCAATAAGAAGGGTTATGTGGAGCTTTGCCATAGAACACCAATTCAATTTGGTTGTTGGCGTCTGGGGTGACATTGGTACGCTGCCAATTTGGCGATGGAATGTTTAGACCTTTTTTCGCCGCATCGCCCGCAGAACACAGCTCTCCATCACGAACGATTGCTTGTACATGTGCCATATCACGATAATTTGGTACGTTAGCCGCCACTTCACTGCGCTGAACAAATGGGTATGCCCCCGACTCGTCATAAGCAGCCTGACACGCTTGGTTTGGAATTTCATTGGTCCAAAAGCCACCGTCTAAATAACAGGTATTTTGACGTGCGCTTGGAAACTCGACCCAGCCGTGGGCATTAACATTAAATGAGCTTAACGCTGCAATCGCGCCAAAGCTAACTAGGGGAAGGGTTACGTATGATTTCATCATTCATCCTTAAATTTTCTATCACGCTGCTCGCGAACCAAGCAACGACGTAGAAAAACTAGCAGGATGCGATTATTTAGAAGGTGAGAATAAATGCTGGAATTGTCAGATTGTAGCCTGCTTTCCAGCATTTTATGTGGACTGCAGTCATACTCGACTCACTCTTTCGAGTCACTTCAAATTGATGTGCTACAACACAATGTTCCCTATAGCGGTTATCGTTCATCTTTTGGTGTGTCCATCACCACCATGGTCGTGATTGCTTTGACATGTTCGCATTCACCAAGCACGTCTGCATGAAACGCTTTGTATGCCGCAAGGTCTTGAGTTTCGACACGCAACAAATATTCATTTGCCCCTGTGATGTTATGGCATTCCACTACCTCATCAACAAAACGTACATGATCTTCAAAACCGAGCTGCGCTTGCTTTGAGTGCGACGCTAAACCTATCGACACATAAGCGACAAAACCAACGCCCATTTGCTGATTGTCCAACACTGCGCGATAGCCTTTGATAGTCCCTTTGCGTTCGAGGTCTTGTACGCGGCGCAAAGTAGCAGACGGCGACAATCCAACGCGCTCAGACAGCTCTACATTGGAGATTCTTCCGTCCGATTTCAGTGCTTGCAATATTCTTTCGTCAAATCTATCCATAATGTTCTTTTGTTGTTTAAGCGAAGCATTTTCATCAAATAAAAGCACAAAATTGATGACACTTCTACCTATCATTGTGTTTGACCGGTCAGAAAACGTAACCCCTTGCCCATCACTTTGTGGCAAACATATTTGTAGGAACACACTATGGAATACTCTCAACTTGGTGCACTCGCGCTGTTTGCGTTTGTCTCGACCTTCACTCCGGGTCCAAACAACATCATGCTCATGACATCTGGCGCCAATGTCGGCTTTAAACGCACTATCCCCCATATGCTGGGGATTACCCTCGGCTTTGGCGCAATGCTGATCTTAGTTGGCATTGGCTTGATGAGCTTGTTCCATGCTTACCCGATCACACATAGCATTCTTAAGGTATTGAGTCTGACTTACTTGCTGTACCTAACATATAAAATTGCCACCAGCAGTAAAACGGAAGTCAACGATGATTACCGCCCAATGAGCTTTTTAGGTGCAGTAGCATTTCAATGGGTCAACCCGAAAGGTTGGTCAATGGCATTAACCGCAATCACGGTATACAGCAGTGGTGGCTCTTGGCTAGAACTGGCATTCATCGCGGGTATTTTTTGCCTCGCGAATCTGCCTTCCGTGACCTTTTGGACCGCTGCTGGTATCCAGCTTCAGCGCTGGCTTACTACCTCCAAACGAGTGAAAGGATTCAACTATGGCATGGCAGCACTTTTGCTTTTGTCGACTATCCCAATGATATAAATGACAAAACAGAGAAAGATAAGTGTGACTTATGCCAAATTTCGACTAGTCCCTTGTTCGGTAAGTACAAAAAATCGCCACTTCCAAGGATGGATTGGGTCATAGTAGCAACAGCAGTGACAAGAATATTAAAAAGCCTCAAACATAAGCCATATCGATATATTCGATTTTGGCTTTTCTTTCACTGCTTTGTCGCTTTTGTTCTTTAATAGCGACTATCGATTCATTCTGACCGACAAGCACGATGCTGACAGGTCCGTCACACAAGGAGCGTTATACAATGCGTACTCGCAAGCTTATTCTTGCTACCGCTTTTGGTCTACTACTCGCGGGTTGTAGCCAAACTTCAACCACGACGACTGCCGAAGTTATCCCACCGGAATATCCCGTAGATTACTTCTTCCGTAATGCTGAAGTCTCTAGCTACCAAATCTCCCCTGCTGGAGATTACATTTCAATGATGAAACCATGGCAAGACCGTAAAAACGTATTTGTTCATCCAGTTGGTAAGCCAGAGGATGTGAAACGTATTACGTCAATTACTGGTCGTGACATCGCTTACTATTACTGGGTTGGTGATGACACCATTATTTACTCTCGCGATACGGGCGGTGATGAAAACTTCTATCTCGTAACGGTCAATGTCAAAACGGGTGAAGAGCAAACCATCACACCTACATCTGGCGTAGTGGCTTATGTGATCGACACTTTAGAAAGCCAACCAGATGACATTCTTATCACGACCAACGAACGTAACCCGCAAGTCTTTGATGTTTATCGTCATAACTTAAAAACGGGTAAGAACACGCTTGTGGCTCAAAACCCAGGGAATGTGCGTTACTGGGGTACAGACCACGATGGGAACATCCGCGTGATTTCAACTTCAGACGGCGTAAATACAGCGGTTCTGTACCGTGATACCGTGGATGAAGAGTTCCGTCCATTGAAGAACCTCACCTTCAAAGAAGACTTCTCTCCA
This sequence comes from Vibrio sp. L85, assembly GCF_963871815.1. Taxonomy (NCBI): domain Bacteria; kingdom Pseudomonadati; phylum Pseudomonadota; class Gammaproteobacteria; order Vibrionales; family Vibrionaceae; genus Vibrio; species Vibrio sp. L85. The sequence goes on from NZ_CAWMYL010000244.1 coordinate 122,937, forward strand.
ATCTCATTTACACCAGATAACAAGAACCTGTACGTTGCCTCACGTATCACTCGCGATAAATCAGCGATCATCGAATATGATGTGAAGGCTAATAAAGAAGTGCGCGAGATCTTCTCTCACCCAGAAGTGGACGTCACCAGTGCAAGTTACTCAAATGCACTCAACAAGCTCACAACGATCTCTTATGTGACAGACAAACGTCAGTACCATTTCCTTGATAAAGGTTATGAAGAGACTTTTGAGCGTCTGCAAGAAAAGCTACCGGGTGTTGAAATCTCGGTGAACAACACCACTCGCGACGAGAGAAAAATGATCGTCGTGACCTACAGCGACACCGACCGTCCTAATTACTACTACTACGATCGCGATTCAGACCAACTTGAGAAGTTAGCTGCAAACGCACCTTGGCATAAGCCTGAAGACATGGCGAAGATGAAGCCAATCACATATACCGCTCGTGATGGTGAAACCATCCATGGCTACTTAACGTTACCAAAAGGCCGTGAAGCGAAAGACTTGCCACTGCTTGTTCTGCCGCACGGTGGTCCTTGGGCTCGCGATCACTGGGGCTTCCAACCAGAAGTTCAGTTGTTTGCAAACCGTGGTATTGCCGTTCTACAGATGAACTTCCGTGGTTCAACAGGTTATGGTCGTGAATTCTGGGAGAAGTCATTTAAGCAATGGGGTCAGTCGATGCAGGATGACATCACTGACGGCGTTAAATGGGCGATTGACCAAGGCTACGCACAAGATGGTGAAGTATGTATCTACGGCGCATCCTACGGTGGTTACGCCACATTAGCTGGTGTGACGTTCACGCCAGACCTATATAAGTGTGGTATCGACTACGTTGGTGTGTCCAACCTCTTTACTTTCATGGATTCCATTCCACCATACTGGGCACCATTCCTAGCTATGCTGCATGAGCAAGTTGGCGATCCGAATAACCCAGAAGATGCGAAGATGATGAAAGCATACTCACCGGTATTCCATGTTGACCAAATCAAAGCTCCATTATTGGTTCTACAAGGCGCGAAAGACCCGCGTGTAGTGAAAAGCGAATCTGACCAAATCGTCAATGCTCTTCGTGAACGTGGCGTCGAAGTGGAATACATCGTGAAAGAGAATGAAGGTCATGGCTTCCGCTCTCTTGAAAATCGCCTCGATGGTTACCAAGCGATGGATCGATTCCTAAAGACACATTTGTTAGAGCAAACGCAATAAGCAACCTCTCTCATTCTACCAAGGGCACTTCGGTGCCCTTTTTTATTCTTTAAACCCAAATCTTATAAACATGGATGACGAAGTGTTCATTCGGGCGAGGTCTGTCGGAATTAAATCGCCGATTTTCACATCAGAGTGTAAATTTAGATAAAGACGCTATCTGCCTTACTAAGATACTGTTAATCTTAGATGAGAAAGAGAATAGTTATCAAACGTAGTGAAATGTGAATTAAAATGAAAAAGAAACCACAACCAAAAAGCCTCGTTGTTATCAACACACAAACAGTAACGCCCAACATGCAGCGTATTACCCTGCAAGGCGAAGCACTAGGCAACTTTCCACAAGATTGCGAAGGCAGCTACATCAAGCTGCTGTTCAACGAAACAGGCGGTACTGACATCCAAGGCTTTTCTGAAGAAAACCGTCCAGTTATGCGTACCTACACCATTCGTCGCTTCGATCCACAAGCATGCACGATTGAAGTCGACTTCGTTCGCCATATTACTAAAGACCTACAATGTGGATTTGCAGCGCGCTGGGCGATGTCCGCTAAAGAAGGCGACACCATCAACATCGCCGGTCCTGGCAGCATCTCGAACTTAAACACAGAAGCTGATTGGTTCTTTATGGCTGCGGATATGACAGCGTTGCCAGCGCTATCAGCGAAGATTCGCACTCTGCCAGAAGACGCAAAAGGCTATGCCGTGATCAGCGTAATTTCTGAAGCGGATATCCAAGCTCTCGAAGCACCAGCAGGTATGGAAATCCATTGGGTCACCGAGCAATCACTCGAAGGTAAGGTTCGCTCACTGGAGTGGAAAACGGGTGAAGCAGCAGTGTGGTGTGCTTGTGAGTTCGATTCAATGCGCGCGCTACGCCAATACTTCCGTAACGAAAAAGAAGTGGAGCGTGAAAACCTTTACCTCAGCAGTTACTGGAAACAAGGCGTATCAGAAGATGGTCATAAGGTCATCAAACGCGAAGATGCCGAGCTAAACGAACAGTGATTTAAGAGCGCAAAAAAAGCTAAGTAACAAGATTTGCTACTTAGCTTTTAAACACATAAATACCTATTTCTAATTTAGGCTCTCAGCCAAGAAATCAATCAGCAGACGAACTTTAGGTGAGAGGTTACGGTTTTGCGGATAGAGCGCCCAAATACCTTCGCGATCGTCTCGATAATCGGTTAACACTTCCACCAGCTCGCCATTGTCTAACGCCTCTTGCACGTAGTAGTCCGGCAGCTGCACCAAACCTAAACCACGTTTTGCCGCATCGACCAAAGCAAAACCACTATTGCATTTGATTCGGCCAGAGACACGCAGAGACTTCTCACGTTTTTGCTCTTTGAAGTGCCAATAGTCAGCGGTACCCACCAAGCATTGGTGATGACTCAGTTCAGACAAGGTATGCGGCTCACCAGAGCGCTCTAAGTAAGCCGGGCTGGCACACACATACAGCTGACGCGATGAAAGGCGTTTAGCGATCAAGCTCGAGTCTTGCAAGCGTCCCAAACGAATCGCCACATCGACACCTTGCTCAATCAAATCGAGCTTTTGGTTAGTAAGAATCAGATCGAGATTTACTTGCGGGTACTTTTCTAAAAACTGGTGCAGCAGCGGAGCAAGATTCATTTCCCCATAGGTCACGGGCGCAGTCACTTTGAGCACACCTTTCGGTTCGGCTTGCATCTGAGTTACCGCCAACTCAGCTAACTCTAACCCTTCCACAAGGTGCTTACACTGTTGGTAATAAAGTTGACCAGCTTCAGTTAACGACACTTTACGCGTAGTACGATGAAGCAATTTCACTGCTAAGCGTTCTTCTAACGCTGATACACGACGGCTGATTTGCGCGACCGATGTTTTGAGCTTATTGGCTGCGCCGGTAAAGCTGTTGGTTTCTGCGACGGCGACAAATTCGCTGACGCCTTCCCAATTCGCCATGATTTTGATCCTATGGAATTCAATTTATTACGTATTCTCACACAAAGTTAATCGCGGAGAAAACCCGTTTAAAAAGGATAGCCGACTAAATGAACCGTCTGTTGCGGCCAAATAATTTTCAGAGAGCATACCATGGTGTCATCAGTACTGACCCAATGATTTGGGGCAACTTTTATCTTCAAATTATTGATGGGCGTATAACCACTGGATCGATAAACTGGCGTGCGACCAAATAAAACAGAAAATGCGTCGCCTCGCTCCAATGCATCCTGATGAACCGCTTCCAACAAGATTTTCACCAGCCCTAACCCGCGAGAACCGGGGTCAACACAGACTTCTGCAATACCACTAATGGGAAAAGATTGATCATCAATCATGACTTGTTTTTCGTGTACGGCAACATGGGCAGCGAGTTTATCGCCATCCCAAATTAGATAGCGGTGACGAGGTATTTCATTGAAATAACGTTGAGTTTGAAAGATTTTGTCTTGCTCCTTGGTGAAGCAAGTGGACAGCAAAGCTCTTAACTTAGCATCGAGTTCTTGGGTGACTTCATCATCAAGCAAGTATTCAAAGCGCATGATTTACCTCATTTATTCTTCAAGGTTAAAAGTAAACCTTTGAAAACTCACTTACTGAGATATAGCGCAAATAAAAAAGCGCAGGTTGAGCTGCGCTTTCCATTTTTGAGCCGATAAGTAAGGAAATTAAGCGTAACGCGATGCTTGAAGTCTCATTTCGAGCACGATTCCCCCTTAGTTACGACTCTTACACTGGCTTTAAAGATGAGTAATCAGCATCAAGAGCGATACCAAAATGGGTTTTAAGCGCAGATAGATACGTTTCTCCCGCTTCCAGCTCAATCTCAACGACCTCACCATTTGCTCGGTACTTTAAACTGTGATTGAACAAAGTAATGATGCCGCTATCTGTCGCCAACGCCGCAACTCGACTCAAAGTGAAATGGGAATTTGGTGAAGTCGATGTGTAGTGATTGCCGCATACGATGTCACCGTCAAATACGTGTTCAAAGTCTAAACTATACAAATCAATCCATTGCTCAGGGTCATCATAGGATTGAACTTGCAACATATAGCCAACTAACTCATGTTCGATAAATCTGAATGTTTGAAGATCAGTGTGAATATCTTGGTTGAGTACAAAGGGTACTGGTGCGCGTGGCGTGTTAGAACCGAACCCCACATCAACGATCCACTTATCTTCCCCCATGGTCACCAAAGTGAATTGATGCGTTCGACCTGATGGTGTGCCAGACAAATGAACGCGCCCCAACAACGGTCGTGCATCAAAGCCGATGGTTTTCAGTACATTCAAAAGTAATGCATTCAATTCATAGCAATAGCCACCACGCTCGCGATAAATCAGTTTGTTAATAATGTCTTGTTCAGCAACTGAAATGCCACGCCCAAGCGCAATATCAAAGTTCTCAAAAGGCAAACGACGATGCTGAGCATTGTGTAGTAATAACAAAGTATCAGTATTGATATTCAGCGATTGAGAGATACCCACTTTCTTTAAGTAGGCTTGAAGATCTGTTTGGTTCATACCCATTCCAATTCAACGTTTTTACGGTGGCAACAACACTAAACCCTCAACTGCACTTGAGGTCAAACACCAATGCGATTTTTATCATTCTTCTTAACCTCACTCGCACTAACAATGACGTTATCGAACTCATTATTACACATACGTAAAAATCATTTTCAATTTAGCCGGATTATCATTTTTCATGAAACACCTAAAATGGGCACCAACAAAACGACGCAGCGCAGTGAACAAACCTCAACTACGCTTATGACGTCACTCCATATACTGAGAATATAAAGGAAACATCCAATGTCGCTTGAAATCAAACCTGGTCAAACTCACATTAAATCAAAAGCAATGGTTGCATGGGCTGCTGGCGAGCCACTTAAAATGGAAGAAGTTGATGTACAACTTCCAAAAGCGGGCGAAGTGCTAGTACGTATCGTAGCAACTGGTGTTTGTCACACTGACGCATTCACACTATCAGGTGACGATCCAGAAGGTATCTTCCCTTCAATCCTTGGTCACGAAGGTGGCGGTATCGTTGAAATGGTTGGCGAAGGCGTAACAAGCGTTGAAGTTGGCGACCACGTTATCCCACTTTACACCGCTGAATGTGGTGAGTGTAAGTTCTGTAAATCTGGCAAAACTAACCTATGTCAGGCAGTTCGCGAAACGCAAGGTAAAGGACTGATGCCAGATGGTACAAGCCGTTTCTCTATCAACGGTGAGACTATTTTCCACTACATGGGTTGTTCTACTTTCTCTGAGTACACTGTTCTTCCAGAAATCTCACTAGCGAAAGTAAACAAAGAAGCACCACTTGAAGAAGTTTGTCTTCTAGGTTGTGGCGTAACTACCGGTATGGGTGCGGTACTAAACACAGCTAAAGTTGAAAAAGGCGACACAGTTGCTGTATTTGGTCTAGGCGGTATCGGTCTTTCTGCAATCATCGGTGCTCGTATGGCTGGTGCAAGCCGCATCATCGGTGTCGACATCAACGAAAGTAAATTCGACCTAGCGAAACAACTTGGTGCGACAGACGTCATCAACCCAATGAAGTTCGACAAACCAATCCAAGACGTTATCGTTGAGATGACAGACGGTGGTGTTGATTACTCATTCGAATGTATCGGTAACGTAAACGTGATGCGTCAAGCGCTTGAGTGTTGTCACAAAGGTTGGGGTGAGTCAGTAATCATTGGTGTTGCTGGTGCAGGTCAAGAGATCTCAACTCGTCCATTCCAACTGGTAACTGGTCGCGTATGGCGCGGTTCTGCTTTCGGTGGCGTTAAAGGTCGCTCTGAGCTTCCAGAAATCGTAAACCGTTACATGGCTGGCGAGTTCGGTCTACAAGAATTCATCACGCACACGATGGGTCTACAAGACGTGAACGAAGCGTTCGAACTGATGCACAAAGGTGAATCTATCCGTACCGTTCTTCACATGGATAAATAATCCAAGATAACGGTTCACGTAATATGACTGATATTTGAAAATTTGAAACAGGCTCTCTTCTCTCTTGGACACGTTTTCTTTTGGGAAGAGAGCCATCCGCTGTCTTTAACGGTCTTGTCCACCGTTAAAAATCATTGTTTTAAATACTCACAGTTTCAAATAAACATTGTTTTATCGAGAGATTATCCATGACCATTGAAAGCCTAAGCCAAGCCAAAGTATTCGGTGGTTGGCATAAACAATACACACACGAATCTCGCGCTTTAAATTGCAACATGCGCTTTGCGATCTTCTTGCCGCCAAATGCAACCAAATCAAACCCAGTGCCTGTGGTTTACTGGTTGTCTGGTTTGACGTGTACTGATGAGAACTTCATGCAGAAAGCCGGTGCGTTTCGCATGGCTGCTGAGTTAGGTATCGCCATTGTGGCACCGGATACTAGCCCACGTGGTGACGACGTTGCAGACGACGAGAACTACGATTTAGGGAAAGGCGCGGGTTTCTACCTAAACGCCACTCAAGAGCCGTGGTCGCGTCACTACCACATGTACGATTACATCACCCAAGAGCTACCTGCGATCATTGAAAGCAACTTCCCTGTCTCTGACGTGAAGTCGATTTCGGGTCATAGCATGGGTGGTCATGGTGCAATTACCCTTGGTTTGAAGAATTCAGATCAGTACCGCTCAATTTCTGCTTTCAGCCCAATCAGTAACCCAATGCAATGCCCTTGGGGTCAGAAAGCGTTTACCGCTTACCTAGGCACCGATATTGAAAGCTGGAAACAATACGACGCAAGTGAATTACTCAAACAAGCAAAATCACCATTGCCAATCTTGGTAGACCAAGGTGATGCTGATAACTTCCTTGCTGAGCAATTGAAGCCTGATGCGTTACTGGCGGCAGCAAAAGCTCATGATTCTGAAGTTGAACTGCGCATGCAGCCAGGTTACGACCACAGCTACTTCTTTATCTCTAGCTTTATCGCTGAACACTTGAACTTCCACGCTAAGTACTTATTTGCTTAACCTTGGTTGTGACATAAGAAAAACGATAAAAACTGAATGGTTAAATATACAAAGCCACCCACTTATTGGGTGGCTTTTTGCGTTTTAAAAACACTCACCTTCTCTTTACAAAACCACCATTGCAATTGCTCTGATTGGTGTCTAACTTGTAAGGGAACGCTATTCGCTTACTAGGGTCTATAGACCCGAATAGGACCCTATGAAAAAACCATCGTCAGTTATCGTTAGTACCACCTGTTTCAGCTTTTTGCTCGCCTCTCCAATGGCTCAGGCAATCAACTTTTTTGATCCCATTGATGGGCAATTGGACATGGGAGAATATCTGGCTGAAAACGCTTATGGATTTCTGCCCGTCCCGATAGTGATTACCGAGCCCGCCGTGGGCTATGGCTTGGGCTTCACTGGCGTGTTTTTGCATGAATCCGATGAGCAACGGGAGAAAAGGCGTAAACTGGCAGAAACCTCTCTCGATGGTGGTGCGCAGCTACTAACACCAGCCATTACTGCAATCGGTGGTTTCGCCACCGAAAACGGCACTTGGATGGGCTTCTTAGGGCACCGCCGGACGTGGGCGCAAGACACGGTGCGTTACCTAGGTGGAGTGGGTTATGGCGACTTCAATATGACCTTCTATCCGCAATCCACCTTGCCGGGCTTAGATAGCGTCTTTAACGGCAAAGGGTTAGATTTCGAAATAACTGGCGGTGGCATGCTCAACCATCTTCAATACCGCATTATTGATGCTCCGCTGTTTATCGGTGTGAAACAGCTCTATTTCGTCACCGATCAGAAAATCACCAACTCCCCTGTTGCCGATAAGTTATTGCAAACCCTGACCAATACCTCTCCGACTACCTCTGGATTGGGTCTGACACTGGAATGGGACAGCAGAAACAACTTCTTTAGTCCGACGCAAGGCTACAACTACAAAGCCGAATACCTTTGGTACAACGACGCGATTGGCAGTGATTACGAATACGAACAACTGGATGTGGAAGGCATTAACTATTGGGAGTTAGCGGATCGATGGTCGCTAGCGCTACGTGGTCAATACAAATCTCTTTACACTGACGAACGCTTTTTACCACCAGCGTCTTATCCAGACATTAAACTGCGTGGCGTTGCGAGAAATCGTTATCAAGGGGACGAGACACTGTCAGTCGAATCACAACTGACCTATCAGTGGAACACGCGCTGGTCGACGAATGTTTTCGGCGGCTTTGGCTACGCTTCAACCGAAGCATCACTATTCGAAAACAACGCCGAATACGCTTACGGCGTGGGCTTTCGTTACCTCATCGCTCGTCGTTATGGTCTGCAAGCAGGCATGGACTTCGCCTTTAGCGATGAAGACAGTGCAGTGTATTTCCAAGTGGGTTCAGGCATCTAAACCCACTTATACCCAGTAACTTCAAGATGCTGGATTCAGAGCCAAATCTCTACTCATGCTTCGGGTTCGCACCATATTGGTTCGAGCCTTCTTCACTGTCTTGAATGAGAAAGTACAGCAGCACTAAGACACCAATGATGGGCACAAAAGCGATCAACGCCCACCACCCAGTTCGTCCTGAGTCGTGTAAACGCCGCACGGTAACCGCAATCGATGGGATCATAATGAACAGGGCATAAATCACACCAAAGAAGCCAAAATTGTCCATTTGCATCACACTGCCGATCACTCGATCGATGATGCCCATCACTAAATTGACCAACACATTCACTAACGTAAAGTACCAATACTCTTGGCGTCTAGCCCTACCACTAAAGTTGGAGTAATTGAGGATGACCCTGTAGTACCAATCAAACATATCGCTTCTCCTAATGAGATGAAAGTGTCGCGAAAGTTAGACAACGTGAGGCAAACTGCACACAAAATAGACTAAATAATGTATTCATCCAATAGTTCTATTTTTAACTATGTCATTAACCTTGACGTATATTCCACCAACGGTTACTTTTCACCCATAACGTATTATATAAATCCATCAAGTTGGCTCTATTATTAATAAATAACCGAAATTTCTGCGGATCGGTGTAGTGACGCTATCCCGCCGAAACAAGGGCAATAAATCAAAGGGCACAAGATGAGAAAAACAGTGGCACTCGCTTTGCTTTTGTTTGCACCGACACTTTTTGCAAACACGATACAGTTTAGCAGTCCTGAGAAATCCGATGTTGTTGTGGCATTAAAAGACCTAGAGTCATTGCCTCAAACTACCTACACCACCAAACTGCCTTGGCTCGAAACGCCAGCCGAGTTTGAAGGCGTTAAGTTAAGCATCCTATTACAAAATGCATTTGGACAAGTACCCCAGCGCGTTGAAGTACGTGCATTGAATGACTACCACTCCGATTTATCTCGTGAAGATATCCTTCGTTACCAGCCTATCGTGGCGTACAAACAAAATCATAAATACATCAAGATCCGAAACAAAGGTCCCTACTGGTTGATCTATTCTATAAATAAATACCCAGAACTAGACATTGCCCCATACCATTCGCAAATGGTCTGGCAAATCAACAGGATCAGCGTGAAAGAAGAATAACAATGAAGGCGAAACCCCATCCTACAAAACAAGGTCCATTTTCGACTAAGAGTAAGTTATTGTTGTTGATTTTTTCATCGACATTGCTGCTCGCCAACATCGTATTATTGAAAGAAACCCGAGCACTTACCCAAAGCTACTCTGCCCAACAAAACCAAGCGACTTGGTTTTTATTTCATTTATCTAAAGAGTTATCGGAATTAGTTGGTGAAGCGCGTCGGCTCAATGAGAGCGTGATGAACATTGATGGAGCCGAGCTGCAATATGAGTTAGCTTGGAGCCGTTTTGATTTGCTGATCAACAACAAAGAAGCGGACTCTTTCCTATCAAGAGAAGAAGTACGCGTGTACTTTGTCTCTCTATTCGATAAATTTCAACAACTCGAACCCATCTTAGTTGAAGCCAAAACAGGCAGCAGCGTGGCTGCTAATCAGTTTTACCGCGCAACGCAAAATCTATACATGGAAATGATTGACTACGTCACCCAGAACTTCCGTGTTGCAAGCCCGCTTTATCAGCAACAGCAAGTTCGTGCGTACAATTTACTGCAAGCGCAGTACATCTTGTTGGGCATTTTCGTGCTTACCGTGGCGCTGCTGACCTACTTCTATAAGCAAGAATCAAAGTTCCACAAACAACTCGCGTTAAGTGATCCACTGACGAATCTTGCCAACCGCAGTGCTTTGTTTCTCGATTTACATCGCAAGGAAGAAACCAAAACCCCGTTTTCGCTGCTCCTACTCGATCTGAACGGCTTTAAGAACATAAACGATACGTTGGGACACCAAGCGGGTGACATCGCTTTAATCGAGATAGCAAAGCGCTTAAACGACATGGCATTGGATGACTTTACTGTCTATCGCATGGGTGGTGACGAGTTTGCCGTAATCATCAACACAACCGACGAGAACAAAATTACCGAAGCAACACACCACGTCCATGTAGTGTTTGAGAAACCGATTCTCGCCTCCGACCAAGCCGGAGCCCTATCCACCAGTTTAGGTGCAGCGAGCTACCCGCAAGACGCCGATAACATTGACTTCCTAATCAATTTAGCGGATAAGCGCATGTACAAAATGAAATTCCAACGTTAAACGGATAACCATGATGAAAAATTTCATGCGAGCGGTGTTATTACTGCTAGTGATCGCGCTTGGTGTGTTGGCTTGGGTCTTTATCCCATCCCACGAGACAGTGGGCGCACAAACCCTCGAAGAGGCGCTCAACGACAACTACACACTAGTCGGTCATCGCATTCACTCTACAGACCCTGACGCGGGTAACATGTTCGGTTACTTTGTTGTATACAAAGGCGCAAGCACCGAAGACCTAGAGCCGTTTTTGGTGACTTCTGATCAGTTTATTCGTATGGAGCAAACCGGCGACAACACGCTAGCTCTAACCGTGAATGGTCGTATTTACCGTTATCACAATGATTTGTGGGTAGAAAACCCAGATGGCAAGCTACAACACTGGTTTGTAAGTGCGACTGCGAAATACGTACGCTAACTCATACCTGTTTGAGCCTTAGACAAACAAAAGCCCCGCTCATCAAATGGCGGGGCTTTTTTATGCTTGAGATTCGCTAAGCGGCGATTAAAGCACTTTTTCTTTGATGACCTTCATCACACCCGAATCACGGTTACTTGGTGCTGAAAAGCGCGCCACTTTTTTTACTGCTTCATGTGCGTTTTCCATCGCATAGGAATGCTCACTCACTTGCAGCATTTCTAGGTCATTGAGGTAATCACCAAACGTCATCGTCTCTTCAGGACCGAAACCCATGGTTTGTTGAAGGTGCTTGATCGCCGCCCCTTTTGACGCTTCTGCGTTCATCACATCAAGCCAGATCTTCGCACTCACCACCACTTGATGACTGTGAGCAAACTTCTCACTCATTGTAGGGAATACCAATTCTTCAGAACCACCAAAGTGGCAGATTGCGACCTTGATAAATTCGTCCTCTACTGCCAGCAAATCCGGCACGTATTCGCAACGGTGGTAGTATTTCTGGAACTCTTCTAACGCTTTTGAATCTTTGGTTTCGATGTAAGCCGAACGCTTACCGCACAGTACAAGGTGTGTGCCTTCTACCGCACGTGCCGCTTTTACGATCTCATCGATTTCTGATTTCGGAATGGTGCAGCTATAAAGCTCTTTGTCTTGGTGCATCACCAAGGTGCCATTTTCTGCCACGTAAATCATACGGTCTTGAATTGGCGCAAACGTATCACGCAAACTGTAGTACTGACGACCTGACGCTGCGGAGAATAAAATGCCCTTCTCTTCAAGCTGTAAAAACAGGTCAAAAAACTCTGGGTCTAGACGACCATATTGGTCAAGTAAGGTGCCATCCATATCGGTGGCGATGAATTTGATGCTAGCTTGTGACATGACTTTAACTCAAAAGTGAAGCAGCTCAGGTCACTCTTTGAATGAAAACAGGCTGCAAAAAATAGTCACGCTAAGGTACAGGATCTTGGATGAATCTCAAGCTGAAATCACCGAGTCTTTACCGAGTTTCACTTTGAGAATAACAGGGGATTACGCCGTTTCTACGACACTATCAGGCTCCATCATTGGTCGCATAAGGTCTAAACTGCGAACCGTGCCAATCAAGAAATCCAACTCACGATAAATCTCCGCGACCGCTTCAAACTCACCCGCAGGTTCATCCAATTTAGGCTCAAACAGCTCTTTCCAATGCGAGATGGCGATGTAGAGCTTTCCGTTTACTTGAGAAAGCGACAAGCTAGAAAACTCACTTTCACGACGAAAAGTCAGCACACGCTCAATCAATTCATCCGTTAACAATTGCTTTGCCGTGTCTAAATCGTCGCTATACACCTCATACTGCTGGTCAAATTCTGGATTGCCCAGTCGGACTCGTTTACCTATTTGAATCTTGAAGAAGCTATCCCACAACTTTTCGCGCAAGGTTGGGGTATCATCACGATCAGTCAGCACAAAGGTGCAAATGTCTTCATTCATCGGAACGTCGATTTCGCAAAACAACCCCGCAAAAAATACGTGATGCTTACTCGAACTGTCACTTCCAGAGCTGATGAGCTTTGATGCTTGAATCTCAGACATCACCACTTTGGCTTCACCGATGGTACCTGAAATAAAATCATCACTTTCGAAACCATCACAGCGGTCTAAGTACAAACCACTACGTTCAAAGGTATCTTTGTCAAGCTTGCGGCTTGGGTCCCAAGTCAGTGAAGGCTCAATGTGTGCCAACAAACTCTGCATAATGTATTGCTTGTAGGTTGTACGATACTCATTGTGCTTTTTGTTGAAGTAAGCCCAACCGCCGAGCAACAGTGCCAAGAGCACAAACATGGTAGCGAAGGTGGCAATATCAAAAGCCACTGCTCCAAAGAAAACACACACCGCGACACCAAGAAACTTGCGGCGACGAAGCGCTTCTAAACGTAAAGCTTCCAGCGGTTCGAGCTTATGTCGCAAATCATTTTCAAACAGAGTTTTGAGTTGATCAGTGGTCATCACATTCCTTTTTATTTACGTACAGAGTCCATTACCAACAATTGCAAGGTGAATCATTGCCACCGCTACAGGCGTCACTCGGGACGCAATCCAAAGAGTTGCATCCCATATCCGTTACACAAGATGAGTCTTTGTTCTTACGCCGCTTGCGACTACGGGAAGGTTCCTCAGTTTGAAGACGCTGATGAGCATGTCTACAGCGTGTAATCTGGTCTTGAACACTGGTATAGCTAGAAAACACGCCTTTACGTTGAATTATTTTGCTGATGGCTGCAGAACAAGAATCCGTGCCGTAGTACACCGCATGAGCACAACGGAACCCTTTGTGTGGGGATAAATAGCGTTGATAAAGTCGTATCAATGCCAACACCAGTTTCGACATGCTTTTCCTTTTGCATCTAATAAATCATTCGAGAACAACGCTCTTTCTTATACCCAAGTAACCTCGAGATGCTAGGTTCAGCGAGAATGACTTACTTTTAAAATATAAAATCTGATGCTTATTTTAGCTCTTCATGAAATACCATCGTAAATACGTAAATTTTCATTTTGAAAAGAACTAGAAATATCGAAACTTTTATTCTTCAAGTTTCATTTTTGAGACAGTAAATATTAATTTTATAAATTACTGAATAGCGACAACTATTGATTCGATATAAAAGTGATAAACCAAAAGACACACTCACCCTTCCTTGAATTGGTCATACCTATCGCTAATACTTCTTCTTAATTTGATTCTCAATTTGAGTAATCAACATTTTTGATTGGGACAACTCAATGATGAAGCCAATGCATTTTATGCTCTCAGCTTTGGGCGCTCTGAGCTTACTTTCTGCGCCTATGACATGGGCAGCGACAGCGATCATTCTACCAGGGTTACATGAACAAGGCGTTGATATGCAAGATACCCCAATCTCAGCCGCTGCTGCTATTGAATGGGAGCTAGAGAATGCCGATGTTGTTTTTGGAACGTATCCAAACAAAGCCGATAACGAGCGCGTCAAAGCCATTGGCTACATGTACAACCAAAAACTTGAACTCAATACAGGATGGGTAGAAAACGATATTCGCAACGAGGCAGAGCTGAATGGGATTGATTACGAGGATTACTTTCTCCATTTTGCCGAAGACACCATCATCGCCGAGGTAGACAAAACTCATGGCGAAAATACCCTGCTTAATCGAAAACCGATGATCGTTGGCTATACCGCTAGCGCCGACCACGCCGGTTTTTGGCTATATCAATCACCGCCATGGGACGCTGACGTATTCGGTCAAGCTCACAATGGCGGGGCGCTCTATGTTTATCACTCAGAAAAGTTCGACCGCTTAGCTTTTGAGTTCACCCAATTTGCTCAAGGTGGCAGCTTCACCATTGAATACCCTTCCTCTGTCGATTCGTTCGGTCAGGTAACAGAATGGACAAGCTTCGATATTAAGAAAGACAAAACCGAGAGCATGACCAAAAACCAGACTGTAAACTGGTCTGTTCCTTCAGATTGGGTTCGTGCCACAACGCACGATGGCAGTGGACAAACCTATGGCGGCGGTCAGTACTTTGGTTCGACCTTCTTGCGAGATGGTGGTCGCTTGTATGTTGCGAGAGTGACTTGGCATGGTGACAATATTGAGAATCGCCCTCACCTAAAAGAAGTGAAGCTCAAGAACAGTTTTCCAACCGTTAAGTTGACGAATGCACCAACGGCAACACCTGACGGAAAAACGATTCAACGTTGGCGCAAAATTCGTGGCTTTGATAAATCTGCGGATCTTAACCAAGACAATTATCTCTCTTGGAATGAATATAAAAACCGCTCAAACAAAAATGCGACCGCTCGTTTCCGTTGGGAGTCTCGAGTCATTCCATTTGGGCGAATGTGGAACCAAACCTCCTCGTGGGCATTAACCAATCTCGACAATCCCAACTTTGCCAACGCAGTTCACCACTATTACCAAGCAGAATGGGCGAAACAAGGCTTAAACGGTGCATACAATGACGATACAAACAAACTGCTTGGTGCAAATCAGTTCTACATCTATTCCGGTGGTATGGTAGATGAACTTGGTTTGGTTGCAGGAAGCCAAGCCGCTGATGATGCGTACAAAGCTCAGTTTTCGGCATTTTTAAACAAACTGGCAACGCTGGATCCGGATGTGCTAATTGGTCTCAACATAGGCACGGCAAACTTATATGGTCGCAATGGACAGAGTCACTTAGTTAAAGCAGGTTCTCTGTACTTACGGGAGCACTATCTATTCCCTTCTACTGGCTTTAGTGGCTATGCAGGCTTGGCTAAATTCTGGGATAACGCCGCTCTCGCCAAAGCTGGTCAGAAAGTGATTTACCAAGCAACAACACGTTATGGTCGAGTTCAGTACTTCGGTAACACTGAAGACAATTGGAAGCAGGATCAATACTCTGCATTAGCAGCGTTTTACTTGAATCACCACTCGGGATACAGCTATTTTAATCAATGGAACAGCGGTTATCTGTACGGCAGCAACAACACCACTGTCGACAACTTCTGGAAAGCCGGAGTACCCAAAAACATCGCTTATCAACCAACTACATTACTTGCCGTTGATCTGGGCGAACCAGTAAATCAAATCCCAGAAGGCTTTACAGCAATACCTTTGATGATGTCCACCAGCACTCCTTCAGCCGCTGATTACACCGTGGTTGGTGACTCTTCCATGAATGAAGTGGTGCACGCAGATCTGCCCGATGGTCTTGCTCACGTCCTACCGACATATACCTATTTTGCCTTTCGCTCAGAGGAGTCCGTAGTTTCTGATGGTCCCATTGAGATGGTTTTAGCAAGAGAATTTAGCAAAGGACGCGTGTTATATCGCACTGATTTTTTTGGCAAAAGCGCGGACTATTTTACTGCGCCCAAAATCACCATCACGCTAGACAAACCAATGCGACCTGTCGACAAGGATGGCAATGTTGGAGACTATGTTTCCGACATTCATATTGGTGGATACGAAGGACTGTTCTTACTGCATTGATCCGCGACTTAAGCCCTCTTTCCCGCAACCTTGCTCAACATCCTTCATGTAATTATCGCACTTGATTATCAAATCATTTTTGACAGTAACTCAAAGCGTTCGCTATTTATCCCTTCCTATCTTGAGCCTACTATCACTTCGAAAACACAGTGCACGACTCAACTTCGCACGAATAAAAATAAGGAATTCAGTATGACTCAAACTAACACGTCAAAAGCTATAAAACTCGGTGTCACTAACCTCTCATTTCATCGTGTCACTGCTTCTCTTGTCAGCCATATACTCAATGATATGGGTTTTAAGGTCGAGCGTATTTATTCACCCCATGAAGAGAACTTCTCAAAGCTCAAATCTGGTGAAATCGACATGCTTTCTTCGGCTTGGTTACCATCAAGTCACGGCATTTACAAAGCATCGGTAGAAGAAGTACAACCCCTACTGGAGCTCGGCTTACACTACGAACCTTACGCACTTTGGGGTGTACCAGATTACGTTCCAGAAGCACTCGTATCAGAAGTGAGCGACCTGACTAAACCTGAAGTTATAGCGAAAATGAAATCCGATATTCAAGGCATCAACCCTGGCGCAGGCATTACGCGCTTTTCGATCAAGATGATGGACGAATACGCACTAACCCAAGCAGGCTACCATTTCCACACAGGGACGGAAGAAGATTGCTTTACTGCATTTGAGAAGGCGGTAGAGAACAAACAATGGGTTATCGTGCCGCTTTGGAAGCCTCAATTTCTTCACTATAAATACGCAATTAGAGAGCTCACCGAACCGAAAGGTTTGTTAGGCATTATTGATAAAGCCGTTTTACTACTGCGTAAGGACAAATCAGATAAATTTACTCAAGACGAGTTAAACCAACTGGACACGCTCCGTTTCTCAAACGATATCATTGCGGAATTGGATTACAAAATCAGTCGTGAAGGGCGAGATTTAGACACGGTGACACGTGAGTGGTTGGATAACCAAGCGCAATAGACTTAAATACAATCTCAGTGCCTTGCCGTGCTTAACGCGTATGGCAAGGCTCGGTGCGCTAGTACATGGTATTCCCGTTTGCTGTCTCTTTCGGTATTTCCTGCAACGCATCCCAATGCTCGACAATCTTACCGTTTAGATCAAAGCGGAAGAAATCCATCGTTACATATTCCACATCATCAGGCCACGTCTGATGAGTATGCAGTGCAACCAAATTCCCCTCTGCAACTGCGCGAACAAACGTAATATCTTTGTTGGGATACTCTTCCTGCATTCTTTCGAAATATGCGATAAATGGCTCGGTACCGTTACCCACTAACGGATTGTGCTGAATGTATTCATCCCCCACATACAGCTCGACCGCTTTTCTCGGCTCTCCTCGATATGCCATCTCATAGAAGGCAATGGCATTGCGCTTATTCTCTTCTATATCGATTTGCATGGTGCTCATTTGATTCTCCTTCGTCATGCAAACAACCTGTCATTAGCGTAGTTGAGAATCATAATCCTGCTTTATTCTTAAACGAAAAGAGGCAGCATTCAGCTACCTCTCTGTCTATTCCCAATGATGCCGTTTTGGTTGCGCTACACTAACTCGCCCGCGCCTTGTACCGAGCGTTCACTGTTCTCAACAAGGAAGACTGTGGCAGTTTGTTTAAGAGCTTCCCATTCTGCGTCTTCAACAAAGATACCCTCTTCCCACGACGTTTTCTGTGCACGATTCAGTTCATCTCCATCAATATGAATTGCGTAACCTTGTGAACTTGCTTCGATATCAAAATCCGTTACGGCAAGCTCTATCGTCATACTGTGATAATCGGTACTGTTGTCTTCAATCTGATCAGAAAAGAATACCTCTGGTGCAACCCGCCCACGGTTTAACACATACAAGGTTCGCTTTGGACTAGTGCCATTAACCCACTGAGCACGGCACGCAATGCCTTTGGCAGAGAGTCTCACTAGCTCACTAAATGCTAACCAGCGATTGTGGCATTGCTTCAGTGTGATAGTAACGCTCTTGCTGCTGACCATTTTCTCAAGCGCAAAATCCAACACCGCAGGTAAATGACAGGCGATACTGCCATTGTGTAACTCGACTTCGATATGAGAGTCGGTGTTACTCGTAATGCTAACCGCACAATCTGAATCTAAGTTGAGAAACAGGCTGGCGTTGTTAAAGTGACGCACCCCGTGCAAGCCCACCATTTGCAGATCCGCAACCATATTGGCAATCACATCAGCTTCACCGCAATGACGGCGCATACCAAGAAAAGCTTTGTTTACTGCTGCTACCAGCTCGTTATGCGAGACGATCATAATGCAAAACCTCCACTGATTTTTTGATTGTCGCTTTGCGCGATTTCTTCACGCTCTGGCATGGTTGGGAAAATCCACGTATCGCTGAAACGCGGGTCCTGAATCTCATCAAGCAATGGTGCGCCTTGGAAAAAGGTCACGCGCACCCATCGGTCTGAACGCGGATCAAATTTAGTCGCACCAAAGATTGCTAATTTACAGCGTAGTAGATGCATCGGTAGCGCGTCTTCACGTAGTACATTCATCTGGATATCGCCCATTTCTCGATTGCCGAGCGTCCATACACGACGAGTGATTGCACGATACTGCGGATGCTGCAGTAAGAACTCCGCCAACGATGTTTCTGGCTGGCACGTTTGCAGCGCATGGTAGAGGCGGTTTACTTGTCGCCCTATATCGAGTGGCAACTCACGTTCTTCACCGATTTCTTCCCCACGAATGCCTAGTCTCGGTTCTTCTTTGTCTTGTGAGCGATACCAGAACCAATAGTTGTTCTCTGGTAACGTGTAGTCGGCATCGATTGACCAACGGTATTTGCTCTCTAGTATTTGCAAAACATCTTGAACGCTTTTACCACCAGGAATAGAGAGTGACTCATCGGTGTTCATTTGGTTTTCAAATTCATCAACCAAAGACGGGTAAAGCTCGATCAAACATGAAGTTAGGATTTCTTGGGCTTCCAAACTCATGGTTGTGGTTTGTTTGATCAAGCTTGCCCAATTCGAGTGCTCTGCCATCAAAGCATTTAAGTTAATTTGTAGCGCTTGGAGATCCGCAATCGCTTGATGATTAAGCTGATCTTGATGTTCATTGATTGTTATCACTTGCTCTAAGTGTCGCTGTGCTTTTTTAAGCAGGGCTTTTAACGGCAGCTCTAACTCGGTAGATTCACATGGCATGGCAAGCACATTGGCAATAGCACGCTCACGTGATGTCATCCATTGGTCGACAATACATGGATGGTTGATTAAATATGGCGCCATACCCAAACCAGTTGCATTCCCCACACCAAGATAGCGCTGCAGGCCTTTGTGAAGTGCAACTGCATTATCTCCGCCTTTTTTCGCAGCAAGGTAATGAACCCAATCTAAACTGAATTCACGCAGCATATAAACGGCACACATTTGTGCACTGAACGACTGGTTGAAATCAGGGTTGTTCTCCAGCAGTTTAAAATCGGCAATACCAAATTTACCGTTACCATAAACGGCGGTGGTTCTTAGGATGTAACCCACTTCTGCTAGTTCCGAAGGCTCTGGCTGCTCACCTTTAGAAAGCGCATTCACAATGTGTTCAAACACACGAACACTCTTATTCGCACGAGCAAGAACAAGCACGTTGTTTGGATTGCGCCCCGCTTCTTGCAAAGGCACATTGGCTCGAAGTTGCTCTAACAACTCAACATTAACTTCACCTTTGACCAGCGCAAAGGTTACGTCCCATTTTTCAGCAATGACTCGGTCATTACGCTCTTCATCAGCAATTTCATCGCAAAATACAACCAAGTGATAAACGTGTTCCGGCGTCGCTAATTTGTAAATCACATGACCAAAACCGCGTGGACACAATTGCCACTCATGCTTGCTCACTCGCCATTCCTGACTCGCCATTTTTCGGATCAAGCTTCGTACAAAGCTGATTCGATTTTGGTGCATAGCCCCTAGCCTGTCTGGCGCCATCACAATTGCAGCGTTGCGAAGTGTTGTTTCAGTGTAAGTAGAACGATGTGCATCCATTTTGCTCACCACCTATTTTTTATTGTAAGAATAAGGGCTTGTGCGGGTGTGGGGAGGAATCACCCACACAAGCGCCACGTTATTGGGTTTGATCTTTTTGTTATAACCGTTGTTATAGCCCTTGCTCTTTCGCCATCTTCATAGCGATCTGCGGTGCATTCCAAAGTGACGGTAACAGAATTAATGACACTGGAACGGCTGTAATCACGATGAAGGATTGCAGGGCTGATATACCACCAGAGCCAAGTGAGATGAGAATCAACGCCGTGATACCCATAGCCACTCCCCAGAAAGTACGAATAATCGCATTTGGTTCTGTCTCACCACTGATCACAACACTGATGGTGTACGTCATTGAGTCACCAGTAGTAACGATGAAGATCGTGGTCAAAATCAAGAACAAGATTGAAACAAGTAGCGGCATTGGCAGTTGTTGAGTCACTGCGAGTAACGCGCCCGGTAAATTGAAGCCTTCAAATGCTGCACTCACACTGCCTGGGTTCGCAATTTCAAACGCTAAGCCAGAGCCACCAACAATGGTGAACCAAAAACACGTAGTAAGCGGAGCAACAATGCTGATCGTCGAGATAATTTGACGAATACTGCGACCACGAGAGATACGTGCAATGAAGATCGCCATCATCGGTCCGTAGCCCAAGAACCAGCCCCAGAAGAATACTGTCCACCAGCTCAACCAACCTTCATCACCACGGTAAGTTGCCATTGGGATAAAGTTATCCAGCATGGTACCCACGCCTTGAATATAACCATTGAAGATAAAATCTGTTGGACCAAATAGAAGGATATAAACCATCAACACTAACGCGAGAATCACGTTGTAACGACTCAGCATTTGCATCCCGCGGTTTAAGCCACTTAAAGCTGATACGGTGTACAACACAATCGCAAATAAGATGATGATCAACTGTGTGGTAAAGCCATCAGGGATATCAAACAATGCATTTAACGCGTAGCTAACCTGTAAACCTAGGAACCCAATCGGTCCAATGGTTCCAGCCGCTACGGCGATGATGCAACATGCGTCAATCAGCGCACCCGTTTGACCTTTTAGCGCTCGCTCACCCAGCACTGGATAAAGCAAGATACGAGGTTTTAACGGCAGTCCTTTATCGTAGTGTAAATGCATGACCACGATAGACGTTAAGCTGCCAACAATAGCCCACGCGAGAAAACCCCAGTGCATAAACGACTGTGACAACGCATTAATGGCACCTTGCTGAGGATTGTCTTGCGGACCATACAAAGGTGGAGGACTCACGTAGTGCGCGATAGGCTCTGCCGCCGCCCAAAAGACGCCACCACCTGCTAAAAGCGTACAGAAGATGATTGCCATCCAACGAAAACCATCCATTTCAGGCTTCATTGTTCCGCCTAAAATCACCTTGCCTGTTCGCCCTGCAGCCAAGCCAAGACCAATAAGAAAAGTGAGAAGAAGCAGTATCTGCCAGTACGGACCGAAGACTTTTACTGACCACGCAAATCCCGTATTAACTAACGTTGATAGCAACTCTCCATCGTAAAGCGCGATAGCTACGAACAAGGCAATAAAGCCACCGCTATACCAAAGTGCCGGGTTACTTAACCCTAACTTATCCGGTGAATTTTCCGTTGCTGAAGTGTCGTTGTGTTTTGCTTGTTGCTTCTTTGATGACACGCTCATCGTTGAAGCTTTCATGCTATTGGTTAGATCAGACATACTCTGACTCCAGAGGTTTATTGCAGCTGCCATAACGGCTACAAAAAGTGACTTTAACACTCGCCTTGTTATTATTTTTTGAGCGAGCTATTCCATGTTTATTTGGGTTACGACCTAGCTCGCCTCCAGCCCTTCTTTAAGGAAGTTAAACCAGTTCTCACCCAGGATTTTTCCTGCCTCGGATTCACTGAATCCATGACGCATTAAGCCGTTGTAAATGTTCTCCATCCCTTTACTGCCACTAAACCAAGGCAAAGCATCAGGCCACCCCGCATTACTAGCGGAGCCTTCACCATAGTCCATTGCTTTGGACCAACGACCGTTGCGCATCCACTCAAGCACTTGCTGTGGTTGGTTTAAACAAAGATCACTGCCTATGCCTAAATGATCCACACCGAACAGGTCAGCCGTTTTCGCGACCATTTGGCAGAAATCTTCTAATGTGCATTGGCTTCCGTTTGGAAGATGGAATGGGTAAAGACTAAAGCCAATCAAGCCGCCACGTTCGGTAAGCGCTTTAATGACATTGTTCGATTTGTTACGCAGAGCATCATGAGCAAATGTTGGGTTCGCGTGACTGATACAAATGGGACGTGAAGAAAGGTCAATTGCTTCCAACGTTGAACGCTCAGCACTGTGGGACATATCGATGATCATCCCGACACGGTTCATCTCTTCGATGGCTTGTTTACCAAAGCGCGTGACTCCAGAATCGTTCTGCTCATAACACCCTGTCGCCAGCAAGCTTTGGTTGTTGTATGTCAGCTGCATAATCAACAAACCTTGGCGACGCATGACTTCTATTAAGCCGATTTCATCGTCAATTGGGGAGCAATTCTGCGCACCAAAAAAGACGCCAACCTTACCCTCTGCCTTTGCTTTCTCGACGTCAGCCATCGAGTAAATAGGCATAATCAGGTCTGCATTTTGTTCGAATCTCAGGTTCCATTCGGCAAAGCGAGTTAATGTCTCGCGTGCATTCTCATGATAAACAATCGTTGCATGCACAGCCGTAATACCGCTCGCCTTCAGCGTTTGGAAGTATTCTCGATCCCAATTGCAGTACTGCAATCCATCAATCACAATCCGTTGTTGGTACATAACCACTCCTTAAACGTTAATGAGCCTTTAAGGTTGGGCAGCGGAATGCTCGGCTGCCCTATTTCACTTAGTAAGGACGTTGATAAGCGGTTTTCACCACGGTGTAGAATTCTTTTGCGTATTGACCTTGCTCGCGTGGACCAAAGCTCGACTCTTTACGACCACCAAACGGCACGTGATAATCCGTTCCTGCGGTTGGTAGGTTGACCATGACACAGCCAGTTTGAGCTTGTTGTTTGAAGATGGCGCTATTACGGAGGCTTTGCGTGATGATGCCGCCCGTCAAGCCAAAGCGAGTATCGTTTGCTACAGCAATGGCTTCATCCAAGTCAGAAACTCGAATCACACTTGCCATTGGCGCAAACACTTCTTCTTGGTTCACTTCCCAACTGTTTTGCGTATTGAGGAAAAGGGTTGGCGACATGTAGAAACCGTCATGCTCTAAGCTCAAGCGCTCGCCACCAAATGCTAACTCAGCACCACTTTGACGAGCTTTCTCAATCCATTCGAAGTTGGCATTCAGTTGGTTTCCATCAACAACAGGTCCCATAAAAACCCCATCTTCTAAAGCGTGACCGACTTTAAGCTCGCTCATTCGTTTGATCAGTGCTTCCACGTAAGCATCGTGAATGCCATCCATGACGACTAAACGAGAAGACGCGGTACACTTCTGACCTGCGCCAGAGAAAGAGCCTGCAATGGTCGCTTCAACGGCGATTTGAATGTCTGCATCATCAGCAACCACAAGTGCGTTCTTACTGCCCATCTCTAACTGGCAACGAACAAAATTCGGTGCCGTTGCTGCCGCTACTTTGCGTCCGGTATCAACAGAGCCAGTAAAGCTCACACCATTTACGTCTTTCGAGTTGATAAGCGTGTTACCCACTTGCGAGCCACTGCCCAACACAAGGTTGAACGTGCCTGCTGGTAATCCTTGACGATGAATAATCTCAGTCAGTGCAACCGCACTAGCAGGCGTTAGGTTAGCGGGCTTCCACACAACGCTGTTGCCGAAAGCAAGCGCTGGTGCGATTTTCCATGCAGCCGTTGCGGTTGGGAAATTCCAAGGAGAGATAATGGCGATAACGCCGACGGCTTCACGAGTGACCTCTACGGAAACGCCTGGACGGACAGAAGCTGCGTTATCGCCAATTTGACGCAACACTTCCGCCGCGAAATATTGGAAGAATTGACCAGCACGGTAGATTTCACCGCGACCTTCAGCAAAAGGCTTGCCTTCTTCACGTGAAAGCAGCGTACCAAGCTCATCACAACGAGCAATCAGCTCATCACCAATCGCCTGCAAAACCGCTTGTTTGCGCTCAATCGGCGTTTTTTCCCACTCTGGCTGCGCAACTTTCGCGGCTTGAATGGCTTGTTCTACTTGACCTTCACTCGCTTGAGCAAAATCGCCTAAACTCTCACTGATGTCTGAAGGGTTAATGTTCGCAACCGTATTAATACCAGATTGCCATTCGCCTGCAATGTAGAGAGATTTCTCTGCTTGAACATTATTGATAAAAGTCATTGCTCTGTCCTTATTCTTCCTGACGTCTGGTGATCGCCACCAGCTCACTGATCTCACTGACAAAGCCCGGTGATGAGGCTTTGATTATTATTCTTTACTCTGGTTGACTCGCTGATGCGTACACCACAAACTCCACCAGCATCTCTTCACGCGCTAGTCCTGCCACAACCATAGCGGCACGATTAGGGTAAGGTGCGTCAAAATACTCAGCGTAGACTTGGTTAACCGTTTTTAAGTACTCACGATCCGTCACATAAATCAGCACTTGCAGAACAGAATCTAAAGACTCCCCTGCACACTCCAGCGTGTGAACGAGATTATTAAAGGTTTGACGAGTTTGCGCTTCGATACCGCCTTCCACGACAGCTCCGGTATCATCAATCGGGATTTGCGCGGTGTATAACGTGCCATTGTTAATAATTGCCCATTCAAGCGGCGCTTTAGAGGCAAACAATGCAGTTTTGACTGGGTATTTTTTCGTAGAAGTATTCACGTGCCTCTCAACCTTTGTAACAACCTTGTTTCAAGATAGTTAAATACTGCACATTGACAGGCGATAAATCGAACGGTAAATTTTTTACATTTGATAAGAGAAATCTATCACCTTATTAAAACTAAGGTAAATAAAGGGATTGCAGAGGTTTCGCCGTGAGTATCAAGCTTCAACAATTAAAGCATTTTGTGATGGTGGTCGAGGAAGGTGGCTTTCGAGCCGCTTCACATAGAGCAAATCGCTCTCAAGCAGCACTGTCGACATCCATAAAAGAACTAGAAAAGATACTTGGTCAGAGCCTATTTGAATCTGGAAATAAATCCAAACTCACACCTTTCGGCGAGATCTGCCTGCCTAAGATCATTCAGTTTCTCAACATCTATAACGCACTGGATAATGACTTGAAAGCCGCCGCCGCAGGGCAGCAAGGGCGGGTACGCATCGCCAGCGTTCCTTCTGTTGCTGCCAAGCTGATTCCCAGTGTGCTCGGCGCATTCTGTGAACGATACCCGAATGTAGAAGTCAGCCTAATTGATGATAACGCCGCTGGCGTCGAAGCGCGTTTGTTATCAGGCGAAGTGGATTTAGCGTTGGGTAACCCATCACACTTGGACGAAGGCGGTATCGAGTTTACCCCGTTAATCTCTGACCCCATTGGTGTGGTGTGTTTGAAGGATAACCCTATCGCTCAGCATCCGGAAGGTATTGAGTGGCAAACGCTGTTAGAGCAACCTTTTATTCGCAACGGAACTTGCACCCTACTCGATCCCACTCCTGCGCGCGCGTTAAGTGAACAAGCTTTGTATTCTGTTGAAAACATCACGTCTTTGTTCTCAGTCCTTGAGCTCGGTATTGGTGTCACCACCTTGCCAAAGTTAGCGTTCCCAACCAATGAAACTCGATTAGTTTGGATTCCGCTTATTGATCCACCTTTGAAAAGGCAGGTGGGAATCTTTACCTTAACGGACCGAACAATATCGCCTCAAGCTAAAGCTTTCCATGAGCTGTGCATTCAATACTTAAACTACCAAGGGAATGAGGAGTAACAGTATCGATAAAATCGTTACTCGCCTCTCTCCAAGACGAAAAAAGCCCTTTCCAACCGGAAAGGGCTTTGACTTAGTTCCCAAAATTTTTGCCGTTTTACAGCAGTTCCACCGATTGTTGAGCGATAACCCACTCTTCATTGGTAGGAATAACTAGCGCTTTCGCACCAAGTAACTCAGATGTAGCAACAACACCTGCGTTACCAAATCGTGCATCTTCATTACCTTTCACATCTTCAACAAAACCTAGAAGTTTTAGGTTGTTTAGGATTTCGCGACGAATTGGCATAGAGTTTTCGCCAATACCGCCAGTGAAGATGATGCCGTCGAATGAATCAAGAGCAGCAAGGTAAGACGCGATGTATTTAGACACACGGTATGTGAATACTTGGAATGCTAGAGCAGCGCCTTCGTGACCTTCTTCCATCGCTTCCAAAATACCGCGTGCATCGCTTGTTAGACCAGAAACACCTAAGAAGCCAGAAGCTTTGTTCAATGAGTTGAACACTTTCTCTTGAGACCAACCTTTCTTCAGTAGGTACTCAATGATGCCTGGGTCAAGGTCACCACAACGTGTACCCATCATTAGACCAGACAGTGGCGTGAAACCCATAGACGTATCTACAGATTCGCCGTTGTTGATTGCACAAACAGAAGCACCGTTACCAAGGTGAACAGAGATGAAGCTCGATTCTTCAACCGGCTTGTTAATCATCTTCGCAGCTTCGCGACTTACAAAGTAGTGGCTAGTGCCGTGGAAACCGTAACGACGGATGCCGAAGTCCGAGTAAAGCTCTTTCGCAATTGCACCAGTGTAAGCTTTTGCAGGCATTGTTTGGTGGAAAGCAGTATCAAACACAGCAAACTGAGGTAGCTCAGGGAATGCCGCCATTGAAGCACGCATACCAATCGCATGAGCAAGGTTATGTAGAGGAGCCAAATCACTTAGCGCTTCTACGTCTGCAATAACAGACTCATCTAAACGGACTGTTTTGGTAAACTTCTCACCGCCGTGAACCACTCGGTGACCAACAGCAACAACATCTTCAATTAATTTGTACTCTTTTACTAACTCAACTAGTTTTGCTACTGCAAGTTGATGGTGATTCTCATCGCCTTGAATAGCGTACTCAAATTTCTCACCGTTGAATTTCCAGCTCATACGAGCGTCTGATAGACCAAAGCATTCGCCCAGACCACTTAGCACAGCATCGCCAGATTGAGAGTCGATTACTGCAAATTTTAGTGATGAGCTACCAGAGTTGATCACCAGTACAAACGAATTAGACATGAAATAGTTTCCTGTTGTGGAGCAGAGGTTGTAATTGCGCTTCCGCGCTGCGTACTTCTTGTTTGTGCCTTCTATTATTCAATAATTTTTTAATCTTTCAACTATCTTTTAGAGTTAGTTGTTCGTTTGCGTAAATTTTATTGATCTACCGCAAGTTTAAAATTTATTTGAACCATGAAATATATCGACTCATTCAACTAAAGTGGAACCAGACACTTAAAAACGTCAATAAATGAAGAATAAAGCAAAAATATTACGAATTTTTTTGAATGAATTGGGAATGGATGAGCAGGGACAAAAAAGCCGAGCTAACTGCTCGGCTTTCAAATTCAACTATTTTTTAATGCAATAGTGTGCAGGTATTATGCTTCTTGTGAGCGACGACCACGACCGTGACCACGTTCACCACGGTGTGCACCACGGTGGTCACCACCACGGTTACGATCGAAACGACGTTCGCCACCTTCACGGTTACCATCGCGGTTGCCGTCACGGTTACCACGGAAGCCACCTTCGCGACGACCACCTTCACGACGACCACCTTCGCGGTTACCATCACGGTTGCCACGGTAACCGCCGCCATCACGACGACCGCCATCGCGACGACCACCGTCACGGCGACCACCACGAGACTCACGGAAGTCATCGAAGTCACATACTACAGCACCAACATCTTGTTGACGGATACGTAGCTTGCTTAGCTTGTTCGCAGCATCTGAAGTCATTGCTTTAGGTAGCTGAACGAATGTGTGACCTTGTGCTAGCTTGATTGCACCGATAGAGCCTTTACCTAGACCTAGTTCGTTTGCAAGAGCACCAACGATGTCTTTAACTTGAACGCCTTGCTCGCGACCAACTTGAAGCTGGTAAGTATCCCAGTCTTGGTTGTTGAAGTTGCGACCACCGTCACGACCACCTTCACGGCGCTCTTTACGACGTTGCTTGTCACGCTCAATCGCTTCAATCATTGGGTCTTCGCCAATGTAAAATAGCGGGCGTTTACCTTGCTGACGCTTAAGAAGCATTGCAGCAAGCATTGTTGGGTCGATTTCTAGAGAAGTTTGTAGCTTCTCAACAAGCTCTGCGAACTTGTCTAGAGCTTTGTGCTCTTTCTCTGCTTCCAGTTCAGCCGCTAGCTTGTTTAGACGAGCTTCTGCAACTTGGTCACGTAGAGGAAGTTGGATTTCTTCCATAGATGACTTAGTTACGCGCTCGATAGTGCGAAGCATACGGATTTGGTTAGTGCGAACTAGAAGGATCGCTTTACCTTTACGTCCAGCACGACCAGTACGACCGATGCGGTGGATGTAAGACTCAACATCGAATGGGATGTCGTAGTTAAATACGTGAGTAATACGTGGAACATCAAGACCACGTGCAACAACGTCAGTTGCAACTAGGATATCGATAACACCTTGTTTGATGTGATCAACAGTACGTTCACGTAGAGACTGAGGAATATCACCGTGTAGTGCAGCAGCTTTAAAGCCACGTGCAGATAGCCAATCAGCTAGACGCTCAGTGTCTTGACGAGTACGTACGAATACGATTGACGCGTCAGTTTCTTCAGTTTCAAGAAGACGAGACATAGCTTCATCTTTCTCTACACCCTTCACTACCCAGAACTGTTGTTGAACTTTGTCTACAGTGTGGTTTTTACCAGCAACGTCGATAGTTACAGGATCACGTAGGAAACGCTCAACAATGTTTTTAAGCATTGGAGGCATAGTTGCAGAGAAAAGAACGCGCTGTGCAGATTCTGGAGCGTGCTCCATGATTGCAGTTACGTCGTCCACGAAACCCATGTTTAGCATTTCGTCCGCTTCATCAAGTACGAAAGTGCTAACTTCGTCTAGATGCAGACGTTCACGGTTGATAAGGTCTTGTACACGACCAGGAGTACCAACTACTACGTGTGCACCGTTTTTAAGTGCACGCATTTGATCTACGATAGATGCACCACCGTAGATTTCTAAAACTTTAAGACCCTTGATGTTTTTACCAAGGTTCTTCATCTCAGCCGCAACCTGAATCGCTAGCTCACGTGTTGGAGCAAGTACGATTGCTTGTGGTTTACGTTGGTCAAGATCAAGCTTGTTTAGAAGAGGCAGAGAGAATGCCGCCGTTTTACCTGTACCCGTCTGTGCTTTACCCAGCGCGTCAGCACCTTCCAACAGGTGTGGGATTGCCGCAGCCTGAATTGGAGTTGGTGACACGAAACCCATTCCGTCTAGAGCAGAAAGGATAGAATCATTCAGAGATAAATCGCTGAATTGAATAACAGAATCTTGCATTGGGATCCTACTTAATTAAACAAAAAAACAGTCCCATATGCTCTTCCAATTCGATACTGATCCATCCAATTACTAAATCCGTTCAGACAGGAGCTAGTACAGTACACAACCGCGATAAGCCATTAGGGACGACTAAGGGAGGCGGATTATTCCTTAAATGCATAAAAAAAGCTAGAAAAAATTGAATTACATCACAATTTATTCTCACTAATGGTATTATTCGCATAAATTTCCACCTCTCCCCCCATTCTCCGGAGAGAAAAGCACCAACAAGCTGTTCAATTCATCAATAATTCACAGCGAATTTCTGTGCTTTAGGTAGTAATAATAGTGCGCAATGATTATAGTGTGCCCAATTCCAACGGTAAGTTAAGAAAAGATGTTTCAAGATAACCCGCTATTAGCTCAGCTTAAGCAGCAAATCCAAGAAAACCTGCCTAAAAAAGAAGGCTCAATCAAAGCAACCGATAAAGGCTTTGGCTTCCTGGAAGTGGACAGCAAAACCAGCTTCTTCATCCCACCTGCGTACATGAAAAAGTGCATGCACGGCGACAAAGTCGTTGCCATCATCCGCACTGAAAACGAACGTGAAGTCGCAGAACCACAAGAACTGCTAGAACAAGCCGTAACTCGCTTTATTGGTCGAGTAAAAATGTTCAAAGGCAAGCTAAACGTAGCTCCTGATCACCCGCAGCTTAAAAAGCTTTCTCTTAAAGCAAAACTAAAGAAAGGTCTAAAACCTGACGAATTTGCTGAAGGTGACTGGGTTGTCGCGCATCTTATTCGTCACCCACTTAAAGGTGATAACACTTTCTTCGTAGAAATTTCGGAGAAGATTACCGATTCAAACGACAAGATCGCGCCTTGGTGGGTAACGCTTGCTCAGAATGATCTACCAAACTCTGAGCCAGCAGGCATCGAGAACTGGGAACTGAAAGACGACGCCGCTCTAGAACGCGTAGACATGACGCATGTTCCTTTCGTAACTATCGATGGTGAATCAACCAAAGATATGGACGATGCACTTTACGCGAAGAAAACAGAATCTGGTGATTTCGAACTGACTATCGCAATCGCAGACCCAACAGCGTACATCACACCTGAAGATGATATGGATAAAGTGGCGCGTGAACGTGGCTACACTATCTACTTACCAGGTCGTAACATCCCAATGCTACCTCGTGATCTAGCGGACAACCTATGTTCTCTAATTGAAGGGGAAGTCCGCCCCGCTATCTGCTGCACAGTGACAGTAAATAAAGAAGGCGTGATTGGTGATGACATCAACTTCTTTGCAGCGAACATTAAATCACACGCTCGCCTAGCTTACGATCACGTATCAGACTGGTTAGAAAACGGCAGTTCAGACGTATGGCAACCGTCGGAAGAGATCGCGACTATCGTACGCGACCTATTCGACTTCTCTCGCGCTCGTGCTGAATGGCGTGAAAAGAATGCCGTGGTATTCCCAGATCGCCCTGACTACCGCTTCGAGCTAAGCGAAGACAACGACGTTGTTGCAATCCATGCTGACATGCGTCGCAGCGCAAACCGCCTAGTTGAAGAATCTATGATCACGGCAAACATCTGTGCGGGTCGTACGCTACGTGAAAAGTTCGAAACGGGTGTATTCAATACGCATGCTGGCTTCAAAGCAGAGAAGATTGAAGAAGTAGTTGAACTTGTAAACCCAGAAGGCGCACTAGAGTTCACTGCTGAATCTATCGCGACACTAGAAGGCTTCGCAGCGCTTCGCCGTTGGTTGGGTGAGCAAGAGACTTCTTACCTAGATAACCGTATCCGTAAGTTCCAAACGTACAGCGAAGTGGGCAATCAACCTCTTCCTCACTACGCAATGGGTCTTGATATCTACGCAACTTGGACTTCACCAATTCGTAAATACGGTGACATGATCAACCACCGCATGCTGAAAGCTGTGATTTTGAACAAAGAACCGGTTCAAAAGCCAGACGATGAAGTGGGCGAAGAGCTAGCTCTACACCGTAAACACCACAAAATTGCCGAGCGAAACGTGTCTGATTGGCTATACGCACGCACTCTTGCAGACGAGCCGAACAAGCAAACGTGTTTCACAGGTGAGATTTTCGATATTAATCGTGCCGGAGCACGTGTTCGACTTCTCGAAAATGGTGCAGCAGCCTTTATTCCTGGTAGCTTGATTCTTGATAATAAAGAAAGAATTGAGTGTAACGGCGACAACGGTACCATTTCTATCGATAAAGAAGTGGTATACAAGTTAGGTGATACATTGGAAATCGTTCTAGCAGACGTGAACCAAGAGAACCGCAGCATCGTTGCAAAGCCAACCCAGGTATTCGCTGATAAACCAGCACCACAAACAGAAGAAACTGTGAGTGAGTAATACCGATTGAAGTTTAAAGGCGCTCAATGGAGCGCCTTTTTTATATGTCATGCAAAAAGATAAGAACGAATATGCCGAACATTGAGATCATTCGCTTTAATCACTTCACTGCCCGCAAAAGTGAACGCTACACCGCCACTCACAATGGCTTATATGTTGTTGAAGAAGGCTCACTCATCATTAACCAACCAAGTGGTGAGCAAATTGAATTAAATGCAGGAGACTTCACTCTATATAATTCTGCAGACCTACGCAGCGCTGAAGCTAAGCCCGGAGTGTTTAAAGCACTCGCGCTTGTGTTTGATATTGGCTTGTTTAGCGAGTTTAAATCTACGCATCCAGGCGTACAGTCAGAGACAGAAGAGCGTCGCTTCTACCCTTTCTCTTCAGAAAGCCAATCATCAATTGTAAAGCTTAAAGACACGTTAATTCAGTTAGCAGACAATAAAGCGCCACAATACGCCCAAGGTCATATTGCGCTTTCCTTGTTATCACTGATGGTTGAAGTACAGCCGGACATCTTATCGATCATTGATGACGCAAGCAGTCTCACTGCCTCTCAGAAGGCAATTAAGTACATTGAAAAGAACATCGAGAAAGACATCACGTTGGAAGCGCTAGCAACACACATGAGCATGTCTATCGCGACATTGAAACGCAGACTAGCAGCAGAAAACCTTTCGTTCTCGCACATTTTGAAGGTGAAACGCATCAACCACGCAGCAACACAACTGCGAGTGTCACAAAAGTCGATTACTCAAATTGCATTTGAATCCGGCTTTAAGAGCGCCGCACACTTTAGTACTGCGTTTAAATCGATTTATAGCATTACACCAAAAGAATTTCGTAGCCAAATCGCAAAGTAACGCTTGGTACGTTACGCATTAGCAGATAGAGAAATCTGTTAATCCCAGAAACACGCTTGAGGATCGCTTTCTAATTCGGCGAGAAGCACCTCAAGCGTTTCACTACTTGGTAGCTTTTCATAAGGCACCCACATCAACTCCTCTCCACGATATGTAGGCACATAGAAACACCAAAGTTGAGTGTTGGCATCAAATAGAATTTTAGCGATAGGAGACGTGTATTCACTGTGTTGTGAATCAAGTAAGAAGTGTGCGTGATAAAGCTCTACACCGTTCTCTATGGGCTCGTATAAACACTTCCCTATCGCTTCGACTGGCAAATTGACATTACGCCTAGCGCAGAGCGTTTGAACCAACTTGTGCAAGCGACTGGTCGCCATTTGAGACACGGACATGAGCGTACTCCTGATATGTTGTTCTTAGTATATACCCAAGTGCCTGAGAGAGGCAGAAATCACCATCGGGGCATGCGCCCGCTCAAACCTAGAATAACACCCCATCTGATGCCGAAAAGCTAACTGTGTCACCTCTTTCGTTTCAAATCAGTAAAATCCACTCATCCTACATTACTGATAGTTATCAACTTAAAGTGAGTGCAATCGATCTTTCGCTATGGATATCAACGACCATTCACAAAAGTGTAACCTGAACGAAATATGATGAGCGCTGCTTTATACCGTATTTGGAGTTAAATATGTTACGTCTTTCTGTGGCGACCTTACTAGCCATGGCTTTGTCTCTTCCTTCTGCTATGGCAAAAGAAGTCAACATTTCAGGTTCTACCTCTGTGGCACGCGTAATGGATGTACTGGCTGAAGAATATAATAAAACGCACCCTGACGATTACATTGCAGTACAGGGCATTGGATCAAGCGCTGGTATCACTATGGTGAACAAGGGCGTGGTTGAAATTGGAATGAGCTCACGTTATCTAACAGAAAGCGAGAAAGGCGAAGATCTCAACGTATTCCCTATCGCTTATGATGGTCTTGCTGTTGTCGTTAACCGCACCAACTCTGTAACTAACCTTTCGGAACAACAACTGTTTAATATCTACAAAGGTAAAATCGACAACTGGAAACAGGTGGGTGGATCAGACCAACCTATCGCCGTTGTAACGCGTGAAGCCTCTTCTGGCTCTCGTTACAGCTTTGAAAGCTTGCTAGGTCTCACTAAGGTCATCAACGACCGTTTGGTATCAGACATCAATCCGAACAACTTGGTGGTAAACAGCAACAGTATGGTAAAAACCATTGTGAACCATAACCCACACGCTATTGGTTTTATCTCGGTAGGCTCGGTTGATCGCTCTGTAAAAGCCATTCAGTTTGAAGGTACAGACCCAACCGCAACTAACATCGCTAACCACAGCTACAAACTCGCTCGTCCATTCTTAGTTTTGTACAAAGTGGATGGTTTAGATAAAGCGGGTAAAGACTTCGTGAAGTTCCTGAAATCGGAGCAAGGTCAAAAAGCGATTGCAGATTACGGCTACACCCCAGTAAAAAGCTTTAATCAATAAAACGCAGACACAAAAAAAGAGAGCCAATTTCGGCTCTCTTTTTCGTTTGAATCTTTGAATTCGATTAGAAGTGCAATTGAATCACTGAAACAACTACAGCACCAGGTCGACGTACGCCTTCAATTTCTACTTTGATTTCACGCTCAATCTCAAGACCTTTCTTAATTGGCGTAATTTTAGTTAGCGTACTTGATGCACGTACGTTGTTGCCCGCTTTTACTGGGTAAGGGAAACGTACTTGGTTCAAACCTAGGTTCACCACTAGTTTTGCTGTTGGGAACATTGGTTTTTCTGGATCCACAGAATCTGTCAACTTAGGCAACAGCGCTAGCGTTAGGAAGCCATGTGCAATCGTTGTTTTGAATGGAGATTCAGAAGCCGCACGCTCTGGATCTGTATGAATCCATTGCATATCTTCGGTTACAGAACCAAATTGATTAATGCGCTCTTGAGATACGTGAACCCAATCACCTACATGGATCACTTCACCCACCTTCTCGCTTAGCTCATTAAATAGAACTTGCGCTTCAGGCTTTAGCACGATTGGCTCAGGTTGAGGAATCACCTCTTCGTTCACCGCTGGTTGCTGGTGATCGCGAACTTTAGAAAATAGGAAGCTGCTTTGTGCTCGACCTAAGAAGTCACTCCAGTAATCGCGTAGCGTTGGAGACATCCAATTCATAAACTCTGATTGGTGAGCAGAAATCGCACCAACTTTGTCTTTAAATAGATTCGTGACTTTCATAAAAACCCTTAGATAAATTCAGCACAACTGGCTATACCAGTTAATTTTGAATTAGTTCACAATATGTTGCAAACACTTTCGGGCGAACACATGTTTACTCAAAGTCATTTTATTCTTACTTTTCATTAAGATAGCAATAAAACACTATTTTATTAAGTAACCACAACATAAAGTAAATACTCTACAAAATACTGTAACAAGCGCCCTTTTGAGCATTCCATCAGACTTCATCCGTCTATAGGTGTGACCACAAAACAAGCAAACAGTTCTTTTTCATTAAAACAATGCTTTACAACGTTTATGCCTCCCCCTATTATACGTCCCGCAACGGAGAGATGGCTGAGTGGTTGAAAGCACCGGTCTTGAAAACCGGCATACGTTAATAGCGTATCTAGGGTTCAAATCCCTATCTCTCCGCCATATTAAGAAAGCTCGTTGAGAAATCAACGAGCTTTCGTCGTTTTAGCATTTGGAAAATTACGGGATTTCTATATCCCTAGTCGTGTGCGCCCCCAGCACTCCGCCACATTCCAGTAAAAAGCCCGCTAAGAGATTAGCGGGCTTTTTCGTATTTCATTGATTTAAAGGGATTAAACTAAATCCCTCCTTAAATGCAAGCCCAGACTAGGCGTCCCCGAACTCCGGCATATTCGCCGCGTGACAGCTAGGGAAGAGATTTGAGACTCCCTGCGATTCAGCGATTCATGATCAATATGACTTGCCCGCCTGCGGCGGTGTTAGAGAGTAGAACTCGCCCATTCAGGTAATTCGCTAGCTCGTAAATAAGTAACATACCAATACCAAAGCCATCTTTGGGTGAAACGTCGTTAACCTTGCCACTATTGAAAGCCTCAATCGTGGCTGGTTCAAAACCATCGCCATCATCACTGATCTTTACAACGTCAACGTTTGGATAAGCCATAAATACAACTTCAATTTCAGAATGACTGTAACGACTCGCGTTCGAGAGAATGTTGAGTAGCAATACTTTAAGTACCCTCTTGTCGGTAAATACAAGTTGCTGTGTGTTCACACGTTTGATTTGTCGCTCCCCCCCTGAGCCTCTAACGCAAGATCTAAAATAGCTTGAAAACTGATGAACTCTCGTTGTAAAGGGACTTCTTTGTTCAAGATTTTAAGGAGATGTAAGCTCGATTCACACAGAGTATTTAGGCTGTTTACCTGAGCCCCTAAACGATTCACCAAGAAGGTATTGTCCACACCTCCCTCTTCCATCATGTCGCTCGTATGTTGAATAGCAGAAAGTGGAGTTCGTATATCATGAGGCAGAGCAGCAAAGATCATTTTTTGCCTTGTCATCAACGAGTCGATAGCTTGTGCCATCTGATGTTGATTATTGATAAGTGTTTTGATCGCCTCCGGACCAACGACATCGGTTCTTGCCTTAAAATCACCTTTGGCATAACGACTCGATAGATACTGGAGAGACTGAATGCCATTCGTCCACGTTGGCTCCCAAGTTCCGAATGAGGGTCACCATAGTGATAACATTTTTAACATTCAATCCGGGGTGTGTAAGTGCGGGTAAGGAATTGTCAGCCTCAATACTCAACAAGACTAATAATACGCATCTACTTTTGAGGTCACATTTCCCCCAATAAACGGGCTTTTCTCGTAGCAAAACATTGGCATTAGAAAGAGTAAGCTTGGTATAACAAACAAAACGACAATAAATCATGGAAGAAAGACACAATGCCGATTCAATTTCATCAGCTTACTGCAAAGGAAAACACTTCTACTCTCTCTATCGACGATTGGCAGATTGACGCCGGACAATCTTGGGGAATTTTTAGCTCTAAAGGCGATATTGGCTCAATGCTTGGCGACCTACTGTGCGGAGAAATAAAGCCAGAAACAGGCGAATTGAAGCTCGAAGGTTACCATATCGCACAGGTATCTCTTTCTGAACAGCAAAGGTTGTTGGAGTTAGAGATCGAAAAAGACGATACAGACTTTCTTGATCGTATTGACCAAGGTAGTTCAGTTTATCGATTGATTTTTGAGATCAGCCAAGATGACAACTTAACTCGAGCACTCATTGAAGACCTCGACCTATCTCATTTAACCGAAAGCGGATTTCGAGTGCTTTCAACGGGTGAAACACGACGCGTAATGCTTGCTAGAGCGCTTGCAGCAAAGCCTGACTTGGTGTTGTTAGATAACCCATTCACTGGTTTAGACATCGCGCACCGTGCTTCACTAGCGGCTTATCTTCAAACATTGTCTCAATCAGTACAAATGCTGATTACCTTCTCCCGTGAATCTGACATGCCTGACTGGATAGAACGCATTGCGCTGTTCAGCGGTGGCAAACTTGACAGCACCATGGACAAACAAAGTTGGGATCAGCACCCTATCATCACGCAAATAAAATCCCAGTCCGAGAAGCAAAGCGAAGAGATGATGACGTTGATTCGCCAACACCAGCATTCAACGCACTTCGATAACCCAATCTTCGAGCTAAAAAACGGTAAGGTGGAATACACCGAAAAGACCATTTTTACTGACTTAAACTGGCGTATAGATAAAGGTCAGCATTGGCAAGTAAAGGGACCAAATGGCTGCGGTAAAAGCACGTTGTTAGGGCTGATATTTGGCGACCATCCGCAATGCTATAGCAACGATATCCATATCTTTGGTAAGAAGCGTGGCACCGGAGAAACTATTTGGGAAATCAAACAACACATTGGCATGGTTTCTTCGGCGTTACATCTTCAGTACCGAGTCAACTGCAGTGCCTTGGAGGTGATTCTGTCCGGCTTCTATGACTCAATTGGTCTTTATTCACAACCAAGTAAAAAAGAAATCAGCATAGCCAAAGAATGGCTAACGATTCTCCACATGACGCAGTATGAGAAAACGTCGTTTAAACAATTGGAATACGGACAACAACGCTTACTTTTGATTGCTAGGGCGATTGTAAAACAGCCTACCCTGCTGATTTTGGACGAACCCTACCAAGGTCTGGACTACTTAGGACGAGTGCTAGTAAAGAACACCTTAGAGCTGATCGCCAAAGAGCACCTAAGCCAGCTTCTCTACGTTTCCCATTATCAAGAAGATGGCTTAGACAGCATTCAGAATTATCTTGAGTTTAAGTTTGATCAAACGGCTCAATGTTACAAAGGGCACATCGAATAAGACGCCTACTTCGCATTGCCGACCACTTCTGCGTAAGGGAGTGGTTTGGCATACAAGTACCCTTGATGAAGGGTTACGCCCAGCGATCTTAAGTGGGCAGCTTGTTCCTCTGTTTCTACCCCTTCAGCAATAAGATCTACGTTCAGATCACCCGCAAGCCTTACGATAGCGTTGAGCACTGTCGAGTTCACGCTATCGATGCCAATAGTATCAATAAAACACTTATCTATTTTTAAATAGTCTACCTTCATATGCTGAAGGACTGCTAAGGCTGTCTGGCCAGTACCAAAATCATCTATCAGGACTGGTATACCATGCACTCGCAGCGCAGCAATGTGTTTTCTCGCACTGTCATCAATCAACTGCCTTTCAGTGATTT
The DNA here is from genome assembly GCF_963871815.1 of Vibrio sp. L85. NCBI lineage: Bacteria > Pseudomonadati > Pseudomonadota > Gammaproteobacteria > Vibrionales > Vibrionaceae > Vibrio > Vibrio sp. L85. The sequence continues at coordinate 161,780 of NZ_CAWMYL010000244.1, forward strand.
CTATACTCAATTCGACATTGTTTGTTTTGAGCTTGCGATGAATGTTCTCGATCTTTCTTATTACCTGAGAACCAACGAGGTATCCAGGAGGCACATTCACCCCCAAATGAATTGGCGTTTCAAACTTAACTTTAGAGAAATCGTTCGACACTTTTTCGAGAACGTAATCGGTCAGCGATTCGACTAACCCATTGCTTTCTGCCGCAGGAATGAACTCATCGGGTGATATAAAGCCTCTTAATTTGTGAGGCCAACGAATCAACGCTTCATAACCAAATGCATGCCCTGTTGTCGCGTCATATTGTGGTTGGTAATAAAGCAAAAGATCTTGGCGTTTTAATGCCTTTCTTAGTTCGGAAACCAGACTACGTTGTGGGTCAACAAAACGATGAATAACGACAATGAGTAAGTAGAACACCAACAAAATAGGTACCGCAGAGATTGCGTAGGAAAGCAGTTTTTGATCGACATAGATATCACTCGCCTCTATCAGTGCGTCGTAGTTAAACTCGTTTGAATGGGCTAATGACACCGCATTCTGTCCGTGCTTTGAAGCGTTTTTAGGTGCCGACGCTCCGCCAACAAACATCGCAGACCGCTTCAGACGTACATCGTTACGATAACCAACAGTGACGCCAAAATAATCGCGATCAACGACAGTAATCGCTTTATATTCCGGACGCTTTTCACTTTTGGTGATCAGAAAAAGAACCTGTTCTTCGTAACCTTTAAGATGACCGAAAGACAATTGCCCGTTGCTATAAATATGCGTGTAATCGGTCAAAGGTCGAGACATCGCGCCTTGTTTTGACGAGCACACTATTTGATCCCCCTTCACAATGAGCATTTCATCAATGTCACGTTCGAACATCAGGTTCTGTTGCAGGGCTTCACAACGCTCAGGGTTAATCAGTGCCGTCCTATTTTCGGTCTTGATCTGAGAGAGGATCTCGTCCGCCACTTGAACATTTTTATCCAATATATGATCGAGGTTTCTCTGAATGCTTTGGTTTGCTAAATAAAACACCTCCGCAACAATCAATGGCAGCGGGAGCATGTAGATAACGGCTTTTTTCAAAAGCTCTTTATTTATCATCAAAAAGATGCCTTTTTTCAATCAGAATTAGTAATATCAAACGATTACTCTTCATTTATCAGCAAGTTAGAAACAACGTTTCATTCACCCCACTGAAAGCACTTCCACTGATTGAGTATGGTTAACAAGACTCAAAGTGGCAAATATAACAATAACTTATTGATATGTGGCTCATTTGCGAGACAGAGGTTATCAGGTTTCTTTACTCAGGTACGATGCGTGAAGAGGAATTCACATAAAATTTGCGTTTGGTTGGTCACTCAAAATCTGGTTGGCTTTCGCTATCTCTAAAGAACAGTAACCATCAAACGAGGGCTGCCAATTTACCTCTAAAATATTAATATGCCATTTTCTCACTGTATGAGAATATCCACTTCTAATTATTTTCCTTTTCTCAGCAACTAAGAATTATAGTTGTTGCATACTCATTATCACGTTACAACACACTCATGACGACAAACAAAGCCAACGCTAACCAAGTCAACGAAAAGGCGCTGCAATTGCTAATGCAAGTCGCAGTTAGTCCATTCCCAGTCTCTGCGAAAACACTCAGTGAACAACTGAATGTGCCTTTAAGCAGTCTTTATAGACACTTAAAGCTCCTCAAAGAGTGGAACTTGATAGAGGAAAGCGTGCACGACAAAACATTTGTGGTTGGTCCTGCCGCCCTGCTGTTAATGCACAGCTATGAGACCGCTCAACACGGTTTGGACATGGTAGAAACCATCCTTGCTCGTTTGGTTCAGCAAACCGGCGAAATGGCAGCTTATATGGTGCCATCTGGTTATCGTGCGCTTTGTGTCAGACAAAAAGAGAGTATGCAGGCGCTTCGATGCAGCTACGTCCAGGGTCAAAGTCAACCATTGCTTCGTGGCGCCTCATCTAAGGTGATGCTGGCTTTCATGCCTCAAAGTCGTTGTGAAAAGATCTTACGCCACTTTGGTCAAGATCATCGTCTCAACGAGTGGGAACAGGAACTCAGCACCATTCGTAAGAACGGATACGCTGTCAGTACATCAGAAATCGATCCTGGTGTCTCTGGCATCAGTGCACCAGTCATGAAAGGAAGTAAATTGATTGGCGCCGTCTCGGTCATGGCTCCGGCTCACCGAGTCGAAAAGGATAAGCAGCGTATCATTTTGCATGTGTTGCAGGCAGCGAGGGCGTTGCCGCCAGAAAGGTAATTCATCATGTTGAGCTTTTTCAAACGTTACAAATTTCATCGAGCTGACAAGCCAATTCATCACTACCCTTTTTCATTTATGACGGTATGTGAACATTTAGCCCCGATGAGCCGCGGAACGTTTGAATTAGCTGATCAAAGCTTAGAAAATGCCAGCGATTGGCTATATCAGCAACATGATCAAAGCTCAGCAGCCAACCTTGGGCACTTTTCCCATCATCAAATCGAGACTGGTGATTTTCAAGAAGCACTGAGCTTATCTCTTTCTCGTCATTCCGTTCCCGTTGTGTTGTCCAATTGCACAGAAGCAGTGCTATCTATGCTGCCCGTTGTCGTTTGTGATGATGACGAAGTGGGCATTATTCACATTGGTCATAAAATGAATTTAAACCCAACACTTGAGCCTCGTGTTGGGTCTGCGTTCCATTTTGCGTTATCCCGTTACCAAAACGTGCGATTGTTCTTTGCAGGCTCTAGTGAGCAAGATACCAAACAAGAAGTATGGGAATATGCAGAAGACCAAGGCTGTGACTGGGTAACCGACCGAGAGTTCTGCTTTCGTCACCGCAACCATCTAAAACAACAAATGGGTAACTACTTAGATCACTGCAATCAAGTGATTGTCTCGATTGATTTGGCATCACTACTGACCAAAAACAGCCTTGATGGAACACCAGCTCTCGATATTCAAATGGTGTTACGCACCATTCGTTTGTGCTTGGTATCTGGTAAAGTAAAAGCCATTCAGTTAGTCGGCGATCGAGATAGACTTGTATACTCAAAACAAACCAAAGCGATCCTTGAAGAGCTGTACCAAATGGCACCTTTAATTGATCACGCAGCCTAATATCTTTGCCTACTGAAACTGAGAGCCAATGACCATTCGTTGGCTCTGCTTCACTTCGTACAAAAATCACCCTTTCTTATTATTTTTTAACAATTTATTACGTCAAAAGTGCGACACAGTTCAGCTCCACATCTTGAACTAAGATCACATTCAAGTTTTAATACTCATCATATGAACTTGGAACAACATACGAAATAAAAAATAACCACAGTTCAATAAGTAAGCGTTAAATAAAAAATAGTACAAGTCGTTGAATCATTCTCTGTGAGTCCATTGCTCACTCTCGCTTGGTGCCATTAAGTTCCACTAAATTTAGGACACTTGATGATGCGCTTTATTAGCATTTTAAGTACAGCATTACTCTTACCCACGATGGCTGAGGCAAAAGTTTATGATCTTGCCGATATTCCAACGTTGAACGAAATTTGTGCGGGTGATGGATTCACAGTGCAAGGAAACCTCTACACCTGCTCTAGTTCCATTAGCATCCCTGAAGGTGCTCACATCACCAACTCAAAACCCACCCCTCAAACTGCAACGATCGTTGCTTACGGCAATGTTGAGCTCAAAGGGAAAAACAATATTGGCTCTGAAGCAACGCCTATTAATATCAAGACCGAAGGTGGGGACTTTGAGATCATCGTCGAAAATACCGGAGAACCAAGCAAGATAGTCGGTAATTTAACCTCGCATGGTCTGCTTTCTATCAAAGATACGATTGTTTTTGGTCATGTCGAAAGTGCCGGTGGCAGTATTTTAATCAAAGGACAATCCAACTTTGTGTTTGGCGACATTTATGCTCTTCGAAAAGTAGAACTTGAACAAACTCAGGTAGATGGTGACGTCTATGCCGGTTCTTCGAGCTCGAACATGTTAGACACATCTCTATTGGCGAAAGACAGCGTGGTCAATGGCAACCTGAAGAGCGCCGGCAATATTAAGCTAGTTCAAGCAAAAGTCTGCGGAGATTTAAACTCAGAAGGTCAACACATCTTTTCAGAAGGCGGTCGGAGCCAAATTGTTGGCAATACGAGTGCATTTGCAACAGTCGACTTTAAGAATATCGATATCTTTGGTACCAACAACCTAACCAATAGTGTTAAAGGTAACAAAGTCACCATCGATGCCATAAGTAACGTTTACGCACCTAAATTAGCAATAAACTCGTTTCAAAAAGCCACGCTGCAAGATACCTCAATATGTGGCTTTGTTTACTCTGCAGTTGCGATTGATACGGTTCCTGCTAACTACTGCGGCTTTGACGACGCAGATTGTACATACAGCAACCAAGTATCTAAGTTGTGTCCTATACCAGAAGAGATACCAATCTGCGATATCACACCACCAACTGATGACGATTATGACCTTATCGTCTCACCGACAGATGATATGGCATTAATGTGCGGTGACGATTTACCGATTTTTACCGTAAAGACAACAAACAAAGGGGAAGCTGCGAGTGCAAAAGTTGTCGCTGCGTTATCTGATCCAAAATTGTTTTCGCTGCAAATGGTCGAAGGCAAAACCGAAGTTGACGAAAACACCTTTGTTTCAAACGATGAAGGAACACTGATCATTAAGGTCATCCCGAAAGACGTAGACTCAATCACACTGGATGCAAGCTATAGCCTAACCTTCTCTCTTCTCGACGACACAAACAAAACTCAAGACGTAAAGTTCATGTTTACGCCTTTCATGTTTGAAGCTTACTCGGTCATGTCTGGTGAGTCTCTGGATGATATCAAAGTCATTGCAGGTAAGGAGAAAGATGTACACATGAGATTGCTCGCGTGTACCTCTGGAGATCAACCCGTTATCGCTTCCAATTACAATGGGTCACCCATAGTTAATCCAACAATCACACAACCTAAAAGTGGCAAGTTCGGTGATTTTAAGCTTTTAAACGACTTTAAGAATGGTGAATCAGAAGAGTCGAAGTTGAAAACCTATGAATCAGGGCAATTTAGAGTCGAATTATCGGATAGTTTTCAATGCGCTGATTATAAAGACTGTCCAAGTAGTGGCTCAGTCCTAGTCACAGGGCATTTCAACGTTAGTTCTCGTCCTTGGACTTTGGCTATCTGTGACGGCTCTACCCCACTTGCCTCAGGCACATCAGAAAGTGGAGAGGGTTTCATCGCGGCGGGAGACTACTTTTCTCTTTCAGTAAAACCCATCGTTTGGCAAAACAAGGCGCTGCATACGGATGAAGTAAATACCTCGAATTACTGTAACGCCAGAGTAACGAGTAACTTTATGATGGAGGATGCTCCTGCGGCCAGCATCGTCCTTACCAGTTCACAGCAAACACCAAAGGCAACTGCCGAGCAGACTCATACCTTACTGCGCAGTTCAAATACCCTAAAACTGAGCCATACCGAGAATGAAAACTCACGCTATTACTTCTCTCAGCTAGTTTGGGACGAAGTCGGCAGCTTAAAAATTAAAGCGCAGCTCGATACTACCTATCTGGGAATGACAGTGAACACAGGCTACCGAAATATCGGTCGCTTCTATGCCAAATACTTCGAGGCAAAAGATGCAGAATGGCAATACCCTGAGAAGCAAGACTTCATCTATATGAACCAGCCATTTGAGCAAGTTACCTATGATGTTGTGGCCCTTAACGCCAAGGAGAAAAACATCGAAAACTACGTGCATTTTAATCCCGCTTTGCGCGAGAGTTTTTACCTTGGGGAACTCAGTGACTATACGAACCGATTTATTCCACCAGCAGCAAACAGCGCGGTATGGAACCTAGAGGCGGGAGCAAGCGTTGGAACTTTCACTATTGTTAAACCAGCAAACCATGCGACTTGCGAGAACAGTCCTTGCTGGAAGAAAGATGAAACCGATGGACGCTATCCAGACGGACCATTCAACCAAGTAAAAGACAATACAACAACCAAGACAAAAATAGGTTTGGCTTTCATCAAGCCAGTCGACGAAATTCACTTCATTGACGGCACTCATATTCTGAAAGAGCAGCCAGATATTCGCTTTGGTAGACTTAACTTTAAAGATGTCGGGGGCAACCAAGGCATGACCATAAAAGTCCCACTGGATGTCGAAGTTTGGCACAACGGACGCTTTGTTACCCACTTTGACGACAGCGCGACCACGGCAAATGGACAGCATCATTCACGCACGCCAATTTGGTCCAACTCTGCTCCTGACAACACTAAGTTATCTGGTGAAGGCACCATGCTGGCTGGCAGAACCTACGATATCGTAGCCAGCCAAGTCGATTCCGCGCGAGAGCAAGTTCGATTCCACTTAGACTTAAGCGACAAGGGAAACAACTTACCTTGGCTTAAATACAATTGGGATAAGAAGAGCAAAGCCGAAGACAACCCACCCACTGTGGTCACCTTCGGGATTCATAGAGGGAATGACCGCATTATCTACCGCGGAGAACCGAACTTCATTGGTATGAATTAAACCGTTTGTATTTCCCCAGATCACCGAGGTGATGGTTAGGTATCGTAAGTATAAACACAAACAAAAACGCCCCTCGTCATGAGGGGCGTTTTTTATATTCTGAAGTTAGTTCGAAGAGCGACGTGCTTTCAAACGTTTTACCATTGCTAGGCGACGTTCAGCTGAACCTTGGTCTGTTGCCGATTGGTTCGGGTTGTTACGACGACCTTGGCGGTTCTTGAAAGCTGGTTTTGAGTTTAGCTTCTCAATGTACGTTTCACGTTGTTTTGGTTCGTAACCTGCAAGTTCGATACGGCGAATACGCTGTTGAATAAGGTTTTCAACCTGTACTACCGTTAGCTCTTCTTCGCGGTTAACAAACGAAACGGCGTGACCTTGCTTACCAGCACGACCTGTACGACCGATGCGATGAACGTAATCTTCCGCTAGGAATGGCATATCGTAGTTCACAACGTGTGGTAGATCTTCAATATCCAAACCACGCGCTGCAACATCCGTTGCGACCATTACACGAGCTTTGCCCGTTTTGAACTCTTCTAGCGCACGACGACGAGCACTTTGCGCACGGTCACCATGACAAACAACCGCTTTAATGCCATCAAGCTTAAGCTCTTTTACTACATCGTTCGCTGTTTCTTTGTAGTTCACGAACACCAATACTTGCTTCCAGTTTTTACGACCAATTAACTCAGAAAGCAGTTCTGTTTTACGTTCTTGATCCACTGGGTAAAGGACGTGCGCAACCGTCTGTGCAGTCGTGTTCGCACGCTCTACTTCGATACGTTTTGGCTTGCGCAGAATGTCTCTCGCCAATAGGTTTAGCTGACTAGACGTCGTTGCTGAGAACATCATGATTTGTGGGTCAGTATCCACATCCAGCATGATCTTACGTACCGCATGGATAAAGCCCATGTCCAAGATACGGTCTGCTTCATCAAACACAAGAAACTCGATGTTCGCCACTGACACATTACCTTGTTCAATGTGCTCTTCAAGACGACCTGGCGTCGCCACCAAAATGTCGACACCGCGCTCTAATGCAGAAATTTGAGAAGACATCTTGCGACCACCAAAGATTGCAGCAACCGATAGCTCAGTATACTTAGTGTACGCTTTGATGTTATCTGCGATTTGCTCTGCTAGCTCGCGAGTTGGAGCCATGATAAGCGCACGTGCCGTTTTACGAGATGCACTACGACCAGATTCCAACAACTGTTGAATCATAGGTAGCGAGAACGCGGCAGTTTTGCCCGTACCCGTCTGTGCAGTGGCAAAAATATCATGACCTTTACGAGCCATTGGAATCGCCTTCTGTTGAATTGGCGTTAACTTCTCATAACCGCATTCTGCCAGTGCTTTTACCACTTCTGGCGCAAAACCTTGAGATGAAAATGACATTGAGCGTATTCCTTAAACAAATCACTAAATAGCTTTAAAAATTTTAGCGGTGCACTATACCCGAATTCGAGTGATTTATCTCACTTTTCTCATGCGTTCACGTAAAAACTCATGGAATCACGCGAGTTTCGATTCGGTACTCTTTATTTTATGCCCAACTTTCGTTTACTGAATGAAGAAATAACGATTTTTCCCCGATTTCTTCGCTTCATACATCGCCATATCGGCTTGGTGCATGAGGTCATCAAACGTGCATTCCGGCTCGCAGGAATAGCAGCCACCTATTGAACTGGTCACTTGATGGAACTTGCCTTCTACCACTTCGATTGGGTCTTGAATTAAATGAATAAGAGACGCCGCGTAATGCTCAGGGTTTTCCATATGTTCGGTATTGCTCAAAAGGATGGCGAACTCGTCGCCACCTAAGCGAGCGAGCAACGCTCTAGAACCAAATACACGACGCATTACCGATGCAATGTGAACCAGTGTTTTGTCCCCTGCAGCATGCCCATATTCATCATTAATGAACTTAAAGCCATCCAAATCGAGATAGATCAAACACGCCTTTTTGCCCTCTTTAAAACAACGCGCTAAGGTTAGCGTCGCTTGTTCTTGAAACGCAGCGCGGTTCACTAATCCTGTTAAGCTATCGTGGTGTGCAAGGTAATGAATGCGTTGATTATCGGAGAAAGCACGTAGCTGGAATCGAGCGATAAAATACGCCAGAGCGACAGCCAAAACCATACCCACTTGCATTAACCATTGACGTTCGTAAATGCCACTACTGATCTCTTTGCGTTTCGCAAAATCAACATAAGACACCAACTTCCATGCTGTTGAGCTGTTTTCGCTCACATGGTAATTCTGGAAACAATAGGGGTTAATTCTGTCCACAGCGCCAACAGACTCTATGGTCATGATGCCATGTTCAGTCTCAATCTGACCGGATTGCGTTTGCTTGATTTGAGCAGCTAATTCAGGGTAAGCATTGTAGACGGTCTCTTGCTGCCTATCGGAATACATAAACGCAAATTCTGCGTCTCGGTTTTGCTTGTTAAAAAGGAAATAGCCATCTTTATTCAAAAGCATGTAGTTAGTACCCATGTCGAGATTGAACAACGCCATACCTTCCATCAAGTACTTGGCTAAGTAGTTAACCACCACGATCCCGCGCTTGTTTCCCTGCTTATCAAATACTGGCGTCGCCAAGCGAATCATTGGTTTGAGAGGAACTTCGATCTGTCCATGTTCTATATTTAGGTCCAGAGGAGATACATAGATTTTACGGCATCCAAGTTTAAGGGCTTTTGAAAAATAGTAGCGTTTCGCTTTATTCTGTAATTCTTTCTTAGGTACGACTTCAGAATGACCACCATTAAAGTTGATTCGGATAACTTCATTACCCTGCATATCAAGATAGCGGAGCTGGTCATACACTTCTTTACGTTGACTCACAGCCTCTAGAATCGAATTCAAGCGAGACAATTCAGCACGTTGCGCTTGTTCAGAAGGAAGCTCAAGGGTTTCATAAACTCGTCTCGCTGCCATGATATCCGCCAACAGAGCCGTCTCTCTCACTACAGACCCCATCACCCACTCAATGTACTGTTTCTTGCCTTTTAATAGCGCTTGTTGCTGCACACGAATATTGCTTTTTGCCGCTTCTTCCGATGCTGATTTGTCGTAATGAATGATGGCGCCAAATACGGCAACTAACAAAAATAAAATCGCGACAAAGCGTAAACAAAAGAACTTCAGTTCCGAGAGGGTAAAGGTAGGATTCAAGAGATCTCCGGTTTCTTATAGCGCGAGAAAACCGGCGATTATAGTGATACGCGTCGCATATATATAGAGCAACGGAGATAATAAATTTCTATCGTCTCAATAACAAGATTCTATCGAAAAAGACCCAAGTCGATACTCAGGTCTTAATTTTGAGCACTTAACGCTCAGTTATCGATGCCACAAAGCTTAAGTAGAATCGCTTCGAGCTGGTCCCATGGCATTAGTTGTGAGTCGATCACCTCAAGACGAGATTCGAAACCTTCTAGGCTCATTTGGTTTACCGACACCACGCCATTTGCCACGTTAAACGCGAAACAACCTTGGTCTGTGTTAACAACCGCTTTAACACGTTCTGCTGTCAGATCCGATAACATGGAGAACAGTTGATCAAAATTAAAGTGGTATTCGGCACCAAACAACCAACCACAGCTGTAATAGCCCTGTCCTTTGTTTTCTTTACGGATGAACGCTTCACCAGGAGGCAACTGAAATTGTGGCTCTTGATGCGCGTGATCATGATGATGAGCTTCGATATGAGAAGAAGCACTACCGTGCACGCGTTCAATATCCAACACTTCAATAGGAAGATCACCATCATGAATCAGTTTGCTGAACACTTTTGAAGGCGATTGGTCCGTCACCCAATCGTTGAAAACATCAATGTCATGGCTGGTACACAGATCAACTTTGCTGCCAATAACCACATCCGCGCTATCTAGCTGATCGACGAAGTTCTTATTTGATAGGTACTTCTCAACGCTGAGGTTACGAGGGTCCACCAGCGCGATGGTTGCTTTTAAATCAACATACGGCAGGTACTGATCAGAAGTCAGCGTTGCAATGACTTGCTTTGGATGCCCCAAGCCCGTTGGTTCAATAAGAAGACGATCAGGTTTTTGGCGTAACAATGCCGTAATACCAACAGAAATCGGCACACCAGCCGTACAACACATACAGCCACCAGGAACTTCTTTGATCATTGCACCCTGGTCAGTCATCATCGCGCCATCGATACCAATCTCGCCGAACTCATTCACTAACACTGCCCAGTTTTCATTTTCTGGTTTGTTTTTCAATAAGTTCAGAATAGTCGTGGTTTTACCGACGCCAAGAAATCCCGTCAGTATGTTGGTAGGTACTCGATTTGACATGCTTTTCTCCGACAAGCTTGTGCTTTAATGCTTAGCCAAAGTATACGGAGAATGTGACATGCTTCAACGCTTTTTATCTCGGGAGTTTAACCCCTGATGAAGCGCTTTTGCTTTAGTTTGCTGTGATCGTTCGTAATAACCAAACGCATCTGCATTGCCTACGCCAGATAGATGCATGCTGGTATGAATGACACAAGTAAAGAACGCCACAATGGCAACGAGCATAGGAAGCAGTCCGAGAGTGTTTTCGAATTTTAGGGCCGCAATAGCCAAAGCGAAAACAACCGCAGAGGAAAGCGCAATGATCTTACTTCTATTGCTTTTCATGATAGTTCGCCTTTTTTATTGAAACGAGAGAGCAAAATGAATGAGTTAAACTCTTTCATCTGTCACCTCAATGCTACTCCTTTCATAGCCCACAAAATTTGAGCAACTTAACAGATACAAGAACACCAAGCGATGCGCCTAATGGCAGAGGCTCGGTGATATCTCATCAGCAAATCTGCCCTGCGGTCACGGCGATATCTGATTCATTATCTATGGCTACTTGAGCCAATCGCGCCAACCCTTCAACAATGACGTCCAGTAACATCGTAGGCTGGTTGCCCGAGCTATCTTGTTCTGGCAAAAGTGGGATATGCACAAAACCATGACGTACCGATTTATCGCGTAAGTAATGTTGAACGCCATAAAAGAGATGATTACATACGAAGGTCCCTGCCGTGTTTGAGACTTGGCATGGAATGTTTTCTTGTTGCAGTGCTCTCGTTATCGCCTTAATAGGTAACGTCGTAAAATAAGCATCCGGACCATCAGGGATCACTGGTTCATCTATCGGTTGATGACCACCATTATCCGGAATACGAAAGTCATCCACATTAATTGCAACGCGCTCAGGAGTAATCGCAGTACGTCCTGCCGCTTGACCAACTGTGATAACAATATCGGGCTGATGCAGTTCTATTGATTCAATCACTGCTTCAATGGATTCATATCGAGTAACAGGAACTTGGCACATAACCACTTCACCCCCATCGAGTTTTCTACCGTTTAAGCGCTTTACGGCCTCTAAGGCAGGGTTGATAGATTCCCCACCAAAGGGTTCAAAACCAGTAATCAAAACTTTCTTCATAGTGGCGGGTCTCATAGTAGTGGTCTTAACGACTTGTTGATGATGAATTTACAACAGCTTAGCTTTAGAACGTGAAGCATTATTACATCGCTTTTCCCACCCACCAAAGATTACGCTGCGCTTCGGATTGAAAATCTGAGATCCACCCTGATTTCACCATTGCTTGCTTGAAATCAAACCACGCGCATGTCCCTACTCCTCGTCCCTTGAGCCATTTGGTTAGTACAAATCCTTTCTTGGTTTCTGTCCGTAACTTAGGTAGAGTACGCGACCATTGAGTATCTACAATTCGAAGAGATTGAATACGATGAACATTGATAATCAAGTTATCGAAACACTAGAAGAGCTTGAAGCCTTCTTACACCTTATTGAAAGTGGCGCACTGGGTCTTGAGGGCGTAACCGGTGTGGCACTTGCGACAACGAACACAGATGGTCGTCCATTTGTGGCAGTATTGGGTGACAAACACCAATTGATCCTTGGTCGTTGGGTTTCTCAGCACGTTTACGATAACGGTAAAGACATCGTTCGTAACGGTCCACAGCGCAAACACTAGTCGAATGTTTTTACCTCTAATCTTAGAGGGTTCTAAAACAGTAAAGCTCGCTCAAACAGCGAGCTTTTTTATGTCTATTGTCAGAGGTTTAAGGTAATTCCTACAAGCCCTGTTTGGTTTCTAAGCTATTGTTCAAAAATAAAAAATAAGCTTGCCACCAACGACTTAACTCGTGACATTTCGCTGACAAAACTGCGAAAGAAACTCCTAGAATTTATCTCGGAAGCGATTCTAATGTTCGTTTCCGGACACCATCGCAGAGCAGTGTTCCTAGTTGCTCTGTTTGCCTCGTTTAGTCCGCTTGACAGCCTTGGACTAAGCGGGGCTTTTTTCTGGCATCAACGAAAAGATAACGGCTAATTAGCGAACCCAAGTGAGCTCGATTGTTTCTCTTCGTGAGAACATCTCGATATGAGAAGCCACAACAGCCTTCACTTTTACCAACAATTCTTCAGATTCCGCTTCACAGATAACCAAGAGGCACTCCCCTTCCAACCTAAATTCCGTGCTTCCGACAGGAAACGTCACTAAGCCCTTTTCGTCATTCCAAGTCGCAGGTACCTTGCGAGCAAAATGGCGGCATAAGGTGACGAGGTATTTACTCGCATGCTCGCTTTCGATTTTCGTCGTTTCTTTGATCATTGGTTTACACTTCCCTTCATAAACAAATCTCTCTCGCTAGGCTGTACCTTTCGAGCTCTCCAGAATAAAAAATGGCTCTCTGATGAGAGCCAAATAGCTAAGGTTGTTATACCCAAGTGACTTCAAGATGCAGGATTCAGAGCGCTGTCATTGATTTAGAATTGATAAGCCGCCGATAACTTATAGTTACGTCCTGGCTCGTAATCATCCAAAGTAATACCTCGGGCCGTCCCCGAACGAGATGCATGAGACGTATATAGCTCGTCAAAGACGTTATCGATACCAAACGTTACCGATAGACCATCGATGTCAGAAGGCACCCATTGTGCGTACAAGTTATGTACATCGTAGCTGTCTTTCTTAGGTTGACCATCAAACACATTGTCTTCTTCAAGAACAAACATTGAGTTCCAACCGAAGATGGTTTCTAGCGAATCAGATTGGTAATCCAACGTCAGCGAGATGCTGTCACCCATATCAATACTGCGACCATTGCCGCCCGCGACAGGACCACCAGTATCTTTGTTCTCTGTATCTGATTTAGAGTATGACAGTTTGCTACCGAAGCTTTCATAACCATAGAAGGCACTTGCTTCGAAGCCCTTGATTTCCACATCACCCAAATTGTAAATAAGATAAGTTTTCGTAGTACGTTGGTACTCTTCAGCAATGTAGTTATCAATATCAGTTTGGAAGAAGGTTAAATTTGCACCAAATGAATGCGCATCCATGGTTTTGTCAAAGCGCACGCCACCTTGTGTGTTTTGCCCCGTTTCTGGTTTCAAACCATCTTGTAGGTAAGCCACATCTTGGTAAGCGATAAAGGTTTCCATTAATTCTGGACCTTTAAAGAGTGAACGAGAGCTTGCAAATAGCGTCCAGTCTTGTGTTATTGCCCACTCTGCTGCCAGTGCCCATGTCACTTCATCGTAATCGTTGTTACCTGTTTCTGCTTTGCGCTGGTAATCGTCAAAACGCAGACCCGCTGTGATGGAGAGAGCATCAGAAATGAAGAATTGGTCTTCAACGAATAACGCTGTAGAGACCGCGGATTCATCCATGAACTTACTGCTGCCGTAGTAACTCTCCGAAGTCTTATCCATGTAATCAAGACCGTACGTCGCACGATGATCAAAATCACCCAATGTCAGCAGTGATTGGAATTTTGCACTCAAACCAAAGTTCTGGTTTTTCGCCGTGTTTTTCGACAAACGATTTGCCGGCCAACGCGGTGCCATTACGGATTCATCACGAACAATTTCAGTCTCGGTGTTGTAAAGTGTTACGTCACCTTGGTGTTGATCGCCGCGCAATTCATAACTCAGAGTGACCGTGTCACGATCATAATCAGTCGGAATCAATAAGTTGTTGGATAGACCATTGTTCGCGCCACCAGACATATCAGGTCGTGGGTTATAATCACCACTGTCACGGTACATGTCGTAAGAGATTTCAATGCGATGGATATCACCAAATTCGTACCCTAATTTCCCTAGGATATTGTAAACGTCACCTTCCGAGCCAAAGGTTTTCTTACCATCACCATCTTTAAAGTCATCACGCGTCACATAGTGACCGTAGACCATAGCGTCCACGCTTTCAGACAACAGCCCATAAAGCGTTAAAGAGCCCTGTTGGTTATCATTAGACGCATAACCACCGTAAACACGCGCACCAAAGTTTTCATCGTAACGCAGCAGATCACGTGCATCTTTGGTTTCAAAGTACACCGCGCCACCAAGACCACTTTGAGTTACCGAGTTATTACCCACTTGGATATCCGCTGACTTCAAAATGTCCGGGTTAAGCGTAAGGTTACCAATATGGTGGAACATGTTGGCGTGCTGAGAGGCACCATCCAAACGGATATCAAGGTCGGTTTCACCAAGACCGCGAATCGTAATGCGTTGGTTGACAGAGTGCGTACCACCCACATCAACGCCCGGAATATCACGAAGTAAATCCGACATGTGATCGGCTTGCTTGAGCGACATATCGTCAGCAAACATTGATTCGGTGTTGCTGGATACTTTCGTCCCCCACACAACTACCTCTTCGAAGTGAGAGTCTTGATCTTGAGCTAAAGCTGGATGGGCAAGCGCCATCCCCACTGCTAGGCATAGGCTTGAGAGCTTAATTGGTGAGCGAACAGGGCTTTCCATAAACGTCTTCCTAAATATAAATGATAATAATTCTCACGCATGATAGGATCTCAATTCATAAATACAAAGACGAATCACTTATGCAAAATCGCATAGGTGTTATGAGGAAACGTCAAATGGCGGCAGAGACCAAAAAAAGAACTAAAATTGCCAAAGTAGCTCTGACCAAAAAGCTTGAGCAGACGGAAAAACAAATAATTGTTACACAAGGTCAAAGCAGCCAAACTCAGCTTGCTGAAGGGAAATTTCTCTCCTACCAATACAACGACCAAATCTTTGTCCATGGCGGACGATGCATCGAATTAGTCGATTCCAATATTGTCTCTACTGCCCATTCAGCCCTACTGATTACTATCCTTCTCGAGGGAAAGCTATCTTTTGGCTATGACGATCTTCAATTCGACTTTGACGCTAAAAAAGCACCACAAGGTGTGGTTGTTAACCTAGCAAAACCCGCTAACTTCCGCCGCTCACTGATTCAAAATAACAGAATGAATAAGATCAACATTCTTATTAAACCACCTTGGTTAGAATCGAGAATGGCGGGAAATTGTGGACACAAGCGCTTCATTGAAACTCACCAAGCTTTTTACACGCTGGAGCTTAATGAGACGTTAATTGAGCTTGCACGCTCTCTCACTCAACGTGAATCTCCGACAAATATGAAAGATCGTATAGAGGTCGAAAGCTTGATTTACCAAGTGCTTTCCCACTCAATCGGGCAAATGCCTGACGATTACTGCGCGGTATGTGAAAAACAGCATCGCTCCGCTGACACTCGCGTAGAAAATGTGGTCAGTTACATAGAAACACATCTCGATAAAGATTTAACTTTAGAGCGTTTAGCAGAAGAGTTTTCAATGAGCGTTTCAAACCTCCAACGACGTTTCAAACAGGCTTTTAACATGACCATTAATGGTTACATCCGCCATCGCCGCTTAGAGATCGCTCGCCAGCATTTGGAACGGGGATTAGTGACTATCACAGAAGCGGCATACGAAGCGGGCTATCATCATCCATCAAACTTTACCAACGCCTTCAAGAAAGTATTTGGTGTTCCCCCACATGAAGTCGTCAACAACCATTGAGTATACCCAAGTAACCTCGAGATGCTAGGTTCAGCGAGAATGACTTGGTTTGTAGACGCGGCGGCGATTTAAAGATCTAGTCATTCTAAATCAAGAATCGGCAACAAAGTATACAAGCCAAGGCAGCTCGCCCTTTGGGAGCGTGTCATTGACCCGATTGCTGCGTCAAACAACTTGGAAAGAGCTGGCTATTACACTGCGTTGTTTTCCTTACTCTCGAATCAATGACAACGCTCTGAATCCTGCATCTTGAAGTCACTTGGGCATATATCCATATAAATTTGCTCTCAAAGCTATTTGGGAAGACAAACACTTGGCGTTATACTCGCGAGAAAGGTTATCTGAAATACAGAGGTCATCATGAATATTGGTGCAGTTGCGAAACTAACGGGGTTGTCTTCTAAATCGATTCGTATGTATGAAGACAAAGGCATCATTTCATCACCAGCTCGTAGCGATTCAGGTTATCGCGAATATTCTGACAAACACATCCAAGAGCTCAACCTTGTTTCCCGGGCAAAAAATGCGGGATTCTCACTGCAAGAATGCAAAGAATTTGTGCAACTGGCGCATAATCCAAATCGCAAAAGTAGCGAAGTGAAAGCGCGTACGATGGATAAACTTCATGAAGTGGAGCAAAAAATCGCTCACTTGTTGGAAATTAAAAAGCAATTAGAAGGTTGGGTTTCATCTTGTCCGGGCGATGCCGAGAGCCGATGTCCAATCATTGATGAGCTCACCAAGTAAGCTCATCAACATTTCTATTTCGGTTTACAGGGCTATTGTTCTAGTAAGGTACTGTTTTAACGTAATTCTGTTTTAGTAAATATCGCTTTAATGGTAAGTACACATACGCTTGCCATTAAGCTCAATGATATTAAAAGGTGTCTCGTAGATATCTTCTAACGTGGACGCCTGAATTACCTCATCTACCTTGCCACTGGCAACCACTTTACCCTTCTTCAGAGCAAGGATCTCATCGGAATAACAAGCTGCAAAATTAATATCGTGGATCACCACCACCATAGCTTTATTCATATCATGCGCAAGACGTTGAACGACTCTCATGATTTGAAGCGAATGCTTGATATCAAGGTTATTCAATGGTTCATCGAGGAAAACATAATCCGTATCTTGGGCTATCACCATCGCAATAAACGCCAACTGTCGTTGACCACCACTCAATTCATCTAAGAACTTATCTTGAATTTCTTTCAGATCTAAGTAGTCGATTGCTTGATCGATAATCGCATGGTCATCTTTGGACAAGTTGCCTTTTGAATAAGGGAATCGCCCAAACGATACCAATTCTTTTACGGTAAAACGCATCGTAATCGTGTTAGCTTGACGTAATACCGCCAACTTTTTCGCAAGTTCTTTGGTGTCCCAATCTGCAATCTCTTTGCAGTCGATCATGACACTACCACCATCTCGCTCGGTCAATCGTGACGCCATGGACAGCAAGGTACTCTTTCCTGCTCCGTTTGGACCAATAATCGATGTCACCTTCCCTTTCTCAAATTGGGTATCCGCGCCATCAACCACTTTGTTGGAACCAAATGCTTTGGTTAATTTATCTATAACTATCATGTTTATACGACTTTGTTTTTCAGCAGTAGATACAAGAAGTAGATACCACCAATAAAGTTAATCACTACGCTCAGCGTCGTTTCAAATGAAAAGACGTTTTCTATAATCCATTGCCCCGACAATAAGGCACAAATTGCCATCAAAGAGCAACCTATTAACAAGGTACGATGCTGGTAAGAGCGGAACATTTCACGGCTCAAGTTTGTCACCAATAAGCCAAAGAACATGATTGGTCCGACTAAAGCCGTCGAAATAGCAATGAGAACCGCAGAGAGAATAAAGACATTGCGCGTCACTTTAGAGACATCAACCCCAAGACTCTTAGCATTGTCTTGGTCTAGCCAAAAAACATCTAAAGTACGATGCATGCGATACAACAACCAGCAAGCGATGAGCAATATTGGTGAACTAAGATACACCAAGTTCACCTTCACATTATTGAAACTCGCGTACAGTTTAGATTGCACAAACGCAAAAGTATTTGGGTCCATAAGAAGGGAAAAGAACACCGCAATGTTGTTAAACAACTGCCCAAAGATCAGCCCAACCAATAGCAAAGTGATGAGGTTGCGCCCGCCTTTTGAAAAATAAAACCCAAACAGCAATAGCGAAAATCCCACCATGACCAGCACAGCAATCGAGAAGTTGATGTAGACATTCAGAACGAGAGCGCTTAAACCACCAAACAACAAAACAATCAGTACTTGCGTTAACACATACAACGCATCAAACCCCATGATGCTTGGAGTAAGAATCCGGTTGTGGGTAATGGTTTGGAACACCAACGAAGATTGAGCAATCGCAATACCCGCCAATACCATAGCTAACACTTTAGGCACACGTCGCGACAAAAAGTACTGGTAGTTATCTGCTGTTAAGCCAATACCAATAAACAAAAAAGCAAAAAGCAGCACGACGGCTGCCAATAAGAACAGTTTCTTGGAATCACGCACTTTGCTTACCTCGCAACAACATCGCGATAAACACCACTCCACCCAAGATGCTGATCACGATTGAAATCGGCATTTCATGAGGGAAGATGATCAATCGGCTAACCAAGTCACACGCCAAAACGAGTATTGCCCCGTACATGGCAGTAAGCGGGATATTGCGTTTGAGATTATCACCGTAGAAGTAACTGACTAAGTTTGGCACGATAAGCCCAAGAAATGGCAGTTGACCTACGATCATCACCACACTGGCTGACATCACCGACACCAAAAGTACGCCTAACGTCACCACTTGCTGATAGTTCAGCCCAAGGTTTACTGCAAAGTCTTTACCAATGCCAACCGCAGAAATGCGTGCGGCAAATAGGTAACTTAAAAGAGCGACGGGAACAGCAATATAAAGCAGCTCAAAATCACCACGCAAAATGTTTGCAAAGTTTGCTACGCTCCATGCTGACAGGCTTTGTAGTGCATCGTATTTGTAGGCAATGAAAGTAGTAACAGCGTCAACAACGTTACCAAAGATGATGCCCACGAGTGGCACAAACACGACGCTTTTGAATTGAATACGTTGAATGAACTGGACAAACATCAAGGTACCCAGGATAGAGACAGCAAAGACAAGCCAAAGCTGTTCGCCATTGCCAAAAAACACCACACTCATTACGTAACCAAGCATGGCACACTCAATCGTGCCTGTTGTTGAAGGCGCGGCGAATCGGTTTTGGCTAATTTGCTGCATCACTAATCCAGCGATGCTTAGCCCTGCTCCAGCAAGAAGAATGGCAAATAAACGTGGAACCCGGCTAGTAAAGAAAAGCTCTAGTGCTTTTGCATCGCCCGAAAACAACTGTTGGGGTGTCATATTTGCCACCCCAACAAACAACGATGCAACGCTTAGAACAACAAGAACAAGCAATAACTTTTTCAAAGTTAACCTCAGCTAGCTTCGCTTACAGATCGATCGTGTGTTTAATTTCACTCACCATCTTTTCCGTTGCGGTCACGCCGGACATTGCTAAATACCATGCGTCAACATCTAGAAAAGTAATTTTCTTGTTCTTGTAAGCCGAAGTCGCTTTAACCAAATCGTTATCCAGCGCTTTAGCGAGGTCATGATCAGACTTTGCGTGAAGTGAATTTCTATCAATAACTAGAATATTTTTCGGATTAGCTTCGCGAATAAACTCATAAGAGATTACGTCACCGTGCGTGCCTGTTTTGAGGTTCTTCACTGTTTCTGTAAAGCCAAAATCTGTGTAAATCGCCCCAAAACGAGATTTCGCACCAAATGCACTGATGTTGTCACCAATACTTAGAATCGTAAGCGCATCATTATTATGAGCTTGGTTATAGTCATGAATTGCTTTGAATTGAGCGTCTAACTTCGTAATTTTTTGCTCGACCTTATCCTCGATATTGAAGATTTTGCCAATATTTCGCCATTGTGCTTTGGTCCCTTGCCAGTAATCTTCATTCTCGCCTGAAGCAAATACTACCGTTGGGGCAATTTCACTTAACTCATCGTATTTTGACGAACCGCGAGGACCAACCAAAATCAAATCTGGTTTTTGCATGTAGATGGTTTCGAAGTCTGGTTCGAACAGACTACCTGCCGATTTGTAATGAGCTTTACTGTACTTAGATAAGTACTTTGGAAGATGGGAGGCGTTCGATACCGCTACAGGGTCAATACCAAAACTGTCGAGTGTATCGAGTGGACCAAAGCCAATCACAACCACACGTTTTGGCGATTGTTCGACTTCTGTCGTTCCCATGTAGTGATCGATTTTGACGGTTGCAGCAAAAGCAGGTGAGATTGTTAGCAGCGAAACAAGAGCCGCACTGACGAGTTTTTCCATTATTCTAAGCCTTAAATGAGATCCGTTATCATGCGCATTCGCAATATATCGTTACTCAATCAGGCATTCAACCGATTCTTTAATAACTTTACATTCGTTACACTTCTAAATTGGCTTAATAAATCAACAAATTACACTGTACCTATATCGGATTTGAGACGGTAAGCGCAAAATAATAATTTTCATGTTTATCTCGTGATCGAGTGCTTATACTTCAAAGCAAGTCTTACCAAAAAGGATTAGAAAATGAAGAAGTTAGCATTAATGGTTTTTGTTGCAGCGCAACTGATGGCTTGTACAGAGGTGGGCAGTGAAGCGTGGTGTAACGACATGAAAGAAAAGCCAAAAGGCGAATGGACCGCTAACGAAGCGTCTGATTTTGCTAAAAATTGTGTTTTTAAATCAGAATAAACACACATTGTTCTGATTGAATAACAGATAAACCAGATAGCCCGCAGCTTTTATTTTTAAAATGGAATCGTGCGGGCTATTCGTAGGCATCAAGAAACGCTTTCAGTGCAAGTTCATCAACAATCTCTAGCCCTTGCTCACCCTTTCTAATCAAACCCTTGTCCATTAAATCTTTTACCGCTCGGCGATAAACACGCCCGGAAGTGCCAAATCTTTCGGCTTCTTGGTTTACTTTGCCAAATCCCCCCAACAAGGTATTGGTCTGTTTTTGCACCAACAAATCATAAGCGATGTTGTAAGTAATTGGGTGTAACAAGCGATTGGTATAGATGTCCATTGAATCCTGATAATCCTCCGCCAAAGCAGAAGCAAAGAAGAACATCATGTCAGGTTGCTGATGCAGCGCCTCAGTCAGTTTTTGGATGCAGATAATATCCACTTGCATATGTTCATCGGCGACGACGTTCCACTGACAAGGCGTTTGCGTGAAGTACTCCATTTCACCATAGATATGATAATCGCAATTGGCTTCACCCAATTGAAAACGACGACCGTTGACAGCAATAATACTCATTGAAACTCGACCGACTGGCACAACATACAGATATTGAAGCTGCTCGCCTTGGCGAAGGATCTCTTCACCAGAGTCAAAGTATCGACTGCCGATTTGGCATTGATAGATTAAGTCACGAAACTCGGCACTTTTCTGTTCTAGAAAGCTTTTGAAACGTCCGGTTGAGTAAGGGCTGATTTTCACGTGAGTTTCTCTTTAATGACAACAATCTCAAATAGATTGTACTCGCTAGAATCGTTTGATGACAGCCAATAAAAAAGCGACACCAAAGTGCCGCTTTAAAAATTAACTAAGCTGTGATCCAGTTAACTTTGCGCAATTAAGGCTTCAAGAGCAGCGTAAGACGCTAAACGCTCCCCTTCCATCATCACTTGCGCTTCGTCTACGTACTGTCCTACGCCTTCTTTCACATCCTGCTGATACAAAACCACATTGTTCAGAATGGAGGCAACATTCAGTCCACGCAAACGACCGACAGTAAAAAGTGCCGAGGTTTCCATATCCGCGCCTAGGATTCCTTTCTTGTTCCAGTATTCGCAAATCGCTTCTTCGTCGTCGGTATAGAAGCTGTCATGGGAGCGAACCACACCTAAATGATAGCGCGCTTCTTTTTCGGCTAAATAGCTGTCCAGCGCTTTCAGTAACGAAAAGCTTGCGTAAGCCGGATACGAAGAGCGAACGTATGCTTTCGAGCCACCTTCGTCTCTGACGGCGCCTTCAGCCACTATCAACTCACCGAGTTGAATGCCTGATTGCATCGCACCAGCTGATCCCACACGAATCACGTCTGTCACACCACACTGTTTTAGCTCTTCCACCGCAATGATCATCGAAGGAGCGCCTATGCCTGTACTGCATACTGAGATTTGCTGACCTTGGTATGTGCCAGTGAATACTCTATATTCACGGTTTTCAGAGACCAATTCTGCGTTATCAAACAACGCGGCAATACGGTTTGCTCTATCTGGCTCACCACAGACGATCACTCGCGATGCTATCTGGGTGTTGTCTACGCCAATATGAGGTTGTTTCATCATTGGCTTAACCTTGCGCTGTCGCTTGAGTTAGGGTCTTATCACCATTGCGTTTCGCACTACGTGCCCATTCTCTTGTGCCGTTTGCGGCGATGAACATTAGAATCGCGTATTGAACCGACATTGCGTACACGCCTTGTGTTGCGTAAATACCAACGCTGATGATGTTGATTACGACCCAAAGAATCCAGTTCTCAACGTACTTACGTGTCATTAAGATTTGCGCCACGATAGACAGAACGGTCATAGTTGCATCCCAGAATGGGAAAGCATCTGGCTCCAACACAGGTTCAGACAAACCTGCACCGAACACATTTAACGTATCAACGGCAATGTTAGCCAACGCAAAAAAGAATGGGTCGATATAGATGGTTAACAGCGCAATCGCAACAATGCTTACTGAACCTGTCGCGATGAGCTTCTGCTTGCTTAACCAGCGCACCTCTAGTGTCTCACCTTGTGCATTTGGTCTTGTCCACGCATACCAACCATAAATGTTGGCGCAGAAGAAGAACATTTGAAGCAGAAGCAATCCGTAAAGCTGAATCTGGAAAAAGATAACGGCGAAAAGTGTTACGTTCAGCAAACCGAACAAGTAGTTAATGGTTTTTTCTTGGCTCGCAAACCAAATACAAAGCAGACCGAAAACCGTACCAAAAGCTTCGATCCAACTCATCGCATAGCCACCACCAATAGGAATATTAACAAGGGTGTTATTGATGTCTAACAGGGCAAATAGGTCCATGAAGATGTCCTTTATTATTGTGCTTGGGATGTGCTCATCTTATTGCCTCGCAGCAAACAAAAAGGAGGACATTTGTCCTCCTTTCGATGTACCCGATCATAAATCAGATCAATACTTGCTTTAAAGTGCCTGAAGCACACTTATTCCTTCGCCACTATTTAGGATTCATGTCCTAAGTAACGCTTCTTGAAAGATGATGCCGCAGCAAATAGTGCTGTAGCTATGAACGTAAATGCGATACCCAATAAGTAAATGAATTCTTCATTGGCAAGCAACTCATAAACACTCAAAGAAAACACGAATAAGACTAAGAGAATATTGATACGGTGAAACCACGGTCTCTTAACTGAATGCAGTGCGTATCTCTTGACGAACATAAAAATTTTCCATTTGCTACAATAATTTATAAATCTATTTATAGACCCTTTTAATAATAAGCTTTTTGGAATATTTCTACACGAAATCTTTTACTTTACGCGCAAAAAATCACATTTTGTTGGGCTTATTGTTCAAAAGGCGTGGGGTTGCTTCCTAAATCCTTATAAAAAGCACCTTCAATAAAAGTATAGGTCTATAACTTATTGAGAATGAATAAATTTTGAGCTAAGAGAGACGCTTCACACTTTTACGTTCAATCAGTGTCGGCTCTAATTGCACAACCTGAGCTTCGTCAGACTTATCATCCAATTTACGTAACAATGTCTCTACAGCAGCTTGTCCAAGACGGTACTTAGGCTGATGAATAGTGGTGAGGGATGGCGACATAAACTTAGCGATGTGGATATCGTCATAACCAATGATAGAAAGCTGCTCAGGTACTTGAATACCCAACTCATTTGCCGCGTTAATTGCGCCCATAGCCATCATGTCGTTGGAAACAAAAATAGAACTTGGTAACGGACCACGTTCCGCCATTTTTTTGAAGGCTTGATAACCCCCTTCGCATTCAAAGTCCGATTCAACAATCCAGTTGGCGTTGAACTCAAGCTCTGCTTCGATCATCGCGCGTTTGTAGCCTTCGTAACGCATTTGCGCTTGATGCTTAATTAATGGTCCAGTGATACAACCAATCTCTTTGTGACCACAATCGATAAGGTATTTGGCTGCCAAGTAACCACCACGAAGTGAGTTATCTTGGATCTTATCGCTTGTGAACAGCATTGGTCCCCAATCCATCACTACAACTGGAATATCAGGGTAACGTTCAAATACATCAATGCGCTCCCCTTCTAACGATGAACACATTAGAATCAGACCATCAACTCGCTTTTGTAGCAACGTATTGATGGAATCACGCATGCGTTCGTTATCGCCTTCAGTGTTACACAGGATCAGGCTATAGCCTTTATGGTAGCAACTGCGCTCAACACCTTTTACGACTTCACCGAAAAATGGGTTGGTTGAGGTAGTCACCAGCATACCAATGGTTTTGGTGCGATTGACTTTGAGGCTACGCGCCAAAGCTGAAGGCGCGTAGTAATTGAGCTCTTTGGCAGCGTTGTTGACTCGTTCCGAGATCTCTTCGCTGACAAAGCGAGTTTTGTTAATAACATGGCTCACAGTTGAGGTGGAAACCCCTGCCAGTTTTGCGATGTCTTTCATCGTTGCCATGTTATTACTCCTTAATTAGTTTTTAACCAGAAACTCCTCAACCTCTTTTCGGGTTGGAATGGAGGTTTGCGCGCCAAAGCGAGTTACTGAGATCGCTGCTGCTGCGTGGGCAAACTTAATCGCTGATTCTAAAGGTAAGTCTTCCAATAAACCAGTGACTAATGCCCCATTAAACGTATCGCCCGCCGCTGTGGTATCTGTTGCTTCTACGCGGAAACCAGGAATGATTTCACCGCGACCGTTTTGACTCAACCACACCCCTTTCGCACCGAGCGTGATCATGACGATTTCAATGCCTTTCGAATGCAGGATGTTTGCCGCTTCTTGTGCGCTGTCATCGTCCGTTACCGTCACACCTGTTAGTACTTCCGCTTCCGTTTCATTTGGTGTGATGACATCAATGCAAGACAGTAACTCATCAGACAATTCACGTGCTGGCGCTGGGTTCAGAATGACGTTGGTTTTGGCATCTTTCGCGATTCGCGCAGCTTTCTCGATGCCGCACATTGGCGTTTCTAGTTGCATCAACAAGTAATCAGCCTGACGAATGCGCTCTAGATCTGGCTCAATCGCCTCTGCAGTCAGCTTGGCGTTGGCTTCTGCGGAGATACAAATGCTGTTCTCGCCGCTGTCCGCCACTTGAATCATGGCAATGCCCGTTGGGCAGTTCGGCTGCATTTTCACGCCAGCAATATCGATGCCATCCATTTTGAAGTTCTCACGAATGTTGATGCCGAATGAATCATCACCCACACACGCAATAAAACCGATATCTGCGTTTAATCGAGCTGCCGCAACAGCTTGGTTGGCACCCTTGCCACCTGGGATAACTTGATAGTTGCGACCATGCAGCGTCTCGCCTGGACGAGGGAAAGAAGGCACTTGAAGAACATGGTCAGCGTTTACACTACCTAACACCACTAACTTATTCATACGGTTATCCTCGGTTCTGAATGAACCCTTTATATTTGAACAGGAGTAATAGGTTTACGCTCTTTGAAAAAACGTAAGCGTATTACGATTCAAATAGATTCAGTTTTCTAACGTACCATTTGTGTTGTTTGGAATGACCCAACACATTCATTGGGTCATTCCATTATCTTCAACAAAGAAGAATCACTGAGTTGGGAGTTAAACTTACTTAGTCACGACTTTAAGCGGAACAGGAATGTACTCCTCAACCTTCTCACCTTTCAATACTTTGTCGGCCGTTTCTACACCCAAAGCACCAATAAGATCTGGCTGCTGCGCGATAGTTGCTGCTAGCTTGCCACGGTTAACTGCTGCAATGCCGTCGTCAGTGCCGTCGAAGCCAACGATGAGTACATCTTTACCAGACGCTTGAACTGCGCGAAGCGCACCCAGTGCCATCTCATCGTTCTGAGCAAATACTGCTTGAACGTCAGGGTTCGCTGCAAGCAAGTTTTCCATTACGTTCAGACCTTTAGTACGGTCAAAATCAGCAGGTTGGCTTGCTAGTAGCTCCATGTTGCTGCCCTTCACTGCTGTCATGAAGCCTTCACCACGCTCACGCGCCGCAGACGTACCGGCAATACCTTCTAGCTGGATAACTTTCGCTTTCTCACCTACTTTTTCCATGATGTAGTGACCAGCCATTTCGCCACCAACTACGTTGTCAGAAGCGATGTGGCTCACCACTTCACCACGGCTTGCACCACGGTCTAGTGTCAACACAGGGATCTTAGAACGGTTCGCCATACGAATTGCGTTTGACACAGCGTCTGAATCTGTTGGGTTAATCAGAATCGCTTTTACGCCACGAATCGTTAGGTCTTCGATGTTTGACAGTTCTTTACTCGGGTCATTTTGCGAGTCCAGTACAATCAAGTCGTATCCCAGTTCTTTCGCTTTCGCTTCTGCACCGTCTTTCATCGTTACGAAGAACGGGTTATTCAATGTAGAAACTACAATCGCCATTGTATCTTGAGCGTGCGCCGCTACCGATACGGTTGAAGAAAGAAGTGCAGCAGAGATAAGAGTTGCGAGTTTTTTCATCGTTCTAGTCCTTTGTGTAGGGTGAGCCAGCACACGTCCTCTGGCTCGGTTTGTATTCAGGATGTAATGGAGCTCTTTATTTTAAATATCAATTACTTGTTTTTGTTGTCTACCAGTACTGCTAGCAAGATAACCACTGCTTTCGCAATCATTTGGTAGTAAGAAGAAACATCGAGTAGGTTCAGCGCGTTGTTTAGGAAGCCGATGATTAGGGCACCAATCAACGTTCCCATTATGCGACCTTTACCACCCATCAAGCTGGTACCGCCAAGAACAACCGCTGCGATAGCGTCTAGCTCGTAGCCCATACCCGCTGTTGGTTGTGCCGAAGACAGACGAGACGTCACGATAATGCCAGCAAGCGCTGCCAACATACCGCAGATGGCGTATACACCAATTTTTACACGGTCAACGTTGATACCAGAAAGGCGCGTTGCTGATTCGTTGCCGCCAAGTGCGTACACATAGCGACCAAAACGAGTGTGGTTCAGTAGGTACCAAGCTGCCGCAAAGACAATCACCATCAACCAAACTGGAACCGGGATACCAAGTGCGTAACCTGTGCCAAACCATGCAAATGCATCTGCTGTGTCAGTAAAGCCCGTAGAGATAGGACGACCGTCGGTGTAAACCATGGTTACGCCGCGTAGTAACGTCATGGTAACCAGTGTTGCGATAAAGGCTTGAACCTTACCTTTGGCAATGATGATACCGCTGATCGCCCCCAAAGCTGCACCAGCGAACAATGCAGTCGGAACTGCGATAAGCACAGGCACTTCTAATGCAATCATGCTCGCGGCAAACGCACCACATAGTGCGAGTACAGAACCTACGCTTAGGTCGATGCCTGCGGTCAGGATAACCAACGTCATACCTACCGCGATGATTGCGTTAACTGAGGTTTGACGAAGGATATTAAGAATATTGTCTACCGTAAAAAAGTTCGGGTTCAAAAATGACACGACAACAATCAAAAATAACAGTGCAATCAGTGACTTTTGTTCAATCAGCCACTCTTTAGTGAACAGCTTCTTGCTGCCCGTTTCGTTTGGTTTGCTCATGGTATTAGTACTCATGCTGCTTCCTCATTGATCTTCTTGCCTACGGCACAAGCGAGTAGTGTTTCTTGGTCGGCGTCTTTCGCATCAAATTCGCCCGTGATTCGACCTTCGTGCATCACCATGATGCGGTCACTCATGCCTAGCACTTCAGGCATCTCAGAAGAAACCAAGATGATGCTCATGCCATCGGCTTTAAATTTGTTGATTAGCTGGTAGATTTCTTTCTTCGCACCCACGTCGACGCCGCGAGTTGGCTCATCCAGAATCAGAACTTTGGGTTTGGTCATCAGCCCTTTTGCGATTGCCACTTTCTGCTGGTTACCACCAGACAGGTTGCCAATGATTTGGTCTCGGGTTGGCGTTTTGATGTTGAACAGTTTGATGAAGTCTTCTACCGCCACGACTTCTTCGCCATGTTGGATTTGGAAGCCTTTGGTAAGTTTATCCAATGCACACAGAGACATGTTCTCCTTCACGGATAAGCCAAGCACCAAGCCATCGCCTTTACGGTCTTCAGAGATGTAAGCAATACCATTCGCCAAGCCATCTTGTGGGCTAACCGGGTTAATGGTCTTATTGTCTAAGTTGATGACGCCACGCTCACTTGGTAGCGCGCCGTAAATCACCTTCATCAACTCTGTACGCCCCGCGCCCATCAAGCCTGACACACCAAGGATTTCACCACGTTGAAGCGTGAAGCTAATGTCATGAACACCCGAGCCCGTCAAACCAATCACTTCAAGACAAACATCACCATGCGTCACATCGATACGCGGGTATTGCTCTTCCAACTTACGACCAACCATCATTTCGATGAGTCCATCTTCGTTGGTGTCTTTAACTTGGCATTCGCCAATGAACTTGCCGTCACGTAACACAGTAATGTCATCACAGATTTCGAAGATTTCTTTCAGACGGTGCGAGATGTAAACGATGCCGCAACCTTGGTCGCGAAGTTCATTAATCACTTTAAACAGCGATTCCGTCTCTTTGTCGGTCAACGCATCCGTTGGTTCATCCATGATGATGACTTTGGATTCGAAAGACAGCGCTTTGGCAATCTCCACCATTTGCTGCTCACCAAGACTTAAATCACCAAGCAATGTTTTTGAAGAGTGCTTTACGTTAAGGCGTTGAAGCAACTTATCTGCTTCTTCGTACATTCTGCTCCACTGAATACGTCCCATCGTGCCGGTAAATTCACGACCTAAATAGATGTTTTCAGCAATCGTCAGCTCAGGGATCAAGTTCAATTCTTGGTGAATGATACTGATGCCCGCTTCTTGAGAATCACGCGGACCTTTAAACGCCGCTGGCTGACCTTGATATTTGATGCTTCCTGCATCCATGTGGTAAATGCCTGTAAGCACTTTCATCAAGGTCGACTTACCTGCCCCGTTCTCGCCCATCAGCGCCATCACTCGACCCGGGTATACATTAAGGCTGGCTTTATCCAACGCCTTAACACCCGGGAAGGCTTTCTCAATGTCGCTTAGTTGTAGAATGGCTTGAGTCATAATTTGTCCTCAATTAGTTGTGGCTTAAAACACCACGCCAGCTTGGAAAATCACGTTCGCATACGGTGTGCACTCGCCTGTTCTAACAACAGTGCGACTCTGTTCTGTACGAACTTTAAAATCTTCATGCGATACATAGTTAATCGCGATTTGCTTACCTGTTTGCTCACTCTCTTTGGTTAGTTCAGAGATCAGCGCATCGTGGTGAACTGGGCTAACTGTTGCGAATTCTTCAGCAATGATGACCCCTTCAATTTGGGACTCAGACAGAATCACGCGAACGGTATCATGGAAACCAGGTACGCCATGAGTCAACGCTAAGTCAATACGTTGCACATGATCAGGAATTGGCAAGCCCGCGTCACAAATGGTGATTTCGTCGGTATGACCCAGCGTCGCCACCAAGTAAGAAATTTCTGAGTTAATTAGGGTACTTTTTTTCATCTCATCGACCTTTCGGTTACACGTTCATACAACTGTGAGTGTCTCTCTTGGACTAATTTCTATATTGACAAAACACTCATCGAAACGTTTCGATGCAATAATAGAACGCCAAGGAGAATTGACCAGCCGCAGATCGATAAGGTGTGAGAATGATCCGTAATTGAGTGCTAACTGATTAAGAAAAAGATATTGAGGTCACACTTCGCCATCGAAACGTTTCGATGACATTTATTGAACGGGAGAGAGACTTCCATTCAATCGATATTAATCTGAATTCATAAGTCGAACGAATGAGTTGAAGACCTTTTCGCTGGAATAAATCTGTTCAATTTATGAGACGGTGACACCTGTGAACATGAAAAAACCTCACACAGCATCACAAATATCGGAAACCTGACTGACTTTCGAAAAACACACACTTACAATTTCCTCGAATACAAGGAAAGTATCATCATCCGTTCGATACCTCAGGTAGGCACCAATAGGTAATACTCTCAGGTTAGAAGCGTTTGTAGGGACACAAACGGAAAGTAAGAAATACATGAAATTAAGCAACAGAGTCGTTTTGCTTGTCGCCCCTGTCATTCTAATTAGCGCGCTGGTGTCGAGTTCCATCATCTATAGCATTCAAAAAGTCACGCTAATCAAAAGGGAAGACAGCTATATCCAGCTGCAAATGGAAAAGCTCGCTGGACAGTTTCGCCAAGCCAACATTTTTCTCAACAGTTATGCCTATACCTTGGGTAAAAGCGAGGTACTGCAAGATTATTTTGTAAATCATGATAACCGCTATCGTGAGAGGCAACTGTTCAAACGTTTAGATGAAACCATAGAGGTGCTCAGCCACGGGTACCGAGGGGATGCCAACATGGCGATCCTCGATGGTAGACAAGACCTTCTCTACTACACCGAAAATCAATATTACGAATCAAATGGTCGAGTGGACCCTAAGATCCTTGAGTATGTCGACAAAAGCTATAAAGCCAATGGGGATGTCAGCCATACCGGTTTTATTTACAACAGCAGCGGGCAAAGCATTCTATTGCAATATGAGTTGTTTGATAAACGTACCGGAGAACCCCCGTTAAGCTTTGACCCACAAAACGTTTTCTTTGTTATCGTGTCTGTGTCACTCGAAGCGTTCAATGACATCAAACATGAGATCGAATTTGATACGCACAGCGTGATTACCTTTTCTGACAAGCCGATTATCTTAGATATTCCCCTCGCCCAGACGATTGAACTTCTACCCCATTTCTATGCCATTTTATCGCCAGCAGAATATCTGATGTGGAATAAGGTCGATAAGGTCTGGCTAGAACTGGCATTGTCGTTTGGCATTGCCTCGTTTTGTACCATCACATTAATTGTCTTGGTGCTGTATCGTTACGTACTTAGCCCGGTATCCCACTTAGACAAACAGCTTAGAGAAATTGAGTCCAACAAGCGTGCTAACATTGAAAAACTAGACACTGATGACGAGATTGGACGCCTTTCTTCTCGCTTCTTTGATATGTATGAAGAGCTGAACAACGTCTACCACAAGACCAAGCGTTTGGCAGAAACCGACCACTTAACTCAACTTGCTAATCGTCATCGCTTCCATGAACTTGCAAGCCGTGAACTGGCGGATCCTTCAGATCAGCTTTGGGTAATTTATATTGACCTAGATAACTTCAAATACGTCAACGACAAATACGGTCACGAACTGGGCGATAAGTTGCTGCAAGTCTTCTCCAGACACATCAAAAATGCGTGCCAGAAGTTCACTCAACAATACAATAGCCCATGTTTCGGTGCGCGTTTGTCCGGTGATGAGTTCGCAATCTTACTCAGTTCTAATCAAGAGAATAGCGACATCCCCGATCTGTTTGCCGCGGAGTTGCTAAAGCCAATTAACAACTTAACTCAGTCAGCGAAAAA
This sequence comes from Vibrio sp. L85, assembly GCF_963871815.1. Classification (NCBI taxonomy): domain Bacteria; kingdom Pseudomonadati; phylum Pseudomonadota; class Gammaproteobacteria; order Vibrionales; family Vibrionaceae; genus Vibrio; species Vibrio sp. L85. The sequence goes on from NZ_CAWMYL010000244.1 coordinate 193,999, forward strand.
CTCATTTCCAGTAACAGCCAGCGTGGGTATCGCTCAATACCCAACAGACGGTGGTGATATCGCCAAGCTCTTATCGAGTGCAGACGCAGCAATGTACCAAGCTAAGCGTGCTGGTAAAAACCAATACGCTTACTATTCTGCAGCACTCAATATCGAGGCTCAACGTCGTAGCCAAATTGAACGCGCATTGCGCAAAGCTAACGTTGAAGAAGAGTTTCATCTTGTTTTCCAACCATACATGAACAGTAATGCCAACGAGATAGAAGGCTTGGAAGTCCTATTACGTTGGGAAGCTGAAGGGATCGGTTCAGTACCACCAAAAGAGTTCATTCCTATTGCTGAACAAACCGGTTTGTTCGAAAAGATTGACCGCTGGGTATTCGCGAATGCCATGGCGGAATACCACCAGCTCAAAAATATCTTTGGGAAAGACATTATTTTGTCCATCAACTTATCGTCTGCAGAACTGAACTCACTGTCTATGGCGGAATTCATCCATGATAAAGCATCACAAAATGGTGTTCCTGCGCATTGTATTGAGCTAGAAATTACCGAAACTTTTGCGTCTGATAAACAAGGTACAGCCCTACTAGATGAGCTATCGAAACTAGGTTACAAACTGGCAATAGACGACTTTGGTTCTGGTTATACTTCTTTGACGCAATTAGTGCAGTACCCGGTACAGAAAATCAAATTTGACCGAGAGTTTTTGTTAACTCTGATGAACACCGATAATGGTCATGTCATCAAGCCAATTATAGAACTGTGTCATGCACAGAATAAGACCGTTACGGCCGAGGGCATTGAGCATAACGTGATGCACGAGTGGCTTTCTTCTTACCGCTGCGACTTTATGCAGGGCTATTTGTTTGGCAAGCCAATGAACAAAGAGCAACTCGATCATTGGTGGAAATCTGCAAACGATCAGCCGTTCAAGAGCACGCACATCGCTTAGTGGGTGAAGCGAATCTTCAAGAAAAAAGCAGCATTCTAAGTGCTGCTTTTTCGTCCTATTACGGCTTGCAAAAGTTTGCCTAACCTATTTTCAATTACATGCGTTTCAGCATATTCAGAGTAATGTTTGCAGAATTGTCTGCAGTTGCCTTCTTCAGGTCTGAGTAAACAACATCTGCTGAGCCATCCGCTTTATCAGAGATCGTGCGAATCACTACGTAAGGTACATTGAAAGCGTCTGCGACTTGACCTAGCGCTGCGCCTTCCATTTCTACCGCCATCGCGTTGTATTCTTGGTAAATGCCGGTTACCTTCACTTTGCTCGCAATGAACTGGTCACCTGATGCGATAATGCCTCGATAAACACTCTCTTTCCCAAGTGTGTCAACGGCGGCATCGAATGCATACTTTTGCAGTGTTTTATCGGCGTAGAAGTAACGCTCTTCATAATCAGGCAGCAAGCCTTTCGGCATGTTAAATGCGGTTAGGTCCACATCGTGTTGCACCAAACGCGTAGAGACGACCACGTCTAGCGGATCCAATTTCGGATCACTTGCGCCCGCAATACCTGTGAAAATAAGTTGGTCAACACCGAAAGATTCAATCAGAAGGGTTGTCGTCATCGCTGCATTGACTTTACCAACACCCGATTGAGTCACAACGACCGTTTTTCCCTCTAACTCACCCATATAAAAGCGATGGCTACCGATTTTCTTTACTTGTTGATTTTGGATTTTTGGTAATAGCGCTTCAACTTCAACATCCATCGCACCAACGATACCGATGGTAGAACCTGCAACGGAAGGAAGTGAGTACGCAGCAAGCATGAGAGCAAGAGATTTCTTCAACATGGGAGTCCTGAAATGTAATACGTGTCACCAAAGTGTGACGCGACGCAGATTATACAACACATCCCAAACCGAGCAATCGTTTGCATTGATCAATGCATACTGATTGGCTAAGAAATTCTCAATTAATGAGAAAGACTTAGCCATTTTTGGTTTTCATTGAAGAAGCGACACGCTCTTTTGCGCTAACGGTTGGCATAAAATAGTCACACGCTGGACGTTTTGCATCAGTTGGATTCCCCCATGCACCGCAAATATCTGCGCTACCTTTTTGACGAGTAAACTGGCGGCATTGCCCGCATCGATAGTTCATCACTCTTCCTTGAGTTCGTTGATCTGATTAAGCCTGTTAAGCGAAGTCTCACTTTGAGTCGAGGGCTTTTTCTACCGCTGCTTTCGCGTGGATTTCAGTTGTGTCATAAAGCTTGACGTCAGTGTGCTGAGATTCAACTAACATCGCGATTTCAGTACAACCCAGAATGACTGCTTCAGCCCCCTGTTCCACGAGTTTCTCAATAATCGTGAGGTAGTGTTGGCGCGAATCATCACGCACTTCGCCTTTACACAATTCGTTGTAGATAACGTCATGAACAATCGTCTGGTCATCTGAACTGGGTACGACGACATCAACACCAAATTTATCGATAAGTCGCTGCTTATAGAAGTCTTGTTCCATGGTAAAACGCGTACCAAGTAAACCAACCTTCTTAATGCCATCCATCACCAGCTGCTCTGCGGTCGTATCGGCAATATGAACAAGCGGTACATTAACAGCCTGCTGAATTTGGTCTGCGACTTTGTGCATCGTGTTTGTACAAATCAAAATAAAATCTGCACCGCCCGCTTCCACTGATTTTGCTGCCTGCGCGAGAATGATTGCAGTATCACCCCAACGGCCTTGGTGTTGCAGCGTTTCAATTTCGGCGAAATCGACGCTGTACAAGCAGACTTTACCTGAATGCAAACCACCTAAGCGCGCTTTCACTTCTCGGTTAATAATTTGGTAATAGTTTGCGGTAGACTCCCATGACATGCCACCAATCAGACCTATCGTTTTCATTTTCTTCCTTGTATATTTAGCTTTTGTTCAACTTTTACAGAAACTAGCATAACTTACTGAGAGAAAAGTTTATTTTTGATCAATGTTTTATACCCAAGTAACCTCGAGATGCTAGGTTCAGCGAGAATGACTTCCTTACTATTTGCAAAGAGTGCCCTTCGGGAGCGTGTCATTGCCCCGCTTTTTTAATTAAACTAATGGCTGCGTCAAACAACTTGGAAAGAGCTGGCTATTACACGGTGTTGTTTTCCTTGAACTCGAATCAATGACAATGCTCTGAATCCTGCATCTTGAAGTCACTTGGGTATACAATTCATTTAAACTATTTATCAGAAAAACTTTATTTCAAATGTACTCGTCATTTAATCATTAATTAAAAACATTATGATTATCCACAAACATTATTTATTGAGAAGTCATTATTAAATACCGATTTTAATACATGCTTTAATCTTTGATATTCACTTAAAGCTATGCGATCCACTTCCGTAGCAACAGGCGCATTTATTATTGGATACCAATTGACAGATTCTGCTTCTAGGCTCTGAATATCTCCCACCCAATCAGTGACTACATAATAATGAAGCAATTGAAGTTCGGTGGTTGGGTGATATAAAGAACACAAATACCCGCACCTTTGCGGTCTGATGTTTAGCTCCTCGTCTAATTCTCTCAGCAATGTCATGGACTGACTTTCGCCTTGTTCCATGTGCCCACCGGGTATCGCGATCATACCTGGGTCAGAGTCCTTGTCCTTCGATCTTGTTTCTAATAACACTTCATCATCCTTAACTAGGATAAATGAGACACACTCATAAACTTCCATCTTCAATGCCTTCTGCTAACAGTTTTATAGCACGCTAACATAAAAAGTTTGGATGATGTGAACAGTGAACACGGATAAATTGACGATATACAACAATCTAGCTGGCCGTTTGGTTGAATATGCTCCGCAACCCATAGTAGCTATCAATACATTCACCTTTATTCAGTCATGATTTGTTACGACTAGGATCACAGTCTAAAAACTTTTCGCCGAATGACCAGTTAGAAATAAGTTCATTGAATTCAAACAATATTTTTATTAAAAGTATAATTAAACGATGTTTTATTGAGTATCCATCTCAGTAAATATTGATAAACACAGTTTTATTAATTAGCCAAATCGGCTAGTATTTGTTCTGAAGATTTTTAAAGTCATCAATTAACCTCTCAATATTGATTAAATTCAGTAAGTTAGTTGGATAGTCTTTACCAAATACTAAAAATATTTGAGTAATAGGCGTCACTACGCATAATAAGCAACATTGGGAATAGAGTTAAATTGATGAACATGCTGTATTAACGACTGCACGAAGCAATCGCTAAATTTGTTGCACCAAGAGTTTTATTTAGTACAAATGAAAAAGCTATTTTTATTATTGATATGGACATCGCTGGCAGTTTCTCCTTTTGCCTTTGCTCATCATTCAGGCAAAGCGACAGAAACGAAAGCCACTAAACAACTTGTTGAAAAGACATATAAAGAAGCCAAGTTGGAAGGCGTCATTGACTTCAGTTTATTCAATGATGCGTTCTTAGCTTATAAGAAAACCTCAGACCGCAAAAAGCCACTTTTGACTATCATCGATTACAGTAAACCATCTACTGAAAAACGCTTTTATGTGGTCGACTTGGACAAGAAGAAGCTCATTTTTAATACTTATGTCTCTCACGGCGTAAACAGCGGCAAGAAGACCGCAACGAAGTTTTCTAATGTTGTGAACTCTCGTAAAACTTCTCTAGGAACATTCTTAACCGATACCACATACTATGGTTCTAACGGTTATTCACTTCGCTTGGATGGACTGACATCCGGCGTTAACGATAAAGCACGAGAGCGTTACATCGTGGTTCATGGTGCAGACTACGCGAATCCTTCTTTTATTAAGAAGAATGGTTATCTTGGTCGCAGTTGGGGTTGCCCCGCTCTGCCACAGAAGCTATCACGAGAAATCATCGACACCATTAAAGGTGGCAGTGTTATCTACGCTAGCGCTTAAGGTTTCTTGACCTAATGTTGAAAAGGGAGCTGATACGCTCCCTTTTTTAATGCGACAAAAAACTGTTCATCCTTTCAGCAAGTCGTTAGTATACGCAAGCGCCACCTTCAGGCAGCAAACGAATATCGATTCCATAGTGTTTTAGGGTTAGTTTTGGTTCACGTATTTCGCCTTTTGCTTTTGTTGTCACTCTCCCTGTTCTCAGGGCAAATGCTTGCAGCGCAAAATCAGCCATCCTCAGAATTCCACTACACGCATTCAGAAAAGCTTTATAAGCTCACTCAATACGATTATCACGCAATAAAAGCGCCTTATCGTGCATGGAATACTCGCGACTCTTGGAGTCCAGACGGTTACTTTCGTCACCTAAAACGTGATTTGCTTGGTTTACTCCCTTGTCGCCGTACATCCGGTAACGATGGTGATTTACCACTAAATATAACGCCCGACTATCACCTGTTAGTCGCGTTTTTGTCTCCATCACTGTTGGACATAGCGCTCAAAGCAACGCCATTACCCGATGCTGCCGATGTATTTGCATACCGTCGCTCGTATCATCTCGCTAGATGGAAGCAAGCCAATTTACTGTACGTGTTTGCACACAGTCGCGACGCTTAGCTCGCACATTGACTGTACTGACACAATATGGAAACCGTCAGTACCAGCCATGGATGATCTCATCTGAACACCGAATTAACTCGAGATCCTGATTATGAAAAAAATCGCGACTATTGCCACTTTGGCGCTTATTACTTTATTCACAACAACTACGCACGCAGCAAAACCAGAAGAAATGAGCAACAGCGCTCTGATGGAGTGTGCCAATGCTTCTAACGCCCGAACTGCGGTTCCTGAACACCGTGCAATGTTTCGTCATTACTTAATGGCAGAACGTGGGTACACATTCAGCCAGCTTTCTTCGGCAGAGACCGAATTCAAAGCAAAAGGCATGGATGAAACCAAGATGGAACAGCTCTACAAAACTGAGTGCAAAGAAGCAGGCGAATACCTTTATAACAATGGTTACTGATTCCAGCTCATTTCAATTTACGTAGAGAACCAAAAAGGCGCGATCATCGCGCCTTTTTTGCTTTTCGAGCTTCAGGTTTATAAGACTATGGCAATTGCGGCGTGGTTTTCGATTTACTCCAAGCCTTACGCACCTTCACCAATACAAAGCTCATAATGGCAATGGTCAGGGTAATCACCGGTGCAGCCATCAATCCCATGGTCACAATCTTGTTAAGCTTCTCTGGCAGTAGAGGCAATAATAAGCCTAAACCACACAGCAGCAGCGTCCATAGAATCGCACTCAACCATGCGAAGTAATGGAACTTACTCACGCGATTAACGCGCAAACCCATCATTAAAGGCAGCAAAGAACGCACAACCGGAATAAAGCGCGCACAAAACAATGCAATCAAGCCATGCTTACCAAGTAACATGTCAACTTGCTCCAAGCGTTTTGCGGGAACTGCATTTACCCAACCCTGCACCTTTGGTAAACGGTTTAACCATTTGCCTTGTAGGTAAGCAACCCAGCTTCCCATTGCCGCACTCACTACGATCACTAACATGATCATCACTGGGTCCAATACACCCACCGCCGCTAAAGTGCCAGAAAGCACAACAACACTGTCACAAGGGAAAGGCGCCGCAGGAATAAAACCACTCTCAAGAAAAATAAGTGCACCCACAACAAAGTAGATAAGTCCTGCACTACCTGGTGCCATCAGTGCAGTAAAATCCTGGTGCCATAAAGCAAACAGCACCTGCGTAATTGAATCAAACATAACAAACTCCTAAACATCACAATCAAACTTCGAAAATTAATGAATAGGAATTACCGCGCATGAATAAAGCGATAGATCAGGTTGGACTCTTGCCCTGCCCCCAGCCGATATTTGGAGTGCGAATAAAAAATTTGAATGACAGGCAACGCTACGTCAGTAAACTCGCGTTTGTTGAAATCCTGCACGTCATTTAGCCAACGTGCAGGCAGCACATCGAAATCATCCGAATCTGGCGACGTATTGGAATGGTTGACGCGGAGTGCATTGCGGCTGAATAAACTCACAGCGACTTTACGTGAAGGAGAAAACGGTGCTTTCTCTAGATGCGCCTCACCATCAATCAATGAAGAGGTGTAACTGACGGCGTAGGAGATTTTTGGTGACGGTGAAGCCTGACTCAACCCAAAAGCCATCAGCGCAACAAAGAGTCCTAATACAGAGACTAAGTAAGCACGCACAGAATTCACCTAAACCACAACGATACGCTGTTGTAACTCCGTGCGTGCAAATTTGCAATTCAAATTCTTAATCGATAATAAAAAGAGCGTTTTGCAAATGATTGTTGGCGCGATTAGACGATGATTTAACCTTCAATTTACTCTTTACCATACGGGTAGTTTTCAAACATTTTCGTGACTTCTTCCGAGATCAACTCTTCGCGCTTTTCAGTACTCATTGACTCGGTGAGCTTACGGCTAGAAACCCCCTTCCACACCACTTGATTGGCTTTAGTATCGACAAGCTCAACGACCAATTTGCCGTACTTCTTCTCTTTGTAACGCTCAGGACTGGACGTCACCACACCAAAACTGTTCCAACCGTAACCGACACTAAAACTTGAACCAGAAGATACGATCTCCGATTCTTTGATAATGTCGTGGTGCACATACAGATCACCGCCGCTTTTCACGCGCGACATTCCTTTTGATTCCAGTTGAGCTGCTAACCCTTGCTCAATGCGACGAGCATCCAAACTGGTTGGGGTGTCTGATTGTTCACCAAAATCAAACGTCTTGTAGGATGAGAAATCCGCTTGCTTGTCAACATCAGTGGTTACCGTGGTACAAGCAACCACCGAGATAGCAAACAACGTTGCCAATAAACCTTTCCACATACTCTTTCTCCTCTCTCTATCGCGCCGGTCTCTCGGCAAGTTGTGGTGTTTAATCTTACGAACCTGAGAAAATATTGAATCATTTCAACATTTAGTCTTGACCATGAATGCCAAGTGTTCAAATTCAAGACGTAATAGAGACTAAGAACAGAGTAAAACACTGGTTGAGAAAGAGAGTGAAATCGTATTCAGAGCGACATATTGCCAACAGTGCTGTGCGCTTTTTGAACGAATCGGTATTTATTTACTCACTAAGCAACTTATTGAGCAAAAAAGACTTTTCTTTTGCACTCAATCTGGCATATTGAATGAGTCCTATCGATGCGCGGGCATCGTATAATGGCTATTACCTCAGCCTTCCAAGCTGATGATGCGGGTTCGATTCCCGCTGCCCGCTCCAAGCTTTCCCTAAGCTAACTTTTTATCAGTTCCCTAAAATACCCTTTAAACTCGTACTTCATTGCTTTCATGCTGTGGCTGTAATCGATCTCTGTATTTGCTACCTCTAACTGCAGGCATAAAAAAGCCCCTGCAGAGTGCAGGGGCGCGTCTTCGTTATTGTGTTCCCCATATCTTTGGGGTTAATCCAACTGAAGTGTCGTGAACGTGTCGTTTTTCAGCCCGCCACCAGCGCGTTTCTTCATGGTGACCTCAACCGATCGCTTCCCTTCATTGATACGATAACGTATGGCTTGAGCGAGATATTTATCATTTCGCTTCAAGTCCCTAGCATCAATCTTTAACGTACGATTCTGACGATTCACCGTGCAGCGATAATCCCAATCGTTTTTGCCATTTTTCAAAGCCAGCAAAATACGTTGACCCGATGTACCCGCTGATTTAATCCCGCGAGGCTGCTTATCAATCGCCAGTGCCAACCCTGCTTTACACAACTGATCTGCACTAAAAGCAGGTGCTGCGTATGCGTACCCAGAGCTGAGCATAGCGGCGGTCATCGTTACAATTGAGAAAACTCGATTAAATGTCATCGTCCGTTCCTTAAAACTTACAAAACACCGTACGCATTAAAACAACATCACCGAACACTGTCAAGCATTAATGGTATGGCGTTTAGTTAATCATTCAGAACCATTACTCAATTGTATCGGACGGTGGAGCAAACAAGCACCGCCAGCGCTGACGCCAAGACAAATTGGGACGGGTCACCTCTTTGAACATGTCTTTCCATTCTGCAAACGTCACGGTAATAGGATTAAAGCTGTTAACGGGCTTTGAGATGCCATAACGGACGGTTTCTACTTCAGGCTCGAACGTCCCGAACATGCGATCCCAGATAATCAATACACCAGCGTAATTTTTATCAATGTATTGACGATTCACACCATGATGAACTCGGTGATGGGATGGTGTATTGAAGACCCACTCCAAAGGGCCAAGGGAACGAATCGACTGAGTATGAACAAAGAATTGCAGACCCAGATTAAGTAACACAACAAACACCACCCATTTAGGATCAAATCCAATAATGACCAGTGGCAACCAGAACAACCACATACCCGCTAGTGGGTACATCAGGCTTTGGCGAAATGCGGTACTGAAGTTCATACGCTCTGAACTGTGGTGCACCACATGCGCTGCCCACATCCAACGGATACGATGGCTTGCTCGGTGGAACCAATAATAGAAGAAATCTTGCAAGACCATGAGTAACAGGAAGGTAGAAACCGTCATCTCGATATCAAACAAGCGCCAACCAAACCACCACAAATACAGTTTAGCGATCAGCAGTCCTGTTAAGATATCTGTCGCTTGATGAAGCCCAGCCAATACAAAGTTACACACGACTTCTGGCAAGTAATATCGCGCACTCTCAGGTAATCGACCACCACGTTGCCCAAACCAATATTCTGCCGCAATACAAAGAAAGAATATTGGCGCGAGCAACATCAACAATAAATCAGGATGTTCCGTAATCTGTGACCATTCCATAGTCCGTTCCTACCATTTCGCGTAATGATCTTCGGTGAGTCCCATCACCTCATCAAGTTCATGTTTAATGCCATTGTCATCAGTCAAATAACCAGAAAAGTAACCGACAAACTGACGAAAGTTACTCTTCAAAAACCAGAAGTTCTTTTTCTCTGATCGTTGATTTTTAGGCTTGAAGATCAAGTCGATGCGCTTGTCTTGTGAGGTAATTCGCCATGACGCTTCTTGATGCATGCGAGAAAACTCGAACTGTACGGGCGGCATCAAGTGGCGTTCTCCATCAATCCAAATGACGTTTTCACAGTACCCAGTTTCATTCACACCAGCCGCAAGGTTCAGTCCTATCCGTTTGCCTTCCCTTTGGCGATTGATGCTCGCCCATCGCCAACTGGTCTCTCTGCGCATGTAACCAGCAGAGAAATCATACCCAGCGACTGCATTGGTGAGATCTTGTGGCTGCCCTTTCACACTCATTTGACCTTGTATAGCGAGCGCGTTGTGTTTTTGAGTGTAGGTCCAGCCCGAATATGCTGTTGGCGTGCAGAGCATCAAAGGCAAGCTTTCTGACTCAGGTTTTAACCTCAAATCAGCTTGAATAAGGTCTGTTGAAAGCTGTATGTGCCAGAGTCCGTTTTCAATCTTGAATTGAATGTCATCATTAGCGAGATAGGCGTGGCTGTTCCAACTAGAAGGTTGCGTTTGATAACCCATGTTGAGCGGCTTTAGCCACTGCTGCTCCACCAGTTCATGGGTTTCAGTATCAAACACATAGCAAAAGCCAGACGCCAAATAGCGAATATCGGCAATCGCAACACCAATGATGTATTTCTCTGTCACGATCGAGACGAACTGGAACTGCTTATAGTCGAATCGTTTACGCCAACTCGATGCAGGCTGGTCCATCTCATTAAGATACTGAAACGCATCCAACTGAAGCGATTCGGGAATCGATGCTAAATGACCAAATTGAGGTAATCCATTCGCTTGAATAAAGGGATTCAAAGGCGTTTGCACATCCATGCTCGCTATTAATCAATGACACACCATTCGATATTAACATTAATTTAACAACAAACAGTTTGCGCCACTGCACAACATTGGTTCACATACCGACTTAAAATGAACCAAAATGTGAAATCAGTCACCCATATTCAAACTATTAAACGGTTAATTAGAGCTTTATACCCAAGTAACCTCGAGATGCTAGGTTCAGCGAGACTGACTTGGTTTGTAGACGCGGCGGCGATTTAAAGGTTTAGTGGGTCTAAATCAAGAATCGGCAACAAAGTATACAAGCCAAGGCAGCTCGCCCTTTGGGAGCGTGTCATTGACCCGATTGCTGCGTCAAACAACTTGGAAAGAGCTGGCTATTACACTGCGTTGTTTTCCTTACTCTCGAATCAATGACAACACTCTGAATCCTGCATCTTGAAGTCACTTGGGTATAACTTAGGTTACACAACAAGCAAGATTATGAGAGCTTCACCTCACTAACGCTTTTAATGGCTCATTCTCCTAATCCAATAACTCTGTCACGACGTCGGTCTTTACAGAGTTAGCGATAAAGCAGTTTTCATGTGCCATATGATGCATTTTTTCTAACTGTTCACGTGTCGGCTGTTTGTCTCCTGAAAAGACAATGTTTGGTCTAAGTGTCACTTTTGAAACCCACTCTTTACCATTTTCTCCCGTTGTAAGTTCGCCCACCGCTTCATCTACGTAGGAGTCGATCACATAACGGCGTTTAGCAGCAATAGAGAGAAAGACCAGCATATGACAGCTTGAAAGTGCCGCAATAAACGCTTCTTCTGGGTCCACATTCTCAGCTACAGATAAAGGCAATGGAACAACATGAGGAGATGGCGAAGCAGGAACACAAAGCCCACCATCAAACTGCCAAACGTGCGCTCGGCTGTATTGATTATCACTGAAAATTTCGTCGGTTTGACGTTGCCATTTAATCACTGCGGTATGTTGACTCATTGCAATTCCCTGCCCTGTCGTTTCGCACTCCAAAAGGAGATGATTTCAAAAGAGAGCTAAGTAGACCACAACCTAGGGCTTACTCCCACTCACAAGGCAGAAAATGCAGGTATAGAGCGATCAAATCACTTGGTTTGAATCTGTTTGTTGCTTTCGGCAACGATCAATCAAACGCTGCCCTTGATGAATATTAACTTGCAATCGGTTGATCAACTTTTGCAGTTGTTCAATATCAGGAATCTGCTTGTTCTTAACTTGAGTTTCGATTTCTAGCGCCTGATTCGCCAGTGTGTCTAACCCAAGATTCAACGCCATCCCTTTAGTGGTGTGCAAGGTGTTGTAAAGTGACGATAAGTTTTCTGCCATGAAATACTCAATCAACTCATCAACCGATTTTTCGAAATCATTCACTATGCTTTCAAGCAGATCTAACAGTGCATCAGGCTCTTCTTTGAGCATTTCTACCGTCTCAGAATGAGTCAGCTCTTCTTCTGTCAGTCTCAGCCTCTCAATTGGTTCACGATGTAACTCAACCACGTTTTCAGCTTGATCCGATACGTCATTTTGCACAGGTAAACGAGAGGCGAACTGCTTGAGCGCATCAGCAAAGCTCTCTCGCTGCAATGGTTTGGTCAGTACATGGTCAGCACCCGCGTCGATAAAGTTATCGTGTGCTTCTCTAAACACATCGGCGGTGTAAGCAAACAATAAGGTCTTCACACCAATCTTCTCTCGGATAAATCGCGTCGCCTCAACCCCGTTCATCTCCGGCATGTGATTGTCCATAAGAATCAAATCATATTGGTTTTCTTGCGCTTTCTTAGTCGCAATCAAACCATTCTCAGCAATCTCGACCGTATGCCCTAACTTCTCACAGAACCCTTTCGCCACAATCGCATTGACTCGGTTGTCTTCGGCGAGAAGAATGTGCAGGTTACGTTTGTTTTCTCGCTGAACTTTGACTTTGGTATCTTCCGCTTTAGGTAGCGCCTTCTCTTCCCAAGGTATAGGGAGTTCGACTAAAAACTGAGTACCAATGCTCTCTACACTCTTAAGCTTGACCTCACCACCCATCAATTCTGTTAGCTTTTTCACAATCGCTAAACCAAGCCCGGTGCCACCAAACTTACGTGTGGTGGAAGTATCTGCTTGCTCGAAGGAGTTGAAGATACGGTCTTGCTTGTCGGCTGGAATACCAATGCCCGTGTCGTTAATAGACAACAATAAGCGCTTTCTTGGTTCATCCAATTCCGCTCGAATCAGTACATGCCCATCACTGGTGAACTTGACCGCATTGCCTGCAAGGTTAAACAGGATCTGTCGAATGCGCGCACAGTCACCATTAAACTCGATGTTTTCTGGCACTTCGTTCTCGACATAAAGCTGAATGTTTTTCTCTTCGATTAAAGGCTGAATCGCACTACAAACTGGGGTGAGCACTTGGGGTAAATTGAATGGTGCGGCTTCAAGCTCCAACTTGTTCTCTTCAACTTTGGAGAAATCCAAGATGTCATTAAGAATCGTCATCAGATGCTGACCAGAATCCAAAATCACCTGAACGTGCTCTTTCGTCCCCTTCTCCTTGGTCTCACTGGCGATGATTTGCGAAATACCCAGAACACCATTCATTGGCGTTCTTAACTCATGGCTCATGGTTGCTAAGAATTGTGACTTGGCTTTCGCCGCCCGCTCCGCTTTTTCTGTGGCTTCGGTTAAGTCGTCATTAAGTTGCTTCAGTTTGTTCACACGGTGTTGAGTTTGCAGCACAAATACCGCTACCAAAGAGATAATGGATAACAGAACGAACACCCACGTAAGCCTTGCTTCACGCTGAGCAATCTCTAAAAGTTGATGCTCCGAGTATTCAACAAATTCAAAATAGTGACTCTCCAAAATCTTGTTGGTAAGCAACTCAATTTTGCGTTCGCTCTCTCGCAGTCGATCAAGGAATAAAGCGATATTTTGACTTTGCGCGTTCTCCCCCTCTAGGGCGGCATTGGTCAAGAATTCAAAATAATGCTGTTCAAGCCAAGCATCTTCATTGGTGACTTCAAACTGCTGCTTATAAATATTGTGCAGAGTGTGCATCTCATATTGATTTGCCACTTGAACGCCTACCAACATATCTAACGTCTGCGTCGCATCGCGTACCTTGCCATCGAATTGGGCGACGATGTTTTGCACGCGCGTTTTGGTTGGGGTGAAACTAAACCAAATGGATTGCTTAAAATCGGTACACAAATTCTCAGCGGCAATCTCTAATTCCACCAAGCTTTGAGTGATTTCGTAGTTCTTTCTCTCTTGCAGAGAATAACGATTCACGACACTGTCACGAGACTCAATCAAATGATGACCGATCTCAGATAATGAGGTATGTAGCCCATGTGTGTTTTTGGAATTCACATGCGTCATGTACGCCAGCACCATCATGGCTGCAATAACGATGAAAAGAAAGGCGTTGAGTAATCGGAATTTATTCATTTTCAAACACCTCTAAAATCGCGGGTCTTGGCGCCGTTAACGTATTTAAGAACGCTTCGATGTCTGCCACTTTGTCGTCACTCATGGTTACTCCCAGCTGGGTTTGCGACATAATTTGAATAGCTTCGGAAAGCTCATCGACTTGCCCATTGTGGAAGTAAGGGCTGGTTTGCCCCACGTTGCGTAAGCTCGCGACTCGGAAATAGTACTTATCCTCGCCATCCGTTGTCCTTAAGTGGCGCCCTGTATCGAGGCTTTCGTCTTGGGTTCGGAAGTAGGAAAAGCGCTGAATCATTGAACCGCCGACATTCTTACCTTGATGACACTGAACGCAACCAACTTGTTGAAAGGTATTCCAACCCCGAATCGCTTGTTCGTCCAAAGTGTGGGAGTAGCCGAGTAAATAAGAATCAAAAGGCGCGCCTGGCGTTTGCAGTCCCTTAACGAACTCAACAATGGCACCTTTGATGTTGTTGACTGTGATCGCTCGATTGTCGGCTTGTTTAAATAAAGCTTGGTAAGAGGGTTCCGACTGCACATATTGTTCTATATCCTGCCAGTTCGAATCCATCTCTAACGGGTTTTGCACCGGACCATCGATTTGAGCCATCAAAGAGTTCGCCGTGCCATCCCAAAGAAAACGATAATTTAAAGCCGCATTAAAAACAGTAATCGAGTTGCGGTTGCCAACACCATTCACGCCAGTAGAAACCGCGGTTGGTTCTGCACCGTTAGTTGAAAGATCATGGCAAGTTTCACAACTGATTGTTCCGTTGGAAGATAAGTTTGGATCTCGGAACAAGTGCCAACCGACTCGAGCTAGATCCATGTCGATCTTAGGTTCGCCATCAATTGGTTGCACCAACTGAAAATTCACTTCGTCATCATGCGTTGCACCAGCAATAACCGAAGCGCTAAAACCTATCATCAAACATCCACATAACCCTTTTGTGGTAAGCCTTTTGTTCATAATTCTGGGTATCCTTACCTAGCCTCTTAATATGAACTTAGTTGCTTTTAAGTTT
Source organism: Vibrio sp. L85 (assembly GCF_963871815.1). Lineage (NCBI taxonomy): Bacteria > Pseudomonadati > Pseudomonadota > Gammaproteobacteria > Vibrionales > Vibrionaceae > Vibrio > Vibrio sp. L85. Next base: position 209,249 of record NZ_CAWMYL010000244.1, read on the forward strand.
TTTTCCATTACGGCTCGTGGGGATATTGAACTTCCTCTCATAACTTATTGATAATTAATCGTCCTGATCCTCTCTGAACTCATCGAGTTGTATATCAAGCGTATGTTGTCGACAAGACAAACAACCTTGATTGGAGAACGCGGTGAAAACCTATACGATTCCGCCCCATTTTGAATTCTGTTCTTGGCTGGAAAACATAAAATAGTGAAACTGTTCGCATTCATTGCTGCACTACTTACCACTCTGTCGTTCAATGCATCTGCTCGTGATTTCTTAAACGTAGAAGACAGAACATTCCTGGACAATCAAAGCACATTAAAAGTCGGTGTACTTGAGGGAGATTGGCTACCTTACTGGGGTGACCTTGCCTCAAAAGAAGGCATCAATATCGAGTATGCAGAAACCATGCTGCACGATTTAAACATTGAGGCAGAGTACGTCCCGTATAGAACGTTAAATACACTATTCGATGGTTTAGAGAACGGAGAGATAGACCTCACCGTTGGCTTTGTCGCAACCAAAAAGCGTGCAGAACGTTTCCTGTACTCTGATCCGATATTCCACACATTGAGACTGGTTTGGCTGCGTGACAGCGCATTAGAGAATACCCCGCTAGACGAGCTCAAATGGGTGTGTGTGCAAGATTCAAGCGCGTGTGATCAGATTGATGTACTTGGCTTTAAGCACGTCCATTCTGTGCGCAATAACATGATGATGACGGCATCGCTTAATAGTGGCGCAGCCGATGCTGCCGTGGTCGGTTTGTCGACGCTGAGCTCTTATGGATTCAAAAACCCGAAAGGTGAACTGACGGGTAAAGTCGTTTACAACAAATCTCTCACTCCGGGAGAAGTAACGATTTTTACCGGAAAAGAGTCCACTCAGTTGATGGACATCATCACTAAGTACATCAAGCACTCGAAAGAATCGAAACACAGTCGTGTGCACATCGAAGCCAACATCAACATTCTGCACAACGAATTGATGCTCGATATTCTAGAGCAGCAACAAGGTCACCAGACGGTTCGCTACACAATTCAAGATAACGTGTATCCGCTGTCTTATCTCGATCCAAAAACGGGCGAGATAAAAGGCTATGTTCATGATCTGCTTAAGCTGATGGAGCAAAAGAGCATGATCAAGTTCGAATACGTGCCAGCCAATGGGCGCGATGTTGATTTGATGCTGCAAGAAAACCTTGTCGACTTACTGCCTGCACGCAACATTGCCCTAACCGACAAAAAGCGTTTTATCACGACCAGAACCTTGGGCTACTTGCAGTTTGGCTACATTAAATCGCTCAACTCAAACGCTGAAGAAAACGTGGCGATTTTGGATCGTTCAGGTAACTTTTACCCGCATTTTCTCGATCACTCGGAGTATTCATCTGCGGAAGTTTATCGTGATTTCGATAACTTGATGGCAGCGTTTGAAGAAGGTGAGATTTCCCATGCTTTTGTTAACCAGAGCCTGATCGACAATCATTATTACGATGGGCAAGGCAAGACGTTTGAAGCGGTTACACCTCCAACGGGTATTCAGCTCAAAGTAAGACTGGGCATGGAGCTAAGAAAAGACTCCGAGTTCTTACGCCGCGTATTGAACACCGTGTTGAAAATCACCACAGACGCCGAGTTGAAGCAGCTCATGGAGCGTCATGACAAAGTCACCGTCCACTATGGTGTCGACAAAGAAATCGTAGTGATTTGGGCGCTAGTCGGCGTCTGTGTGTTGTTGGTTGCCGTACTGATTTACATTCTGAGAACCGGACATCTGACACGCAAGATCAAGCGTAAAGAGTACGAGACCAAAGTACGTCAACGACAAAACCGATGGTTGTCTTCGGTGCTTGATCATATCCCTAATAAGATTTTGATCTCGGATGATAACCACCAGCAAATCTTAGCCAACAAACCGTACTTGTCGATGCTGCAACGTTGCAATACCGACAGCAACATCACCGATGAACAGCGCGAGCTAGTTTTGAAGCTAACCAAGGATACGGATTACCCAGTACCGGATGAAATCGTCACCACGCTCTGCTCTCTTGGTAAAAAGCATTACCGAGTAAGAAGACAGTCTCTCCTTCATCCAGAAGAAGGGACACGCTTCCATATGACGGTATTTGATGACATCACTGAGCTGAAAAAGAAAGAGTGTGCGTTGAAAGCCTCCAACCTCAAAGCCATGCAAGCCATTGAGGCACGAGAACACTTTCTTGCGGTGATCAGCCATGAACTGAGAACACCTATCGCTGCCATGCTCGGACTGATGGAACTACTGGAACAAGACCTCGACCGCCCAGAAAGCAAAGAGCTTCTGAAAAGTGCGATGTTGTCGGCTGAGCGTTTACAACTGCACGTAAACGACATTCTCGACTTCTCGAAAGTGGATGCGAACCAGCTTCAGTTGGATGTGCACAGTGGCAACGTTTATGAAGAGCTTGGCTCAAGTTTGCGCAGCTTTGAAAAAGCAGTAGAACAAAAGGCTTTAGCGTTTGAAGTAAATTGGCAACCGACGCCTTATGCTTTGGTGAATCTAGACTGGCTGCGCGTTAACCAGATCATCAACAACCTACTGAGTAATGCCGTTAAGTTCACAGACAAAGGCAAGATCAGCGTGAACATTCACGTCCGCGCGAATGAGCTTGTTTTCTCCGTGCAAGACTCCGGGTGTGGCATGAGCACGGCGCAATTGGCTGCTCTTTTCCAACCTTTTGTTCAAGGGGATAAAAGTATCAGTCGCCGCTTTGGGGGAACTGGACTTGGTATGTCTATCGTCAAAAGCTTGGTCGACATCATGGAGGGTAGCATTGAGGTTGAAAGCCAAAAAGAACAAGGCACAACCATCAAGGTGCAACTTCCGATGACCAGTCAACCGCTTGATTTGACAGCTTTGGTTCCGGTTTATACTGAAAGCAAACAAGTCCAGCGTTGGCTGAATACATGGCAAGTCACGCTAGATGAATTTGAAAGCAAGCATCATATTGTCGAGGTAGATCCACATTACTCTAATGTGTATCCCGATTTGATTTTGCAGAAATTGAACCGTAATACGACCACGCAAAGCCCTTTGGAACCAACAGAAGCGTATCATTGGGATGGTCGCGTATTGGTCGTCGATGATGACGCTATCAATCGACTGCTATTTAAGCGTCAGTTTGAAAAGCTGGGGGTTAATTGCCAGCTTGCAGCCAGTGGCATCGAAGCCATTGAGGTGTTAGAACAAGCGCAAAGCGACAATACGATCACCTCTTTTAGTTTGGTGATTACTGACTGCCACATGCCTGATATGGACGGCTACCAGCTGACTAGAGCACTCAAAGCAGATAGTAAGTTTGCCTCTATTCCCGTTGTAGCGTGTACCGCAGAAAACTCACGTAATGTGATTGAAAAAGCGGAACACAATGGCATGGAAACAGTACTGTTTAAGCCATATAACTTGGGCGATCTACAAGCCTTATGCGAGCAATACTTATCGAGAGCGTTTAACAGTGAACGCCAAGAAGACTGGCTTGAAGACTACAGCTACGAAGAAAAGCTCGAAATGGCACAGGTGATTTGTGAGGCTTTGAGCAACGATATTGCGTTGATTCAGTCTGGAGAAGAAAGCCTCAAGTCCATCGCGCACCGCATCAAAGGATCAGCCGCCGCCCTCAACTTAGTCCAGCTTGGATATGTGGCAATGCAATGTGAGTCTTCAGTAGGCAGTGAGCAAGAAACTCAGGCTCGCACCGCGCTTATTAACGAATTAGAAACCATAGTCAGTACCACACAACAGTGGCTGGAAATGAGTGAGAGCAATTAATTGAATATTTTGATTGTTGAAGACGATCGATTACAAGCAACTAATCTTAAGATTTTGCTCAATCGTCTGTTTGAGGGCACGATTACTATCGTCCATCGAGGTGCTGAAGTCGCGACCATTTGCGAGACTCAGCCTGTCGATCTGATGTTCTGCGATATTGATTTGCCAGACATTAACGGGGTGAACCTGCTGTCCAACCTGGCAGAAAGCGCTCGCCCTAAAGGTGTCGTGATTTTAAGTGCAATGAGCCAAGATGTGGTCGAAATCACCTACAACATGTGTTTGTCTGCGGATTATGGCTTTGTTCGAGCGTTAACTAAGCCGATCTCTCATCAGCAGTTGAATCAGATCTTTAATGAGTTCAAACAATACACATTGGAAGAACAAGTGGTGTCCTTGCCCATTTTGATAGGTAGGGATGAAATTAGCACTGCTTTTGAGCAAGGTTGGTTTCTCAACTATTACCAACCTCAATACTCCGCGAAAGATAACCGCCTGATCGGCGTCGAAGCATTAGTGCGTTGTCGACATCCACAACACGGCATTATTGCACCTGCACAGTTTATTACTGAGATTCAGGCTCGTAACGAGTTAGATAAGCTGTTCTGGATTGTATTAGAGAACGCGCTGCAAGACATGTCTCAACTGAAGGTAAATATCAATTTATCGGTAAACATGAATCAAAAGACACTCAAGCAACCTATGAGTGCTCGCTTGTTTGCGTTGTGCGATCAATACCAAATCGCACCTGAACGCATCACGCTTGAACTCACCGAGGATGAAGTATACGACTGCAGCGTCACGTCCTTGGCGAATCTCGCTAACTTACGTTTAACAGGCGTTGGCTTAGCGATTGACGATTTTGGTACGGGTTACTCATCACTCAGCCAACTGGCAACACTGCCATACACCGAGTTGAAAATTGACCGCCAGTTCATCAAAGATGCGTTGACGAACTTCAAAAGCCAGCAGATCACCATATCGAGCCTACATCTAGCTAAGTCTTTGGGGCTTAAGTCAGTGGCAGAGGGTGTGGAAGACACTGAAACGTTAAGTTATTTGCGCGAACTTGGTGTGGAACTGTACCAAGGATTTGTTCGCTGTCGCCCTATTCCCTTTGAGCAGTTGGAAGCTTTGATCTAATTCTAGCCAGTGACTGTTCATTCGCGGTCACATGGTTCATATGATGAGTCTCTTTGAAATGAATACCAAATCTTTCTCACAGTACAATGTGTTAATCGTCGACGATGCACCTATCGTGGTACTGACATTACGTAACATGCTGACCAAGCTTGGCTTTTCTGACAAACGCATCTTCACCGCTCGCTTAGCCAAGGGGGCGGTTTCCATTGCTCACCAAGAGCGTATCGATCTGATCATTTGTGACTATAACTTCGGTCGAGGTATGAATGGTAAGCAGCTGTTTGAAGAACTAAAACATCTCAAATTACTCAACCATGACACGGTGTTTATTCTAGTGACCGGTGAAAGCTCTGCGACCATCGTACGCGCTATTATCGAGCTAAAACCAGACGAGTACCTACTCAAGCCTTTTAATTCCATTACGTTGCGAGAACGCATCTCAGCAGCGGTGAAACGCAAGAACGTGTTGCAGGCTATCTATCAAGCAGAACTCAACAACGACTCTCACGCCGGTTTAGAAGCATGTGAAGAGCTGATGCCTTTTCATCCCGAGTATTTTTTCATCATTGAGAAGTTCCGCGCTGATTTCTTAACGCGCCTAAAGTTGCATCACGAAGCCAAAATCGTCTACGAACAAGTTATCGAGCGCAAAGACGTTAACTGGGCAAAAATCGGCTTGGCGAACACATTGGTTTCTCTGGGGGAAAACGACGAAGCACAACGCCTAGTGCGTACTCTGCTAGAAGAGTCTCCGAACAACGTAGAAGTACGTGAATGTGCCGCGAACTTCAATATGCTGAACCGCGAAGTGCCGCTAGCTATCAAACACTTGGAGCTAGCAAACAGCTTGGTTGAAGGAAATTCAGAACGTGAACTGGTGATTGTAAACTTGTGCCTTGCAGAGCACGATTACCATTCAGCATTGCAGCACTATCATGCGTACATGGATATCAACAAAGATACCTATCGCAACAACACCTTCTCTAAGCTAAATTTGATCCGCAATTTGCTTTACTGCGTGCGAAAATTAGAAGGTCGTGAGGATTTGCTGGCTCAGGCAAAAAGCCTGTTTAAATCGATCACTAATGGCCCAGAAAACAAAGCAATTAAGGACGAATTGGATTTAATTGCCGCGCACATTGCGATTGAGGAAAACCAGTACGTTGCAGCGTTTAAAGTGCTCAGTGATTTGTATCGCCGTAAGCCTTTCGCTCACTTTTATGCACAATTTCACCTCGCTTGGTTATTGCATGAGATGAACTTCGAATCTGAGTTTTCTCACGCGATAACATGGTGTTTTGAGAATTTACAAACCGACTCAAGCGATACCATTCTATCGAGTAAGATTGCCCTAGGTCGCTCTTTAGAAACCGACAACGCGGAGCGCCAAGCTTGGATGCAGGAGCAATACAAGAAGATTCGTGCAGCCGAGCAAGATTACCAAGCTTTGATCGATGCCTTAATTGAGCTTCAAGCTCGTTGTCCACTGCTAAGAACCGTGTGTATTAACATCATCAAAGTGCTGACACGAGCTTTTCCAAGCAACAAATCGTCATTAGAGGTTGAGTTGCTGATCAAGCGCTGCGACAACATTGTGAAGCAATTGGTTTCTAGTGAAGAGCTTGAGAAGAGCGGCTACGACAAGTTTCTTTTTCTGGCTCAAGATCGATGTCAACAGATGTCTGTGGTGAACACTCCACCTACGCAACCAGAACTGACAAACTAGACAGCAAAAAGGGGCACGATGCCCCTTTTATTTCGGATTACAGGTTGAAGAAACGGTTAATCCAAGTCACCTCACCAAACGCAATCAAATCGTAGATAGTGAAGAACACTGCACAGATAACGGCAAGCTTCACCAATCGAATCGCAATTAACATCATAACTTCCCACTTACCTTCTTGTCTGAGTGTCGTTGATTCCTCGCAGTTTACTGGTTTTCTTACGAACCACAACGCATTAAAACCCAGATTACGTGAGAAAGTGTGCATCACAGCTTAAGCTTCACCCTTGTACATTTGCTTATACATTTGGAGGCGACGTATAAATCCATTCTCACGCCTACTCGTATCTATACCCAAGTAACCTCGAGATGCTAGGTTCAGCGAGACTGACTTGGTTTGTAGACGCGGCGGCGATTTAAAGGTTTAGTGGGTCTAAATCAAGAATCGACAACAAAGTATACAAGCCAAGGCCCTTACTATTTGCAAAGAGTGCCCTTTGGGAGCGTGTCATTGACCCGATTGCTGCGTCAAACAACTTGGAAAGAGCTGGCTATTACACTGCGTTGTTTTCCTTACTCTCGAATCAATGACAACGCTCTGAATCCTGCATCTTGAAGTCACTTGGGCATATACTTTAAATAGCGTTTTCAATAAGTCCCAGTGGTAACACAAGGAGGGCTGTATGAAACAGATACGATTGTGGCTTCTTCCTCTACTCTTGTTCGCTAGCCAAGCGCTAGCGAGCACCATTTGGGTATTGCCAGTCAAAGGTGCAATTGGTCCTGCTCTGAGCGATTATCTGTCGCGAGAGATTGAAGAGGCTCAGCAAAACGGCGTCGACCTCATCATTCTAAAAATGGATACCCCCGGCGGACTTGATAGCTCAATGAGAGACATCATTCACGCCATCACCACCTCTTCCGTACCCATTGCAACTTGGGTTGGTCCATCAGGTTCTCGGGCAGCCAGCGCAGGTACCTACATTCTGCTGGCTAGTCATGTCGCCGCGATGGCAGAAGCCACTAATTTAGGCTCAGCTACGCCTGTTTCACTAGGCGGTGCACCACAGCAACCTTCTAGTGCCGACGACAAAGACCGTGACGAATCGAATGATGAATCATCAGGTAAAAACTCTGATGAAGTACCCGCCAAAACCGCAATGGAAAAGAAAGTCATTAATGACGCCAGAGCATACATCAAAGGTTTGGCTCGCTTGCATGGCAGAAACGCAGAGTGGGCAGAGAAAGCCGTCAGCGAAGCTGCAAACATAGACGCTTCAGAAGCGCTAGAGTTAAACGTTATTGATTACATTGCTAACTCGCCCGAAGACTTGGTTAGCACTATTAATGGCACAGAGGTAAAAGTGAACGGCAAGCCATATAAGCTGACGTTAGATAACCCAACGTGGGTCGAGCGCGTCCCAGACTGGCGTGCAGAAATGTTGGCGGTGATCACCAATCCCAACGTGGCTTATATCCTGATGCTGATTGGTATTTACGGTCTGTTATTAGAGTTCTACAACCCTGGCATCGGCTTACCAGGTGTGCTCGGTGGGATATGCTTGTTACTCGCCATGTATGCCCTACAAATGATGCCAGTGAATTACGTTGGTTTAGGGTTACTGCTGCTCGGTATTGCTCTGATGATTGCTGAAGCCTTTAACCCGAGCTTTGGCATACTCGGGTTAGGTGGCGTCGTTGCGTTTGTTCTAGGCTCAATCTTCCTAATGGACAGTGATATACCTGGCTTTCAAATCGCCCTACCGCTGATCTTCGGTATCGCTATTTTCTCGGTTGGGCTCATCATCATCACGGTTGGCTTGCTTCTGAAAATTCGCAGCAAAAAAGCCACCACCGGACTAGAAACCTACCCGGGCAAACTCGCTGTTGTGAGCGATGATTTTGTAGATGGAACGGGGCTTGTCCAACTGGATGGTGCATTGTGGCAAGCCAAAGCTGATGCACAGCTTAAACAAGGAGACCACGTCACCGTGGTAACCATAAAAGGGTTGACCCTAACCGTGAAACCCAGTGACCGCCCTAAGGAATAGGAGGCGCTTATGATGCTCTACACTGTTGCCGTTATCATTGTTTTATTGGTTGCACTGGCAACGCAAATGTTCAAGGTGCTGCGTGAGTACGAGCGCGGCGTGGTGTTCTTCCTCGGTCGCTTCCAAGAAGTGAAAGGACCGGGTTTGATCATCTTAATTCCTTTCATTCAACAAATGGTTCGTGTCGACTTACGCACCATCGTCTTGGATGTTCCGACTCAAGATTTGATCACCCGTGACAACGTATCGGTTAGAGTCAATGCCGTGGTTTACTTCCGAGTTGTCGACCCACAAATGGCGATCAACAACATTGAAAGCTACAGCGATGCCACCAGCCAACTTGCGCAGACAACGTTGCGTTCTGTGCTTGGTCAGCATGAACTGGATGAGTTGCTTTCTGAACGTGAACGCCTCAACAAGGATCTGCAATCCATTCTCGACCAACAAACTGACGATTGGGGTATCAAGATCGCAACGGTTGAGGTGAAACACGTTGATCTTAACGACAGCATGGTACGTGCCCTTGCCCGCCAAGCCGAAGCCGAACGTAACCGCCGTGCGAAGATCATCCACGCAACTGGTGAGTTAGAAGCTTCCAACAAGCTAAAAGAAGCGGCAGAAATGCTTAACGAAGCACCTAACGCCTTACAGCTTCGATACATGCAGACGCTCACTGAAATCACCACAGACAAGACATCGACCATCATCTTCCCGATGCCGATTAATCTCGTCGAAGCAGTCTCCGATATCGCCAAAGCAGTGAAGAAGAATCAGGGAGAGTAAGGGAACGAGTAAGCCTAGCAGTCGCTATAGAGGCAAGTAGAAAAAGGAAAAAGAAAAAAGGGAGTAGCTGTGTTCTACTCCCTTTACGAATTCAACATTGGTTGAACTCAAGCATCGGTGCACTCTTTCTTCATGATCGCCAATCCAGTTTCAAAGCAGTGACGCCACGCGTACTCTACCCTTTCATCAAAGTCAGGATCACATTGGGCAACGGTTTCTAACAGGCTTTCAAACCAGACATCGATATCTTCAGGGGCAACGCCAATATTGTTACGTCCATGCTTATCGCCGTATTTACGCATCATGTCACGAGCGTCTGTTGAGGTGTCTGCCATCATCACAAACACGATAGAGCCTTTAAGCATCCGGATTTGCTTTTTCATGTCCACGCCATCGAACTTTTGTCTGAAGTTCTCACCTTTCGACCAAAAGTTCTCATAGAACAAATCAAAGAACTCCTCATGGATTACGCAGCGTTCGTAACTGTCGTTAAATACCTCGATTACGTTCATACCCTAGCCTCCAACCAACTTATCTATTTTCATTATGAATGTAATTTGATAATCCTACCAAGCTCGTTGGTGGTTTCTGTGGTTTCTGAACGTCGGCGTACGGAGAATACCAACCTGCCTTTTAGGCGTTCAAATTCGATTTTCAATAAAAAATAGAAAGTGATTTAAACGAAACACGTATTATCAATTCGATAAAAGTCGATATTATGGACTCACTTTCGAGGTACGCATGGTTGTCGATGCTAAGCGCATCCTCATTTGTCTAATAATATTAAGAGGATATAAACGTGTCTCATCAAATCATTACAGACCTAAACAACCGTTACACAGCTAAAAAATACGACGAAGAGAAGCGCATCTCTCAAGAAGATATGGCAATCATCAAAGAAGCAATCCGCCTATCTGCGTCTTCTATCAACTCTCAGCCTTGGAAATTCATCGTAATTGAGAGCGACGAAGCGAAACAGCGTTTCCACGACACGTTTGCTAACATGCACCAGTTCAACCAACCGCACGCTAAAGCAGCATCTCACACTATTCTGCTAGCGTACGATCCAAAATTCACTAAAGAGAAATTCGCGAAGCGTGTTGATGCTGAAGTAACTTCTGGTCACCTACCAGCAGACATGTACGACATGTTCATGGGTGCTTACGCATTTGCTGAAGCAAACACAGATGAGAACGGCTACAACGGCGGCTGGACTAAAGCGCAAGTTTACATCGCGCTTGGTAACCTACTGCACACACTAGCGCGTCTAGGTATCGACTCTACTCCAATGGAAGGTGTTGACCCAACACTGATCGGTGAAGAGTTCAAAGCAGAACTAGACGGTCACGTATGTGAAGTTGCACTAGCAATCGGCTACCACAAAGACGGCGAAGACTACAACCACGGTCTACCAAAAGCACGTCTAAACATGGATGACGTAATTACTACTCTTTAATGAGTATCGCCTCCTAGCTCCTTGGTTCCTAGCCTAGAGCTTAGCTATCTAAATCATTGTTCAAATTGAAAGAGCCGTACTTCTTAGTTTCTAAGTCTAAGAGTACGGCTCTTTTTTTGTTTTGCTGAGGGGAATCAACAAACGTTTTGAGATAAGAGAGAGTTACGCCACTTGCTTGGACTTAAAGTTACCAAGCAGCGCATCGTACAACTCGTTATCACTCAGTACGCCCACTAGCTTGTTCTCTTCTACTAGCAAGATAGGTTGATTGCTACGTTGCTTCAGTTCAATCGCTTCACGCATGCTGATATCTGGATTGGCTTGAACGACTGTGCTTTCTCCGATGTCGTCGAGTGTGGTTGAATCGCTTTCCCAATTCACCAATGACTTATCGGAATCCACCAGCGTTAAGCCTTTCGGCTCTTGCTCGATCCAAATTTGCTTATCTGCACACACCAATACGCGGTCATTCTGCTGCTTAAGCTCGGTGCTGGCTTGCATCAGTGAACGACCTTTCAAGACATTGAGCGGATTAGTGTGAGCCACAAAGTCCGCAACATACTCATTTTCTGGAGTAAGGATGATTTGCTCAGGCTTGCCGTGTTGAATCAGTTTGCCCGATTCCATAATGGCAATGTTGTTGCCGATTTTCAGCGCTTCGTCTAAATCGTGGCTCACAAACAAAATCGTCTTGTTGAGCTTCTCTTGCAGTTGAATCAATTCATCTTGAAGCTGAGCGCGAATCAGTGGGTCGAGCGCAGAAAACGGTTCATCCATTAGTAAGATATCGGTATCCATAGCAAAGGCGCGAGCCAAGCCAACACGTTGCTGCATACCACCAGAAAGCTCATGCGGGAACTTACTCTCCCACTCGCTCAGCCCAACCATTTCTAGTTGTTCACGCGCTTTTTTGCGACGCTCCGCTTTGCCAATGCCCTGCATCTCAAGACCAAACGCCACGTTATCCAATACCGTTAACCACGGCATAAGCGCAAACTTTTGGAACACCATTGATACGCGATGAGTACGAAGGTTACGTAGAGTTTGTTCGTCACAGTTAGCAAGCTCTACCATGTCTTCACCATCTTTGATTTTGAGTGAGCCGCGAGAGATCTCATTCAAACCATTAACGGCACGAAGGAGGCTGGATTTACCCGAACCGGAAAGCCCCATCAATACACAGATCTCACCTTGTTTGACGCTCATTGAGACCTTATCAACACCAACCACTTGTCCGGTTTGATCAATGATCTCTTGGCGAGACTTGCCTTGATCGAGTAACGCCAATGCTTGCTCTTGCTGCTGACCAAACACAACGTCGAGGTTTTCAATCGTAATTGCGTCCATGTTATGCCTCCTTCTGGTTTGGTGCTTTGCACAAGCGGTCGAGAATAATCGCAACTAACACAATCGCTAAACCCGCTTCAAAGCCTTGAGAAATGTTAACGGTGTTCAATGCTCGTACGACTGGCTTACCCAGACCATCGGCACCGACTAGCGCAGCAATAACCACCATAGAAAGCGACAACATAATGCACTGGGTAACACCTGCCATAATGCTTGGCAATGCTGCTGGGAGCTCGACTTTGAATAGCAATTTCATGCGGCTAGCACCAAAGGCTTTACCTGCTTCAATCAGCTCTTCTGGCACTTTAGTGATGCCAAGGTAAGTCAGACGAATTGGCGCGGCGATGGCAAAGATAATGGTGGAAATCAGCCCCGGAACGATGCCTAAACCAAACAGAACCAATGTTGGGATCAAATACACAAACGTTGGTACGGTCTGCATTAAATCGAGTATCGGGCGCAATAAAGTATACAACCACGGGCGATGCGCCGCCATGATGCCAAGCGGCACGCCAATTAATACGGAAATCGTTGTCGCAGCGAAGACGAGAACAAAGGTTTCCAGCATTTCTTGCCAGTAGCCGAGGTTAAGGATAGTCAGCAGCGCCAGCACGATAAACGCAACTAAAGGAATGCTGCGGTGTAGGAACCACGCAATCGCTGCGGTCATGATGATTGGTGCTGCCGGTGGCATCCATTTGAAAATATCCACCACGAATAGAATGATGGTTTCGAGAAAAATAGAGATAGCATCAAAGAAACCCGACGCGTTCATGGTTAACCAATCTACGCCAGTTTCCATCCATTCGCCCAACGGAAGTTTGTTGTCCGTAATAAAATTCACAATAAAACCTTTGTGTTAATAGGCGGGCATCGCTGCCCACCTTTTCCTAAAGAGAGGAATGATTAAGCGTTTGTTTTTAGGTAAGAAGTAATCGCTTGTTTTGCGTCTTTACCGTCTAGCGTCTTCACGCCTTCTAGCCACGCTTCAAATTGTTGTGGGTTAGCATTCAACCATTCTTGCGCTGCTTTCGCTGGCTTCTGTTTTTGGTTAAGAATCGCTTCCATCAACTGGTTTTCCATCTCTAGGCTGAACTCTAGATTCTTAAGCAGTTGACCCACGTTTTGACACTCAGATAGGTAATCTTGGCGCACATTGGTGTAAACATTTGCACCGCCGTAGTTAGGACCAAAGAAGTCGTCACCGCCAGATAGGTATTCCATCTCAACATTGCTGTTCATTGGGTGCGGAGCCCAACCTAGGTAAACGATCCATTGGTTACGACGCACAGCACGAGACACCTGAGACACCATGCCCGCTTCGCTTGATTCCACTAGGCTGAAGTCTTTCAAGCCGAATGCATCGCTGTCGATCATATCTTGGATCAAGCGGTTGCCATCGTTGCCCGGCTCAATGCCGTAAATGCGGTCTTTAAATTTGTCGGCATGTTTTGCCAAGTCAGCAAAGCTTTTCACGCCTGCGTCGTACACATACTTTGGTACGGCTAGTGTGTATTTCGCGCCCTCTAGGTTTGCGCGAACGGTTTCCACTGTGCCAGCTTCACGGTATTTGGCGATATCGCCTTCCATGGTTGGCATCCAGTTACCTAGGAATACGTCGATGTCGCCGTTTGCCATTGAAGAGTACGTCACAGGTACAGACAGAAGGTCGGTCTTGGTTTTGTAGCCCAAGCCTTTGAGCAGTTCAGAGGTAACCGCTGTGGTTGCAGTAATGTCTGTCCAGCCTACATCGGCAAATCGAACAGTTTCACATTGGTTAGCGTAAGCACCTGTCGCTACTGCACTCAGCGCGATAGATGAAAAGATTTTTGTCATCGTAGACATGTTTAAATTCCTTGTAATGATTACTGACTTTATGAGATTGAGCTTAAGTCTCTTTTCGGCGGACGCATTCGTTGCGTCTCTTGCCAGTTCGGAGCAATCCAAACCGGTGTGTTATTCGATTCTTCGAGTACGTTCCCCAAAATCATGTCCGCGGCACGCTCTGCGACCATGATGGTTGGAGCGTTTAAGTTGCCATTCGGAATGGTTGGGAAGATGGATGAATCCACCACGCGCAAGCGTTCAATGCCGCGCACTTGGCAGGCTTCATTCAGAACTGCCATTGGGTCATCGTCTGCGCCCATTTTGCAGCTACACGATGGGTGGTAAGCACTTTCCACGTTTTGCTTCACCCATTCATCAATCGCTTCATCGCTGGTGATGTTCAGACCCGGTTGGATCTCTTCACCGCGGAACGCATCCATTGCAGGTTGATTGAGGATTTCACGGGTTAGACGAATACAGTCTCGCCAATCCTGCTTATCTTGTTCAGTCGAGATGTAATTGAACTCGATCTTTGGCTTGTCATTTGGGTTGGCAGAAACCACCTCAACGCTACCGCGACTCTCTGGCTTGTTTGGACCAACATGCACTTGGAAGCCGTGACCATCAAATGCCGCACGACCGTCATAACGCATTGCTGCGGGTAGAAAGTGATATTGAATATTTGGCGATTTCAATCCTTCACGAGAACGGATGAACGCACACGATTCAAAGTGGTTAGTTGCGCCCAGACCTTTGCGCGTCAGAATCCACTCCGTACCAATCAAACCTTTGCTGATCAAACCTAACTTGCTGTTGAGCGTGATCGGCTGTTTGCAGTGATACTGGAAGTACACTTCAAGGTGGTCTTGCAAGTTCTTACCCACACCTTCGAGTGCGTGTTTCACTTCAATGCCTGCTTTCTCAAGTACAGACTTGGGACCAATACCCGAGAGCTGTAGCAGTTGTACCGAGCCGATAGAACCTGCGCTCGACACAACCTCTTTGTTGGCAAAGCACTGTTTGATTTTGCCAGATTGCTCAAACTCAATGCCGACCGCTTTCTTGCCTTCCAGCAAAATACGGTAAGCCGTTACGCCTTTCATCAAAGTGAAGTTACTACGCCTTTTTGCACGGCTTAAGTAAGCGTTAGAGGTAGAAGCGCGCACACCTTTGTCTACCGTCATGTGCATAGGACCGAAGCCCTCTTGCTGATAACCGTTGTAATCTTGCGTTTCTGGGTAGCCCGCATCTTTGCCTGCTTCAATAAACGCTTGGTAAAGTGGATTCAGCTCCATGTCGTTGCCGTTGCATGTCCCTACTGGACCGCTGTCGCCACGGTATTGGTCTGCGCCGCCTGTCCATGTTTCCGCTTTACGGAAGTACGGCAGACACGCTTGGTAGTTCCAGCCTTTTGCGCCTTCTGCTTCCCATTCGTCAAAGTCACAAGCATGACCTCGAACATAAACCATTCCGTTGATCGAAGAGCTTCCGCCTAACACTTTGCCGCGTGGACAATGCAGTTGGCGTCCGTCTAAACCCTCTTCAGCTACAGTTTCGAACTGCCATGCGTACTTTTCGGTGTTCATTGGGTAAGACAGCGCCGTTGGCATTTGGATGAAGATGCTCTTGTCTGAGCCACCCGCTTCCAACAGTAAGACTTGGTGCTGACCGCTTTCACTCAGGCGATCCGCCAAAACACAGCCTGCCGAGCCCGCACCGACGATGATGTAATCGTAGTGTTGTTGCATTACAAATCCTCCAGACTGATTAGGCGTAAGGGCTATCGAAATCACCCAAATGCACTAACACGCTCTTGGTTTGGGTGTAATGCTTAAGGGTTTCAACGCCGTTTTCACGCCCAATGCCAGACAGTTTGTAACCGCCAACTGGCATTTCAGCAGGAGAATCACCCCAGGTGTTAATCCAACAAATACCGGCTTGGATTTGGTGAATGACGCGGTGTGCACGAGAGAGGTTTTGTGTGAACACGCCAGCTGCAAGTCCGTAATCGGTGTTGTTAGCACGTGCAATCACTTCGTCTTCGTCACTGAACTTAAGCACTGACATTACGGGACCAAAAATCTCTTGCTGCACATGCGGCATGTCGTCTTCGCAATCAATGAAAACCGTTGGCACAACAAAATTACCACTCGCCAAACCGTTCTCTGTGACTTTGTAGCCACCAGTCAGCAACGTTGCTTTGCTTGCTTTCGCTTGCTCAATTGCGGAAAGAACTTTTGATTCATGCTCTTTGGAAATTAGCGCACCAATTTGGGTTTGCTCATCAAGCGGATCGCCAACCACCAGCAGTTCGGTTCGGTTTTTCAGTTGATCGACAAACTCATCATAAATATCTTCATGAACGAACACGCGAGTACCGTGCGTACAAACCTCACCTTGGGTGTAGAAGTTCGCGACCATTGCAGCAGAAACTGCGTCGTCTAGCTTGGCATCATCAAAAATGATCATTGGTGATTTGCCGCCAAGCTCCATGGTGACTTGCTTCAGCGTATTGGCACTGTCGCCCATCACGACTTTGCCCGTGCCGGATTCACCCGTGAAAGAGACTTTAGCGATGTCTGGATGTGCGGTGAGCATTTGCCCTACTCGGTAATCACCTTGAATGACGTTGAACACGCCATCTGGCAACCCTGCTTCGCTGTAGATTTCTGCTAGTTTGAGTGCGGTTAACGGGGTTTCTTCTGATGGTTTAAAGATCATCGCATTACCCGCAGCAAGCGCAGGGGCAGACTTCCACATCGCGATTTGAATTGGGTAGTTCCATGCACCAATACCCGCACAAACGCCAAGAGGCTCGCGGCGAGTGTAGAAAAACTGTGATTCATTCAGTGGTTGCTGTTCACCATGCATGCTAGGTGCAAGACCTGCGTAGTATTCGATCACATCTGCTCCCGTTGCAATGTCTACGCAATTCGCTTCTTGGATTGGTTTGCCCGTATCTGCAACTTCTAGTGCCGCCAGTTCGTCATTTCTTTCACGAAGTAGCGCCACCGCTTTAAGCAAAATACGACTGCGTTCTGTCGCCGTCATGGCAGACCAAATCGCAAAGCCGCGCTTGGCAGATTCAATTGCCGCTTGCATATCTTGCTGGTTAGCCTGCTTCACATTCGCAAGCGGCTCACCATTGGCTGGATTGTATGTGGTGAAGTGTTCTTCTGAGCATCCTAGGTGCATGGCACCATCGATGTAGTGTGCTTTCATATCCATTTGAAGGTTTGACTCTTTATTTTTGTTTTGAGTAGAACGTGAGTTGTTTGTCGAGATAGTCGTTGATGATAATGCGTGCTTTCTCGGCATCGATGCCTTGTGGGTTGAGCGTTCCACGCAGCCAAATGCCATCAATCAGTGACGCAATACCATGCGCTACTAGCTCTGCTTGGTCATTATCCAGCAAAGCTTTTAATTCTTTTTTTAGGTGAGAAAGGAGGCGTCGTTCATTCACTCGTTGCAGACGTTTGAGCTGGGCGTCATGCATGGAGTACGACCAGAATGCCAACCAAGTTTTTGCCACTTGGTTCTCGGCTTGGAAACCCACAAAGTTGCCGTCGATGATGGCATTAATACGTTGATGATGCGCATCAGCCGGCAGCTGGCTTAGGTTCTCTTTGATGGTGGCAGAAAGCTGACGCAGGATTTCACGCATGGTCTCTTCTAACAAGCCGTGCTTTCCACCGAAATAGTGATTAATGATCCCTGTTGATACCCCTGCTTCTTTGCTGATCAACGAGATACTCGCGGCGTGCAAACCTACTCTGTCGATGACCGACATCGTCGCTTTGACTAGCTGCGGTTTTCTGATTTCAGGCATCCCAACCTTGGGCATTTTGCATCCTTGTTATTTTTAATTGAACGATTAGTTAAATATAAAATGCCTTAAATTTAGTTCGAACTCAAACTAATTATCTAGAAAAAGTGACAGATACAGCCGAATCATTTCGACAACAATCATTACTAAAACTTGAGAAAAGAGAGAGTTTATGAAGATTTAACACGTAAAAACAGAAACACAAAAACCATTAAAATCAATAATTAGAATTTTTATAACGCAAATTATAGATACAAAGACTCATGAAGACCCCGTTCTTATCAAAAGTACAAACAAAGACAAATACAATGAGCTCAAATATTTTCTACACATTTTATTTTTAAGTTTGTTAATTGACCAAGGAATGGCATACCACTTCATCACAGCGAATCCACAGCAACAAAATGTAATCGTTTCGTGTCAATTAAAATCGCCCAGTACAGCAAGGAAAACAACGAACCGGAATAGCTAGGTGTCTCCGAGTCGTTTGACGCCCCTATTTAGTTAACTAAGAGCGAGCTTCAGCAAAACGACTTTCATTTTCGCACTCAATATTTCTGCTGAATTTGATTCAGCAATCAAAAAGATCATTAAAAAACCCTCTAATGAGCATATTGATCACAACTCATATCAGCCTACTTTGCTCAAAAATAGCGCAATTTATATAATAATGCTGAATCGATTCAGCAACACTTAGATTTGAAAAATAAATAAGGAATAAAGGATGAAAAATTCGTACATCGCTTGTACCGCTATGCTACTCGGACTCACTACCCTACCTGTTTCTTCAGCAGAATTTGTTCTAACTAATTCTGCTTTAAATCAAGACGTTGGAGATTGGAAAATGACTAGTCGCTCCCTCGGCTTTAATCCAGACTTGCCCTTCAGCATTGAAAAAAAACGTTTGCACGGTGGAAAACAATTTGGTGTTGATGTTCTCGTCATAGACAACGGCATTTTGGAAGTTACCCTTATCCCAACTCGTGGGATGGGCATCTTTGATGTCAAAATGGACGGAGAGCGAATTCTTGGCTGGGACTCACCTGTCAAAGAGATCGTTAACCCAGCATTCATCGAGCTGGAAAGTCGCAATGGTCTTGGCTGGCTCGATGGGTTCAATGAAATGCTTGTACGTTGTGGGTATGAATGGACAGGTCACCCGGGCGTTGATGATAACGGTCAGCTTCTAAGCCTGCATGGTCGAGTCCAAAATACACCCGCTTCTACAGTAAAAGTGATCATTGATGATAATCCCCCACACAGAATTAGGGTGCAAGGTACCGTTTCAGAACGCACTTTCAAAAAAGCAGAACTGGTGACTCATACAGAGTTATCAATACTGCCAGGTAGCAACTCATTCTCTCTACACGATAAGTTAACCAACATGTCTGACTACGATGACGAGTACCAGATTATTTACCACTCTAACTTTGGTAGACCTATTCTTGAAAACGGAGCGAAGTTTTCCGCAGCAGTAAAGGAAGTCTCTCCATTCAACAACTACGCAAAGGCGGGCTTGGATAGTTGGCAAACCTATCAAGGACCAACAAAAGGCTATGATGAAATGGTATTTAACTTGAAGCCTATAGGTGACGATTCCGGACAAAGTTTAGCGGTGCTCCACAACAAAAAAAGCGATAAAGGTGTGGCGCTCAGTTATAACGTAGAGCAACTGCCTGTACTGACACTATGGAAAAATACCGATACATACAAACAGGGTTATGTGACTGGCATTGAGCCCGGAACCAGTTACGCCTACAACACGAAGTACCAACGCCCATTAGGCTTAGTTCCAACCATACGAGCAGGTGAAAGCAAATACTTTGATCTAACCTACTCAGTACTTAGAAACCAAAATGAAGTCAAACAAGCACTCACTGAAGTCGCTAAAATCCAACAGGGTCAAAAAGTGGAACTGATCAGCAAGCCACTCGTAAACCTAGATAATTAACAATGCTTCAGCAATAAAAGGAGCCGCGATGTGCGGCTCTTAATCTAATGTATGCTTTAGGAAGTCGACTATCGAGAACTAGTAGCAATCAGCGCTTCCATCTCAGAAACGTGCTTGCTTAGCGGTTCACCTTTCGCGCCACAAACACGATTTCGCCCTAAATTTTTGGCTTGATACAAAGCCTTGTCTGCTCGACGATAGGTTTGCTCAACCGAACGATTGATTGCCGTAATGCCACCACTGACCGTGATGCCCAATACACTTTTCGACTGAATGATTTCTTTCAGCCGGTAAATCACTTCAAACGCGTTTCGAGTATTGGTCTCAGGCATAATGATGGCAAACTCTTCTCCCCCAACACGTGCAACAATATCAGTTTCACGACACTCCGACTTCATCAATCTAGCGAGGTCTTTGAGTACGACATCGCCCACATCATGACCGTGCTGGTCGTTGATTTGTTTGAAATGGTCAATATCTATGATGGCTAAGGTGGCATTAGAAAACCCATATCGACCGGCGATGTTTGCGTAGCGAGCTAATTCTTCGTCAAAACGACGACGGTTCCAGCACGCCGTTAAAGGATCTTTTTCTGCTAAGCTCTTTAATTTGCTCTCTAGTCGAGCACGATGACTAACATCTCGAAAACTCACGACATAACGATCTCGCGTACCTACCCCCACTTTATAATGTGTGATGTGCACATCTAACGTTAAGTGGTCTCCAAAACGATTGGTCACTTTGATCTCGTCTTTCCAATTCGCTTTAGCGCCCAACTTAGTAAGTGCTTCATTTAATGGACGAAAGCCAAACTGCTTTAGATTTTCACCATTTAATTGTTCACTTGTGTACCCCGTCAGCCTCAAGAAACTTTTGTTGACGTAGTCTACTCGCAAATATTGATCAAGAATCACCACACCAATGACTGAGTGAGCAGCAATACTGGCAATCTTTTCATCAATTCGTTCGCTCTCAAGATAATAGTTACGAATAACCATCAATAACCCGATGGCAAAAAGCATCAGTGCCTGCCAACTGTAATCATACGTAAGTGTGTAAATACCCCAGCCGGTTATCGTCAACAGATAAACAATGGGCAGCAGCTTCCGTTTATTGTCGTTAGTAAATTGTCTCGCATTCATGACGTATGCTCCGAATAATTCAATGAGCAGAGGTTATTCAATTCGGAGAATAGAAATTTACCAATTCGCGCCACTGGTTTATCGCTAACCTCGCTCTGACAAAACAGACAAAGTGATTGATTGTTCGCAAATGTCGCTTAATGGCAATTTTTGTTATCCATTTCTCCCTACCTTATTCGTCAACTTATTTGAATTAGGAAACAGAAATGAAAGCACGCAATGTCCTTTTAATCTTATTGACGAGCACAATTGGCTTTAACGCTTACGCGATTACAGACGCCAGCAAGATCGGTGCGAATGCAGGAGCAATGAGTTATTGCTACGACCACGTCGCCTCTGGCAAAGACAAATCGAAATACCGTTTGTTGAAGCTGAAAACACTGGAAGAGTATCAAGACCTAGACAGCGGTGACCGAGCAAGAGCCTTAGTAATGAAGAAAGCCGCTGAAGATGGAGAATACCTTGGTGACCCGTTAGATAAATCTCGCTGTAACAGCTTAAGAAAAATGTTGTTCGTAAAATATTAGTCGATCAAGTGCCCGACAAAGCCATCACTGTTTAGTGGTGGCTTTTTTGCATCTGTAATCCACTCATCATAAATTCACCTTGGTTATTTATAACCATTCCAAGCAATACTCATTTTCTATCTTTACGTGCGAGGTGGCGCCAAATGGTAAGTCCCTAATCTCACTTATTCCTACTATATCGCTACAGGGTATGCATTGAGCGACAGGAGTCCCCCACTTAAAAATGAGAGACCAACATGACTTACGCAGAGTTCAAACAAACTGATTTACACACGTGCCTTACTGTTGCTGGCGAATTGATGGTAACGATTGGTAAAGTTGCTTTTAAAGCCGTAAAAATTCTAAGCAAAGCCTTTGGCTGGTTGGTAATCAAAACCTATCGTTATGTGATGAAGTAAGCCCTACAAGTCCTTTCACCAAAACCTTTTTAGTCCGAACCGCGCCTTATTTAAGGCGCGTTTTTTTGTTTGCCTTGTTTGTATTTCATCAACCCTTTTATGCTTTACCCAAGTAGCCTTGAGATGCTTGGGACATCTCCTTCCCCTATCTTTTTTCTTTACGCACGCCAGCTAATAACCAGCCAGTAACGATGTCGCTCTAAGAGATGAAATCTCTGCCTCTGTCTTCTCCTATACCGCTTAATTTATGGTGTTCTCCCTTCGACACTCCCGTGGTAGAACATAACTAAACTCAATGCTAGAAGAACATAAAGGCGCTCTCGATAGCCAATACGGATGAGTTTAAAATGGGCACGATGGTTTAACACGAGTAGATGTTGGCAGTAAGAACCAAATGGATGAAGCCAACAATAGATTAGCCGATAAGGTTTTGAAAAGTGATATCCACTCTAATCCCATGACGCAAAAAAGGCGCTCGATGAGCGCCTTTGATTAACAGGATAATGTTTTTACAATGTGTTCTTATAAACCACGCCATCTTTCATGATGACTTTCTTAGTTTCGTCTTTCATTACACAATCGACACCCTCAAGTGGATTACCATCGACGATAAGTAAATCTGCATACGCACCTTCCACAATTTGACCTAATTTGCCTTCTTGATATGGGTGCTTGTAAGTCGACAATTCAAACAAACGACCACAGTTTGAAGTTGCCATGCGCAGTGCAGTGATAGTGTCGAACGTTTTTTCAATCGCACCAAGCTCTTGCATCTGACTTTCATGAACATTTGCTTTACCAACACAGTCAGTACCAAACGCTAGGTTTTGAATATCGTATTTCTTGATAAGCTCAGCAGACTTAAACATTGCCTTACCAACGCGTTCTGTCTTGCGGTAAGTCTCTTCGTTTGGCAGCGGGATCTTACGCTCCGCAATCAGTGATGACGTGAAGTATGACGGAACAAGCCAAATGCCTTTCTCTTTTATAATTTGAGCGATTTCATCGTCCATAATAGTAGCGTGCTCAAAGGACATTACCCCTGCTTCTGCTGCACGTTTCATCGCTGGTGCTGTGTGAATATGAGCCGCGACATAGGTACCATAGTCGCTTGCCGCTTCCACCGCTGCTTTCATTTCATCTAACGTGTATTGCAACGTATCCAGCGGGTCGAAGGTAGAGGATGCACCACCACCTGCCATCACCTTGATTTGGGAAGCACCCATGAACAGTTGCTCACGAACAGCTTTTAATACTTCAGCACGACCATCCGCGACTTTAAACGCGCCCGTCTTCATTAGTGGCGAGTCTTCATGACCGCTCGCTAGACGTTCTTGCGCTTGGTTTTGGCGGTAGTCTGAGTGACCACAAGTTTGCGAAATCGCCGCCATACAAGGCAAAATTCGAGGACCTTTGGCGTAACCTTTATCGATGCTGTTTTTCAAGCCCAGTGTGTTGCCAGCAACATCACGAATGGTCGTAAAGCCACGCATCAACATCTCTTCAGAAATTCTCGCAGAACGAATCGCAATCTCTTCTCTCGTCATACCATCTAGCTCATTAAAGCCTGCTGAAAGCGTGATGTGTACGTGCGCATCAATCAAGCCTGGCATCACCGTTTTGCCTTCTGCATCGATGATTTGCTCAGCATTCGAGTCATCCACTTTCCCGATTTGTGTGATTAAGTTGTTTTCAATCAGAAGGTCCACGTTCTTCAGAAGTTGCTCATCCACACCGTTAAACACGTTTGCATTTTTAATTACGATACTCATGGTTTCTATCTCCGAGTCAGTTGTCTCAATACAGGTGCATCATATCGAGCGGTTGAGAAATAGAATTGCCATTTCACGACAAGTGCACATTCTTGGTCTAAGCAGTGAATCAACAACAACCAGAAAAAGTGCTGGAGTAGAAGTGTTAGATGCTAAGGAAGGAGACAAACAAAGAAACTCTGACCAAGAATTGTCAGAGTTTCTTTAGTTCACAGTAATCAGTGAGTGGCTTGGAGATGCTGCTCTACGTTGAGTTGAAGTTGATGGATTTGATCAATCGCACTAGGCGTACCTTTCGCGAAATCGAAAGGCTCATTATTCAGTGCGCACACCGTCCCAATAACTTCACCTTTGAAGGTGATTGGCACTCCGTAATACACACCGAGACCAAATTTCACTAAGTCTTCATTGCCCTTCCACTCTTCATCCATACTTGCATCCGCCACCAGCAACGGCTGTGCAGTATCAACGACGCGTTCGCAATACAGCTCATGACAACCTTGTTGATTACTTTTAGGACCAGCATCACCAACGTGGTAAATAGGTTGCTCATTCGCCGCAAACACCACCATTTGATCCGGCTTAGATTCCATAATCAATAAGGAATGCAGTTGAAACTGATGAGCGATATTTTCGAGTTGAGCTGTCAGCTCATCACGATAATTGGCTAATTTGATAAAAGGCATCGTATTTCTTACTCCTATAGATAGCTATTCACTTAAATCCGTTTTCTTATGGGCTAACTGATACTTCACGGCATTGTCGTAACCCATGTATTTACCAAGCTTTTTCTCCGGCACCGAAGTCAGATCCACGACAATCAAACCATCTAGCGTATAGTTAAACGCTGGGTCGACATTAAAGCAGACTAACTTGCCATTCATGCTCAGGTACTGTTTGAGAAGCACCGGAATTCCCATACCACGTTCAAGACGGCTGAGCACTTTGGATAACAAAGGCAACTGAGAGAGTGAGCTCAACATATCTGGTCGCCAAAATTCTTGACCGTTTCTCTCTAAAGGCGTTGTTGGCGAAACCAATTTGGCTTTGTCATTATCGTAATAATGAACCGACATAACGGAGGCGATGAGCTGCCTTGCCACTGGGCTATAATCGTTGCTGATGCTTACGGGACCAAAGAGATGGGTGTACTTTGGGTTGCGCTGAACAAAAGACGCAATGCCCTTCCACAATAAAAGCAATGAATGCATGTTGCGTTGGTATTGCTTCGCAACCACCGAGCGCCCCAGCTCAATCGAGCAACCTAGAGTTTTGATAAACGCCTCATCATATTTGAACAAACTGGTTGAATAGAGGGCATGAATTCCGCCTTGTTCAATCAGCTCATCAACCAGACCTAAACGATAAGCACCCACAAGTTCTCGGTTGGTTTTATGCCAAACAAAGAGCTGATGGTAGTTGGGATCAAAGAGGTCGACATCACAGCTCAAGCCGCTGCCTTCTCCAACATCTCTAAAGCTTTCTTCTCGTACGCGCCCAATCTCACGCATCATTTGCGGCATTTTTGGTGTAGGCGCACAATACACTTCAAAATCAGCCTGCTCTAATAATTTAAACTCAGACAGATCCAGAAGTTCATTTTCTAAAGTCTCTGTAAGAATAGGCGCAATTATTGGTTCTGCATGAAGAGTTTGTTGAGTGAGCTCCTTGCGACTGTCCATACTTCCCATTAAATAGGTGTTCAAACGGAAGTACTGGGTAATATCTTCATCATTTTCAAACCCTTGTATCTCGCGATAAGGGATTGGATTGCCGATTGAAACAGAAATGATCTCACCCGACTTATTGAGAAGTTCTCGTCCCAGCAGTGCCGTTCTAAGAAGCGGATGAATTCTCCCCGCTTGATAAAATAATTTGCTGTTCATACCACTTATAAACAAAGGCACAGTCGTCGCTTGAGCATGCTTAACAAATTTTGCTACTGAGTGACTCCATGTTTTATCAGTGATTTTATTTTCACTGGCTTGCCAAGAAGAGACTTCTCCAGCAGGGAAGATAATCAACACCCCACCTTCTTTGAGATGTTGGTTCGCCGCTTTAATTGCTCGTCGATTGGTTTGCTTTGCCTTTTCACCACCAAACACATCAACACCAATAAACAATTCATCCAGCTCAGGAATTCGCTTTAACAGTTCGTTAGCAAGCACTTTGACATCCTTGCGCACTTGGGAAATCAAGGAAGCTAAGATGATCCCTTCAATTCCACCAAACGGATGGTTAGCAACAACCAAAACCGAGCCATCACTGGGAATATTCTCTAAGCTGCCATGTTGAACTCGATATTGAGTACCAATTCGAGCAAGCGCTTCATGCATAAATGAATGACTATCTTCAGGCAACGGTTCTTGCTTGTACAAGGAATCTAACTTGGAAAGCCCAGTAGCCCACTCGACAACAGACTCACCTATTCCAAATGGCGTTTTTCTTGATAACCGGAAAGGACTTTCAACCATATTAGGCTCCTTTCATTAGCAAGGTGTTTGTAAAAGAGCCCTGAGCTCTAATATCGCGAATGGTTAAGAAAATAGCGGATAGCCAAACAAGGCAAGCCATACCAAATAGCAATCCACCATCATTACCTATCACTTCGCCCGTAGCGCTAAATTCAGGCATGACGACACCTAGCGGCGTAAACAAGTGGAATAAAATGGCTCCTGTCATAATCCCAACGGCCATTGTTGAACCAACACCATGGAAACGAGTAAACAGTAAAATGGCTGCAATTAACTCAGCAATCCCAATTAAATACCCGCCATAAACACCAAACCAATGAATCCCTGACCATTCTCCTAACGTGCCAAAAATATGATCGGTTTCATATGAACCAGTAAACTTAAAAAATAATGATTGAATAAAAACGAAAGCAATAAAAATCGAAGGTATATGTTTCTTTGGAATAAATGTCATGAGATGAACCTTATTATTTCTGAGTCTTATTACTGCTGAATCAATGTTGACCAGTTTTTATCGGCTGTAGCAATATGTCCTGCACGGTCATCATCCCACCACTGCTTCACTTCTGCGTCGTAATTTAGATACAGCTTGCCATCAACAATTGCCCATTGTTTAGGATCCGCAGGGGCAAAATCATTTTTAGCGGATACCGCCCATGCACAATAGCCACCATACTGTGGCGCATAAGCTTCTGGATTTTCTATAAATTTATTTAAATTATCTTGAGAAGAGAAATACCAGTCTGCCCCTTTGTATTCAGTTTTCCAGTTACTGTTTCCTTTCACAGGCTGACCTTCTGTAAAATAGGAGACCGTGTCATAACCGCTTAATGCCTTATTACTAAAAAATCCGGTATAAATTTCATCTTCCGCAAAAGAAGAGAAGCTGATTAATACCATCAGTAATGCAAATAATTTTCTCATCATTAAATTCCTTATTCGGAAATACGTTCTATCGAGGTATTGCCCTCACTAAGAAAGCATATTCACTGTGTGATTTATTTGGTGTTAATAAAAAGACAGGGCAAATGAGATAAAAATTACAAAGAATTGAAAATTAAATAAGAAAAGTACTGAATAACTGTTTTATGACGTAAAGTTGAATAACAGATGTCCCCATTCATCACCCTTTGTAGGGGCATCCATACCCAAATAACCTCGAGATACTTGGGTATAGATCAATGCTTTTAGTCTGTCATCGGGTACAGCTGCGTCAGGACTTTCTCTTCTCGCCATGCTTGAATGAGAGCACCCAGTGTCGGCGTTTGATGCCCTCGAAGCTTCTGCTTTGATCCGATTTGATAAAGTAATCGGTACTGCTTTAGCAATGTGGCGAAGATATGAGTTAGTGGTGTATCGCTATCCCAGATATGTGCCGCTTCACTGCTCGCACCATTAATCTCTAAGATATCAAAATGTTCACCATTCATTAGAGCGTGAATATCTTTAAACTTGATATCCAATCGCCCGTAGTGGAACCCATTAAAATCCCCTAGCACTTGATCGAGCGTCTGTTCCAGCTCTTGCGTAATGAATCGGTTACCATCGCGAAAAATGGCACCGCGTGAATGGCTTCCTGCAAAGGCTAGTTGAAATTCTTCACCTTTCGCGACGATCACTTCTAATTTCTCACTGTGCCTTGGTAAATAAAGGTGCTGTAACTTACCGGCCCTTGGACACTTCTCGATAAGCTGCTTAAGCGTAGACTGCCCATCACCAATCACTCGAGGGGAATATTTTAATGTCAGTGAGATGATTTCCCCTCGGGTTTCGCCTGGCTGCCTGACGTAAAATACCCCAGCTTCAGCGCTGTACTCTGATTTCTTCTGTAACAGGAAACGTCCATCAACGGGAAACGTTTTAATGTAGCTTCTTAGCTGTTCATCCGAACGCAATAGCTTCACGCCAGCACCACGGCAACCAAGATCAGGTTTCGCCACCAATGGATACTCTAAACTCGATCGTTTTAGCTGCTGTGTTGCGTCTTCTAAAGCAGTTTCAAGCTGTTCATGCGTCTTAGTTAATGTGATAAAAGGCAATATCCACTGCTTAGTTTTGTCTCCCGAAGAAGCGAAAATGTCATGCTTGGACTCCCCCACCATACCGCTTAACTTGATTGAAGGGTTTGCGATCAAAGGTAATGCCCAATCTCGGTGGATAGCGCTGAGGACCGCGCTTTGAATCACCACGGGTGTATAAAAAAACCAAGCTGGTAAAAACTCAAACGGAGAGACTACTCGCTTTGGTTCTTGAAGAGCGGGCATACCGGCATTAACCATTCCGTTTGGGATCATTTCAACGTGGGCGAGTTGCACCATATGTGTTCCTTAACAATGTTTTTGAAATCAGTTTGTTGAGCAGCAACATCACGACCAATCCAATCGGAATCAACAAACTGTTTATTTGATGTTGTTGAAGCCATTGCATGCTGCCTAGTTGGAAGAAAGAGCCAAAAATCAACGCAGTCCATAAACTCGTCGCGCTTAACACGGCGATGAGAAACTTCATTTTGGGCACATCCAAAAATCCGCTAAGCGTAAATCCTACGGTTCTTAATCCGGGAATAAACCGAACGGTGAATAACGTAATGAAAGCTTTATGATGAAGTGTGCGTCGCACGCGCCTAGCACGTTGATATCGAAGCAAGCGATAGCGGAAAAAACGTACCTTTTGTGCCAATTTCCCCAGCCAATAAAGCCCTATGTCTCCTGTGGCGATACCTGTAAAAATCGCCAATAACGCAAGAGGTGTTGGCATCACTTGCTCTACCGCTAAAGTAGCGGCAGTAACGATAGCCAAATCTTCAAGTAAGTATGACAACAATACTACTCCGAGAAATAGCATCGACAGAGGCACATTGCCTTGATACAGCCAAGCTTCTAACGTTGCCACTTCACTCATATTCTCTGTCCCATTGCTATTCACTCGTCATTCAAGGCCTCTACGAGATGATTTTTCGATCCATATTGATGAACAGAAATAACTAGAGGCTATGCTTAAAGACAGGATCATCAGTAACAAAATTTCACTGCAATACAGAGAAAGTCGATAACGCCCAACGTTGTTGCGTCAGTCGAATTTAGGAAGTTTCCAGTAATAGGAACAAAAAGAGCCGCGAAATGCGGCTCTTAAATGTGCTTGTTTACTAATAAGATTTAAAGGGGGAACGATGTCTTAGTTCATGTTCACCATACAAATGAACTTATTTGTATCAAATGCTTGATCCAATTCTTCATGCTTCTCCGATGAATACACTTTGCCATCTTTCGTCCAGTAATCTCCCGGAGATAGATAGGTGTAGAGGCGCAAGTATTCATAAGCGGCTTTGTTTGGCAAACGAGACGATAGACGCTCACAATATTTCTGTGCGTCAGCCTGACTTAAGAAGATGTCATGAGACTTTTTGTTACCTCTGAATCTTGGCAATAGATAAGTAAAGGCTTCATCTTTGTACAGTACCTTATTGGTGTAACGCTGAAGATCGGGCTCTTCTGCAGACTCCAGCTCAGCGACGACTTTAGGTGGTAACAAACTCTCAGAGAATCTTACGGTATCTTTAGGTTGAGCCTTTTCACTGTTCGCATCAGTCTTGTCTTCTACCGCTAAACGTGTAGGAACCGCCTTCGGAGCACTGGCTTTGCTCGCAAACGGGAAGAAGTAGTCGCCACCATTTTTAAGATTTAGCTTAAGCGACTGAGTTTTATGATTGTTCACGGCTCGCACACTATAAATACCCACATAGTTGCCCGTTACATCAACTCGCTCGCCAGAGCCGACTTCCTGGTCATTAATGTAGAAAACCGTTTGTGGTGAGTTTGAACGGAACACAAAGCGCACGTTATCAAGATCAAGTGCTTGTCTCAGTTCAACCTCTGTATTCGCACTGTAATTGTGCTTGTAGCTTGCGTCCGCAGTGAAAGAAAGGTCGCCGTTTAATTTTTGGTTTGCATCCACGACTTTAAAGCTCGTGAGTTTGATTCGAGATAAACCACCTTTGCTTAATACAAAAGCGTTCTTGATAGAAGGGAGATTTCGGTTTACGCACGTTGATAAACTTTCCGCAACGTTACACTGCAATTGACCAGAATAAGTATCGTTTATCACACGTTTTGATTCATTCAAATGACGCGCTTTTATCTTTTCGTACAGAGCAAGGAGTGCGTCGTTCTTCACTCGCTCGATTTGACTTGCCTCTTGTTGGTCTTGTGACAATTGCTGCTTAGTTTCGACCAACAACTTCCCTGCGGTTTCAATTTCCTTTTTCATTGAATTCACTTTGGCAGACATATTGCGCAAAGTCAGAATTAAGGATTCGTCATATACACCATCAACCAACTTGTCTTTCAAGCGATTAGAGTCAGATTTGATCATCTCGACATTGGTCGCCAATTTGATCTTGGTGGACTCTATTTCAGCATTCAATTTATTGTAGTGCGAGATGTTTTCATCAATTCTCAGCGCACTGTACTGCTGGTCGTAAGCAGTATTAATGCTGTTTAATGTATCCTGCTCGTTAAAGTTAATGAGCTCTGAGGCAGCGATCATACCACTCCACGCTACCCCCACCATAATGGCTATTATTGTTTTAGATTTACCCACTGCCACTCCAAATTGACCCACCACGACACCATTGTTGTTAATGCTTCACCTTGCGTTTTAGGCAAGGTGAACGCTATACGATTAAAACCTATTCCGTTGGCTTTACTTCGTCTGGTTTTATTTGATCTGGTTTTGCCTGATCATTCTTAGAAGCCCATATTTCTGAGCGTCTGTTTTGTGCTCGCCCCTCAGCGGTTGAATTCGACGCAATCGGCTGAGTTTCACCAAATGAACGAACGACAATACGGCTTTTATCCACGCCTTGCGCAATCAAACCGTTAGACGTTGTCAACGCACGTTGCAAGCCTAACGATTGGTTGTAGCCTTCAGAGCCCTTGCTGTCGGTATGACCATCTACCGCAATAGCACTATCGCTATTTTTAAGCGAACCTGCGAGTTGATTCAGAGCTTTGCTGCCCATTGGTGTTAAGTTGGATTTATCAAAACCAAAATGCAGACGCGCAACCAAGCCATCACCTTGATGATTGTTATTTTGATTGCTAATCCATGTCGTACAGCCTGTTTGATCCAACCCTAACTTTGATTTACCTGCCAATGCTTGTTTGAGCTCACCATTGTTAGACTTCTGCTCTATTTGCAAAAAGCCCTGTCGATGTTGAGCAATTCCGACAACGTCATCCACTTTGATACTATGTTGGTACTCGCTGAAGGTATTGTCGCAATAAACGCTAATCCCCTCTTCTGCCTTAACTATCAGGCTAAACGGCAACGTCGAGATAGCGAATGCACCAATGACTAACTTTTTCATATTTTCCTCTAGTACAACTTAGTTATTCCGCTTGTTTTTGAGCCTTTGCGGATGAGTTCTTCTATCTTTTCAATCAATTCATCTAAGTTAGATACATCAATGATGTCTTCACTTGGATTAACAACACAGTCTTGAAAACCACTTTGTTGAGATGCACGGAAATCGATACCAATAACACCGATGTATAAGCCCGGAATCTCTGCTCTGGCTTTGTCACACATACCGTTGTCTACTAGCCCCTTCAGAATGCCGTTGTTAGGGCTTTCCTGCCCGTCACTCAAAATCAGCAACATCTTGATTTTCTTGTTGTAAGCTTGCTGCTCTTCTTCATCGGTACTGTTTGGGTCTCCATCATGAAGAACCTGAGATCCTCTTAATATGCCTTGAAACGCTGCAGTACCACCGTCTGCCCACATCGACTTAATCGAGTCCAAATCTGAAAGTTTGTTCGACAATGGGATGTTATAAAATTGCGATGAATATGAAGAACCATGAGCATTAAACAGTCGGGTGCCGCTCACACCATAGAAATTAGGCTTTAATCCTGATTTATCAGTAAACATGGTCGATACCGAAGTCGGTAAATCAACATAGTTGTAGACATCAGCTACGGCGTAGCGATCTGCGTCGATAACATCACGAATACGCTTGGCATAATTGTGATTTTCTGCCCGAGGGCTTCGACAGTTCGACTGCCAATAAGCACAATTCTTCACTTCGCTTGCTGTGTACGTGCGCCAGTAGTCCCAATCGACATCGTTGTAGCTATAAGGTGACAAGTAAGCCTTGTACCCGTTCTTGTAACTTAGTTGGCTTGTCGCATTGGCTCTATTGCCTGCCACAATTTCTCTGGTGCGAACGTTAAACGGCACAAAGCCAACTCGGTTAAGCAGTTTGTCCCCGGTGGTGTCTTCTCCTGGCTCATCACAAACGTCTTTCCACTCTCCGTCGACGAAGTCTTGACGAATTTTTTTACAAAGAATCTTGTTTGATATCTGATCGATAGCGGTTTTCAAATCGTCAATTTTTTTGCTCCGACTTGAGCCCCACTTATCATTCATCGAGCCAGAAAAGTCCGAGACGAAAACGATATCAATGTTGTTATCCCCAAGATAAGCAGGGTACTTTCTTGCCAGCGATCGTCCGGCTAATTCCTGCTGCTTATCAAACGATGGGATAAAGCTGCTTGCAAACCAAGAGTCATGCGTTGTTCTGGCGTTCACTGTGTATTGGATATACTCAAGAGCACCAGTATCCTTATCTTCCGCTTGATAAAAACGTTGAGCAGAAAGGTTGGTTGACTTGATGTCTCTCACATAGTTTTCGACATACTTCGTTGCCAGCGCGCGGGCTGCACCCGGTTGGTCTTCAATCGTAACGGCCATTGCCGCAGCTTCCGCTGAATCCCTTAGTCGGCTCGACTCCTGCACATAACGGGTGCCCTCAACAGCCCAAAAAGTGACGCCCATAATAGGCACAAGCAACAAGCCCATCCATACAGCGGCGACGCCCTTTTGTTGTTGGAGACTTCGATGCTGATATTGCTGCATTCTCATTTCACTATCTCCCTGGCATTATTGAAGAAGAGCCAACTTTCACGGTTGTGCCGGTACCGCCATTAAAGAACGGCTTGAACCAAGAGCTTTGCTCCTCACAAAGGCTGACGCGGTACAATGGATACACCACGCCCTTTTCCACCGGAGCCAAATCTGCGTGTGCGAGTATTGAATCCGTTTTGCAATTTAGTCTGTTGTATTTACTGCTGGTAAATACCGCCACATTCACTTTATTGGTCAATGACTCGATTTTGATAGCCACATCGTTTGGGGGAGTGCCGAGCATTCGACTCGCGACTTTGGATAAGTCTTCTAAATCGGCATTGGTTACCGCTAGATTTTTTCCACCTAACACGTCGCCCTCAAAGTAACGCGAACGCTCTTTGATTACGTTCACCAACGCAAAGCTAGAACGATCAAGCTTGGCTCGCAAAAGCAACTGATAGCTCAAATCCGCGGCAAAAAGGTAAACACCCCATAACGCAGTAAGAATGAACACAAGCTCAACCATAAATGAGCCTTTTTGGCGTTTTGGAGAACATACACCTTGTTTACGGAGCGTCATCTTTCCACCCCTCATGCTCTAAGTTCAGTACCATTGTGCTTGAGATATCTCGATCTGCTGCACCGGCAAGTTTTATGATCGGAGAGTAACGATAAGTGACCGTTATCTCCGCTAAGTTGTAGTTGAAGTTCAAGCCCTCATCCGAATATCCTCTATTCGCAATGAAGTCATCATAGGTTTTGTAGTAACGACCTTTGATAGAAAATCGCGAGCTATCGATTAAGAAATGCCACAAGTTACCATCAGCTTCGATCAGAGATTTAAACTTGTCCTCGTACTGCTGATTTATGCCTTTGCCCTCGTAAATCTTGGTGTTTCGTATAGTTTCTCGAAGAGAATATTCCGTCATGTTCACAACATAGATTTGGTAACTCGACTCAAAGATGGCAAAAGTGGCAAAGAACAAAACGAGCGCGCCCATTACGAACTCGATCGCCGTTACCCCTTTTTGTTTAGAAAGCAATTTCATCATTAACTCCTATATTGAGTTAATTCGACGGCGATACTGTGGAGCTCTTGATCCGAAAAATCACCTTTGAGTAGTTTCTTCGCCGCATCCATCTGCTGCGCTTTCATAAGGGCAATCGCTAGGTTCGCCTTCACTACTTTATTTTCCGGGTTATCTTTTAGTACTGGCATCAGTGTTTCGATGGCTTGCTCGTATTCACCATTTGCCATATGAATCATCGCGATGTTGTTCTTGATCGCGACATCATCATAACCACGCAAACGTGCATTGTTCAGCTCTTGGTAGGCATCTTCGTATTTACCTAACTTGGCGTACGACACACCCAGTAATACATGGATTTGTCCCGATTCATTACCCGTTTTAATGGAAGATAAATACGCTTCTACCGCGCTATCAGTGTCATTTTTTGCATCAAACACTTGCCCTTCTAACTGGTACAAGTCAGGGCTCTCTACCCCCTCTTTTTGCAAATGCTGAACATAAAAGTTTGCCGACTCGATATCCCCTTTATGGAAATACGCCCATGCTAGCTTTTCTTTCACTTCTGGATCTTGCGAACCCTGCTCTAACTGAGATTTGTAGTGAGAGATTAAGCCATCGTAGTTTTTTACTTTTTCCATGCTCGCGACGTCATCTTGTAGCTGACTCTGTTGCGAAGGTGTCGATTGACAACCTGCCAACACGCCCAGCGCTAACAAAACGAGAGAAATGCGTTTTCCAATCACTGGTTACTCTCCTAAATATTTAATGTCATTTGCATGATTCCTGGTGCGAGAATCAGAATAACGATCGGGAACATGATGAAGAGGATCAGCGGGACACTCATCTTAGCGGAGAGTTTGCCTACCTTTTCCTCAACGGTCAGGATTTGCACTTTTCGCATGTCTTCAGCGAGATCACTCAACACCTGAGCCACTGATGTACCGTATTGCAAGTTTTGAATGATAGTCAGCACGAAGCTTCGTATTGGCGGCGTTGGAATACGATCACTGAGGTCATTTAGCGCTTTTTCTAGCCCGTGGATTTTTGCCGAATCTGAGGTGCGTTTAATTTGATAACAAAGGTCAGAGTCAAACTCAGCCAACTCTTTGCCCAGATAAACCAATGCCGCCTCAATCGTCATACCGGTTTGCACGCAAACTGACATCATGTCCAGCAAGTACGGTAACTGAGATGATGTCTTAAAGATCAACATTTTGCGTCGCATTTGAAGCAAAGTATCCGGCAAGACAATCACAGCAATAAGCGTAAAAATAATGATGATTAGCTGATTATTTGCTGTCATATCCGACAACAACACCAATCCTGTAACAACCACGAGCACCGCTAATTTGGCAGAGAAGTAGAACTTCGCCCACTCTGTGTTGTAATAGCCGGCCTCGATGAGTTTTTGTTCCAGCTCATGTCGATGCTCTTTACCGAAACGAACAAAAAAGCGGTTAACACGGGAAGGCGCACGTACAGCATCACCGCCAATATAAAGGGCGACTTTTTTGCGTCGTTGTTCTGTACGAAGCGAATCGAAAATCAAGAAAAGCAACGAAACAAACAGTACTATAAGGGCAATCAATAGCATCATGCGCGTACTCCTCTGACTAACAACCAAACAATGAACAAGCCAAATAACTCACTGCCAAGTACATAAAACAACACGATACGACCAGAAGGGTCATACAAAACGAAATTGACGTTGTCAGGGTTTACATAGTTAAGAATGATCATGAAAATCAACGGAATTGCCGCAACAATCTTGGCAGAAATTCGCGCTTCAGACGTCATGGCCATCTTCTTTTTCTCTAGGGTTCTGGCGTCCACCAAAACTCGAATAAGCCTTGCTAGTACGCCTTTCAGCTGACCGCCTCGCGCAATATTTGCTCTAAGAGTTACAGTGAAAAACAGAAACTCTGGGTAAGGGTAGTTTTTACACGAACGTTGAAGTACCACTTCCGGAGACTCACCCAACTTAAGTCGGTCCCCCATCAGTTTAAACTCGCGCCCAATCGAGTTATCCATCACCTCGCCAACATAACTGATGGCTTGCATTAAGCTGTCACCCGCGGTTACCGCACTCATCAGAATGTTTAGCGCATCAGGGAAAGTGTTTTCAAAATCACGTCGCCTTCTTGTCATTAGGTAGCGGTAACCCATAATGGTAAACACCAAAGACAAGCCTACGATCAACCCGGTATTCGTCATCAACAACAGCTTAACCACGACGTACCAAGAGGCGATGAGACTCGCCGTGATATACAAAGCGATATACAGCGATGAACGTGGTCCAAGTACTTTTAGTGTTGGAGAAATAGACTCTTTGAACTTTTGCCAACTTTGTTTTCGTACCAGTGATTTTACGTTGATAGCATTGAAGTTTTCCGCTTCAGCTTCTTCGATGTTGAAAAACTGATCGACCTTTTTGACCTTTGAGTCTCTGACCAAAAGCAGTACGAACGCAAAGAGGATAAGTGAGAGCCAAAGCATGTTATATCCCCTTAAACGATGCCATCAGCTCGTCATACAGCCCGAAGAATTGGGCTTTCTTTACAAGCTCAGATCGTTGCATGATGCCGCTGGTTACGAAGTCACCTTTAACGGTTTCTCCAAAATGTGCATCGTCATAACGGAAACGGTAGATCTCTTCCATCACCACACTATCGCCTTCCAAGCCGACGATTTCAGAGATACTGGTTATCTTACGAGACCCATCGCGCAGTCGGTTAACCTGGACAATCATTTGCACAGCGCTGACGATGGTTCTTCGAATCGCATCAAGCGGCTGGTTTAAGTTCGCCATCATGACCATCGATTCCACACGCGCAATCGCATCTCTCGGTGTGTTGGCGTGCAGTGTAGACATAGAACCATCGTGTCCCGTGTTCATGGCCTGCAACATTTCAAACGCTTCAGAGCCACGACACTCACCAAGAATGATTCGGTCTGGACGCATACGAAGTGCGTTAATCACCAAATCACGCTGCGTCACCGCCCCAGTCTGCTCAACGCTCGAAGTTCGCGTTTCCAATCGAACCAAGTTAGGTTGTTGCAAGCGTAATTCCGCCGCATCCTCTATGGTGACAATACGCTCATCTTCAGCGATGTATTGAGACAATGCGTTAAGCAGCGTCGTCTTACCTGAGCCCGTACCGCCAGAAATCAGCACATTCATTCGGCAACGAGACGCAATCATCAGCACTCTCGCCATGTCAGGAGACATAGAACCAAAACCAATCAAATCTTCAAAGCCGATGTTCTGCTCTCTGAATTTACGTATTGAAATCGAGGTCCCATCCAACGCAATGGGTGGGATAACGATATTCACACGGCTGCCATCTTCAAGTCTGGCATCAACCGTTGGAGACAGTTCATCAACACGTCGTCCAACACGCGAAGCAATGCGTTTAGCAATTGCTAACAACTGCTCTTCGTTGACAAAAGACACCTCTGACTTTTGGACTTTACCGTGTCTTTCAAAAAAGATGTTGTTAGGTCCATTTACCATGATGTCGGAAATAGACTGGTCTTCAACCAAAGGCTGCAATGGACCTAAGCCAAACAGTTCATCAATTAAGCTTTTCACCAAGCCTGACTTCATCATCGAAGTGATCGGACGTTGGTAGCTGTTTGCAAGAAGATCAACAGCGGCTTGGATTTGAGCCTCTAAGTCTCGGCGGCTCATTTTCTGAACCGCTTCAGCATCTAGTGCTTCAAATATTTGCCCGCGAAACGCGAGGTATAAGTCTTTATTCGAACTCATTTAGCACGCACCCTCTTCAACCAAGATCCCATGCCTTTTTGATCAACAGGTTGACCATTAATCAGCTTGACCAGTAGTTCCATAGAACGGTTAATATGACGATCGTGCTTATGACCTCGTTTGCCATCAATAATGATGTGCGACAACGACTTGCAGTACCCCACTTCGAGATCAACATCCGCACCTAAGTATTTGGTAAGGTCAGGACGTTGTAATACATACGCGTTTTCCGGACGGTGATAATTCACCAATGTAATCACACGAGTTCGGGACGATAATGTGAGCTGTAAATTGGAAATTTTCTCAAACAGTCGTTTGGCACTTCTTACAGAAGATACCGACGCATCCAAAACCAGCACAACTACATCAAAGTTTTCTACCAAGAGTTGAGGTTCAACTTTGAAGTCCACACCGCCCGAGAAGTCTTCAATAATGAAGTTCGTGTTTCGAGCTAAAAGATCACAGAGCGTCTGGTTATAGTTGAGAATATCGCTTTGACTCATGTCGCCATCGATAGCCAACAGACGTAGATTTTTTCGTGCGTTAAACAGGTAGCTAAGTGCTCCCTCTTCATCCATTTCATGCAAGGGAGCAGTAA
Organism: Vibrio sp. L85; assembly: GCF_963871815.1. Taxonomy (NCBI): domain Bacteria; kingdom Pseudomonadati; phylum Pseudomonadota; class Gammaproteobacteria; order Vibrionales; family Vibrionaceae; genus Vibrio; species Vibrio sp. L85. The sequence goes on from NZ_CAWMYL010000244.1 coordinate 247,783, forward strand.
ACTCATCGATACCGCGCGGTTTAAAATCTTTCAGTCCCAATAAAACATCGATGTTGGTATCTGCGTATTGGTGATCAACCAAAATGGTATCGGAACCTTGAGTGGATAGTAACGAACTCAATTCAGTAGTAATGAATGATGCACCAACACCACCTTTTGAACCCACCACTGCTACACGCTTCGCCTTACGCTTCTGGCTAACACCGGAGAACGTCTTCAAGTTCTTACTAACATGGTTTAAGAAGTCTGCGAACTCTTGTTTGTTCACCGGCCAAAAGACGTAGTAAAAGCCCATGTCTTTGAGGGAACGAAGCGTCGAAATTGCATCTTCTTTACCAATGACCACGACACCTTTGTGTGTTGGTAGTTTGCTAGCGAAAGACTTAGCATCTTCAACGACGTTGTTCGATTCGTTCAGTTCAAGGATAACAATATGACTGCTATGTTGTTCCGTCAGCTTGGTTAAGCCTGCGTTAGCTCTTACACATTCTGGGTCATTCCAACCTTCGAATCGAAACACTTCCTGAACGAGGTTTAAACACTCTTGTGATTGATAAAACAACGTACATCCAGCAACACCTGTCGTCGAAGACTGCGCCGGTTTTGCTTTCGTTGTTAATGCTTTAGTTAAATCAAACATTATTATTCTCCTACCAATCTTGACTTGTAGGACACTTGTTTAAGACGCATCGATTCAACAAAACAGTCTGGTTCACCTAACTGAACTTGAATCTGTGCAGGCGAGCATTGCTGGGTTTGCAAACGCGTTAACGTCACTTGGATATTCAGATCACTTGGTAAAGCTGGCGTATAACGATATTCCACTCTTTGCGGGGCAATAATGTGTGACGGATACTGCTCAAATGTCTTCTTTAACATTGTTTTACTGCGCGCGGATTTGTAATCGATCACGTAAGTGGCTTCTTTATCCATCGATTCGATTTTTTGGATGAGTTGCTTAATCTGCTTTTCTGTTTCTGCACGATTCTTTACTGCAAACTCAAAGCTATGATGCTCTTTATACACCACGGCTTCAGCGCCATTTCCGCCAAAATATCGCTCTGTTGCGCAACCAAAGAGTGACGATGTCAATAAAGCAATAAGTACTAGCTTCTTCATTGAATAAACCCTCCTTCAGATAGCAGACGAATCGTCGCATCCGATGACGTGTTAGAATTATCGTCAGAATCAATATTCAACCAACGCGCTAACGTTGAGGTTTTCTTGATGTGTGGCAGCTGAATATCTTTCGGTTTGATTGGTTCCACGAGGTTTACTGTTGCCACGATGATCAACTCAGTTCGCTTTCTTTCTGTCGTTGCTTTACGAAATGCAGCACCAAGTACAGGAATGTCTCCAATGAAAGGAATCTTTTGCATTTTCTCTAAATCAGCACTGCTCATTAACCCGCCAAGGATGAAGCTGTCTCCGTCTGCCAGTTCAACGGTTGTCATTGCACGTCGTGATGACAACTGTGGCACTTTAATGCCTGCAGCTTCGACATAGCTTTCTACTTCGCTCACTTCCGGAGCTAGCTGCATTCGGATTTTGTCTTGACTAAGTACTTTCGCTGTAAGGTCGAGCTTAATACCAAACTCTTTAAACGAAATATTCACGTTGTTGTTGTTCGACACAATAACGGGCACTTCGCCACCGACGAGGAAGCTCGCCGATTCACCGGAAAGTACCGTCAGGTTTGGCTCCGCCAAGACTTCTGCAACCTGATCGTCACCCAATGCAGTGATCAAGGTACTTAGGTTTGCCGCATCAAATTGGTCAAATACGAACTCACCCGCTTTAGAACCAATAGAACTCCAGTCGACCCCAACTGTTTTACTAAAAGATTCATTAACTTGAGCGACTGAGATTTTGACGTTTACCTGTTGTGTCGTTGCAACCTTAATGCGTTCAATGATTCCTTTCCAAGTCATATTGCGAGCGAAAACCATGCTCTCTGGCTCTTCATAATCTGAATAGTCAGATTTGAACTCCAGCTTTTCGACTTTCTCCCACTTCTCGGTTTTTTCTCGTCCGAGTAAGGTTGCCACCATGCGATAAATGTCATCACGAGTTTCTTCAGAATCAACAACACCACTCACTGCAACTTGCTCGCCCACCGATTGAACCTTGACTTTGGCATCAGGAAAATGGAACTTGAGTTGACGTCTAACCTCGCTTAGATCCAAATCAACGATGATGCGGTCAGAAAGCAACACATCATCGTCTGTTCCATAGACAATCAAGCGAGACTGACCAATGCCATTGGCAAAAACCACTAGCGTATTGTCATTAATGATTTTGTAGTCGGCGATATCAGGGTTACTGATAAACACCTTTCCAATCGGCATCTTTAATTGAATGTGCTGACCGTCATTAAGTGTGATAGATCGGTCAGCAGCAAAAGTGTTTGTTATAGAAAGCAAGCCAATCAAAAGAGAGGTAAAGGAGACGCACAGTACTTGCTTAATTCGATGGTGTATCATCATTACAAAGCCTCTCTAGGATCATTAACGTTACCGCGTAACTCTTCGATTCCGGTATAATTGTCGATAACATTGCGTACTTCCGCGTATTCCGGCTGCGTATAGGTTTGGCTTCGATAAATTTCGATATGCATAGTTCGTTGAGCCAACGCTAGCTTTGCCAACTCATCTGGCTTCACTTCGATAACCACCGTCGTCATACCGTCTTCTTTATTTGGTGTTCGAGCGGTAATGTTGCTGTTTTCACCCTCGCCATCACCAATGTTGAGCACTTTGACATGTTTTAGGAACATGGACGCTTTTACACCTCGAAAGCGCTTCGGCTTATCCATATTTTCAGCAAGATTAGCGTTTGGAGAGCTCACGGTAAGAATGTCGATATATGAGCCAGGACGAATGTAATCTTTGATTAAGTTCTGATCACTCACTTTCAGTGGATACAAGGTCATGCCTTCCGTTACCAGTAGATCGATATACCCTGGTTGACCGGGAGAAACTTGGTACTCTGGTAACACAACATCGCCTGGATTTAGGCTTCGGTTTAATAAAACGGATGGTGAAAAACTGATTTGTGCGTCTTCTCTGACGCCAAGCGTTAGTGCTTCACTAAGTGGGAGCTGTTGTTTGATAACTCCTTGTGCACTAATCGCATGTCCTTTTTCATAAGCTTCGGTGGTCATCCATACAGCAACATGCTGTTCATCTTTGTTATCGACCACTTCAGCGACAGCTTCGGGTTGAGGTTGACTCTTGAACAAGTCGACAACGCCAAGCGCGCCTACGATCAAGGCAACAATAGCAACAAGTAAAACCAGTCGAGATCTCATAATGTGCCCATTCTTGGAGGTTTAAATATGTGGCGTATTTTGAGTTAAAATTATTAAATAAAATCCAACACTAATTGCTATCCCATACGGAAGGCCTTCTTGGCTACTCGACGTGTTGCTTATTAATTTTCTAGTAACTAAATAAATAATCGCTAAAAAACCACCAGCAAACGCCGTCATAATATAGGCCCATGGTAAGTCATTGAGAGGGATTGTCAGTGACAACACTGCGGCATATTTAATATCACCAGCTCCAATCCAAATCAGAGCATAGAGTATTAACCCTATCCCTAGCACCAGCAAAAAGGTTGTAATCTGAAGATCTAATGGTGAAAGAAAACTCTGCAACAAGAGGAGTAAAAGCAAAGCGTTATTTTGTATTTTACGATGAAGAAAATCGGTAATAGATACATACAAACACGCGATTGCCAATACTAATAAATACAATTCATGACTCAAAATTAAGACTCTTGCCTGAATTTATCGAGATTAGCTTCAAATAACATTTATTAGATATTCTAAATTAGCTGAGCCAGACCAATGAGAAACAGAGGTCTGGCAAAAATATCTAGCGATATTATCTACATAAACCAGTAAGGTAATTACTTGGCTTATTTGCTCGCAGTATCGATAGCAGTACCGACCTGAGTAAATGCTTTTTCTAGTTTGTCGATGAAGCCACCATCACCAACTGCAGTTGTAACCAATACCGCCATTGCAACAGCAATTAGACCGTATTCGATTGCAGTTACACCGCGCTCGTCGTTTTTAAATTGTGACAAAAACAGGCTTGTTTTTACGTACAGTTTAGTAATCATGTTTAGTTCCTATGAAGTTGATTTACAAAAGCTTTGCCATTCTATTGAATACCAAAAGGTATGGAAAAATAGCCCCTATCGATAGAATCGATAGATTTGGCAAAGACCGGCACATCAAGTTATGCTGAAAAAATCATAGAGAACCAACAAGCACTTAAATTACAATGGCTTACAGACATATATCGAGTATTATTTACAATAGTCGCTATAAGGTAATTAATTCACACGGTGAGACATAGATCATCAATAGAGTCATTACTTTATTATTTTCAAAAATTATTTTTATCAAAAAGATAGATAAATGTGATGATTGTTTATGCAATGTAGGAATATACTTACGTTGAATTTAGCACCAATAATTAATTTTGCTTTATAAAACGAGTTGAAATACGAGTTTCATCACGCTATTGTGTTGCAAATATACAAATTACAAATCAAAAACCTATAATTTGCTTGCTTTTAAAAGGTTGGTCGAATCATGAAACTACAATTCGAAAATATTGTTTCGTTCGTAGCTGTAGTTGAGGAAGGTTCATTTAGCTCCGCTGCTCGTAAGCTTGGAAAATCCCAATCTACTGTTAGCACTGCTGTTCAGAATCTTGAGTCAGACTTAGGCTTCAATTTATTTAATAGGCAAAATTCAAAAGTCTGGTTGACTGAGAAAGGGAAGCGTCTATTTCATTTATCCGCACCCGTTGTATCAAGGTACCGAGAATTGATTACAACAGCGATACAAATGAATATTTCAGAACAAATTGTTTACCGTGTCGGGATCGATCCATTGGTATTCAATAAAGATGTAAAAAAAACACTGTTGGATTTCTCGGAAGCCTTTCCAAATGTCGATTTGGTAGTAGTAACCAAGCCAAGCTTTATTTTGGGAAATTACATCAACGAGGGAAAAATAGATCTTGCCTTGGGGAACCCATACCACAAAACAAACAACGACTTTAACATTGACGAACTGTTTCACGTTAACTGTTGGTGGGTTGCACATGAAGATTTAGCCTCAGTGACCAGTAACCCTTCTCAGCGTGTTCTTCTTATGGATGGATGCGAAGAGTTGCTCAACTTATCGAACATTGCCTCATATAACTTGTGGAGATTGGACGATTTAGGCACGATTCTCGATTTATGCAAAGCTCAAAGAGGCATGGCATTTTTGCCAGAATTTCTTATTGAGAAGAACATGAAAGAGAATAAGCTAAAGATCATTACCGACCACCCCGACTTTTTTGGCAAGAGAGTTGTCGCTTCCCTTTTCTGGCCGGTGCATTCTGACTTTGGTTTGTTTAACCAATGGATCAAAGGTGAACTGCAGACTTGCGTAAGCAAAAAACAGACTTTTATTGCTGACTTAGCGCAGTAGTAAAAGCGACCGTATTGTACAAACTGCTGTTCTAAAAACAGGATAAAAAAAGAGCCGCTCATCGCGGCTCTTAGTCTTTTTAGTCTCTTAAAAACAAAGAGTTAATTTTTACTAAAGACTGTCTTCTCTTATTCGTTGATGATCATCTACAAAAGTGATGTCCACTCGCCTCTATAAAAGCATCAAGTAAGTTATAGCAACGTTGTTGAGAAGAACTTATCAAGCTTAATGACAGCTTGATCAACATACTTGGTTTGATCATATAAGTCGAAATGTTGCGCACCTTCAATCTTAAACAGTTCAGCGTCAATACCAGCATCTTTGCCACGTTTTACTGCAACTTCGCTGAAGTATGCTGATAGCGCCTCTGTACCAACAATGGCTAAGAAAGGTGTATCTCCCAGTAATGCCATATTTTCTGATGGATTATAGGCATAGCGCGTATCTAGTGACATTGCAGCGCGCATAGGTGAGTAGTTTTCCGCACCACCGCCACGTGCAGGGTTACGATAGTAATCTGCAGCACGCACCCAAAACTCATTCATCGATTTGGCTTTTTCTGCCGATGGGATTCCATCAACAAGCACAACCTCGCCGGTTTCGTAATACTTTTGGCGCGCATCACTAGCCATTTGAATTTGTTGGCGATATTGTTCAACAGGATCACCGGTAAGTTGGTCCATATATTGTGTTGCACCACCCATGCCGTAGTCAGTAAAGTCAACAAAACCGCTAACTGTCGCGACTGAATCTAAGCGGGTATCCTGCATCGCAACTTGCAAGCTGTAACCAGCACCTGAACAGATCCCCAGTTCACCGATACGCTGAGAGTCAACACCTGGGAAATGACTCAAAAATGTAATGGCATTTTTGATATCTTCAACTTTCATTGGCGCATTTTCCATACCACGTGGATAGCCGCCACTTTCACCATAAGTACGATGGTCAAAAGCTAAGGTAATGTAACCTTTCTTTGCCATTTTTTCGGCATAAATACCTGCCGTTTGCTCTTTCACACCGCTAGCTGGCGTAATGACCACTAATGCTGGATAGTTTTTGCTCTTATCATAATTTGGCGGTAGAAACACATTGCCAGCAATACGAACATTTTCGCTAAGGAAAGCAACTTTATTCTTACCATCATGATAGTCAGCCCCTAAGAAGGTTTCTGCTGCTACAGATGTTGTACCTAAAACAGCACTAGCAACTAATGAAAGGGCAATTAACTTTGTAGTTTTCATATCTTACTCCATTGATTTCTGAGGTTTACAACGTTCCCCGTTGCAACAGAGGTATGTTATGAAAAAGCACTGATGTTGATATATAGCAATTAAATCAAATCACTGTTGCCATTCAACAACAATATAAGGATATATACAGAAGTAGTCACCATAAGACCCTAAGTAAGGTGTGACTTGATAAGTTAGAGAGATAACTTAAAGCATGGCGAGAAAGTTTGGTTAGGTGCTAACCGCCGCCCTCACCCCTCATCTTAATGAAGTCAATAAATGCGTCGAGGTGCAACAGCGAGCAAACTATAAGTTTCACCACTAACCAAATTTTGATGAAAAGAACTCAATTAAAATAGTCAGTTAACTCGGAAGAGAATACGATGCCATCGAGCTGGTTTTGTTCGCATAAAGACTTGAGATGATCGGTACAGTATAAATTTGCCACACCTTCCAATCTCGTGAGGTTACCAACTTTGACCACTTCCCCCCGAAAACGTGTCGTTATGCTCTTCTCTAGTCTCTTTATCAACATCAACTTGGACAGCATGATCTTCAAACCACCAGTTCTGTTACTTCTTTGTTTAACAACACAATTTACGCAAAAAAAGAGCCGCTATTAGCTAGCGGCTCTTAACTATTAGAAATTTCCGATATTCAGTCGACTTACTCTTTACCGAATACGTTGTTTTCTTGCTCTTGCACGCGGATGAACGTAGTTCGCTTGGTTAGCTCTTTAAGCTTTGCTGCACCTACGTAAGTACATGTTGAGCGAACACCACCAAGGATGTCTTGGATAGTGCCGTGAACACTGCCACGGTATGGCAATAATACGGTTTTACCTTCAGCTGCGCGGTAGCCAGCAACACCACCAGAGTGCTTGTCCATCGCGCTCTTCGACGACATACCGTAGAACTTCATGAACTTCTCGCCGTCTTTCTCGATGACTTCGCCGCCTGACTCTTCGTGACCAGCAAGCATACCACCTAGCATGACGAAATCAGCACCGCCACCGAATGCTTTCGCTACATCACCCGCACATGAACAGCCACCATCACCGATGATCATACCGCCAAGACCGTGAGCTGCGTCGCCACATTCGATGATTGCAGAAAGTTGTGGGTAACCAACACCGGTTTTGACGCGAGTTGTACATACAGAACCAGGACCGATACCTACTTTCACGATGTCTGCACCAGCAAGAATCAACTCTTCACACATGTCACCAGTTACGACGTTACCAGCAGAGATAACCTTGTCTGGGAATTCAGCACGAACACGTTGTACGTACTCCACCAAATGCTCTGAGTAGCCGTTCGCGATGTCGATACAGATGAAGATGAACTCATCAGAAATCGCCATGATGTCTTTAGTTTTTTGGAAGTCTGCATCAGACGTGCCCGTTGACACCATCACATTGTTTAGCGTTGTTTTGTCTGCTGTTTTCGCAAACTCTGCCCAGTCTTCAACTGTGTAATGTTTGTGAACAGCGGTCATTACACCATGCTCTGCTAGCGCTTTAGCCATTGCAAAGCTACCAACCGAATCCATGTTAGCCGCAATTACTGGTACGCCAGACCATTGACGACCACTATGCTTGAATGTAAAATCGCGGGTTAAATTTACTTGAGAACGGCTCTTAAGGGTAGAACGTTTCGGGCGAAACAGTACATCTTTAAAACCTAACTTAAGTTCTTGTTCGATACGCATTGTGTAATTCCTTGATTCATAAGTATATGTGTCATCTCAGAGTGCGTAGTGAAATCGTTGGCAGACGAGTTCACTGTTCTTCGGACACAAAAAAACCGGAGCGTTGGCAGACGCTCCGGTTTTCAGCATTATAGGCTGTGATTTATTTCCTACAAGTCTGATATTTGATTTTTTTTTGTGATACCATCTTGGAAATCGCATATCAAAAACACCTCCCCTCTTCCCAAAATCGCAACTTAATTAACAATATCAAACAGTTAAAACGCTCGATTATTTTATCCTTTGCGCAAACCTTTGCGTCATTTTCATCGTAGGTTACCGTTTAACTTCTCATAAACGCTCAAAATAACGTCAAACGAACCCAGTTAGTGCGATTCTTCAAAAAATATTTCTTCAAATTTTTCATGCCCAACATCACTTTTTTGCCTCTTCTTGAAAGCGAATGAGCTAAAAAAGCTCTGTTCAGTTCTTTGGTGTGTTGATGGCACATCGAAGAGATTCGATAACGTCACTCGCCAACAAGCCAACTTCACCACTTTGCTGGACATTAATATCGGCTGCATGGCTATGAAGTATCACGCCTAAACGAGCCGCCACAGCAATAGGAAGTCCTTTTGCAAGTAGCGCAGCAATCACACCAGACAAGACGTCTCCCATTCCCCCACTCGCCATCCCAGGGTTACCCGCGAGACAAATATACATTCTGACACCGTCATAGATAAGAGTGCCCGCGCCTTTGAGTACAACAACTCCACCGTAGCGTTCATGAAGCTGCCTCGCCGCTGCAAAACGGTCCTGCTCTACCTCTTTTGTTGAAACATGGAGCAAGCGTGCAGCTTCTCCGGGGTGCGGTGTCATAACGCGTTGCTCGTCTCGTAAAAACACGACATCATTTCTCTGATTGAGCATAGCAAGGATGTTTAGTCCGTCAGCGTCCACCACTTTGAGTTTGTTTTTCTGAGATAAGAATTGATATGCCTGATGTGCCCATTCATCTTGCCCAAAACCAGGACCAAAGACGAGAACATCAGCCCAACGACTACGCTTAACCAGCTCGTTATCGGTGTCTTTGAGCTCATCAAGTGTAATGCCTCGACTCATTATTTCTGGAGCTCCCACTTGTAACGGTAGTAGCGAGCTTGGATAGGTAATCGCTGCGGTTAAACCCGCCCCTGTTCTCGCTGCGGCAGAAGCACATAATCGAATCGCGCCTGCCATACCTTGATTACCTCCTACACAGAGGAGTTTCCCGTTATCGCCTTTATGAGCAGTGGCTTTCCTTTCCGGTAGCAGTCTACCGATAATCTGATGATCAATACCTAACGCGCTTTCTTCTTCAATCGACTCGAACTCGACGTTCACACCTAAGCCGGAAAAATGCAGGTCTCCAACGTAATCTCTTGCTTGCCCCGTGCACAAACCTTGCTTTACACCAATAAATGTCACGGTATGGTCTGCGCGAATAGCCTCTCCCAAAACGGCGCCAGTATCAGCACTTAGACCCGATGGCACATCAATAGCGATTACAGGACAATGGACTTGATTGATTTGCTCTATATAGCGACGAGAGTTGGCTCTGACTTCTCCCACTAACCCTGTCCCTAACATGCCATCGATAATCACATCAGCTTCTAACAATGCAGTATGCCAATCATCCCAAGCACTGTTCTCTCCATCGCTAGCTTGCCAATCTTCGAACGCTCTCAGAGCATCATCTTTCAAGGTTAAAGGGTCACCCAACTGAAACACGCGTACATTCAGCTGTGCCTGCTTTGCTAGAGTGGCAAACACATAACCATCACCACCATTATTGCCTTTACCGCACACCACCAACACATTTCGTGCTCTGGGATAAAGATGAAGAAAACGCTCATACACAGCCATTCCAGCGCGTTGCATAAGGCTATACATTGATACCCCCGCCAATTGAGCTGCCATTACTTCTCCATTTCTGACTTGTTCAGCGGTGTAGAGCTTGAGAGCGAGATTAAAGTCCATATGATTATTCTGCGCATTTGAAGACACGATTTAAGTATACAAAAAAGCCGAGGCGAACCTCGGCTTTTAATATCGTTATTTAATCAACCTTTAGTTGTGTTGCTGAGACATCAACGCTTCAGCCGTCGCATCTTGAATAGACAAGAACAAGGAATTGATTTTTCCTGTAGGTGTACGCATTGGGTTCAGCGTTACGTTCTGGTACATAAACTCTGCTTGTTGTGTCACAGGACGCACGTTACGGCAGCGGAACAAATACGGACGCTGACGCCAAGTAATAAAACTTCGGCAACCCAAATCATAAACCGGCTTGGTTTTTAGCTTGAACCACTCTTGTGGGATCTCTGGGAAAATATCAAAAATGGAGCGACCAATTGCCTCGTGAGATTGCAAGCCACTGTGGTGGGTCATAAACCCATTCCATACTTGTACGTTGTAATCTTTATCGATCACAACCAAACCCATGTCGACATTCTGAACCATGTCGACCATCCAATGGAATTGTTCAAATTCTGCAGGTAGATTCAGCATTAGAAGTCCTCCATTAGGTATGACAATTTGTTGTCTAGCAAAGGCAGCGACTCGTCAACGAACATAAACAGAAGATCACAACGAATTGATGTACCTTCAATGTTGTAGCTCACTTCAAATGTCATGGTTCGACTAAATGCCCCCGTAGTTGATTCAATAATTGAATCGATGGAGATGTGCTGCCCGAGCAATACAGGAGAACTTTGGAAGAATCGCACCTCAGATTGCTCACCTAAACCATTCAAGAATGCGCCTACCAAGATATTAGAGATATCCATCAGCAGTTCGAGCTCTTCTAACTCTTCGCTGTCTGCTGGCACCTTCATTAGCTTCTTCAAGTCAGAGACACTTGAGTCACTTAGGATAACCAGTGCTTCGCCCGCAATGCCTTCTCCACAAAACCCCTGACAAACACCTGAGACGTTGTCATGAGATGCTAAATCTCTCAATGCCATATGAAGCTCACTGACTTCGAAGATATTTACGTTTGGAAGTGGAAGTTGAACAAAAACATCAAAGTGACGCGCCAAGGCATCTGCCGCTCGACCAATCGACACGTTAGCCACTTCCATGTAAATATCACGACGACGCAGAATAGGCAGCTCAATCGTTGTAGGAGTGATAACCTGTGGACGATCATTAGGCTCAATCAGCTCTTTTAACGTCGCTTTAAGCTCGTCTTTACCAATTGGCTTTTGAATAAACGCTTTCGCACCGAGTGCAAATACACGTTCTTTTGCTTTGGGTTGAATATCACCAGACACAACCACAACTGGAGTTTGAATGCCTAAGCGTTTCATGTTTTCCAATGTTTCAAAACCATCCATCTCTGGCATGGTCAAATCAAGAAACATCAGTTTAAATTCTTTCTGCGCTAGTTCTTCTAGCGCGTTTTTACCATGAACGGCAAATGTCACGTCTGCATTTAATGTTGCCGGCAGTGATCTTGCCATCTGTTTACGTGCTAACGCAGAGTCATCACAGATGAGTACAGGAAAAGACATTCTACCACCTTTATATATTCAACAATCTGCGCAGGAGTCTAACAGATTGTCGCAGCACAAAGTACGAGAAAACTGACGAGGAGTTTTTATTATTTCTTGTTTACCGGACTAGCATACGCAATATGAATAGATGAGTGAACCAGTGAACCAATAAAAAACGCAATTCCCTATACATTTAGTGATGTTGCGCAAGTGTGATTAAAACTTCGACAAAGCCTGATACGCAAAGGGTTGCTCTTAGCAATTAGAATGAAAAAGATAATCTAGAAGGCAAAAAGGCACCCAATATATCCTATAACCTCGAAATGCGTGGTTACTTGGATATCAAGAGTGCCTAAGAAGATAAAACTTTTCGGTCTTTCTATGGCACACCGTGACCTTTTGAAGCGACCCAAACTCGGTACCACTGCTCACGCGTCAATTCAATATTCAGTGCATTAACCGCCGAGTGAACTCGCTCAATCTTACCCGAACCAATAATAGGCATTGGCTTCGATGGTAAACGACGAACCCAAGCGTAAATCACTTCATCAATACTGTTCGCACCGACTTCTTCACGAATCATTTCTAACTCGTTGCGAACACGAACCGCTTGCTCCGTATCACCCGTAAAGATTGAACCACCACCTAGACACGACCATGCCATCGGGCGCACTCGTAAAGTTTGCATCTGGTCTAACGTGCCATCGTGTGCAACTTCAAAGTTAAGGGGGTTGATTTCCACTTGGTTAGTCACAAGTGGCTTGCTTAAGCGCGATTGCAAAAGTTCAAATTGACGAGGTGTGAAGTTAGAAACACCAAAGTGCTTCACCTTACCGACTTTATGAAGCTCCGAAAACGCTTCTGCCACTTCATCTGCATCCATCAAAACGTCAGGACGATGAATCAAGAGCACGTCAATCTCATCAACATTTAAACGCTCAAGTGAGTTGTTGACGGATTGGTAGATATGCACCGCGCTAGTATCATAATGATTGATCTTACGCTCAGGTGTTTTATCACCACACAAGTTAATGTCGCATTTGGTCACGATCTGGATTTGCTCACGAACACTTTTATCCAACGCCAATGCTTCACCAAACAGCGCTTCACATTCGTAGTTACCGTAGATGTCAGCATGGTCGACAGTCGTAATACCTAACTCAATATGTTGCTTTAGGAATGACAAACGTTCTTGCGCTGTCATGCCCCAATCTACTGCACGCCAATATCCTTGAACCAGCTCAGAAAACTCTGGACCGTTTGGTGCAGTCACTACTTTTGCAACCATGGGTTTCTCTCCTTTTCTTAATCTGCTTTCATCCTAGTCTTGTTTTACCGTTCGCTCAACGGGTAAACTTTCGCAATTCGAACTGGAGTACGAAATATGTCTTTTGCCCAACGACTCGCCACCCTTATAGGCGAAGAAAGTGTCAGCGGCTTCGCTCGACGCGTCGATGTATCTGAAGCTTTGATCAGGAAATATCTCAAAGGAAGTGAGCCAAGTTTAACCAAAGCGAACCAAATAGCGATGCGAGCAAACTGCTCACTAGAATGGCTAGCGACGGGTTGTGGTTACTTATATCGCCAAGCCGAAGTAGTGGATATGGAGGCTTACAAACTCGCCTATCAACATGTCATGAATGGTGTAATTTCTGGGGAAGAAGAAGCGCAGCACCGCAAATTGGTTGCGGGTTATCAGTATCTACGCGCGCATAAAAAGTCGGATGGTTTTTTGGATGAATCTGCGATGGCGACATTTTTGGCTCTCCATCACGAAAACAAAACTGAGGCTTCAGACGTCTAAAGCATAACACTTTAGAAACGGATCACCTTTAGTTCAATCATCTCGCCATCGCTGTTTAACATGACGTTTAATCTTGGCGTTGGCGTGCCAAACTCTTGTGCTAACACCCAATCAATACTTCGTGGCGCTTGCTGTGGATAGCGATTAATGAAGACAATCAGCTCTTTATCTACCTCTTCAGGCGTGGCGTGCCTCATCGCTTCAGAAATATCATATTGTTGCCCATCAATCTCCACCTTCTGCATCACCAGCCCATCTTTCCTCAAATTTAAAATCAGTTCGCTCAAACTCTGGGGTTGGTACTCGGTAAGAAAAGACAAATAGACCTCACGATCTTCTATTGTTGACTCTCCGTAGAGATGCTGATGGTAGTAGTGAAAATCATCCAAACAAAACGCTTCGGTACTATCTTGTGTCTCACATCGATACCAAACTCCACCTGTCGTTATCGCTTGTTGAATTTGTTCAACAGGAGCACTCGATAATATCGCCTGCCACCATAGATCTTGAGCCGATGTAGTTTGAGAAAATAACCCTGAGAAGATGAGCAAACAAAGAGAAAAGCGCGACATGTTATTACTTGACGATTAAATTTGATGTTATCGAAAACGCTATCTTTGCCCCTATACCTAAGATAAGCAAGTACTCAGCTCGAATTTCAGACACAAAAAAGCGGACCTTCTAGCCCGCATCAATCTTTGTATAAAGCCTAAACCGCGTAATCCATCACGCCGAGAACCATTACGAGAAAACAGAATGCCATACCAAGTTGGAATTATCAACACTTCGTACGGTTATTTAAAATAAGTAACGGGGAAGATAATAGGCATTAAAAAGGCGCACCTATGCGTGCGCCTCTGCCTCGTGACTCAATCGTGAGTATGCGAATCGGGAAGTCTATTGATGCATCCCAAACAAATAACGAGGAATTTCTGTAGGGTTTGAATCCATCCAAATTGTGTGTAAAACCTCACATCCCTCCTTCTGAAGCAGTCATGTTGCTTTACACTTAAAGCATGGTTCATTTTGCTCAGAAAACAAGTTTTACCGATAAAAAAATAGTGCCATATATGGGATCAATAGCACAAAGTTTATCAATATTTAGACAATCGACACTTGAACCGCTCAATAGTGGAAAGCTAAATTGCATCTTTATTGATTAGGTCTAGACTCTCCTGAGCGTATAATTTCTTCCGTCCCTTCCAATCTGTAGTCAGGAGAATCTGTTAATGACCAAACGCGAGAGAATTGTGAAATCTGTGTTAGCGCACGTACCTAAAGATGCGATTAACCAGTTTGTCTCTCGAGGGTCAACGCCAACTTCATTTTCCGTCCTCTTTATGGCGGCCATCGTTGGTACGCTAGCAGGTCTTGTCGGCACTTACTTTGAGATTGCTGTTCACTTTGTTTCTGAAACCCGTACAGAGTGGTTAAAAAGCGAAATCGGTAGCGTGCTGCCTTTGTGGCTGGCCGCAATCTTAATCAGTGGTGCATTAGCATTCATCGGTTACTACCTTGTGCACCGTTTCGCACCAGAAGCCTCTGGCTCCGGCATTCCTGAGATAGAAGGTGCAATGGACAATATTCGCCCGGTACGTTGGTGGCGTGTCATCCCGGTGAAGTTCTTTGGCGGTATGGGCGCACTTGGCTCAGGTATGGTTTTAGGTCGTGAAGGTCCAACTGTACAAATGGGTGGCGCGGTTGGTCGCATGGTTACCGATATCTTTCGTATTAAAGACGATGATACTCGCCACTCTCTATTAGCATCCGGTGCTGCCGGTGGTTTAGCCGCGGCGTTTAATGCACCGTTAGCAGGCATCATGTTTGTTGTTGAGGAAATGCGTCCTCAATTTCGCTACTCTTTAATTTCTATTCGAGCAGTGATCATTTCGGCGATCATGGCAAACATTGTGTTTCGCGCGATTAACGGTCAAGAAGCGGTAATCACCATGCCGCAATACCAATCACCGGAATTACAATCATTATGGTTGTTCTTGCTACTCGGTTCTTTGTTTGGCGTATTTGGTGTGATTTTCAATAAGCTAATCACCATCGCGCAAGACAGCTTTGTTGCCCTACATAAAAACGACCGTAAACGTTACTTGATCACAGGTACTATTTTGGGCGGTGTGTTTGGCTTGCTACTGCTTTATGTTCCTCAGCTAACCGGCGGCGGTATTGGTTTGATTCCAGACATTACCAACGGCAACTACTCAATTTCTATTTTAGTTATGCTGTTCGTTGGTCGTGTGATCACTACCCTACTTTGTTTTGGTTCTGGTGCTCCTGGTGGTATCTTCGCTCCAATGCTGGCTTTGGGCACATTGTTTGGCTATGCATTTGGAGCAAGTGCAGACATGCTGTTACCTTCATTGACTATCGAACCAGGTGTCTTCGCAATTGCAGGCATGGGGGCTTTATTTGCCGCAACAGTACGTGCGCCAATCACAGGTATCTTACTGGTTATCGAGATGACCAATAACTACTACCTGATCCTACCACTTATTATTACCAGCTTAGGCGCAGTAATAGTGGCGCAATTACTTGGTGGACAACCAATTTACAGCCAGTTGTTACATCGTACGCTTAAGAATGACAAGCTACGTCAACAAGATCTGCCTGAAAACCAAGCTTAACCTAATATACCCAGGGTACTTGGGTGTACCGGCTCCAAATTATCTTTCACCATTAAGATTCTTTTGGAGCCAGTAATTCTACTTTTTTGCAAGTCTCTACATAAATCTCCTACCAAACTCACAAAATTCCCATTCTCTGGAATTTACCTATCATAATGAAAGGTAAGAAGACGTTAAACTTGTTAGTATTTGCGCCTCAAATTAGAGCAATTAACCCATTTCTGGAGTCGTTTTGAACTGGAAAAGACTTGTGCAGTTTTATAGTGTTCCTCCGTCACAAGCGGCGTTAGCACTAGGCATGATAGGGCTTGGACAAGCTTGGGCTTTGTACATTCCACAGATTGGAGAACCAATAAGACCATTTCTTGCTGCACTCGGAGCTCTTCTTCTTACCCCGGTTCTACTTAAATACGCCACCAGCCCTCGACTGTTTATGGCGGACATCAAGCACCCACTGAGCGGTAGTTTAATGGCGCCAATGAGCATGGCGTTACTCATGCTGTGTGACTATCTTGCCGTGGTAACGCCAATCATTGCCTACCCGCTGTGGTTTATGGCGGTGTTACTGCATTTCACGATGATGGTGCTGTTCTTTGGTTTTCAGATCATGAACTTCAAGATGTCGAACATAGTGCCAAGCTGGTTTCTTTACCCTGTGGGCTTGATCAGCTCTTCTCTTGCTGGCTCTCAGTTTGGACACAACGTGTTTTCTGAAACTTTGGCGATGATGTGTATCGGCATTTACTTCTTCATGTTGCCTTTGGTGTTGTATCGCTTGGTATTCTTTGGCTCTCTGCCGCGTCGAGCACGACCAACACTCGCGATCATGGCTGCGCCTGTGAATCTTTCTCTGGCTGCGTACCTAGTCAACTTTGCGCAACCAGATCCGATCCTGACGGGCGCACTGGCAGGCATCGCCATTACGATGACCTTGTTAATTTATCTGTGTTATTTCCGTTTGATGCGTTTGAAATTTCAACCATCTATCGCAGCGGTCACCTTTCCTTCCGTGATCAGTGCGATTGCAATGCATCGTCTCACCACATTCTTCGCGGAGTCTCACCCGCATTGGCATTGGTTACACGATTTTGGATTTCTAGAACTAAGCATCGCAACCGTGCTCGTGGTTTGGGTGTCTGCTGGTTATGTCAAAATGTACTGGCCAGAGCTTGTTAGGACACCATCGAAACAAACATAAAAAACGGCCTCATTGTGAGGCCGTTTTCTTTTGTCTTCAACGAGCAACGTTACCCGATGAACTTCGACACAAAATTGCTGATGTTGGTCATACTTGATGCCGCCATTACCACCACAATCGCAATACCCGTAAAGGTTAAATAGACCGGATGCTTGTAGTCACCCACAATATCTTTTCTGCGTGTCGCTACCAACATCATGCCTAGTACAATTGGCAAAATAATGCTGTTAACCAAACCTGCAAGCATAAGAAGTAGAATCGGCATGTTCATGGTCACTGTGCCAAGTGATGTGATAATGATAAAGCCAACGCACCACACTTTCTCGTTACGAGCCACGATTGGGAATAGAGTTTTGATCAGGGAGATGGCCATGTACGAGTTCCCCACAACCGAGGTAATCGACGCGACAAATAATACCAAGCCAAAAATGAAGTAACCCACTTCACCAGCACCTTGACGGAAGGCATCAGCAGCTGGGTTTGCAGAATCCAACGTTGCGCCTGTCGCAATCACACCAAATACGGCTAAGAACAGCAGAATACGAATCACCACTGCAATAGAAATGCCCGCCCAAGCCGCGGTTTTAATCGCCGGAACCTTGTCTTTGCCTTGTAAGCCGATATCAACCAAGCGTTGTGCGCCCGTATAGTAACCACCGACGGCACCACCCACAATGGTCAGTGTTGGGAGCAGTAAGCTACCAATATCTGTCGGCATCACCGCTGCGCTCAAGGTTTCACCCATTGGTGGCAAACTGGTCATTGCAACGTAAGCAATCAGAATGATCATAAACAGACCAAGATAGCGCGCCATCTGATCCATACGTTTAGATGCATTGTGGACCACAAACAGCAGGCATCCCACAACCCCGGTAAACAAAGCCCCCCAGGTAGTATCAACCCCTGTTAGCACATTGATGCCAAGTGCAGCTCCACTCACGTTGCCAAAGTTGAACGCTACCGCACCAAGAGCAAGGAGAATACCCACCACGTAGCCCATGCCCGGAGCTACTTTATTGGCAATGTCTTGAATACGCATGCCAGATACACCCACAATGCGCCATAAGTTCATCACGATACCGAAAGTAATGAACATGGATGCAAAGACTGGAAACGCCATGTCAATTTTGTAGATATTGGTGAAGACTGCTGTCTGAGTTAAAAAGCCGGGACCAACAGAAGTAGTCGCCATTAGGAATGCGACACTAAGAATAGCTTTCTTTTGCCAGCTATTTTCCGAGGCTTGTGCAGAAGTCGGAATAGAAGAGTGAACGGTAGTTTGTGTGGTCATGCCAAGTCTCAATATTGTTGCCTTTCTATTATTAGAAAAAAGAAAGACAACTGACCGAGATCAGCTGAACTTGAAGAATCAGATAAGCAAATCAAATAAGAGAGAAAACCCTCGCAACCGTTTGCTGGGCGCGGATATTAAGGGCAACTCAAATAACTGTCAACACGAAGTTCGATAAATGATTTTTGTCGTCTCAAATCCATCTTATCTATGACTTTCAGATAGATACAAAAAAGGATGGCATTTACCATCCTCTTAGAAACTTGCTTGATTACTTAGCGTAAACCGTGGAGAAACTCGGCACGTGTCGCTGGGTTGCTTTTGAAAATACCGCCCAATGCTGTCGTCGTTGTTTCGCTGGTTGCATCCATAACACCACGAGATTTCACGCAGTAGTGCGTTGCATCAATAGTCACCGCCACATCATCTGAACCTAGCAACGTTTGAAGTGCTACAAGAATTTGCTGTGTCATACGCTCTTGAACTTGAGGGCGCTGTGCAAAGAAGCGGACAATACGGTTGATCTTAGACAGACCAATGATTTTGCCACGTGGGATGTAAGCAACGGCAGCTTTGCCATCGATCGTAACAAGGTGGTGTTCACAAGTACTGGTCACTGTGATGTCTTTCACGCGAACCATCTCACTTACATTCATCTTGTTTTCAATCACAGTGATTTTCGGGAAATTGGCGTAATCTAGACCGGAGAAGATTTCGTCCACGTACATCTTAGCGATACGATGCGGCGTTTCCTCTAGACTATCGTCAGTAAGGTCAAGTTGAAGCAAACTTAAGATCTCACGCATGTGGTGTTCGATCTTCTCTTTCTTCTCTTCACGGCTTACGTTGTTTGGGCGCATTGGCGTTTCCAAACCACGTTGCTCTAGCGCTTCTTTTACTAACTTCGCTGACTCGCTAAGACCTGACATTCCACTTCCTCTTTTGTTACTTCAGCCGATTGTACAAATCCAACCAAAATTGCATTCATACTTTTCGCTTTGAGTTGCTCAGTTCGTGTCTTTCCACCAAGTCACATCAAATGAAGGTACTGAGCTGATTTTCTTGAGCTCCGCAGGTTTTTTACCCCTTTCGGATGGCTGACAAGGATACTCGGATTTTTGAATAATTACACCCATATTTTATAGGTGGACATTCTTAGGGTCTGTTGATCTTTCGAGCTGATTTTTGCAGCGAATTGTGGGGCATTTATACTAGGCAGAGACTTTGATGTGTAGTTAGCCTACATGAGAAGTCGATAACGAAGTAGAAATGACCAACAAACGCTGCCCAAAGGGTTCGTCTAGGCGCCCCCGTCCGAACAAAATTTAACCATGAAAGATTAACAGACCCTACTCAGTCCCCTTTTTATGGTAAAGTTGCCACAAAACAAAAGAACACAGGATTTTCTCAATGGGCTGCTGCGACGCACCTGGCTTGATGCCAATTGAAGAAGCGATGGATAAAATGCTATCGCGAATCAAACCTATCCAAACCACTCTTTCTCTTCCACTTGCTGATGCTCTTGGCTTTGTACTGGCAGAAGACATCTTGTCTCCTATCCATGTGCCACCATTCGATAACTCAGCAATGGACGGTTACGCAATTCGCATTCAAGATCTTGAGTCGTCTTCGGTACTGCCTTTGGCGGGCAAATCATTCGCAGGGCAACCTTTTGAAGGTGAATGGCCTCAAGGTACCTGTGTTCGCATTATGACTGGCGCAAAAATCCCTGAGGGTTGTGACGCCGTTATCATGCAAGAGAACACCGAAGTAACGGATGCAGGTGTTCAGTTCAACCAAACGGACGTGAAGCCACAAAACAACATCCGCCCAACAGGTGACGACATCAAACAAGGCGACATTGTACTTGCGCAAGGTGCTCGTTTAACACCGCGTGATATTCCAATGATTGCGTCTCTTGGCGTCAGCCATGTGACCGTCGTTCGTAAACCAAAAGTGGCGTTTTTCTCTACTGGTGATGAGCTAAAACCACTGGGTGAATCGCTAGAAGAAGGTCAAATCTACGACAGCAACCGTTACGGGATCAAACCGTTGATTGAAAACTTTGGTTGTGAAGCCGTCGATTTAGGCATCATCCCCGACTGCCCAGAAACACTCAAAGCGACCTTTGAAAAAGCACAAACGTTGGCTGATGTCGTTGTTACCTCTGGTGGCGTCAGCGTTGGCGAAGCGGATTACACAAAAGACATTCTTGAAGAACTTGGTGAGATCGGTTTCTGGAAGCTGGCAATCAAGCCAGGTAAGCCTTTCGCCTTTGGTAAGCTAAGTACTGCTTGGTTCTGTGGTCTGCCGGGCAACCCTGTTTCTGCGGTGCTAACCATGTACGTGCTTGTTCAACCGATGTTGGCAAAACTCGCAGGACATACAGAGTGGAAGGCTCCGGAGTCTATTCCAGCGACAACCAAAACAGCATTTAAGAAAGCACCGGGGCGTACCGATTATCAACGTGGCATCTATACCTTAGAAGATGGCAAGTTTGTGGTTGAAACAACAGGTAACCAAAGCTCTGGTGCATTCCGATCAATGAGCCTAGCGAACTGTTTTGTTGTATTGGAGCGTGAACGCGGCCGCGTCGAAGTAGGCGAAACGGTTCAGATTCAACTATTCAACTCAACCCTTTACTAGGAAGTCGTTGTGGATATTCTTTCCGATCAGGAAATGTTGCGTTACAACCGCCAAATCATTCTTCGTCAATTTGACTTTGATGGGCAAGAAGCACTTAAGCAAGCATCGGTATTGATGCTTGGTGCCGGCGGTTTAGGCTGCGCCTCAAGCCAATACTTAGCGACTGCCGGTGTAGGTAAAATCACATTGATTGATGATGATATCGTTGAGCTATCTAACCTACAGCGTCAAGTGCTGCACCACGATGCAGATATTGGTCGTAAGAAGGTCGAGTCAGCGGCTGAGGCACTAAGGGAGCTAAACCCACATATTGCCGTGGACACCATTGCAAAACGCCTTGGTGATACTGAACTCAAAGAACTCATCGAACAACACACTATCGTTGTAGATGCATCAGATAACGTAGATACACGCAACCAACTCAACCGCTTGTGTTTTGAAACAAAAACACCATTGGTTTCGGGTGCCGCTATTCGCATGGAAGGGCAAGTAAGCGTGTTCACTTACGATGATCCTACTCAACCATGTTACCAGTGCTTAAGCGCCCTCTTCGGCAATGGCGCGTTAAGCTGTGTTGAAGCCGGTGTAATGGCACCTGTCGTCGGTATTGTCGGTGCAGTCCAAGCAATGGAAGCCATCAAGGTGATTGCTAACTACGGGCAGCCAAAGAAAGGAAAAATTCTTATTTTGGATGCGCTAAGCATGTCTTGGCGAGAAATGAATCTGATGAAAATGCCAACCTGTCCGGTTTGTAGTTAGCTCTTTACTCAATCATTCCCAAAAAGCCCAACTCAATGTTGGGCTTTTTTTCATTTTGACAATCAGAATTAAAACCTGCCTATTTAATAATCATAATTCATTAAAAATCATAATCTTAAAACATGGCACATTCCTTTCATTGCATATATCACGAACCAATGAGAGGGCGAATTATGAAAAGGACATCACTGATACTTGGGACTTTAATGGCAAGTGCGTATGCTCAAGCCACGCCGTTCGACACCTGCCCAAGCAAAGCATACCTATTTCAATCAACCCCAGTTCAAATCTATGGCGTCAATTTGGTTACAGGTTCTACTACTCTTTTAGAGGACGACACGGGTTTAGCTTCGGGTATTAACGGCGTGGGCTTTGACTTCACTGACCGTTACATTTATGGCTACGACACTACGAACAAAAAGATAGTTCGATTAGGGAAAGACTTTCAAGCAGAAACACTGAACGTTTCCGGTCTACCTACCGATCACACCTTTTTTGTGGGTGACGTCTACAATCACGTTTACTATTTGTACCGTAAAGGGAAAGGTCTATTCTCCATTGACCTCTCCCCACTAGACTCGGATCCAAACGCAACATTAAACATCGTAAAGATTAGCTCGACGGCGACTGTCAACCTTACCGACTTTGCGTTCCATCCCGGTGACGGTTCTCTTTATGGTATCGACAACAACTCTGGTGTCCTATACCAGTTCAATCCATCAAATGGCAATGCAACTGCAATCGGTGACACTGGCGAAACAGGCACATTCGGCGCTGGTTATTTCGATGTAAACGGCAACTATTATGTATCGCGTAACCAAGACGGTAAGATCTATCGTATCAACTTGTCTTCAGAAAACGCCGCTAACATTTCAGCAGGGATTGTTCCGGCAGTTGAGTTTGTCTCAAACGGACCAAGCTCAAGTCAGAATGATGGTGCACGTTGTGCAAATGCACCTGTTATTGATGAAGACGATCCTATCGATTTTGGTGATGCACCCGATAGTTACAGTACAACTCTAGCTTCTAACGGACCTCGTCACGAAGTCGACGACGTCACTTGGCTCGGTTCTGTCGCCCCAGATGGTGACGCTGACGGTCAAGCAAATGATAACTCCGTGGGCACAGCAGATGAGGATGGTGTTGGTTTTGTACCCGCGCTTGATCCTGGCTTAAGCTCCATTGTGAATGTCACCGCCTCCACTTCTGGTTATCTGTCTGCGTGGTTTGACTGGAACCGCGATGGTGACTTTGATGATGAAGGCGAACAGGTCTTTACCGATGAACTGCTTTCAGCCGGAAATAATCCACTGCCATTCGTTGTTTCTACTGCGGCAACAGAAGGTTCGAGTTGGAGTCGATTCCGCTTCAGCCAACAAACTGGGTTGAATTACGACGGTGGTTCGACATCTGGTGAGGTCGAAGATTACCCTATTGCGATCACGGGAAATGGGTATTCTGTTGAATACTTCCCAAGTGCAGAAAGCTTCGCCACCGTTGCTTATGAAGATAACTGGCCCTACACAGCAGACTACGACATGAATGACGTTGTCGTGACCTTCCAAATCACGGAAACCAGCTTAGATGGTCATGTAGAGAACATCCAAATAACTGGTGACTTGGCTGCGTACGGTGCAGACTACAAAAATGGGTTCGCCATCCGCTTACCGGGCATCTCGAGAAGCGCGATTGAAAATGGTCTCACAATACTCTCTTTTAATGGCATTGAGCAGGCGTCCAACGGGCTAGAAAGCATTTCTGACGAAGCAATATTCATCATTAGTGAAGACTTGAGCCAACATGCCTCGAGCGGTTGTAACTTCTTTAGAACAGAAGCTGGGTGCGACGACAGCGTGTCTCTCACCTTTACTCTAAACGTCTACTTTACTGAAGGCTCTGACCGTTCATCCATACAAGCGATGCCTTACGACCCGTTCATCTTCGCGACTCCAGGAACTTACCATGGTGACGGCATTACTTTCCAACCAGGACGTAAGTGGGAAGTTCACTTAGCCGACCAAGCGCCAACAGAGCAATTTGATGACCAAAACCTTTTCGGTGTTGGTGTGGACGCAAGTAACCCTTCACAAGGTGTGTACTTTAAAACTGCGAACAACCTACCTTGGGCACTATTAATCGTTGAGGATTGGGATTGGCCACTCGAACGTATCGATATGGTTGAGGCTTATCCTCAGTTCAAAACATGGGCTGAATCTGCTGGCGAGTTAGGTACAGATTGGCATACCGCTCCAACACCAAACAAGTGCTACATTCCATAGGGAGAGAACATTATGAGAACTTTAATTACAATCATCATGGGATTAGCTTTAACAGCATGTGGCGGCGGCGGTGGTGGTGGAGGCGGTACGAGTGCGCCCCCACCGACACAGACTGCAGTGCCAGATGAAGATCCTACAATGCAAGATCTTGAAGTGCCCGATGGCTTTAACTACAACCCTGTAGTACAAGGCTCATTAAATGTGGATATCAGCGGTTTCTCTTCACAGCGTGCACACCTAAGCGTTTACAAAGATTTCAAAGAGAGTGGTTCTGGAAAATACGACGCAAAATATCCGAGCAAAGTTGCCTCTGTACCTCTGAATAACGGAACCGCAAACTTTGACTTCAACGTCTCAGACAGCCAAGGGAATCTTCTAGTAGAAATCTGGTTTTATGATGGCTCGGACCCAATACAGAAAGTGATTTCTTCAGGTGATAGCAATTGGATTCTTTAGCCAAAACAAGCTGAAAACGTGAAGATAGAAAACAACTCACACTTAAAAATCGCATCGTTCTTTTGAACATGCGATTTTTTTGTTGTAAAACAGTAAGATTATTAATGCGGCGGGAAAAATACGTTGGACAACCCCAAAACCTACATCTTGGCTTTTGTTAGTGCCATTGCTCTGTTGTGTTTGGCTCTATGGCTAACGTCCTCAGAAGAAAAACAGTTAATTACAGCGGAAGTAATATCGAACACCTTAACGCAATCACTGGACGGTCAAAGACGTTACTTAACAGTAGAATCTGACGTTTTGGGGCTCAAACGAGTCGCAGTACCCACAA
This sequence comes from Vibrio sp. L85, assembly GCF_963871815.1. NCBI lineage: Bacteria > Pseudomonadati > Pseudomonadota > Gammaproteobacteria > Vibrionales > Vibrionaceae > Vibrio > Vibrio sp. L85. Next base: position 273,134 of record NZ_CAWMYL010000244.1, read on the forward strand.
ATGTTCAGTGTTCAGAAGGTGCTATTGTCACATTTAGCCAAGCGACTGATTCTCTCTTCGAGCAACCGCTCACGTTTATAAACTGCGAATGAGCTTAAGCTGTTCACGCCAAAACATTCCATACTACTGTGAGGAAACTAAAGACGATGCAAGCACTGATCACAATAGATGAACTCAAAGAGCTCATCTGCCAACCCAATGTCAAACTCCTAGACGCCAGCATTGCTTTTCAGATCCCATCAGAAGGCAAAAAGATCAAAGATAAATGGATACCTAACACTTTGCGCTTTGACTACGACAACGACTTTTGCCTACCTAACTCCAACCTGCCTCACATGATGCCAACAGAGCAAGGCTTTAATAGCAGTGCTCAACAACTTGGGTTAAATAACGAAGATGTGGTTGTGGTGTATGACAATTCCGGCACTCTTGCCGCACCAAGAGCTTGGTGGATGTTCAGAGCGATGGGTCATCACAACGTATGCATTCTAAATGGGGGGCTTCCGGCTTGGGTTGAAGCAGGATTACCTATTGTCGATACCTTGTCTCAACCAACAGAGATTGGCAACTTCACAGGTAAACTAAACCCAGATGCATTCTTAAGCGCGCATACCGTGTTAACCCATTCTAATAACTGCAGTGCAAATATTGTCGATGCTAGAGCTAAAGCCCGCTTCCTAGGTGAAGTTCCTGAGCCAAGAGAAGGGTTACGCAGTGGACACATTCCTAATTCAGTTTGCTTGCCGTTTCAAGAACTCTTAACGGACGGTCACATTAAGCCAAATTCCGAGTTGCAACAGATATTTAGCCGATTAACATTAGACAGTGATAGTTCAATCATTTTTAGCTGTGGTTCCGGTGTGACCGCGTGCATTTTGTTGCTCGCCGCCTATCAAATTGGTCTGCAGAATTTATCAGTCTATGACGGCTCTTGGACTGAGTGGGGTGCCGATGAAACCCTACCAATCGAGCATTAATATCAGGAGCAGTAATACGATATGATCGGCTTAAAGAAGAACATTTGGACGCTATATCTGACACTTTTTACCATCAGTGTCGGTTTGTTCTCTCTGTTTGGTCATTATCATTATCAATCCATACTCGATAAATACAAAGACAAGCAGCTCTTGCAATTAGAGCTGTTTGCTTCATCTGTACAGTCACTGTTTAAAGGACAAGAAACCTTACTGGAAGTTGTCGGTCACCAATTGATTGAACAGAACGACTTTACTCGAACCGCCTCATTGCAAATGCGACCTCTTCTGGATGAGCTGATGGATATCCACCCAGCGATCGCCGCATTTGGTCTTACAAACCCACAAGGCGATTATTTAGCGATAAGCTCGAATCTGGACCTACAAAAACTGCGTAACTTGAAGCAAGATCCTCAAACAAGAGGAACGTTTGAAGCCGCACTACAGTCTGATCACATGGTGGTTGGTAGAACTTACTTTATGCCTGCGCTCGACTCTCTTGTTATCCCCATCCGAAAAGCTATTCGAGATAAAAATGGTAAGGTTCTCGCGGTGATGACGGCGGGTTTCAACATGAACTCCTCTTTGGTTTTTCGAAGCGACGTTCACGCAAATGAACACAATCGAGTGTCATTAAATCGTGAAGATGGTTATCTAACCTTTACTTCGGCTGAACAAGCAAACCTCAACAGTTACAGCCATCCTGCTGACGGGCATACCAAGGCTATCGTTTTCGAACAGATCGAAAACAAGTATGGATGGAGCCGAGATACAGTCAGAACACTTGCAAGCGCAGTAAACATTGTTGCTGATGACCCAAGAATTAATCAACTGGTCACATTGAAATACCTACCAGATTATAAACTTTGGGCATCGTCTTCGACGGATCTTCGGTATATCCAGAGCGGTTTTTTCGATCAGTTCGCACTATACTCGCTCGTGTTCCTATTTATTCAAGGTGGGTTCTATGCGCTGGTTCGTTCCATTGCGAATAATGAATTGGGTACCCGACGAAAACTCTTATATCAAGCGCATCATGACCACCTCACGCTACTCCCAAATCGAGAATATCTGCGCGCACATATTGGACACTGGGTGAATGGCTCAGCCACGCCATTTAGCCTGATGTTTATCGACATCGATAACTTTAAATCCGTGAATGACACCCATGGTCACGAATTTGGGGATGAGGTATTGAAGCTGATCGCACAACGCTTAAAGACCTTTGGTTGTGATGGTCGTCTGATCGTTCGAGAAGCAAGTGACGAGTTTATACTGCTTGTTAACCAAACCGACGAAGGTACGGTGAGAGCGTTGGCAAAAGAGCTGATCAATTACCTATCCGAACCCTACTTAGTTCAAGAAAACCAATTTCTGTTGAGTTGCAGCGTCGGTATTGCTCTTTACCCTTCTCACGGTCAAAACTTAGATGCCTTGCTTCGTTCTGCAGATATCGCTATGTATCAAGCAAAAAAAGAGCGCAATGCATACAGTATTTTTGACCAACAAATGCAGGCAAAACACCTTCACAAGATGAAGATGGAACAACGTTTAAGGCTAGCGATAGAACGACAAAATCTATTCTTAGTTTATCAACCGCAATTGAACGTTAATGGCAAAATTTATGGTGTTGAAGCCTTGGTGCGTTGGCAAGATGAAGAGCTTGGGTTCGTCCCACCCAATGAGTTTATCCCAGTAGCGGAAAGTTCAGGTCTGATGGTGAGATTGGGTGAGTTGATTATCGAGAAAAGCTTGATCGACATGGCTCGCCTTACGGAAATGGCAGCGCAGCCAATTCAGATGTCGATTAATATCTCGGTAAAACAGTTTATTCAAATAAACTTCATTGATGACTTAGTGGCGTTAATAGACAAATATAAAGTCGATCAACACCGCATCACGCTTGAAATCACTGAGAACTTATTCATTGAAGACCTCGATAAGTTCGCACCTATTTGTGAGCGCTTGCATGCGCTCGGTTTTAAAATCTCTCTCGACGATTTCGGTACCGGGTACTCTTCCCTCTCGATGCTAAGAGCACTTCCGATTGATGAAGTCAAAATTGACAAGAGCTTTATTGATAATATCGAAGATGATGAAAAAGCACTTAACATGGTGCAAAACATCATTGCGATTGGTAAGAACTTTGGCATGAAAGTTCTCGCGGAAGGCGTAGAAACTCGTCAGCAACGTGATCAGTTAGCCGCGTGTGGCTGTGACTTGATTCAAGGATATTTCTACTCTAAGCCATTACCTTTCAAACAATTAATCGAATTCTCTGAGCAAAACCAAAATGAAAAAGCCGTCGCAGAATAACGACGGCTTTAAGAACAAACAATAATGTGACGTTTTACAGATTAATTCTGCATTTCCTTATACATCACTTCAACAAGCTCGCCTTTCGGATCACCTGATAGCTCCCACGTAAAGATGCCACCAAGATTCGTTTGCTTTGCCCAATCCGCTTTGGCTTTGATAGAGCGTTGATCTTCGAATGAAATGAACACTTTTTTCTCAGGGTTCCATAAATAAGGGGCTTGAGATTGTTCATCGTACTTATATTCGTAACCTTGTTTTGCGCTGTAGTTCTTCATAAGGTCCCAAAACATGAAGTAGCCATTCTCACCGGTACCAAACTGCGCGCCTTTCTCTGACAATAAATCTTGAGTTGGTAAACCACCGGAGAAATCTTTGGTTCCTTGCCAACCGCGACCATAAAACGCGGCACCAATCACCAACTTCTCACTAGGAATACCCAGCTCAATCATTTGATTAATGAACACGTCAGCGCCCATGCCCCACCAACTGCGGTCAGTGGCATGCAAGTTTGTTGTGTGCCCTGTTTGTTGTCCCCAACCACCAAGGAAGTCATACGTCATAGCAAACATATTGGTTAAGTAGGGCTGCGCCGCTTTCCAATCAATGCCCGCGGCTTTTGGACCAACACCCACTGCTGTTGAAAGCTCGTACTCGCGCTTGGTCTTTTTCGCTAACGCGTCTAAATCACCACGCATAGTCTTAACTAGGTAAGTGAAGGCGTCACGCTCTTGTGCTTTTTGCTCATCCGTCAGCTTGGTATCTGGGTTCCAAGGAGACGTAGTCAAGCCGCCACCCCCTGGATACTCCCAATCCAAGTCAATACCATCAAAGAAATCGTATTGAGCAATCAGCTCGACTGCTGTTTTAGAGAACTGATCCATCGCTTGCTGGTTTTTTGCCATCGCGTGGAAAGGTTCAGACATGGTCCAACCGCCAAAAGAAGGGAGAATTTTCAGTTCAGGGTGTTGCTTCTTAAGTTCGGCTAATTGAGCGAAGTGCCCTTTATATGGAACGCCGACAGAGACCGGACCAAAGTCTTTTTCAAGTGCCGCCTCGGTATCAACCAGAATCGCGGTATACGGCTCTTTACCTTCACACTGTTTTGCGACCAGTTTTTGCACGGTTTCTGAGGCACCAGTGTGAGGACCACACATGCTCAAAAACGCGTAGATAATATGAGTCAGGTTATCAGCCGGAATATCTTTAACCGTATAAGGGTTGTCTGCGTTTGCATACTGCCAGTCTGCAAAATAGCCTGCGACGACTTTTTGCTCGGCGTGCGCTATGCCCGTTAACCCCGTAAATAAAGCAGCTGCGAGAAGTGTCTTTTTCATCGTTTCCTCCAGAGTAATTAACTACAAATTACTCCTGAGGATTATTTTTAACTTGGAAACGAAATCAGGTTGCGAGTCATTTATAAATCCTCATCACCTGATTACATAGTTTGCATATTATTTGTGCTAAACCTCTGATGCACTGTTGCCGTGCATCTGCTCATCCAAGTTAAGAACCGTCAGTGCGTTACTTACGCTGGTTGCAATCACATCAATGGCTCCGGTTCTTAACGCTCCAAGTAGCGCCAATGGCTTACTGTTTTCAGCTGCAATCGCAATCACTTCTGCAATAGGTCTAAATTCTTCAATACCCAAGCCTATGACACGGTCACTCATCACCGTATTTGCTACGTTGCCGTGAATGTCAAAGAAGTCATAACCGGCAAAGTCCCCTACGACACCTTGCATCAAGCGAGATTGAACCACTTCATCTGGAGTGAACCAACCAAGGTCAACCATGTAGCTGTTTTCACTCATATCACCGATACCAACAAGAGCTACATCCGCTTTGCGCGCCAAATCTAGGGTTTGCTTAACCGTGGCATTTTGCATAAAGGCAACCTTCTGCTCGCGGTTTTCAGCATAGGCAGGCGCGTATAGGGTTTCCGATGTGCCGCCGTATTTCTTGGCAAATTGTCGACATATATGGTCGGCGTTGAACATACCGCCACGAGGGTGAATCCCGCCGATACCGCACACAAACTTACAATCGCGCGGCGTAATAACACCAATGTGGTGCGCCACAGAAGATACGTTACGCCCTTGCCCTACCGTCACCACCATGCCGTTCTTAAGAGTACTCGTCAGGTAATTAGAGACTAAACCAGAAACTTGCAGGCGTTGCGCTTCTTCATTAGGTTGGTCCAAAGCAACCAGTGCTCGCTTCACACCAAAGCGCTCGATGAGGCGCTGCTCTATCTTGGCACTGAACACAGGGTGATATTTTACGGTAATCTCAACAATGCCTTCGTCACGAGCCTGTTTCAGCATTCGCCCAACTTTGGCACGTGATATGGAAAATTTTTTCGATATCTCTTCTTGTGTCGCACCATCTTGATAATAAGCAACGGAGATCTCCGTCAACAAGTCTGTACTTTCAATAGAAATATCTTGGTTAGAACTGCTCATGATTTTTCTCGCCCTTTTAGAGGATCGACATTGTATGCATTAGTGAGCATCTGCTCATTGACTTAGCATATGTTACCTACCAATTTTACTGCGACATTTGCTCACTGCAATGACATTTTCTCACTATGTCTTTTTATTAATCTCACTGCTGCTCAAGCCTTGAACAATAAGGGCAAACGTTTATTTGGGTCACGCTCTGAACACACAGCAAAAAAACGTTGATGAACTTCACTTAAAGTCGGTTTCGACGATTGACTTTCAGCATGGATAGGATAAATATGGATTCATCATTTACTCAGCTACCGATCAAATGTTCAAAGCAAATGTTCGGTACCGAAATTTTCCGTAGTTGGCTGAGCAGATGTCTCGTTAATTATGATGAGACGATTAGCCGACACGCTTGCAAATGCACAAGCTGTGGTACTCAAAACCACACTTAAGCCCATTTATATAGGATGATCGATTATGAGCAACAAGTTAGAGCAACTTCGTAAACTAACAACTGTAGTAGCGGACACTGGTGAAATTGACGCAATCAAAAAGTACCAACCTGAAGATGCGACAACGAACCCATCTCTTATCCTAAAAGCGGCTCAAATCGAAGAGTACGCACCTCTAATCGACGCTTCTATCGAATACGCAAAAGCACAAAGCAACGACAAAGCACAACAAGTACAAGACACTTGTGACATGCTTGCAGTAAACATCGGTAAAGAGATCCTAAAAACTATTCCTGGTCGTATCTCTACAGAAGTAGATGCTCGTCTTTCTTACGACACAGAAGGCAGTGTTGCTAAAGCGCGTCAACTTGTAAAAATGTACAACGACGCAGGCATCACTAACGACCGTATCCTAATCAAACTGGCTTCTACTTGGGAAGGTATTCGCGCTGCAGAGATCCTTGAAAAAGAAGGCATCAACTGTAACCTAACGCTTCTATTCTCTTTCGCACAAGCTCGTGCATGTGCTGAAGCAGGTGTATTCCTAATCTCGCCATTCGTTGGTCGCATCATGGACTGGTACAAAGCGAAAGAAGGTCGTGACTTCGAAGCTTCAGAAGATCCAGGTGTAATCTCAGTAACAGACATCTACAACTACTACAAAGACTACGGTTACAACACAGTTGTTATGGGCGCAAGCTTCCGTAACATCGGCGAGATCCTAGAACTTGCTGGCTGTGACCGTCTAACTATCGCTCCTGCTCTTCTTGCTGAGCTAGAAGCTGCTGAAGGCGAAGTTGTAGAGAAGCTAGTTGATTCTAAAGGTTCTAAAGAGCGTCCAGCTCCAATGTCTCACGCTGAGTTCCTATGGGAGCACAACCTAGACGCAATGGCTGTTGAGAAAGTAGCTGAAGGTATCCGTAACTTCGCGGTTGACCAAGGCAAACTAGAAGACATGATCGCAGCTAAGCTTTAATTGCTTACCAAAAGCGAGTAGCCAGCCTACTCGCTTTTAGCATCAACGCTTTATTCAAAAAATTCTATTTGAACTTGTTCCGACGAGTTCCCTCTATTTAAATCAAATATCGAGAAGTAACTACTATGGATCGTAAATACCTTGCAAATGCAATCCGTGCACTAAGCATGGACGGTGTTCAACAAGCTAACTCTGGCCACCCAGGCGCACCTATGGGTATGGCTGACATCGCTGAAGTTCTTTGGCGCTCTCACCTAAACCACAACCCATCAAACCCAGAGTGGGCTGACCGTGACCGTTTCGTACTGTCTAACGGTCACGGCTCTATGCTTATCTATTCTCTACTGCACCTTGCAGGCTACGAGCTATCTATCGACGATCTTAAGAACTTCCGTCAGCTTCACTCTAAGACTCCTGGTCACCCAGAGTACGGCTACGCACCTGGTATCGAGACTACAACGGGTCCTCTAGGTCAAGGCATCACTAACGCTGTTGGTATGGCGATGGCTGAGAAAGCACTAGCGGCTCAGTTCAACAAAGAAGGCCACGACATCGTTGACCACTTCACTTACGTGTTTATGGGCGACGGCTGTCTGATGGAAGGTATCTCGCACGAGGCTTGTTCTCTTGCTGGTACGTTAGGTCTTGGCAAACTGATCGCATTCTGGGATGACAACGGCATCTCTATCGATGGTCACGTTGAAGGTTGGTTCTCTGACGACACGCCTAAGCGTTTTGAATCTTACGGCTGGCACGTAATCCCTGCTGTAGATGGTCACGACTCTGAAGCGATCAACGCAGCAATCGAAGCGGCAAAAGCAGATCCACGCCCTACACTTATCTGTACTAAAACTATCATCGGTTTTGGTTCACCAAACAAATCTGGTTCACACGACTGTCACGGTGCACCACTAGGTGCTGAAGAAATTGCAGCGACACGTAAAGAACTAGGTTGGGAGCACGGTCCTTTTGAAATTCCGCAGGAAGTCTACGCAGAATGGTCAGCGAAAGAAGCAGGCGCAGCTAAGGAAGCAGCGTGGGACGAGAAATTTGCAGCTTATGAAGCAGCGTACCCTGAGCTGGCAGCTGAATTCAAACGCCGCGTAAACGGTGATCTACCGGCTGAATGGGAAGCAAAAGCAAACCAAATCATTGCAGACCTTCAAGCAAACCCTGCGAACATCGCATCACGTAAAGCATCTCAAAACGCACTAGAAGCGTTTGGTCAAATGCTTCCAGAATCAATCAAAACAGTACATCACTCAAATTAATCATTTCAAACACAATCCTAGTTTCTGCGTTCTAAGCAATGAAAATCATTGAGATAAGGAGTCATAGCAAGCCGATACCGTCAGCCCAGGAGCGCCTTCGAATAGCAATCACAGCCAAAACAGGTACAATCCGTGCTCGATTTTTATTTCGCGCGGACTCACTCTCATGCACTCGCCTGAACAATGCTTTACTCGATTTTCTGCAGACATTTCTGGCTATAACTTGCCAGCGCAGTTTACGTTTCCGTTCTACTACACCCCTCACCCATTGTGTGTATTGGCTGCCGAGCAATTACAGCAGCACCTCATGACACAAACTGACTTTGTGCACGATTTTGGTCTTGAGGGTGAGCAAAGTGGACGCGGTAAGATGTTCGGTGTTTTGCTAGTGCGTAATCCACAAGGTGAGATTGGCTACTTCAGTGCGTTCTCTGGCAAGATTGCCGATCAAAACTTGCTCCCTGGTTTTGTTCCACCCGTATTCGACATGTTGACGGAAGAAGGTTTCTTTCGTGGCGAGACGGATGCTATTAACGCGGCAAATGCGGAATACAAAGCCTTTGCTGCTAATCCAGAACTGGCACAACTGAAAGCAGAAATCAAAGCCGACCGCGAAGCGTATCAACAAAAAGAGAATGCCCAGCGCCAAGTGATGATTACCGGTCGTGCAGAACGAAAACAGCAACGTACGCAAGGCGAGCAAACCTTAAATCCAGAAGATCTAAAAGCGCTACTGGATGATTTGGGTAAGCAAAGCGTTGCTGAGAAGAATGTGCTCAAGTACCTCAAACAAGCTTGGAACGAAAGGCTGGCAATCAAAGAAGCACGCTTAGCCGAGCTAGAACAAACACTGGCAGGGCTCAAAGAGCAGCGCAAAGATTTGTCTAATGCTCTACAACACAAACTGCATAAGCAATACCGCTTCTTGGACAACCGCAACGCAGAGCGCGACTTGGTGGACATTTTTGCTCCTACTACCAATCCAGTACCACCAGCCGGTTCTGGTGAATGTGCCGCTCCGAAACTGCTTCAGTTCGCATACAAGCATGGCTACCAACCACTAGCATTAGCTGAGTTTTGGTGGGGCGTATCGCCGAAATCGGAAGTGCGCCAACACAAAAAGTTTTACCCATCTTGCAACAGCAAGTGTCAGCCGATTTTGGGGCACATGTTGCAAGGCTTGGATGTGGAGCCAAACCCATTGGCAGAAAATTGGGCAGAAGATAAAGAGTTAGAAATACTGTTCCAAGATGAAGCCATGGTGATCGTCAACAAGCCATCGGGTCTGCTTTCTGTTCCGGGTAAAACCATCAAGGATTCGGCGTACACACGTCTTCAAACAATGTTCCCAGATGTCGAAGGACCATTTGTGATTCATCGCTTAGATATGGCGACTTCGGGGATTTTGGTGTTTGCTTTAACCAAACGCGCGAACAAGAGCTTGCAAAAGCAGTTCATTACACGCGGCGTACAAAAGCGTTATATGGCACTGCTTGAAGGTGTATTAACTGAGCCTGAAGGTGAAATCTCGCTTCCGATGCGTGGCGATCCAGATGACCGTCCACGTCAACTTGTGTGCTTTGAGCACGGTAAACCTGCCGAAACTTACTGGCAACTGATTGAAATAAAAGACGGACGCAGCAAGGTGTACATGTACCCGAAAACGGGGCGTACCCACCAATTGCGTGTACACAGTGCCCACCACATGGGCTTGAACATGGCGATGGTTGGCGACGGCTTATATGGCGAGAAAGCCAACCGTCTGCATTTGCATGCGGAGATGTTAGAGTTGGATCATCCGTACAGCAAGGAGCGTATGTGTTTCCAAGCAGAGTGTGAGTTTTAAAGTGAATCTACGTGAAAAGCAGATAGCAAAAAGGCGCTGAGTTACAGCGCCTTTTTTACGTTTAGAGCAAGTAAGAGATTCCCGACTGCGCTCCTCCGTCGCTATCGGGAATGACGCGTTATAGAACAAGGTTTCCAATCACCATAACTAAACATTGTCATTCCAGAATCGAGGAACGAGATGTCTGGAATCTCTGGTTTTTATGAACGGAAGTTAACTGACTTTAAACTTCGTCCACACTTGAGAGCGCCAGCGTCTTGCCATAATGATACCGCGCACCCATTCATCTAGAGCAATTGCCACCCAAGCACCAATCACGCCATAACCCATGTGAATGCCGAAGATGTAAGAAAACACCACACCTAATCCCCACATGCTCAGAATACCCATCTGTACGGGGAACTTGATGTCGCCCGCCCCCTTGAGTGCCGAAATGAAGATCAGGTTAAACACGCGTCCTGCTTCTAGCACGATTGACCCCATGACCAATGCGCCCGCCAATGCCAAGATTTCTGGCTGATCGGTAAACACGCTCAGAATCTCTTCATGGAATAGGTAGATCAAACACGTCGCTGCTGTTGACGCCGCAAAGCCAATCAAAAAGTAGATCTGCACGCGTTTCAAAATGCTGGTCACCCAACCTTTGCCTATGTAGTACCCTGTCTGGATTTGCGCTGCCTGACCAATCGCGAGCGCAAACGCGAAAGAGAAACGTGCGATGTTTTGCGCATAGGTAAATGCCGCTAGCGAAGAGGTACCCATTTGCACCACAAAGTACACGATGCAGATTTGCGCCATGTTGTAAGACAGTACTTCGCCCGCGTTCATGCCACCGATTTTTAAGATCTTTTTGTAGACCTCTTTCGGAACTTGTTTGAGCTTAGACATTGGCAATTCAATACTGCTGCGTTTCAAAATCACGCCTAATAGCAAAGTACCGATCACTTGGCTGACGACAGTCGCCACCGCAACGCCTTCAACGCCATACACAGGCAAACCAAAAGGCTGGTACAAAGCAATGTAGTTACCAATGATATTGAATACACCAGAGATAAGGTTCACCACCATTGGTGAGCGTGAGTAACCATGGCTGCGCAGAATTGTGGTGAAGACGATACCAATCGTCACGTTGAACGTCATCGCACCGCTGATCAGCAAGTATTCTCTTGCGTATTGCTCAACCTGCGCCTCTAACCCGTAGTAAGGTAAGAAGAACACCGCACCGATCACAGCAAGCACACTCAAAAATGCACCAACAATAACGGACAAAGCTACGCTGGCAACGCCAACATCAACGGAGTCTTTCTCACGCCCTGCACCGTTGTATTGCGCGATCAAGATGCCCGTGCCACTACTCACAAAGGTGGATACGATGATCAGGAAGAACGTGAGCTGCGTGATAACCCCAACCGCAGAGACGGCTTTATCCGAGTAACCACTCAGCATGAATACATCACTGGTTCCTAAAGCCGTCCGTAGCAATATTTCGACAAGTATCGGCCAAGCCAATGCCACGATAGACATACGCTGGTTGATATTCTGGCTTTTAGGCATGAATTGAGACCTTTCCTACAACTAAAAACTGCCCCACAGAAAACTGTGAGGCAGTTCAAAAAATTAGATTTATTAGAATTTGGACATTTCGGCAATTGAACACTTAACCACCAAAATGCAGGCGCGAATTCTAGACGGAGTTTGGTCACAAATACAACAAAATTTCGTCGAGTTTCGGAAAATATTTTCTAATGCATTCGACGGATTGCCTTAGCTTGACTGACGAAACTTTGAAGCGGTAGATTGACGAACAATCAACTCAATAGGTGGCAAACGCACCTCGTGTCTCTCACCACTCAATAAATTAAGAATGGACTCTGCACTGAGCGCTCCGACTTCTTCAATCGGCTGACGCAACGTGGTTAATGCTGGCGTAAAATACTGTGAGGTCGGCAAATCATCAAAACCGATCACGGATACATCTTCTGGTACACGAAAACCATGGTCATGCAGAGCTTTTATTGCTCCATAAGCCGTTTGGTCATTGGCAGCAAACAACGCGGAGAAATGCACTTTAGATTCGATCAACTCAACGGTTTTCGCGTAACCGGACTCACTGCTGAAGTCGCCTTGCTTAACCAATTTTGGTAGCACTTTAATGCCAGCCTCTTGCAGTGCGTTCTTGTAGCCAACAAAGCGAGCAACGGCGTCTGGTTGATTCAAAAGCCCTTTAATATGCGCGATATTCACGTGACCTTGCTGCATCAAATGCAGTGTCGCCATATATCCACCCAATACATTATCTATATTTATGGATCGAACCTTATCGCCAATGACATTGTATCCAACCGCAACAACCGGAATTCGCTCTGCATATTCCAGTATCTGCGCTTCCGTCAAACTGCCCGTTACAATGATGACGCCATCGACATTACTCTTCGCCAAATACTCCAAAGCATGCGATTCCAATGAACGCTGCCAATGTCCCGTCGCAATCACCAACGAATACCCCTGAGCATTCAGAACCTTTTCCATATCGTTAAGGATACGACTGGTGTGCGGACTTTCTGGATGTTGGATAAGAACGCCAATCGTCATGGAACGCGTATTAGTGCCTTGTCCCATTTGATAGTTCGGCTTATAGCCCAGTGACTTGATCGCTTTCTCTATGTTTTGGCTTTTATCGTCCGAGACAAAAGTTGTACGGTTGAGGAAACGTGAAACGGTGCTCGGTGATACCCCAGCCAACTTAGCCACATCGTAAATAGATGCTGCTCTTTTTTTCTTTTTCATTGTAGGAATTTTCCCAGCAAGCTAATAACAAAAATATAAGTTGCGCCGGGGAACGCGACAACGTTTGGATATGGGAAATGAGAGCTAGATAATTTGCCAGTACGCAAGCGCGCACTGGCTTTCATATCGAGGGTTTAGAATGTCGCTAGCGAGTTTTCACTCAGTGCATCAAACAGATGAATCGCATCTAAATCCAAGTAGAGAGTTAAACTATCCACATCCACTTCCGCAGCTTGTGTTTCAACCATTAATGGCTGACCAGCAATTTCCGTTTTCAGTAGAATACTTGCACCTAGTAGCTCCTTGTCTTTAATTTTGACAGGGAATGGCAGCACGCGGTCATGATCCACTTGCTCAGCACGTAGATGAATGTCCGTAGGACGTACACCAAAGTGCAGTGCTAAGTTCTTCGATGCGTGTGCTTTGAAACGCTCTGGTAGAGGAATACGAACATCACCCAATTCCACTTCCCAGTTACCGTCTTCACCAATCAGCTTGGCATCCAACATGTTCATGGATGGGTTGCCAATGAATTGCGCCACAAACTTGTTGGCCGGGCGTTGGAACACTTCCGTTGGTGTGCCAACTTGAGCCACATAGCCATCTTTCAAGATCACGATACGGTCTGCCAGTGTCATCGCTTCAATTTGATCGTGGGTTACGTAAATCGTGGTGGTTTTTAGCTCACGATGAAGCTGTTTGATCTCTTCACGCATTACACCACGCAACTTGGCATCTAGGTTCGATAATGGCTCATCAAACAAAAACACCTTAGGCGTGCGAACCATGGCACGCCCCATCGCAACACGTTGGCGTTGACCACCAGACAGCTCTTTTGGTTTGCGATCTAACAGTACGTCCAACTCAAGCATTTTTGCCGCTTTACGCACTTCAACATCGATTTGGTCTTTTGGCATGCCTTTCAGTTTCAGTGCAAAAGCGATGTTCTCGTATACCGTCATATGTGGGTACAGCGCATAGCTTTGAAACACCATCGCAAGGTCACGATCTTTCGCATCGATTTTATTCATCAGCTTATCGCCAACGTAAATCTCACCACCCGTTATGCTTTCCAGCCCAGCAAGCATACGTAGCGTGGTCGATTTACCACAGCCCGATGGACCAAGGAAAACCACAAACTCTCCATCTTGCACCGTGAAGTCGAAGTGTTTCACTACCTCAACATCATCGTAGGATTTTTTGATGTTTTTGAATTCGACTTTTGCCATTACTGGTTCTCCTCTGCTCGATCTAGCAGCATGTTACGGTAAGCAATTGCGCTCGCTTTTAAGGTGCGTTTTTGTGTTTGGTAATCCACGTGGACAATGCCGAAGCGCTGCTTGTACCCGTAAGCCCACTCGAAGTTATCCATTAAGCTCCAAGCGAAGTAACCATTCACATTCACACCTGCTTTAATCGCAGCATCCAACGCTTCTAGATGCAGTTGGAAGTAACGCACACGTTGCTCATCATTCACTTCGCCAGCAATGCAATGGTCATCGCCAGCTGCGCCGTTTTCAGTGATGTAAAGTGGCGGCAAGTTTGGATAACGGTCATTCAGACGCAGTAGTAAGTCCGTCAATGCCTGAGGGTGAATTTCCCAGCCAATGAACGTGTGCTCTTGTTCTGGTTGAGGAACGGTTTCAATATCACCATGTTCGTTGTAACGCACCACACAACGGGTATAGAAGTTAATCCCGATAAAGTCCAAATCGGTTTGGATGATGTCGAGGTCACCTTCCAGAATCATCGGTAGATTGTGCGATTGGCGATCTAAGACCAACTGAGGGTATTCACCCTTCAATACAGGGTCCATAAACCAATGGTAACCTTCCGCATCACTGTACTCTGCCGCTCCGATATCTGCCTCGCTGTATGGGTAAGCAGGCGTCGCATTGAACACACAACCGTGCATCGCATTTGGTGCATTCTTACGCATGTGTGGAATCGCAAGACCATGACCCAGCATTAGGTGGTGTGCTGATAAGAAACCTTCGCGTTCACCCTTAAGACCTGGAGCATGTTCACCCCAACGGTAACCTAGGTAGGCTGAACAGAATGGTTCGTTCAGTGTCGCGTAAGAATCAATCTTATCGCCAAAGTAAGCACTAACTACATCCGCATACTCTGCAAACTTGTAAGCCGTTTCTCGATTTAGCCAACCACCTTTGTCTTCTAGGTATTGCGGAAGATCCCAGTGGTAAAGCGTGACGAAAACTTTCAAACCACGTGCGTGACACTCATCGATGATTTGCTCATAGAACTTCAAACCTTCTTCATTCACTTTGCCATCTTCTGGAATGATGCGCGGCCATGCCATGGATAAACGATATGCGCCAACCCCTAAGCCTTGAATCATCTCGATGTCTTGCTTCCACAAATGATAGTGATCACATGCCACGTCACCGTTATCTGCGTTGTCGACTGCACCTGGCTTATTACAAAACGTGTCCCAAATCGAAGGCGTACGACCACCTAACTGGGCACCGCCTTCAATCTGATAAGAAGAGGTTGCGACACCAAATAGGAACTCTGGGCTACGTAATTTTGAATCTTGTGGTAATTGGAATTTATTCATTGTTATAAAACCTTTTGTTTCGCTTAGCCCTTGACGGCACCAGAGGTCAAGCCGCTGATCATCTGTTTAGAGGCAAATAAGTAAGTAATCACTAACGGTAAAATGGAGATGGTTGTTCCGAGCATCACCGCTCCCCACGGCGTATTCGGAATGCCCTGCACGCTTCGCAGTGCCTGCGTAATCACGTAGTTTTCTGGCGTTGTAAGTACCACGAGTGGTTGCATGAACATGTTCCAGAAGAAGACAAACTGCACGATAGCCAAAGTTGCAAGCGCCGGTTTCATCAGTGGCAATACCACACTCCAGTAAGTTCTAAATTCACCCGCACCATCGAGCTTCGCCGCTTCTAACAGCTCTTTTGGAATCGAAGCCACCACGTGCTGGCGCATCAAAAAGATGCCAAATGGTGTCGTTGTGAACGGTAGCCAAACCGCTAAGTGGTTATCGAGTAAGCCGAGAAACTTCACGATCATGAAGTAAGGGATCAAGCTCAATACTGGCGGAATCATCATTGAGCCAACCAACATACCAAATAGCACGTTTTTGCCCTTGAACTTGTACACCGCAAACGCATAGCCGCCCATGCTACAAAACAGCAGTGAAATTGTGGTGCCTAGGAATGCGATGTAGATAGAGTTAAACATCGCCTGCCAAAACGGCATGATTTCCAATAGTTTTGCGTAGTTGACCGCTAAGCTGTCGCCAATCGCAAAGCTAATCCCAGTGCCAAAGATTTCGGTACGGTCACGGGTTGATAGCAGCGCCGACCAAATGAACGGAAATACGGTCATGATGGCAGAAACAATCAGGATTGAGCCGAGCATCACCATCAGTATTTTGGTGAAGATCTCGATACTGCGATCGCTTGGACGCCAACGCTGCGCCGCAGGTAAAGTGTTAGTACTCATCTTATTGCTCCCCTAGACCTTTCTTACCGAAGAAGAAGAATTGAACCGCTGTACAGCCTGCAATCAAGGTAAAGAGCAGCCACGAAATCGCTGACGCTGTACCCATCTCTAGCCATTCCCAGCCCACTTTGTAGAGGTACATTGAGATAGTTAAACCAGACTGACCTGTACCACCCGTACCACGCGTTAGAACGAAGGGTTCTTCGAACAACTGCAAGTTACCGATGATGGTCATGGTGACCGCAAAGAAGATGAATGGACGAATCATTGGTAGTGAAATGCTCCAGAATCGACGCCATGCGTTTGCACCATCCATACGAGCCGCTTCTAGGATGTCTTTAGGAATCGTCATCAAACCAGTGGTGTATAGCACGATGTTAAAACCGGTGTATTTCCAGAACACCATAATGGCGATAGAAGGCTTCACCATGGTTGCGTCATCTAACCAACGGATTGGCTGGAAGTCGTTCACCCAAGAGAATGCCCAACCAAATAGTGTGCTGTCTGCCAATGCCATTAAGCTTTGGTTGATGATCCCTGAGTTTGGCGAGTACATGTTGAAGAAGATAAGTGACGCAGCCACCGTTGACGTAATGAACGGCAGGAAATAAGCCGACGTCAACCAATGACGGAAACGGTCACCCAAAGACACCAGAATGTACGCCACAGGCAGAGCAACTAAGTGCTGCGCCACACCAGACGTAATGGCTAGCCAAAGGGTGTTCTTCAATGAGCGCCACAGCCACGGGTCAGTCAGAGCAATGTGGTAGTTCCCTAGCCCGACGTAATCCATCGCACCCAAACCTTCGACTGGGTTCCACTCATGGAAAGAAAGAAAAATTGAAAACAGTAACGGGAAGATCCCGAAAACAGAAAAAATAATCAAAAACGGCAATAGGAATCCATACGGTGTAAGCGCTTTCAAACTTAGACGAGAAAAAATGCTCTCACGTTGTGATGTTTCCATAACCTTGCTCGCTGCATGATTCATAGTAACGACCTCTACTCAGGAGGGCGATTCGCCCTCCTTGCTTACCAAATGGCGAAATGCTTACAAATTACGGGTGCGGCGCTTAATCATGCGTTCCGCTTCTTTCAATGCCGTTTCAATGTCTTTGCCTTCATCCAGCACTTCCATCAGTGCGTTTTCTAGGATGATAGAGCGAGCAACGTGGTCGCCTTTTGCTGGTGCCACTGGCTTGATGTTTTGTGCCACCTCAGCAAACAATAAGCGCGCTTGCTGCCCACCAAGGAACTCGACTTTCTCTTCAAACATAGGGTCGTCGTAAGTTGTTGTGTTTGCAGGGAATGCTGCGATAGTTTCGAAGTGTTTAAGCTGAATATCGCGACGAGTTGTCATGTATTCGATCAGCTTCCACGCTTCGTCTTGATGCTTAGATTGGGTTGGAATCGATAGGAATGAGCCACCCCAACTACCGTAAATACCATCAGGAAGGTTAGATACACCCCAGCTACCTGCAGTCTCAGGAGCAATCCAGTTGTTTAGGTGACCAAGTAGCCAAGCCCCCGAAAGCTGAGTAGCAAATGTGCCGTTACGGAAGCCTTCGTACCATTCGTTTGACCACGCAAGAATACGACCATCTAAGCCTTTATCACGAATCTCTTTCGCCACTTCAAACGCGTGCACAAAACGCTCAGAGGTCACGACTGGGTTGCCATCTTTATCGAAGTATAGACCTTCACCTTCTGGCACTGTGGTAAAGATAATCGCTTGTGCCACATCCGCAGCAGACGCGATCAGTTGTACGTTTTGTTGCTTCAGCTTTTCACCCGCAGCAATATAAGAGTCCCAATCTTTGATCGCTTCATTGATATCAATGCCCGCTTTTTCAAAAATGTCAGTGCGGTAGTACATCACACCCGGACCTAAATCGACTGGCATACCATACACATCGCCATCTGCACCTTTACCTTGTGCCCATGCATAAGGCGCAAAGTTTTCTGCGTATTTGTCTGCACCATAGTTTTCAGACAGATTAACTAAGCCGCCAGACGCCACAAATGGACCGATTTTTTCTACATCAACAACAATCACATCACCTGCGCCAGAACCCGTCGCCAAGTTGGTTGTCAGCTTGGTATGGTGGTCACCGTGGTTATTCATTAGGTAATCCACTTTAATGCCAGTTTCCTTCTCGAAATCCGGTAGCAACACTTTCAAGCTGCTATCAAAATCAGGGAAACCATCGAAGCGAATTTTGGTTTCATCAGCCGCATTTACCGTTGCAGCAACACCCAAAGCAGCGGTCATGGCAAGCGTCAAAGTTTTCAGTTTCATGTTGTTGTCCTTAATTATCGTTTTATAGGGTATGCAGTTCCTTGACTGAACTTCTTGGCACCAAGCTTGGCGACAATTTGAAGTTCACATCTCGTTTATTTTTATTGAGAATTTGAATCACGAGCTGGACAGCTTCAGCGCTCATTTGCTCAATAGGGAAGTTAACTGTGGTTAGGGCTGGCGTGAGGTAACGTGCAAATAAAATGTCATCAAACCCTACCAAAGAGATTTGCTCCGGAACGTTGACACCATTGGCTTTCAGCACTTCGTAAGCACCAAACGCCATATGATCATTACACGCAAATACAGCAGTAAAATGACAATCGCGCTTCAACAGTTTACGCATTGCGCTTTCCCCTGATTCTTCGGTAAAACCGGCCTCGGACACCAACGCTTCGTCATACTCGATTCCCGCTTCTTCAAGAGCCTTGCGGTAACCTTGTAGACGCCCCCGTGCGTCAGATTTGTCCAGAGGACCGGTGATACACGCTATGTTGCGATGCCCCATTCGCAACAAGTATTCGGTCGCCAACTGACCACCAAATTCGTTATCGATCTCAATACAGCATTGCGCCATTTCTGGAATAAAGCGATTCACCAGTACCACTGGAATGCCTTTTTCTTTAAGATCGATTAAGTAATCATCCGTCAGGTTTTGTGCATGCAAAATGATGGCATCTACGCGTCGTCCAAGCAGAAATTCCACTGACTCACGCTGACTTTGCTCAGAGTTTGAACCTGCAGTCACCACCACGTGGTAACCGAAACGGCGCAGACGCTCTTCCATGCTGTGCAAAATGCCAGAGTAAAATGGACCACCAAGCTCTGGCACGATGATGCCAATACTGCCAGTGCGACTAGACGCCAAAGCCTGAGCGATTGAGTTTGGACGATAGCCAAGTTCTTGAATCGCTTTCTCGACTTTCAGCTTCTTATCGTGACTTACACGGCTAGTGCCATTGATCACACGAGAAACCGTTGCCTGAGAAACCCCTGCGTATTCAGATACATCTTTAATCGTCGCCACAAGAAACCTCTTCCACCTGAGCATCAAGATTCAATTTTGCTTCGAGATGCATTTCTCGAAACCGCTTTCATGGCAGCTAGTATTTCTTATCCACTAGGGTGTTATCGTGAGAGAAATCACACCGAAATCCCTTTAGATTCGGGCAATATCGGAAAAAATGAAGCGGTAGGCAGTTTCCTTTCACGCCATGAAACTGTTTCATGAAACGGTCATTTCACGCTCAAATGAGATTCAATAAAGGCATTGATTTCACAACTCTTTAATAAAGAGCTCTGCGCAGTTTTTTAGAGCATATAAACAAAAAAAGAGCCGCAAATGCGGCTCAAAATAGGGTCAATAATGGACAGTATGGTTTTCACTGGCTGCAATGAACACCATGACTAAATAGAGAGAGTTAAGAAATAAATCAGTGGTAGAAACCTAATAAATCTGCCTTCAGTGCCTACCACTGTTACATGGACAGTAATTAATTAGACTCGGTTTACCACCAAGCTTCCCACATAGCACCTACGCTAAATGTGTCTTGCTTAGGGTCATTGTTGGTTGCTTTGTTGTCGACCTCACCTGCCGTCGCGTAGAAGCGGAGCATCGGACGAGCGCCAGCGCCCCAATCAAACGAGATATTTTGCGATAGCGTCACTTTCCAGCCTGTGTTGTCATCATCGGCACGTGCGTAATCAACCATTTGGTAACCCGCTTCTAGCCAAGTCGAGTGAACATCATTCCAGAAGTACATAGGACGGACGATAGCACTGTAGTTAGTACGCTCATCTTCAAGCTTGTTTGAACCGTCAATTGAGTAATCATGGTATGCCAATAGGT
Organism: Vibrio sp. L85; assembly: GCF_963871815.1. Taxonomy (NCBI): domain Bacteria; kingdom Pseudomonadati; phylum Pseudomonadota; class Gammaproteobacteria; order Vibrionales; family Vibrionaceae; genus Vibrio; species Vibrio sp. L85. The sequence continues at coordinate 293,843 of NZ_CAWMYL010000244.1, forward strand.
ATTCAACCGCAGCGTTTTCACCAAGGTTTGCATTACCTTCAAAGCTTGCGTAAATAGTTGTTAAGTCTTCTGTTTTCCAGAATACGCCGTTGTCAGCGTTATCAGAATAACGCAACACTAAACGATTTGATCCGCTGTCGTGTGCACGAGAAATCACCGCACCCAGCTGGTAAGCATCAATGTGTTCTGAGCTCTCAATTGCTTCTGAATCAAAACCATAGTTCGCGTAAAGCTCTAAATCAGCAAAGCCCATATCAATGCCGTGCAGTTTAGATGTGAATGCATACGCACCGCTATCACCCGCTCCAGAGCCACCAGTACAAGAGATTGAAGGGTTTGATCCCGGAGTGATTTCCGGGTTACAGCTTTCAACCGAAGCAACCACACCAAGGTCAAGTTTGACGGAACCAAGCTCAAGGTTGTTGATACCGCCACCTTGACCATCGTGCATCATCCAAAAGTAATCGTTGATGCCCTGTTGTGGACGCTGATGGAAATCACGACCAGCCCAAATGTAAGCGTTCGGCTGACTCTCTAGTACATTCGTAACGCCTGCATAAGCCTTTTTCAGGTTCACCTCGTCACCCCAGTGATCGAACATCACCACAACATCCCAGATTGCGCCACTGTCATTCTTAAATGCTTTTGCTAACTGGAATTCACCGCCATTGCCTTCGTTACCTAATCGACCAATAGCGGATGAGCCGTTAAAAGAGCCATCAACCATCACGTACTTTTGGTCGCCCCCTTGGTAGTGAGCACCGTAACGAGCATAACCAGAGAACACAACGCCATAAGGAATCTCAATGTCCGGCGTTAATACCGCTGGTTGTTGGTCATCGACATAAGTTGGGTCAATGTGTTTCTCCAGTTCTTGAATACGTTTTTCCAAAGCTTCTACATCAGAATCGGCAGCAAAAGTAGAAAGAGAAGCAAGCGAAGTGGCCACTGCAAGAGTGAGAGGTAAAACCTTTAAGTTTTTCATGTGATTTCCCTAAGTTTTTGTAGGTGTAATTATTTCAATAGGGATCTTAAGGAATGAAACGTTTGAAAAGTCGCTACTGCTTCACATGGCACAAGCACTCGAAATGACATGAAACAACGCATGAAACTAGCGCCGTATTTTGTTAATTAAAATCATAATGTTATTAGATTCTAATTTGTCATTCATATTTTGAAATCGCTTTCATTTCACAGAAATGTTTAAGAATAATCACGTTAATTTGTTCAAAATAAGCGCAATTCATACTTGGTTTTTTGAAAGTTTTCATAATCCTGAAAACTTTCACAAGTCGTAAATTTCTTACAAATTCAATAACTCACGTCAATGTCAAACATGATTCATATCACAATTAAACGTATTACCATTCCATGTCGCATTAAATTACCACCTAGAATAGGCTGTAAATAATTCAAAAGTAGGGATGCATGATGTCAAAATTGGCCGGAGCGCGCCTAGAGGAAATGGCGGATATCCGATCGACAAGAAAAAAGAAGATCGTATTTCTCTGTTCTAGTATTGCCACTGCATTTTTAGCTTATGGCTCTGTGCTGCATTACTTTGAAGGGAATTGGGGAGTCAGTTTTTTTATTGGTCTGTGTGCAACCACATGCTTAACGATCAGTTATCTGATAAGAGTACACGAGCATCATCAATACGCAGATTTACTACTTACCGCAGTATTGATGTTCGATGGTTTACTACTGCTACTCTATAACGACGCGCCATCCGGCAGGTTACTTTGGCTCTACCCCATTGTGGCTGCCATTATTCTAATTAATGAATTTAAGGTCGGCATACTATTCAGTGTCAGTTACACACTCATCATTTTTTTTGGTTTAACCTTTCTAGAAAGTGTTCCCACTGCAAGTGAAATGACTGAGCGTCGCTTTATGTTCACCTTAGTGGCGATCTGCTTTGTGTGCCATACGTTTTCTTATTACTACTCAAAAGTGGTTAATTACATCCAAACTCTCTATCGAGAAGGGATTGAAGAACTCGCTTATCTCGATCAATTGACAGGCTTAGCGAATCGCTGGAGTTTTGAAACTTGGGCTCGCGCCAAGCTAGAGGAGCTAGATCAAACCCGTAGTAATACGGTTACCGCATTGGTCTTCCTTGATATTGATAACTTCAAACACATCAATGATAACTATGGTCATGATGTGGGTGACCGCGTACTAAAACACTTCGCGACACGCTTGAAAAACAACATTCGCAACAAAGACCGAAAGACAGACAAACACGATTATTCGATCGCTCGCTTTGCGGGTGATGAGTTTGTACTCATGCTCTACGATGTGCGCTGTAAAAAGGACTTAGACACCATCATGGATCGCATCGTCAATCTATTTAAAACTGGCTATCAATCGGAAGACACGATTAATGAGCTTACAATGAGCATTGGCGTTGCCATCTATCATCAGGATGCGAATGACCTATCTGAGCTGACTCGTTGTGCGGATAAAGCCATGTACGCGGCAAAGCACACGGGTAAAAACCAGTACGCCTATTATGAGCATTGCTCGCATGCAGAAGAGTTACGCCATCAAAGACATTCGCTTGTTGGCGCAATGGGAAGTGAAAATGTGACCTCGTTACAACGCGATGCCAGTTTATAACGACCAATTGCTTAGCATCATGGCAAGTGCAAATGGTCGTTATCACACATGTTAAGCAAACATGTACATCGCCCATAAACCGCCGAGCAAAAACGTAATCAACCAAATCACTTGGCGTGTTTTACTTGGTTTATCCTCTCTAGGACGAATAACGGGTTTCAGTGCCCGTTCCTTAATTTTTCCGACTAGACTGTTTTCAATCGCTCGTTTATAGAAAGCACGACGCTTTTGTGCCGCATTCGCAACTTTCGTGAAACGGTGCCTTTGCTCTGTCGTAAATTCCGTCGCCTCAAAGCGAGGAGGGAGATCAGAATGTTTAGGTTGTACTGCCATCACTTCCTCCTTGTTGATGGTTGCACCTGTATTAAGTATATACAAAGTTATCAGTTTGTTGTTAAAAAACGTTTGTATCTGAACAACATGCATGAAAAAAGCCACCCAAAAGGTGGCTTTTATCTCAATTCTATTTAGTACTTAGAGGTACTCACATAAGTACGCGGTCGCGTCTTTCACTTGCAGTTCGAATGATGAATTACCTTCAACTTCGAAGAACTCACCACTATTGTAGGTGACCCAATCCACTTCACCCGCTTTCTTTACGATCAACGCACCTTTAACAACACTCATACGCTCCGGCGCTTGTGTGCCGAACGTGTATTCACCTGGTAGCATTACGCCAACACTGACATCCTGCCCTTGTTGACTAAAACCTAGTGACTTTACGCCACCAGCAAAATAACTGTTTTCCTTAATACTCATTATTGGTTTCCTTATCAAAAATCAGCTCTTTTTTACCCTGTTTCGGTTTACGACTCAAGTCTCTAAATGGGTCTTTGTTGAAAGAGCAAATTCTCAATAACTGTGTTTCGGAATGTAAAAGTGGACATCAGATCATAGTTTCACCGTCTCAAAAGCTAGATTGTTTGTTTTTGTAGCTCAAGCTTCTCACCATAATAAAAAAGGAAGGTAAGTAGGAATCATGACCACCACTGCGCGCAGGAAAAGGAAACAGAAGCCAGAACCGCAACCCTCATTTTGGGCTCGTCATCAGTTCAAAATCATTAAAGGGGGCTTTGCTGTTTTCGGTTGCTCGTTGATTAGTGTGCTTAGTTACCAGTTGTACGCATCTTACTTAGATTACATCGACCCAAACAAAATCTACGGTGAATGGATAGAGATCGGTGCGCCACCTTATCAAACCGAACAGCTTTCTTTTACACCCGAAGGTGTCTTTCGCAACCATCGCCTTATCGCCACTCAATTCGAGTTTGATGGCAAAGTCGTCACACTGAACACCGGGCTTGGCAAAACTGAGTACCAAATCTCAGGGTCTCATCTCTCTCCACAGATACGACGCATTGAGCCTCGACTCCCTGACCAACGCTTTATCCTAAAAGGCTTCGAACACACGGTTCAGGGCTCAGAAACTGGCGCAGCTTCCAAACGCAGAGCAGCGTTGAGCGAACACTTCAGTCGCAAATAACCTCCTTTTCAACGCTACCTCTATGTCGTAACTCTTTCTGTTTCATCAGAAAAGCTTAATTTCACTCGCAAAACAACCCCCACGAACTGAGTAAGCGATTAATTAAATACATGCAAAATATTTATAAAATCTTGGCTCAATATTGTATTTTCTATGCAAAACTATGTTTCTTGTAGTGAGTTTTGTGTAACACGGTCGAATCTTGATTTATTTTTTTTTGAAAAAAAATAAGCCTCTGAAATGCTCAAAGGGATGCTTTTGCACAGTGTGTGAATTGATTGTCTTTTCTGTCGCAAGAGCAGCTTATGTTCCTAAACGAGCATGAATTCAAGGATTGAGAGAGAAGTTATGATTCGATTTAACCTATGTGCAGCTGGGGTTGCCCTAGCACTATCTGGCGCTGCAAACGCGGCTCCAACCGCACCAAGTATCGATATGTACGGTTCCAATAACCTTCAATTTTCTAAAATTGAATTGGCAATGGAAACCACATCTGGCTACAACGACATGGTCAAATACCATGAACTGGCTAAGATCAAAGTGAAATTTAACCAGTGGAGTGGCACATCTGGCGACACTTACAACGTCTACTTTGACGGTGTAAAAGTGGCAACAGGCGCTATCACTGGCAGTCAAACCACGGCTTCATTTGAATATGGTCAAGGCGGCTTGTACCAAATGGAAATCGAAGCGTGTGACGCAACAGGTTGTTCTAAGAGCGCTCCGGTAGAAATTACCATTGCAGATACAGACGGCTCACACTTGAAGCCTCTGACGATGAATGTTGATCCGAACAACAAGAGCTACAACACAGATCCAAGTATCGTGATGGGTACTTATTTTGTTGAATGGGGCATCTACGGTCGTGATTACACTGTCGACAACATGCCAGTTGATAACCTAACTCACATCCTTTACGGCTTTATCCCAATTTGTGGTCCAAACGAATCAGTAAAATCAGTTGGTGGTAACAGCTTTAATGCGCTGCAAACGGCATGTCGTGGTGTGAATGATTACGAAGTGGTTATCCATGACCCGTGGGCTGCTTATCAGAAGAGCTTCCCTCAAGCAGGTCATGAGTACAGCACGCCAATCAAGGGTAACTACGCAATGCTAATGGCGTTGAAACAACGTAACCCGGATCTAAAAATTATCCCATCTATCGGTGGTTGGACACTTTCTGACCCATTCTACGACTTCGTTGATAAGAAGAATCGTGACACGTTTGTCGCGTCAGTTAAGAAATTCCTGAAAACTTGGAAATTTTACGACGGCGTAGATATTGACTGGGAATTCCCTGGTGGCGGCGGCGCTGCAGCAGATAAGGGTGACCCTGTAAACGATGGTCCTGCATACATTGCATTGATGCGTGAACTACGTGTAATGCTAGATGAACTTGAAGCAGAAACAGGTCGTACTTACGAGCTAACTTCAGCAATCGGTGTTGGTTACGACAAGATTGAAGACGTAGATTACGCAGACGCGGTTCAGTACATGGACTACATCTTTGCGATGACTTACGACTTCTACGGCGGCTGGAACAACGTTCCTGGTCACCAAACTGCTCTTTACTGTGGCTCATTCATGCGTCCTGGTCAGTGTGATGGCAGCGGCGTGGATGAAAACGGCGAACCGTACAAAGGTCCAGCATACACTGCAGATAACGGTATCCAGCTTCTTCTAGCGCAAGGTGTTCCTGCAAATAAACTGGTTCTTGGTACAGCGATGTATGGTCGTGGTTGGGAAGGTGTAACACCTGATACGCTAACAGATCCAAATGACCCAATGACCGGTACTGCAACAGGCAAACTGAAAGGCAGCACAGCTCAAGGTGTTTGGGAAGATGGCGTAATCGACTACAAAGGTATTAAGTCATTTATGCTAGGTGCGAACAACACTGGCATCAACGGCTTTGAATACGGCTATGATGCGCAAGCAGAAGCACCTTGGGTGTGGAACCGTTCGACTGGTGAGCTAATCACATTTGACGATCATCGTTCTGTGTTAGCGAAAGGCAACTACGCAAAATCTCTAGGTCTAGCAGGTCTATTCTCGTGGGAGATTGATGCAGATAACGGCGACATCCTTAATGCAATGCACGAAGGTATGGCTGGCGGCGTCGTTACCCCACCAAACCGTAAACCAACGGCAGCAGCAGGCGTAGACCAAGCCGTAACAGGTCCTGCAAGCGTTGTGCTTGATGGCAGCAACTCAACTGACTCTGACGGTACAATCGCAAGTTACGCTTGGGAGCAAGTATCAGGTACTGCAGTCGTTCTATCTGGCGCGAACACAGCAACAGCAAGCTTTGATGCGGTAGAAGTCGCGGCAGAAGAGCAACTAACGTTTAAGCTGACCGTAACAGATAACGAAGGCGCAACGGCTTCTGATCTTGTTGTAGTCACCGTTAAGCCAGCAGGCGTGATTGATCCACCAAACATAGCGCCAGTTGCACAGGTTTCTGCACCAGCAACGGCAAGCGCTGGGGACGTGGTTGTGATTGATGCTTCAGCTTCTAGCGATGCTGACAACGACACACTAACGTTCGATTGGACGCTACCACAAGGTCTAAATGCTACGGTCAACGGTGCGAAAGTAACGTTCACAGCAGCAGAATACCCACAAGACACAAGCTTAAGCTTCACAGTAAGCGTAAGTGATGGTCAAGCAGTATCAACTGCAAGTGCAACCGTTGTTGTAGCGAAGCACAGCACAGGCGGTGGTACTTGTACTAACGCATGGGATGCAACGGCAGTTTACACTGGTGGTGATCAAGTGACTTACGCAGGTAAAACTTGGGAAGCGAAATGGTGGACTCAAGGTCAAGATCCTAGTAAGTCTGGCGAATGGGGTGTTTGGAAAGAAGTTGGTCCAGCTAACTGTAACTAAACACTGCTAAGGTGTTGTTATTCAGCACCTACCGCTATCAAAATTGTAAAATAGAAAAGGACAGCATCAGCTGTCCTTTTGTTATTCTAGATTTTGATTCACAAGCGCCATCGCTACGATCAACGAGCGTCAACTAAACGATCAAAACTCTGGAATACCTCATCACACTTCATGACACGACCATGACCCTGCCCTTGCGTCGTCACCAATTCGACTCGCTCAATCTCATTAGCAGCTTTCGCAGATACACCGTGTTTGGTGAATTTGTCTTGTTCATCATGAACAATGATAGTTTTTGCTTTTCGCTCAGCGAGACGCTTTTCAGGGTCAATGGATTGCAATGGGTAACCAAACTGCTCTTCCACTTCCGAAACCACGGCTTTGAATAGCTTCATTGAATAACCCGAACGCGCAATGCTGCCAAACAAGTTTTCTACGTAGTTAAGCACAGGCGCAATCAACAGCAATGGCTTGTTTTCTAATTTGCTGTGACGACATTCTAACGCCGACGCAGTACCCATACTGTGCCCCACCAAACCTGCAACATCATCAACAGAATCCAACACGTCCTCTAGACCACGAACAAACCCCGGGATATGCCCATACTGACCATCACTTTCACCATGAGCAGGGTGATCGTAAGCCAAAGCGGTGTAACCCGATGCGGCGATGTGCTCCATCAACGGATAGAACTGACTTGCTGTCCCCGACCAACCGTGAGTCAGCACCCATACCGGACCATTACCAAGCTGATAAGTTTTGATTGCACCAGCATGACCTTGTACTTCACTTTTAATCAGCCCCTGTGGCTCTGCATTTTTAGGCTGAGTACGTGCTGGGGTGAGCAACAGCTTACGCGCGGTCTTTTTTGCATGTGACGGTGCCAACGTATGGTGCAAACGCGTACTGATATTGACCAAGCTACGCTTAACACTGAAGCGCTGCGAAGTATTGAAGTAGATTTTCTCACTCATGATCTTTTCCTTAACTATCAGCTTTGCACAAAATAGAACGGTCGTGCTTTTTATACTGATAAGAAAGAGCGCTCTATGTCGCTCTTCATTATGAATCTCGTACTATGCCCGTTACAGCGGGGCTAGCGCTTCCATCGAATAAATAAATTATCGATACCTTGCCAAAACAATCTCTGGCTCTCTTCTTGCCCTTTAATCGAATAAAACACGTGCGCACTTAAATACTGCCCGTATAAATCAAAGGTCGCTTGTCGCGTATCTAAATCGGCGACAAACTCTTGGTTCTCTTTGCCTTTCTTGATTTGAATTTCGAGATAATTCAGCCAAGTATCAATCGATTTACGTAATGCAGCTTGCAACGCACAGCCTTCTTCTGCGGTGTCGTTCCAAGCATCAAGGAACATACAGCTACCTTGAAAAGAGTGATTCCACGTCATCCAAGTGTCCAACAGACCACGTACTTTACGTTCGATATTGCTGTCACCCAACTCACGCGCAGGCGCAATAACCCGCTCTGCGAATACTTGATTGGCAAACTCCAACACCGATAGTTGAAGGTTCAACTTGGAATTGAAGTGAGCAAACAAGCCACTTTTCGACATGCCACACTGCTTCGCCAACTCACCTATAGTGAGACTTTCCAACCCGTTTTCACTCGCCAGTTGGAATGCACGCTGCAATATCAGCTCTTTGGTTACTTTTCCTTTTTTCATAAATACACTTTTAGCACGGTCGTACTTTTTTACAATCTAAAGTTTACTGGTCAAACCAATGTATACCCTCTGACACACTCACGATCGCAATACATTGAGCAACTCAATGAATACGAATTTTCGAAATTTGAGATGGGTCTGAATTTCACAAACTGGTTACTATCAATTGCACATGAGTTGATTTTTTACCGCGATGAGCAAGCTATTAGCTGTTAATTTCTCAGCGATTTTTCACTTTTTTAGGTAAGTATTTATGGCAACCACAAAGAAAATTGCCAGTTTAGAGTTCGCCCGCATCATCGCAATGTTCGCGATCGTTGGGCTTCACTGTCAAATGGCACTCACGTACTGGCAATGGGATGAGGTACCTTGGGTTGGGTATATGCTTAACCAATTGGCTCGCTTTGCTGTACCACTGTTTTTCCTCATCTCCGGTTATCTAATCCAGCCTAAACTCAGCGCAAATCCCGTTGAAACACTGAAAAACTACGCTAAGCCCTTGCTTAAGATATGGCTGGTTTGGAGTGCGATTTGTCTGTTAATGCCGTTCCGTTGGCAAGTGGTTGCGGAGGCAGGCTATCTCGCTGAGCGACAAGGCTATTGGGGCTACTTGATGTCGAACCCAATTAACTCGCTGTTAGAAGGCGGCTTAGTTCATTTGTGGTTCATTCCTGCACTTGTGATTGCCGTCGCTATCATTGCATTGCTGGTTCGTGGTGGCATGGCGCAGTTGCTGCTCCCGACGGCAATATTGTTGTACGTCTACGGGGTACTCGCAGGCAGTTACATCACACTGACTGAGCTACCAGCGCCCTTCTTTACTCGCAATGGTCCGTTCTTCAGCACATTGTTGGTTGTGCTTGGTTACTTAGCGAGACAACACCAGTGGCAATGGTCTCGTAATAACACCATTCGCTTGATGTTGGTTGGTATGGCACTGCACTTTGCCGAAGCCTATTATTTGATGAACGACGAGATCGCTTTTAATTCACACGACTTCTTATTTGGCAATGTGATCTGGTCTTTAGGCGTATTCATGTGGCTTCTTGCCCATCCAAACTTTGGCAATATGCCATGGGTGTTTAAGTGGTCACCGAGCATTTTAGGTATCTACGTGAGTCATTTGCTGGTGATCATCATCATGATGAACATGGCAGGTATATTAGGGCTAGAAAACTTAGCTAAAGACGCCTTTATTTACCCAGCAACCATTGTGGTAACCCTGCTACTTGTAAAAGGCATTGAAGCTACGCCGCTGAAAAAACTATTACTGCGCTAAATCCATTCAGCACTATGTATGGTCTGCACTACCACTTTTTGGCTAGTGCAGACTTTATAAAAATGAGAGCTCTCTCTCACTCACCAAAATTATCATTTCTAATACTTTGTAATTTGCTTTCACTCACAAAAAACATTGTTCATTTACTTTAGATTTATCCGACATCAACAAAATGCTCATTAAACGGAGGCGGTATGTGGGCAGGTCAGGGACTCGTTCCTTTTTTAGAAATTAGCCATTGGTTAACCTATGGTTTATACGCTGCAGTAATCCTATTTGGCGCGGCGAGCATTGCGTCACTCAGAAAGTAGTGGCGCAAGCTACATCAATTCAAAACTCCTACCGTTAATTCGAGCTTACTCACACTTAACCTATTAATATGTGGCTAAAATTTCTCCAGTCAGACAAGGAGAAATGTCTATGCCAATCTACCCAATTGTCGCGTTTTGCTGTTTGATATTTTCTAGCTCCACGTTTGCAGCTGCGACCAGTGAACTTAACCTCGTCAATTCCACCGTCGGCTATGCCGCACTGATTTTCTTCACCATTGCCTACATTCTGGTAATGCTGGAAGAATACCTACAAATGCGAAAATCCAAGCCTGTACTGCTCGCCGCGGGATTAATCTGGATTTTAATTGGCTATACCTTTGCCCAACACAACCAAGCTGACGTTGCTAAAGCCGCACTGGAACACAACCTTTTGGAATACGCTGAACTTTTATTGTTCCTATTAGTGGCGATGACCTACATCAATGCGATGGAAGAACGCAGACTGTTTGATGCACTGCAAGCGTGGATGGTTGGTAAAGGTTTTGATTTCAAAAAGTTATTTTGGCTCACAGGTAGTCTTGCATTTGTGATTTCTCCTATTGCCGATAACTTGACCACAGCGCTATTAATGTGTGCAGTAGTGATGAAAGTTTCTGGCGACAACCCAAGATTTGTCAATCTTGCCTGTATTAACATCGTCATTGCCGCAAACGCTGGCGGTGCATTCAGCCCATTTGGCGATATTACGACTCTGATGGTTTGGCAGGCAGGACACGTCAGCTTTGCTGAGTTTATGCCGTTGTTTGTACCTTCTCTAATCAACTACGTAATACCTGCATTCATCATGTCGTTGTTTGTACCAAACACAAAGCCAGATACGGTTCATGAGCACATCGAACTGAAACGTGGTGCAAGACGTATCGTTGGCTTGTTTATCCTGACCATTGCAACAGCGGTTTCCTTCCACGCCGTTTTACACTTCCCTCCAGTGGTCGGCATGATGATGGGGCTCGCTTATCTGCAATTTTTTGGCTACTTCCTGCGAAAAACACTCAAACATTCTCTTGCCAAAAAAGCCGCAATGGCGATTGCCAACGGGGATGACTACGCACTGAAACGTCTGGGTTCTGTTGTACCATTTGATGTCTTCCATCGTGTGTCTCGCGCCGAGTGGGACACCTTATTGTTCTTCTACGGCGTAGTGATGTGTGTTGGCGGTTTGAGTTTGCTTGGCTATCTCGAACTGGTTTCCAACGTGATGTACACCGAGTGGAATCCAATTTGGGCGAACGTCATGGTGGGGATACTTTCTGCCATCGTCGATAACATTCCAGTGATGTTTGCTGTGCTAACGATGGACCCAAGCATGTCGATGGGTAACTGGTTGTTGGTGACACTAACAGCAGGTGTTGGCGGTAGCTTACTGTCGATTGGTTCTGCTGCTGGCGTGGCTCTCATGGGCGCTGCGAGGGGGCAATATACTTTCTTTGGTCATCTCAAATGGGCACCGGTGATTGCTCTTGGATATGCAGCGAGTATTGCCGCGCACCTTTGGATGAATGGCAGCTTGTTCACTTAAACTGCCTTAATCCATCGGAATAATTCTTATCGGTCTGATGGGTGGTTCACGCCATCCATCACCTCTATCTCTCCCAGCTCATACGGATTTACGCCCTCTAAGCAGCCAACGTTATAGCCATATTCACTCGGATTAGAGCGGCGCTGATGGTGAGTGTAGATGCCACATTCTCCACAGAAGAAATGCTTAGCTGTGTTGGTATTAAACTGATAAAGCTTGAGTACTTCCTCACCTTGAGTGATACGAATTCCGTTCAACGGTACCGATGCCACAATCGCACCGCGACGTCGGCACATGGAACAATCACAGCGTCGAGGCTTCTCGATTCCATTCGGTAATGACAGTTCGATTTGCACTTTTCCACAATGGCAAGAAAGCTTATGCAAAGGCTGAATTGTCGTACTACCCACTTGTTTAATCATGATTTTTCCTTGTTCCTTCCCTGTTCACCTAAAGTGTGTTGTTCTTTCATGATGTTTTTTGAGCTGCATGGTAAGGAGGTATCATGAGCAAAAACACTCCAAATCATGCCTAGACTAATGTAACTGATAAGCGGTGGGAAAAACCACTTCAGCTTATGAAGAGCACCGACCGTGTATACAACAAGCCCAAACATAGAATGACCTTCGAAGACTATACCGACTTCACACAGGCATTCCCTAGCGTGATTTATCTGCAGCGTTTAGTGAGTGGAGCGCTGTTTATCGTCACTCCAATCACTGGTCCAACAACGGAGTTTTAACCCGCTTATTCAATAAATTAGCCAAGAATCCAGATTACGAGAGCGGTTGCTGATGGCTGGATTGTTAAAGCTCATCAACACAGTACCGATGCTGCACCAAGGGGCAGTGAATGTATTGGAAAAGCCGAGTGTATGGTTCAGCGAAAGTAACCTGGGTATAGATTTCGGGAAGGTTGCCCGAGCTAGAAAGAAGAGGTAGAGCGTGCTGACCATATAAAGTTCAACACGCTCAAGGGGGGTTCAGTTACTTAGTGAGCATCTCAGCCTTAACAGCCTGCCACGCTTTATGCTCGGGTGTGGTCAGGTGGATAGGACCAAACGTACGCTCTGGGATGATTTTATCACTCAGCCTTTCTACCTCTCTAGCCACAAAGCTGCTAAACCAGATCTGATTAGGCATTCCGGGCCAATACTCGGTGAGCTGCTGACGCAGATTATCCAGCTCGTTCAGGCGACCTTTGATCTCGTTCAGCGCCTGATGCTGTGGTTTAAACAGCAACCGGGTGAACCAGTTTGAAGAAGCCTTCTCCATGTTGGTGACTTTATCTCTAAGTTCTGTCAGCGCCTGCTTTACAGGAAGCCGGGTAACCGGAAGGCCTTTCTCTCTGATCTCTGCTGTTATCGGCAACTGCTCTAGGTTGAGTTCTATCTCTCCGGCAAGACCGCGGTTTTCTCCGCTGACAGCTTTGACCATATCCCGCAGTTGCGTTAGTGATTCGTTACCGTGCAGCGGGGCGCTGGTCATTCTGGTTATAGGGACCGAGCGGAACTCTAGCTCCGGCCAATTTGTTCTGGCGTGCACCTGCAGATGACGGGCGAGTTTAACCCGAGCCATCAAAGCGGGCTGTTGATCCCGAGAGAGTTTGATCTCTTTGGTCAGCGCGGCTTTTTCACGGTTCTCAAGTATCAGAAGCTTTTGTTGTTCGGCCTTTTCTGCAGCTTTAATCGCCTCATCACTCGGCGCGCGAGTTGTCAGCCGGTTGCTGCTGTCCCACTTCAGGTAGTGGCGCAGTGCGCCAGTTTCACTCTGCACCGCTTTTTTGACCAGATTTACCAGGCTGCTTGAGCCAGCAGAAAAACGGGTATCAAAGCCCCGGTGACCTTTAAGCAGCGCTTCGAGAAATCCTTTCAACTCCTGGCGATCTTTAGGACAACTCAGCTTCATTTCGCCGTTTGCCACATTTAAGAAACGGCTGAGCATGGGATCGCCGCTTTCCAGTTGCGTTTTCAGTTTCTCCTGGTGTGAGGCCGCTTTCTTGCCAGTGAGCAGGTAGTCGGACAGTATCTGGTTGATACCGTCTGAGATCATATTACGTTCACTGGAAGTAAATTTAATCTCAGTTTTCGGTGGCTCGGCAGCAGGAGCCGGCGCGTTTTTTGGCGCTGCTTCAGCTTTTGTTTCCTGAGGCTTAGCTTTGGTTGTCTGCTCCGCTTTAGTCACCGCTTCGGCAGGCAGTGTTTTAGCGGCTTTTACCTTGCCGTGAGAAAGGCGCAGGTACGAGCCCAGAATATTGTCTTTGCTCTCTAAAGGTCGGGTTAACGCTTTATACATAGAGCCGAACCTTGAGTGACCTTCTAGCATCAGGTTAAACATTTCTGCCAGTTTTTGCGGCGAGCGGGGCAGTCTGATGACCCTGACTTTTTCCTGATCATCTATGGTGATCCGTCCCTTGATCTCTTCCATCTCACAATATCCGCGCAGAAACTCGCCATGCTTCTCCGGTTTATTGTCTACATATTGTTGCAGTGCGCTGCTAAAAGCTTTGGCAAGTGGCGTGAGATCCTCATCATGGATGCGAGGCGCACTCTGCAAACCTACAGGGTTCTGGCTTAGCGGCTCACTCATACTCTGTGTTGAATGCGCAGCCCCCGGAAGTTCTGTTTTAGATTTTTCCAGTTTCGGCGCCTGTTGCGGTGCACTCTGATGTACCTGAGAGACACCTTTAAACAAGGTGTTGAGAAGTTTAGTTACCGGCATAATGACTCCTTAACCTTTTAACAGGTGCGCGTCGCAAAACAGAGAAGGTGCTTTAGCCTCTTCTTTTAAAGGGGCTTGAAGAGCGTTTCTGGCATCAGTCGCTGTGGTAATAAAGTTGCCAAGCAGGTTCGCCAGTAGTTCCAGCTCCAACCCTTCAATCGGGTGCTGGTAGCGCAACAGAACCTGATCGCCTTGCGGACTCAGGGCGTAGTGTGCCTGACGCAAGACGGGGTTTTCAAAGTTGTGCTTAAGAAGACGGGTCAGGTGGCGTTCTCTCTGCACCTCCGACAGAACCCCTAATTCTGCAAGAAACTGAAGGTGGTTGCTTCCCGCTGCCATATCGATTGCCAGCTCGATGCCTTCTTCAGTCAGCAGTGCACAACGTCCAAAGTTATCAAGCTCTAAGCAGTCCAGTTGCCAAGTGTTACCCAACTCGAGAAGCAGGTTGTTCAGAAAGGTTTGGTCGGCCGTCATCAGCACCTCCAGATACAGTCGGGGAATGAGTGTTCAGACTACCGCGCATGCAAGGGGAATTTCTTTCATTATTAGGCAAGGTTTTTTAGGTTTATTAAGCAAACGCTGATGCCAGTGGGCACGCTATTTGACCGTTTATCGCAAGCCTTCTGTTGCGCTGGATACATAATATTGCGGCTCTGCAGCTTGGTACTTACCTCTATTCACCCTGGATATCAGAGACGCTGGCTAAAGGCGTGTTAGTTCTTGTGCTGGTGCGCAGCGGACTTGTAATGCGGAAGCAAGGAAAGGTAGTAAAGTGGTTGCCGATGCGCTGTTGAACAAAATGCGTACAGCAAAGAGCAACATGCCCTAGCTTAATGTGTAAAGTCTGTTAAACAGTTAACATCCGCGCAATCTAGGTCGAAAACTCGACATCAATCACTTTTCACGACATTTTATTCAGCGATTTATCATTATTTGGTTGGCATTTTGCTAACCGCATCCGTTTTGGTTTCGTACTTACAGCTAAAACGGCTTTAAAACCAAGGAAAATACTTTTATGGATAAAGATCATAGCCTTAGAGAAAACCTCTTGGCTTTGACGCTCGGTAGTGCGTTGGTGTCACTTGGGGTTATCTTCTTCAGCAAGGTGGGATTGCTCACTGGCGGAACGGCCGGTTTGGCGATCTTCCTTACCAAGGTCAGTGACTTCAGTTTTGGCCAGATATTCTTCGCACTGAACCTGCCGTTCTACATTCTCTCTGTGATGCGCATGGGTTGGCGTTTTACCATCAACACTTTTATTGCGGTTTCGATCGTGTCTTTTGCGGTAGACCATTTGCACCATGTGATTGAGATTTCTCGTATTGAACCCGTGTACGCAGCGCTACTCGGTGGTGGTTTGATTGGCATGGGCATGCTGGTAATTTTCCGCCACAAGATGAGTTTAGGTGGCTTCAACATCTTGGCGCTTTTTCTTCAGGAACGCTTTGGTATTCGAGCAGGTAAAGTACAAATGGCTCTAGACTGCACCATCGTAGTGATGTCGCTGTTTATCGTTGATGTTTACTTGATTGCTCTTTCTGTACTTGGCGCTGTGGCGACCAACTTGATCTTGGCGATGAACCACAAACCTGGGCGTTATCAGCCCAAGCCGCAGCCAGTATAAACGCAATAAACGACGAACTTAATCTTAGCGTTCAACAGCAGCTAAAAATAAAATCCCCGAGCAATATCTCGGGGATTTTTGTTTTCAAAATTAATGTAGATGATAGCGTCGTAAGCTTAGATAGCGATGATAAGCCCCTATTCTACAAGCACTATTTTGCCGCTGCACCGGTTAGCTTACTGAGTACGCCACTCACCTTCGTCAGCACTTCATCACACCCTTCAATACCATGGCGCTCTTTTAGATACATTGGGTTGTTGTAAGCAAGCCATGTCTTACCTTCTGCATCCTCATAAACCAGCACTTTTTGCGGTAAATCAATCGCCACTTCTTGTGCACATTGCATCAATGGCGTCCCTACTTTTGGGTTGCCAAACACGATCACTTCTGTTGGTCGTAGCGTCATATCGACCTTCGCCGCATTCTCTTGATGGTTCACGCGAGCAAACACATTCAACCCTTTACCCTGAGCAATCTGAACAAATTTATTTGCTGTATCTTGCACCGAATGCTGGCTTGCAACGCGGATAACACTCTCTTCTGCTAGGGCCGAAAATGACGCCAGAGCAACGACCAACCCAACTGTGATTACTTTTACCATCTGCCAGTTCCTTATTTTTACTATATCCAAAAATTATATACCCAAGTCACCGACTCGCGAGCATGTGGACTCAGGTCATGACTTCCCGTAATCACAATAGACCGACCAACAAGCAATAATTGATTCAGATTAATAAAGCGTTAATCAATCCAACATTAAAACTGTGAAGCACATAAAATACGCAACCTATTTTATTGAGTAAGAGTTAACTAGTGACACGCGATCAATTTGAGTTATTAGCGCCAGGTGGCGATTTAGATTCCATTAAAGCGGCCATTGCTGCAGGTGCCGATGCCATCTACTGCGGACTTGACCGCTTTAATGCACGTAACCGCGCAACCAACCTCACCTTAGATAACTTGAACGGCGTATTACAGTTGGCGCATCAGCACAATTGTAAAATTTTCCTCACGTTGAACGTGTTAATTCTGGAAAGCGAAATTCCTGCTATCGTTCGCTTACTTAGCCAGTTGAACAACACCGCGATTGACGGCGTAATCGTGCAGGATCTTGGTCTTGCTTACATTCTCAAGAACCACTTCCCAGAGTTAGATGTACACGCTTCAACCCAGCTCAACACTCACAATGAAGGACAGATTCTGTTCCTCAATCAGTTGACAGCGAGCCGCGTGAACCTCTCTCGTGAACTCAATATCCATGAAATAAAACACTTGGCTCAGTTCGGTCGTCAGCACAACGTGATGATGGAAGTGTTCGTGCACGGCTCTTACTGCATTGGTTTCTCTGGCATTTGCTACATTAGCTCAGCGCGTAATGGTGCATCGGGCAACCGTGGACGCTGCAGTCAGCCTTGTCGTGAGCAATACGAGACAACCAAGACAGGCAACAGCTACCCGCTCAACATGAAAGACAACTCAGCTTTTGGCGATCTAGAAGCGCTTGCCGATGCAGGTGTGTATTCATTGAAAGTAGAAGGTCGCATCAAGAAGTCCCACTACGTTTACACCGTCGTCGATAATTGGCGTAAGCAGATTGATCGCTTATGTGATGGCGTAGAGCTGTCGAGCGACACCACAGAGTTGTACACCGTATTCAACCGTGATTTCTCCAACGCATTTTTGCAAGGCGACTTCGGTAAAGCGATGTATATCGACAACCCACGCGACCATGCGGTGAAACACTTCTCAAAGATATACAAATGCGAATCCGCGGACAATGTGCAAACAGTGAAGAAGAAGCTGTACGACGACAAAACCGCAATCATTGAAAAAGTCGCCGAGAAGACGCAAAACTTCGACGTCACGGCTACACAAAGCTCAGGCAGTAGTTTAAAAGGCGCCATTGATGTACCAAGTTTACCGACGCTACCTCAGCCACAAGAGCGTGAAGGGGCAGCAAAACTATCGGTACTGATTTCGTCGCTAGAAGATGCTTCGCTGTGCAAATATCGCGATGTCGATGTGTACTTTCAACTACCAATGGGATTGGCGAGCGAGTTAAACGCTATGGTCGACTTATTCCAAGAAAACACGGCGTTGAAGCCTTGGTTCCCTGCAATTTTGATTGGTGACGATTACCAAGCTGCACGCAAGTTCTTAGAAATTATCCAACCAGAGCTGCTGATCACCAACAACTCTGGCGTAGGCTTACTCGCTCAAGAGCTTGGATTAGGTTGGGTTGCAGGTCCACAAATGAATACGGTGAACTCATACTCGTTTAAGTGTTTGCAAGAAGAATTCGCGGCACGCGGAGCATTTATCTCAAACGAGCTGAACATGAAGCAAATGCGTCATATTAAACGCCCACACAACATGCGCAGTTACTACAGCATTTACCACCCAAATACGCTCTTAACCAGTCGCCAATGTTTGTTCCAACAAACCGAAGGTTGCCGCAAAATCAAGGTTAACAAAGGTTGTTTGAAGCGTTGTGATAAACGCACATCAATCATCAACCTCAAAGACAACCCATATGTGGTACAAAAGCAAAAAGGCAGCCATAACGCAATTTACAGCGAACATAACGTGCTGAACCTGCAAGTATTGCAAGATTTGCCGCAGCTGTTTACAGACGTGTTGATTGACCTACGTGATATCCAGACAGAAACCAAAGTCACAATCACCAAACCTGAGCTAATAGAGGCTTTTTCAACGCTGCTTGATGAACACAATGAGCAGAATCTAGACGCTCTGAATGTTGCGATTCACCCTACTGCTAATGCTCAGTATTTAAAAGGCTTATAAGCGAATAGAGCAAGATTGCACTCGCACAATTTATGGAAGACTTATACCCAATGAAGCAAGAAACGCTCAGCTACTTTGATGATCTGAATTACAGCGTTGTGACGCAATCAGAAGACGTCTATGAGCTCACGCAAAACCGCACGGGGTTGACGGTAGAGCTCAACTTCTCTGCTCTTGGTAAAGGCAAATTGCCCGCAGAAAGCGCGCAAAAAACTGATAAGAAACTTTATTTTATCGATATTGATGACATCGAAAACATCGGTTTTGAAGCACTCGAATCTTTTGTCATCAGGCTGAATGAACATTGTTCCATGGTGGTGTTTGAGGAAGAATTCTTTGAACAAAGCATGAAAGAGATGTGGATGTTCTTATCGAATGATCCACGTGATCGTGACGTGTTCAACTACAGTAAGTTCTATCGGGCTTAATACCCACATCATAACGGTTGAAATGCCATAAAGATAAAAAGGTGCTAGAAGACCTAGCACCTAGGTAAACATGTCATCGGGGGGAGTTTACCAAATATAATCAGTTGTTAGGGTCAACAGACCCTAGAGCTTTCCTTCACTTCCGCACATATGGATCTTATCCATCACCACCTGTTTCATCGCCGCTTTACCAGGCGTGATGTATTTACGAGGGTCGTTTGCGTCAGGGTGATGCGCAAAATGTTGTTTGACCGCATTTGAGAACGCGATCTTCAGCTCAGTCGCCACGTTCACCTTGCACACGCCAAGGTCAATACAACGACGAACCATTTCATCAGGAACACCTGATGCGCCATGCAGTACTAACGGAATATCGACAACACCACGGATTTTATCTAAGCGGTTAAAGTCGAGTTTAGGCTCCGCTTTATACAAGCCATGAGCTGTGCCAATTGCCACAGCTAACGAATCAATACCAGTACGACGAACAAACTCTGCGGCAGAAGCTGGGTCGGTCATTAGTGCATCGGCACTGTCGACAATCAGATCGTCTTCTTGACCGCCTAAACGACCTAACTCAGCTTCGACACTTGCGTCGAATCGGTTACAGTATTGAACCACCGAGCGCACAATCTCTATGTTCTGATCAAACGCATAATGCGAACCATCAATCATTACAGAACGAATACCGTGATCGACCTTAGTACAAATGTCTTGTAGGTCTTCATGGTGATCAAGATGAAGAACCAACGGGATTGAATGCTTATGTGCAGCTTCTTTACAAATACTGATCAGGTAATCGGTACCCGCATAATCAAAAGTTCCCGGCGTGCCTGCGAGAATCACTGGAGAGCCCATCTCTGAAGCGGTTTCAACAATGACTTGGACCGTCTCTAAGTTATGAATATTAAATGCAGGCACCGCATAACCAGCTTGTTGAGCACGTTTTAGCATTTCACGGGAAGAAATTAGATACATAAAGCCTCCTGACTTGATACGGATGCATCAAACACAAGACGCCCATTGACCCAAGTTTTTACAATTGAGAAATCTGATTTAACAGCGACCATAGATGCACGCTTTCCGGCTTCTAGGGTGCCTAATTGGTGTTGCAAACCTAACGATTGAGCCGGAGTTAACGATGCCATCAACCAAGCTTGCTCTAGTGGGATGTTTAGCCATTTATGAATATTTTTAACTGCTTGCGGCAAAGTCAAAGTGCTGCCTGCCAAGCTTCCACTTTCTGTAGTAACGACGCCGCCTTTCATTTGCACTTCGTATTCACCAAGCGTGTAGCGACCATCAGGCATGCCTGTCGCACTCATAGCATCGGTAATCAGCGTCATGCGTTGACCACAACAGCGATGCGCGACATCTATAGCAGCAGAGTGAACGTGATGCCCATCGGCAATCATTTCGACATAGCTATTGGGGTGGATAAGCCCTGCCCCAACGACTCCTGGATCTCGGTGATGTAGACCACGCATGCCGTTGTAGCAGTGGACAATGCCATTTGCGCCCGCATCCAACGCCTGTTTCACTTGGTCGTAACTCGCATCAGTATGCCCAAGCATCACGTTAATACCCTGTTTATTCAGGTAACGAATCGCATCGATTGCCCCACCTTTTTCTGGAGCCAGTGCGACGGTGACGAGCTGGTCATCACAATAAGAAATCCACTGCTCCAACTCTTCGAGCGATAAATCTCTAAACCATGTCGTCGGATGCGCGCCGCGATTCTTCTCGGTGAAATAAGGTCCCTCTAGATACGCACCTAAGATCTCAGCCGCCATCTGCATGTTTGTTCCCGTTACAACCTGGACATCGTCACGCTCTTGACTGATCAGTGATGCGGTACGAAAAGGTGTACCTCCCAACAAATCAGTCAAGAAAACAATACCTTCGCCAGAATCAACTTCATTAATCGCCTCGCGCATTGACACTTCCAGTTGCGGAGTCGTTGCCTCTTCTGGAAAGTCGATAAACTTAAATTGAGGTTGCTCCCCAATAACCTGAAACACCGCTTTGGCAAGACCGGAAGCAAACCCTCCGTGACCAGATAGAATTACAGCAATCATTTACGTTTCCTTAATGGGGCAGAGCACTCCACCCCAATGTTTTGTGTGTCCAATGTGATTTATAAGAAACCCATAAAACGCCCAACAACGCCTAACACCACGGTGATACCGATAAGTTTTAGCGGGCTCCAACCACGCTTGACGAGCGCGTACATAGCTAGGGTGTAGACCAATGGAAGAAACGCTGGCATGAGTTTATCGATCACATCGCCTTGCAGTTTCACCACGGCATCACCGGCGGTAATTTCTGCGGTCGTCGATAGACGAACATAAGTCGCCACCAAAGCACCTATCACCGTCATACCTACCATCGAAGCCGCGTGTCCGACTTTCTTCGTGTTGGCTTTGATAACAGGGATAGCAGCAACCCCCATGCGATACGCATAATGTGCGAGACCAAATCGCAGACCAAAATGCACCACGTTAAACAGCACAATAAAGAACACCGCACCCATGATGGAGCCTTGCAGCGCAAGGTCTGCACCGATACCGCCACAAATAGGAAGAAGAGTCAGCCAGAACATCGCATCACCGATGCCACCCATTGGTGCACCAACCGCAATCTTAGTGCTCTGAATACTGCTGACGTTTTGCTTGGAGCGTTCCATCGCCAGAACGATCCCCATGACAAATGTCACCAAGAACGGGTGAGTATTGAAGAACCCCATATGACCTTGCATTGCTTTAGATAGGTCAGCTTTATTGGTGTGAATCTTCTTCAGCGCAGGCAGTAGTCCGTACAACCAACCAGAAGCCTGCATACGTTCGTAGTTGAAAGACGCTTGGAGTAACAGCGAGCGCCACGCCATACGATTGATGTCTGCTTTGGTTAGATCTGCACCAATCTCTTTATTTTCATACTCATCTTCAGCCACGCCAGGAGCTGGCTGCACATCAACATTTTGGTTACGAAGGTCGAGTTCGTTACTTACATTAGATTCCATCTTCAAAGTCCTCAGCAGGTGCAGTTACAGGAGTGGGTTCCGTTTTACGCATGAAGTCGATAATGGCCATGGCCGTCGCAGCCGCGGCAATCGCTAAGATTGGCAGTTGAAGCCAAGCTGCAGCGACGAAGCCAAGGATGAAGTAAGGAATGTAGGCGTTCTTCATCATGATTTTCATCAAGACAGCAAAGCCTATTGCAGGCATGATGCCACCAGCGACGCCTAAGCCATCAATGAGATCTTTCGGCAGTACTTCAACGATTTTCCCTGCATGTTCAGCCCCAAGATAAACGGGTAAGAATGCACACAGAAAGTAGAAAGAACCGAGTACAGCAAGTGCCATATAGTTCACGCGTTCAATACCATTGGTATCCGCATTTTGTGCGTACTCGTCACACTTAGACATGACCGCAGACATTGCAGAAAAGAGCAGCGTAATGCCCATCTGTACGGCAACGGCGAAAGGCACAGCGACACCAACCGCAACATTTGGCTCGACTTTGGTTGTAATCGCAAAAGCCGTACCCACGATGGTGCCGATGATAACGTTTGGTGGTTGAGCCCCCGCAAGAGGGGCAAGTCCCATCCAAATCAATTCAAGCGTACCGCCGACCAAGATACCGGTTTGCAAGTCGCCTAAAATCAGACCAACAAGTGGACCAAGCACCACCGGACGGTGGAAGTGAGTAAGACCATTAAATAAATCTAGGCCAGCAAAAAAGGCTAAGATGCCGAGCATCAAGGCCTGTAAGAGTCCTATTTCCATGATTTCTTTCCTATTGTTAGATAAGAGTAAAGAGGTCAGTCGCACTTTCAGTTGGCACCCCTTGGATCGTGCATTTCACCCCTAGTGCTTTTAATTTTTCAAACTCCGCAACGTCTTCAGTTCCGACTGAAACCGTCTTGGCAATTTGCTTTTTCCCCTCAACGTAGTGCATGTTTCCGACGTTGATATTGCTAATTGGCACACCACCTTCCACCAATTGGCGGAAATCTTTTGGTGTGCGACAAACCATTAGAATTCGTTGGCGTTCAGCCGCTTTATGGATGGTGTCGATGGTCTTTTTCACCGTCCAAAATCGGATTGCGATGCCATCTGCTAGCACCATCTCCATTAAGTTCTGTTGAATGGTGTCTTCTGCTACCTCATCGTTCACAACGACAATAATGTTGGCATCCGCAAAACCTACCCATTGCACACCCACTTGCCCATGGACGAGGCGCTCATCAATACGACTTAACACGATATTTGGCATGGTCTATTCCTTTTCGAATCCGTTACTTGTTGAATGGGTAGATGGTGACACCTTGCACCACACGATTGACTTCACCGGTTGGGCACGGATTGTCCGGTCCAAATCCCAGTTGAAGTGATTTTTCAAATGCCAACATTTGGCAGAAGAGAATGAATGGGAAGCACAGCCACTGATCGCCCAAGTCCAATCTCCCAAATTCAAAAACATCGTCTTCGTTGAGAGACAGTTCTGTGAGAGCAATATGAGCTAATGCTTGTTTGTCGCGACGGATCTCATTGAATAAATCCAGATCGTACCCACGGGTATAAGCGTCACTTGATAGCAACTGGATCACGACCGCTTTATCGTTAATGGTGAATTTAGGGCCATGGCGGAAGCCAAGAGATGAGTCGAAAGCCGTCATCACTTTACCTGCACTTAGCTCAAGCGATTTGAGTGATGCTTCACGGGCAAGCCCTGCAAAACCACCACTACCAATTACGATTAAACGCTCATAAGGCTGGCTGGCGAGCGCCTTAATAGCAGACTCCCATTGCTCTAACTTGGCTTCGCAAAGTGCTGCTACCACTTCAATTTGTTCATGCCATTGCTTTGGAGATTGACCACCAAATAACGTCAGCGTAGACATCAACATACAACTGAAGCTTGATGTCATCGCAAAGCTCTTATCATTTGAGCCTTCAGGCATGATCACGCAGCAAGCATTTTGTGCAGTTCGAGCGTAATGAGAGAGTTCCCCGTCACGGTTACACGTCAAGAACAAGTGATGACAATGAGGAACAAGCTGATCGACAAGAGCAACAGCAGCAACACTTTCCGGGCTATTACCAGAGCGGGCGTAAGAAACGACCAACGTCGGACGACTTGGGTCCAGATACTGTTCCGGGTTTGACACTAAATCCGTGGTTGGGATGGACTCAACTTGAAATCTCAGCCCCTCTTGAATAAATGGTGCTGCCGCATCGCCGACAAATGCGGATGTGCCCGCACCAGTCAAAATAATGCGTAGGTCTGGCTGCTCAAGCAGAGGCGTTAGAAAATCGCGGATTGCCTCATACTGCTCTTCTAAAATGGTAGAAAGTGCTCGCCATAACTGAGGTTGATGACTGATTTCTTGAGCCGTATGAACACCATTACGTTGTTCTAACCATGGCAACTCATAGCCTAAAACTGAACTCATTTGGTCGTCTCCTTGCTAGCCACTGAATTGGCGTAACAGGCTTCGGAATAGACTTGTGTCACTTCCATAATCTTGTGCACGACAATCTCAGCAGGTTGATTTTGAATTTGATGTTGAGAAATTGCCTTAGCTTGGTTGGGTAAATATTGGCTAAGGATTGTGATTGGCAGAGGGTGAGCAGCTAAGTTGTCAAACAGAGCTTGCTGCGCCGCTTTAACCTCTGGATGATTCCAGTAGTAACGGATGCGATCACTCAAGCTGTAGCTGCAATCGAGATATTGTTGATGCCCTTTGCTGGAGTAGTGAGAACGCCAATAATTAGGTTGCTCTCTCATCACTTGTTCTATGGTTTCGCGTAAGTGAGAAGCATGATGAGCGCCTAACCACTCTTTCTCCGCAGAGTCCAGACCATACAAGGCTTCACGCAAAGCAAATGTGAGAGCTGGACCGACTTTGAGAATCGCAAAATGATCGCGAATCAGTTGGTGATATGCCTCTGGGTTTTGGTAATCCGTAGAATGCGCTTCGAAGACCAGATTTGGTTGGCTGTCGATCATATTGCTTAACGATCGCGCTGCCGCACTGTGGTAGTGATGTACTGAGTGGTGATCAAATTCCACTCCTGGTTGCACCACTAAGCCAATCACACGAGGCCAAACATAGCTAAGCCCGATATCACTGAACGTTTGATGATGAGCATTTAGCGTTGCCAATGCTTCTTCCGCTTTCGTCACTTGAATACCTTCTTCTTCAAGCGACTCAAGAGCACCACCTGGCGTTGGAACTTCCGTGCCAACCACATACACTGGCGCTTCACCACCGACCGTTTTCCAAGCTTGCTCTGCCACCAAACATAACTGGGCAGCACGCTGCGCCATTAGTTCTTCACTCAGCGGTATCTCATCATCGGCACAAGGCATTGAACAATCGAGATGAATCTTCTTAAAGCCCGCGCAAACATAGTCTCGAATCATTTGCGCTGAATATTCCATTGCTTGGCTTGCTGGCAAGTGCTGCCAACAGTTAGGACCAAGATGATCGCCACCCAATACCACGTTCTCAGCAGGAAAATTAACCCGCTCAGCCAAATCAAATACGTGGCTCGCGAAATCTTGTGGCGTCATTCCGGTGTAGCCACCAAACTGATTAACTTGATTTGACGTTGCCTCAATCAAAACCAGTTGCTCATTTTGCGCAGCCTGCTTTATCGCAGCTTCAAGTACTAAGGGATGAGCAGAACACACAGCATAAATACCGGTAAGCTGACCTTGTTTGTGTTGCTCGATTAGGGAAAGTAACGCTTTCATTTTGATTCCTAGTTAACGATTTGATCCGCAATAACGACATCTACGCCAAGTTCAATAAGGGATTGGTGCGTGTTATGGGGAATGTTGCGATCAGTGACCAAGACGTCGATCTGGCTTGCAGCTCGGATCATGCAAAAGCTTTTGCGACCAAATTTGCTTGAATCGGTGACAGCAATGACTTGGCGAGCAACCTCACACATGGCGCGATTCACCTGAGCTTCTTGATTGTCCGGCGTAGTCACGCCAGCAAGCAGGTCGAATCCATCCACGCCCAAAAACAGCTTGTCAAAAAGGTAAGATCGAATTTGTTGTTCACCATGGTTACCTATCAGTGAACAAGAAGCGCGACGGAGGCTACCTCCAACCACATGTAACTCGACGTTTTCCATCTTGCTAAGTTGGTAGGCGGTATTGAGGGCGTTGGTCATCACAACCAATTGCTGTTTATTGACCAAGTACTGCGGCATAAGACCTATCGTGGTACCGGAATCCAAAATGATCGCTTCGCCATCTTGAATAAGGCTCGCAGCAGCCTGTGCTATCGCTTGTTTCGCACTGCGATTAAGTTGATCTTTGCGGTAGAGCGGTTGGTCAAAGGCAAAGTTAGGGTTGAGTGTTGCGCCACCATAACAGCGAAAAACACAGCCTTCTTTTTCTAGAAGATTGAGATCGTGGCGAATGGTGACAGCCGATACATTGTAATGCTCGACAAAGTCGTCCACTTTTCCTGAACCATGACGACAAATATGAGCCATGATTTGCTGTCTTCGTTCTGCACTGTTCATTCACCAACTCTCCTTTCGTTCCATTTCGCTTTCCGTTAGAAATGTTTCGATTTTCTTTTCGTTGGTATTAAAACAGGGCGAAGTTAGGAAAAGTGAAAGCTAGATCACAGTCATTTTTCTTTCGTTTTCACCCCAAAAAACCTTTCACTTCATGAAAAACGAAAGGCTTTTCTTTCGTTATTAAATTGAAAGTAATCACAAAGGGGCGCATAAAAACTCACTTTCGATACAAGGAAAGTGAAAGGTAGGATGAAATAGAGTTAACAGCTGTCGTTTCGAACTACAGCCTGCGCAAGATCACAAAATGCAATATCGGCTATTTTTTTGAAGGTCGATGAAGTCGTTAGAAGGCGTTTTTTTGATGCTGAAGTTGCACAAAGGTTTAAGTCGATCAGAAATAATCTTCACGATATTGATAGAAAAACCAATATCACTAATCACTAATCACTAATCACTAATCACTAATCACTAATCACTAATCAACAATACGTACATCAACGCCCATTGAAGTGAGATGTTCAAAGTAATCGGACGGGATGCCACTGTCAGTAATGAGCATATCAAGTTGCTCTGGTCGGGCAATAAGGCAAAAACTCTGACGAGAAAACTTTGATGAGTCGGTTACGGCAATAACGACTTGTGCCGCGTCAAGCATTCTTCGATTAATGTCAGCCTCACCCTGATGAGGAGTCGTGACGCCAGTAGATTTGTCAAAGCCATCCACACCTAAAAAGAGCTTGTTAAAGCGATAGCCTGCGAGGAAGTCCTCACCACTCAAACCGTGGACGGAATAAGAATTCTCACGCATGGTGCCTCCAGTGACCATAACAGAGACATTACTTTGATTGGCAAGGTGATAGGCGATGTTAATCCCATTAGTCATGACGACAAGATCATTCTTACCTTTCAAGTGATAAGCAATTTGCTCTGTGGTTGAACCAGAGTCGAGAATGATTTTATCGCCGTCCGCAATCAACGAGGCAGCATACTCTCCGAGCTTCGCCTTGGTATTACTGTTGAGCTGCTTTTTATCATTGAGAGGACGTTCAAACGCAAACTGATTATTCAACAGTGCTCCGCCATAACAACGTTTGACGCAGCCTTGTTTCTCTAGATAGTTGAGGTCATTTCGAATGGTCACTTCTGACACATCATATTGCTTGGCAAAGTCACTCACTTCACCTCGCTGGGCGTTCTGGATGAACCGCAAAATCTCTTTGCGCCTTAATGATGCGTTTAATTTCATAAAAGTTGATCACCGATAATAAGCTATAGATATAATGGTAGGTACTCGTATCTGTTTATAATGCAACCTTTCTTTAATGCTATCAAATTGAAATCGAGAGC
This sequence comes from Vibrio sp. L85, assembly GCF_963871815.1. Taxonomy (NCBI): domain Bacteria; kingdom Pseudomonadati; phylum Pseudomonadota; class Gammaproteobacteria; order Vibrionales; family Vibrionaceae; genus Vibrio; species Vibrio sp. L85. The sequence goes on from NZ_CAWMYL010000244.1 coordinate 322,128, forward strand.
GTATTCACGCCAAAAAAGACGATAGCATGACTGTGAGTGTTATACGCTTCAAACTCACATCAACATTTCTTGAACACTCGCCTTGCACTGACTACAATGGCGCACTTTTTTTACGGACTTCAAGGTCACACAAAATGACAGATACAGCTAAACCAGCTCTACCAGATCGCCTAGCGGGTAACCCACGTAGCCCATTCTTCATCAAAGAATGTTTCGATCACCAAATCGGTATCCGTTTTAACGGCAAAGAGCGTACTGACGTAGAAGAATACTGCATCAGCGAAGGTTGGGTAAAAATTGCTTCTCCTAAAGCAAAAGACCGTTTCGGTAACCCAATGCTTATCAAACTTAAAGGCGAAGTTGAAGCGTACTACGTGTAAGCTGACCACGCTAAATTTCTTTGAAAGCTCGAGTCTGACTCGGGCTTTTTTAATGCCTGCCATATCTCCTCCTCGTTTAATCTAATCCCTCTTCTTTTCAGTACAAGTTATTAAGAAATCGATGTAAATCGCTGTTTTTATCTTATTGTTGTCTAAAGTTTCTATAGAACTTACTGTAATAACCATTGCCAAAAGAAACGACACCTTTGAACACAAGGAGAGGAAATGGAAAGCCCACTTGTCACACTTAAACATGCGAGTAAAAGCTTTGTCGATGGTAAAGAGACACATCGCGTGTTGGAAGGCGTCGACTTTACGTTGAACACAGGAGCGAGTGTTGCGCTGACGGGCGCCAGTGGTAGCGGCAAAAGTACCCTACTCAATATCATCGCTGGCTTTGAGCCGCTTTCCGAAGGTGAGTTGTGGTTAGATGGCGATAACACGACGGCTTGGAAAGCCCCACAATGGAGCCGATTTCGACACCAAAAGCTCGGTGTTATCTTCCAGCAATTCAATCTGTTAACGCCGCTCAACGTGCAGCAAAACATCGCCTTCCCTCTGCATTTGAATCAACAGAAATGGAACGACTGGTGCGATTACTTGGTCGAGACTCTGGGCATCAGCCAACTGCTCGATAGACATGTTTCTGCCCTTTCTGGTGGTCAACAACAACGAGTTGCGATTGCGCGCGCATTAGCCCACAAACCTAAACTGCTGCTTGCTGATGAACCCACAGGTAACCTCGACCAAAAAGCCGGCTTGGAAGTGATGAAACTACTGAGTGAAATCACCACCCAAGGCAATACGGCAGTGCTGTTAGTCACCCACAGTCCTGACTGCGCTGAGTTTATGAAAACACGGCTGCGATTGGATAATAATCAGCTACAGAACAGTCATCAAGTAAACAAACATGAGCTTCACCATGAAGCAAGTTAAGCTCCAAAACACCAGATTCACGCATACTCGACTCGCCCTGAATCTGTTTGCGGCGCACTATCGGCAGGCACCACTGCAAGCCGCTGCGATTCTGATCGGTATCGTGTTGGCTGTGACCTTGTTTGTTGCGGTACAAGCCATCAACCTCAATGCCAAGCGCAGTTATGCAGAGTCTACCGAGCAGCTTAGCGCACAAGCTCAGAACTTAATTATTCCACCAGCAGGGCAAAACTATCTGCCTGAATCGCTCTACTTCACCCTTAGACAAAACGGGCTCAGTGCAGCACTACCTGTAATCGAAGGGCGAGTGAGAGATGAACAAGGGCGTCGCTGGTCAGTACAAGGCAGCGAGTTGATTGCCGCTATCTCTTCACGTTCTCGGTATTCTGCAAACGGAAAGTCAGCAGAAAACCAACAGAACGTCTCTTTGTTCGACAGTGCTTTACCTTTGCCTGAGCTTTTAGCCGGCAAGCCAATCGTGATGATGAGTCAATCTCAACATCAAAACTTAGGAGAGGTAGAAACCCTAACTCTGGACGACATTCCAACCCAAGTGGTGGTGCTACCCGACGAATGGCAGTTAGGTAGCCGAATGTTGATGGACATTGGTTTTGCCCAGCAACTGCTCAATAAACAAGGACAGCTCAGTTACATTGCGGTTTTCCATTCGGGTGATAAAGGGAATAAAGACACGCAAGCAAATTGGCAGAAGCTGATTGGCGATCAAGGGCAATGGATTTCCAACAATCAAAGCACAGACCTTGGCTCGCTGACCGACAGCTTTCACCTCAATCTCACAGCAATGAGCTTACTTGCCTTTTTAGTCGGGCTGTTCATTGCCTACAACGGCGTAAAATACAGCTTGCTGAAACGCAATCGTCTGTTAGTACAAATCCAACAGGCAGGTGTTGCGCCGAGCATTGTGTTCTCTGCGCTGTTGGTTGAACTCACTATTCTCGTTACCATCGGTGCTTCGCTGGGTTTTGTATTGGGCATGCAGCTCAGCCATTGGTTGCATCCGACCGTAGCACTGACTCTAGAACAACTTTATGGTGCGACACTGCTGCCCGGCACTTGGCAATGGCAATGGTGGGCGCAAGCCCTGCTGCTCACATTAGCCGCCACCCTATTAGCATGTTGGCAGCATTTTAAACAACGAGTGCGCCAGCCGCTTTCCTCTCATGGCGGATTTTATCAAGCACCTGAAGCCTCTAACGAAAACCAATTGTTCTTGATAGGTGCTGCGTTGACGGCTCTCGCACTTGCAGGGTTATGGCTGAGTGGGCATCACCGCTTCACTATGGCGTGGCTCGGCGTGCTTGTAGTGTCGATTCCTTTGTACTTGCCCAAAACACTCAGCGTATTAGCCAATTGGTGTGAAAAGCGCACCACTTCTGGTTTGATGCAGTATCTGTTTGCTGAGTTGCGCGAGCTGATTTCTCCGCTTTCTCTCGCCATGATGGCACTGCTGCTCGCCGTTACTGCCAATATGGGGATGAACACCTTAGTGGGCAGCTTTGAATCCACCCTAAAACAGTGGTTAGAACAAAGGTTGCACGCCGATATTTACGTCAGCCCTGCCCAAGGGGAAATCGCAGATGTAGAGCGCGCATTAGGACAGTTCGACAAGGTTGAGACCGTCTACAAGCAATACTACGTCGACGATAACCTGCAAGGCTTACCGATTTTGCTTGGTACCAAAGACAAAGACACCTTAGAGCAAACCATGGTGTTCAAATCGCATTTGGAGAACTTCTGGTCACGTTTTTACCAAGGTGAATTAGTCGCCATCAGTGAACCAACCGCGGTCAAACTGGGTTTATCACTGGGTAGCGAGATCACGCTTGATGCCGTTCCAAGTAAGAACCTGCTTGTGGGGGCGATATTTCACGATTACGGTTCACCCAATGGTGAAGTGTTATTGGCACCCAAATTATGGCAAGAGAGTGGCTTTACCGACCTGCCAACAAGCCTTGGCATTAAAGTATCTAGTGACCCACAAATCGTATACGACCAACTGCGCGAGCAACTGAATCTGCATCCAAGTCAGCTCTACGATCAGGCGCAAATCAAATCCATCGCGTTGGATATTTTCTCGCAGACCTTCGCCATTACACGCGCACTCAACGGCGTGACGTTGATGGTCGCAGTGATTGGCTTGTTCAGTGCTTGTTTTATGTTACTCGACGCGCGCAAAGCCGCCATTGCAAGGCTGTATGCACTTGGCGTCAGCCGTCGTAAATTAATGACCATGGTAGTCGGACAGATCGTTGCTTTGGTCAGTTTTACTCTGGTTATCGCCCTGCCCCTCGGTGCGATGGTGGGTTACGTGCTGACAGACATCGTCACCTTGCGCGCTTTTGGTTGGAGCTTAAATTATCTGTGGAATTGGAGTGATGCCCTCAGCATTGCGGCGATCACCATCTTGGTGGCAGTGATTGCGACCTTGATTCCGCTGTGGCGATTAGTCAGCAAGCCTGTCGTGTCCAGTTTGCAAAGCGAGGTGTTGTGATGGTTCGATTAGCAAGCAAACTTACTCTGTTCATAGGTAGTCTGTTCCTATTTGGATGTGAAGATCCCCAACAAAAAAATATGAGCACACAAAATATGGGCGCATTGCTGGGCAGTGGAGATACGCAAAGTGAGAGCAACCCATTCACACCCGTGGAAAAAGGGGTTGAACTCACCTTCCCAGCAGACCATCAAGCGCACCCGAATTTTCGTCATGAATGGTGGTACTTAACCGCTAACTTAATTGATGAAGACAGCAACCCACTTGGCGTCCAATGGACACAATTTCGCTTTGCTGCTGCGCCGCCACCGCCAAAGGGCGAAGATGACGTGAAGAAAACCGAATGGCAGACTCAGCAAATCTTCATGGCACACAGCGCGGTCACCACAACCGACAAACACTACGCCGATGAAAAATGGTCACGCGATCAAGCCTCTCTAGCCGGCGTCGACACTTCACCATTTCGGGTTTATCTCGATGATTGGCAGTGGACTTCTTCAACCACCGATCTCTTCCCTGCAACATTGAAGGCGAACTCGGAACAGTTTGGCTATTCGCTGACGCTTACCAGCAGCGCACCTTATCAAAAGCAAGGCGAGCAAGGTTACAGCACCAAAAGTGCCGATGGACAGGTGGCTTCGTATTACTACAGCCAACCATTTATTGATGTTTCCGGTGAAGTCACTATCGACGGCGAAATCCATCAAGTGTCGGGCAAAGGTTGGATAGACCGAGAGTGGAGCTCGCAATTCTTACTCGACTCACAACAAGGCTGGGACTGGTTTGCCCTAAGGTTGAGTGACGACACCAGCTTGGTGGTGTTCCAATTGCGAGATTCCAAAACCGGTCAAGCCAGTTACTCCAGCGCAAGGCTGATGCAGCAAGATGGTTCTGGCATCGCTATCCCACAAAAAGACATTCAGTTAGAGGCAACCAATCAAACAGAAATCCAAGGGCGAAAGTATCCAACCCAGTGGCAAGTGTCGATTCCTAAGCAGCAAATCGAGCTAACCGTTTCTGCACTCAACCCGAACGCGAAAATGCCGCTTTCAGTGCCTTATTGGGAAGGCCCGGTGCGTATTGATGGCTCTCATTCTGGGACTGGTTATATGGAACTCACCGGCTACTGAGGACAAAAATTTCCGTGCACAACCTTGGTTATTCGATTCATAATGATGAAATCCTCATCCCCAAGAGCTATTGAATGCCCTCATGAGCAATATGATTTCGCCAATTCGACAAGTGCGACTCATTTTAGGTGAACCATGTCGAGCGCTTGAATTTTCAGACATCCAAGAAGACCCATACATCGAGCCACATCGCCACGAGTACTGGGAGATTGTCTGGTGCTTGGATAATAGCGGAACGCAGAGCATCGATTTCGTCGAATACCAAAACCGCCTTGGTCGCTTATTTACCATTTCACCAGGGCAGGTTCACCATTCCGAGTTCATGGGTAAAAACATTCGCATGTTGATATTCCGTCCCGGCTTTGCTGAAACCAATCCACGCAGCACGCAGTTGGTGAATAGCGTATTTTCTACGATTGATCGACCGCCGTACCTCGATTGTAGCGAAGAGAGTTTTCCCTACCTAGAATCAATTTACACCCTAATCAAAGAAGAATGTGAAAGAGAGGATTGTGATTGGGATCTTGTCGAATCACTCATCAACAGCTTTCTACGCTATGCATTGCGCTTCGCTAAAACACCATCTCAAAAAGGTGAGCAGAAAGACGCTCGCATCGTACAGTTGACCGAATTAATTGAGCTGCATTATCGCGAACAAAAGAAATGCCAGTTCTACTCCGATGCCTTAGCTCTCACCAGCAAACGTCTAAACGAGTTAGTGAAAGCCGACAGAGGCAAGACGGTCACGCAACTGATTCATGACCGAATCATATTAGAAGCCAACCGAGAACTGGTGTTTTCGACGAAAACCGTCAAGACCATAGCATTTGAATTAGGCTTTGATGACCCTGCCTATTTCAGCCGCTTCTATCGAAAACAAAAAGGAGAAACACCAGCGGAATTTCGTCTACGATGTTTAGATAGTGCAATATAATGGGCGGATAATCCCTTTTCGCCACGCTTGAATGTACTGATAATACCCGAACATAAATCCACCACATTCGGGTATTTTTCTATTCCATGGCTATCAATCTAAAAACTGATCCCATTTCAAAATCCTTTTATCAGTACCTGTGGCCTGCTCTCACTGGCATGGTGATCAAATCTTTGTTCATCATGGGCGATGCGTTATTTATCGGTTTGGGTGTTGGTCCCGATGGACTTGGTGCTATTGCCTTAGTCATCCCACCGTTTTCGATTTTTACTGCCATCGCCATGATGGTTGGCATTGGTGGCGCCGCAAAAATGTCGATCGAAATTGGTAAAGGCAACTCCGAGTCCAGCCAGATGTGGTTTAGCCAATCCATGTTGATTACCACTTTGCTATCCACTATCACGGTGACGCTCGCTCTCATTTGGTTAGATGAATTGATTGCCTTGATGGGCGCTTCAGGCAACTTGGCTCAGCTTGCTCATGATTACCTTGTTGTACTGTTGCCGTTTTTTACTCTCTATTCCCTCGCTTGGGTACTGTCTTGCTTTGTGCGTAACGACACCAACCCCAAATTGGCAACCTATGCCATGTCGATTGGTGCCATTACTAATCTTGCATTTGATTACCTATTTATCATCGAGATGAACATGGGGATGAAAGGGGCGGCTTACGGCACCGCCATAGCTCAAGCTGTCATCGCACTGATTTTGTTGACTCACTTTGTGCAAAAGAAAGGCGCTTTGGTACTGAGCTTAAAAGGCATCGGATTCAGCAAAACCAAAGAGATTTTAAGCATCGGTACACCGACATTCTTTATCGAAGTCACGTCTGCAATGACCATTGTTTTGTTTAATTATGTCTTACTGACTCAATTTGGTGAGAGTCATATCATTGCCTACGGCTTGACTACGAACGTCGGTGTGTTCGCCCTCTTTGTCATGGTCGGCATCGCGCAAGCGTGTCAGCCAATCATCAGCTTTAACCACGGCGCAGCTCGCCCAGAGCGCATTGATGAGATCTTAAAACTAGGGTTAAAAACGGCAATTGGTAGCGGCACCGTCTTCCTAATGGGGATTTGGTTATTGGCGCCCATGATTGCATCGGTGTACTTAGGTAACAGCAACGACTTGATCCCACTTGCCGCGACTGCACTCACCTTCTACTTCTTCGGCGTGCCTTTGATGGGGTTAAACATGGTGATTGCTAATTTGTTCCAAGCCATTGCCAAACCAAAGCAAGCAACACTCATTTCATTGAGCCGAGGGTTTGTTTTTGTTGCGTTGGGTGTTTTGATACTGCCTAAGTTCTTCCCGCACAACGGTATTTGGGCAAGCATTCTCTTCGCAGAGTCTCTCACCGCGGTGATCAGCTTGAGCATGTTATTCAATTACCGGAAACGCGCGGTAGAACCAACAAATGCTTTCGCGAGCAGTTCTTAGTTCAACCAAACCCAGCCAAATGATAAACTCAGGTTCTATTTCATTCTGTGATTAAAAGGAAATGCGATGAACCCGATTATTGCGCTGTTGAAAGAGAACAATATCAGCGACGAACAAATCAACGAGATTTTTCAGACTCTGACCCAAAACCCTCTTGCGGCAATGGCAACAATCAGCCAGCTAGGTCTACCACAAGACAAACTACAAATGCTGATGGCGCAAGTGATGCAAAACCCAGTGCTAATCAAAGAAGCGGTGGATGAGTTGGGATTGGATTTCTCAAAAGTTGAAGAAGCAAAAGAGAAGCTTCAAAGCCAAAATCAAGGCAACTAATTCCTTGTATACCTAGGTCACCTCGGATGCTTAGTTAAGTGAAAATCACTTGATTTGAAACCTGCGTTTGAAGTCGCTTGGGCATAGTAGAAAACAGAAGGCAGTTAATCCCAATTGAGTGGGCTTAACTGCCTTTTTGTTATCAGGTTCAAGCCGTTATTTGCTACTTTCTATTCTCACGTATTCTAGCTACGCCAATGGTGAGTTCTCACAATACTTCTGGTCATCCGCAGTCAGTTTTTGCTTACTCGCTTGGCTTAAGTGATAGTGCACCAACATCAACAAATCATGCGCGTAGAAAAGCTCAAAAGCGTCCTCTCCATTTTGTCGACAGATTGCTTCACAGCGATCAGCGTGCACTTTGGCTTTGAGTGGGTTTCCTGCTTTGAGCAAACTCATGGCTAAGCGATATTCTGCGCGCTCTTCTTGCATCCAACCTCCCGCTACCTTCCAATACTCCAGCGCCAATGTAGCAGCCTCTAGCATGTGTTCTACTTGCACCTCAGAGCGGGTTTCAAGCTCTTCATATTGGCAGGCAAGGTTGTTACCCGTAATGGCAATTGAACGCGCTAAAGGCTCGGCAGCTTGATCTGAATCTATACCGTTGGCAGCTTTTGCTAACCACGTGCTCGCTTGCTCTAGTTCATTCATTGCTGACAGCTCGTTAGCAATTTGAGCAAACACGCGACGCTGATCGACATCATCTAGATCCGTAATCGGGTCTGTATTTTGATCAACGAAGTACTGTGCAACGGCTTTGGCTCTCTGACGCGCTAGACACTGAGTCGCTACGCCATTTTCGAGCTTATCTAAACTGGAGAGAAACTGGCTTGGGTCGTGCAGATGACCAATGGATGTGTGCAACATCAAGGGTAAGATGCGCTCAGCATGGTTAGTGTCTTCCACCTCGCTAAGCGCTTGTTCTAATTGATTGTATGTTTGTTGTGGCTGCGCTTCATGTTGCTGCCAGCTTTGGTTTATGAATGCATCAAAATCCGTATTGAAAGACATATCCTTATTATCCTTTTTCATTGCTCTGGATTGTTTATTAGCACAACAACCCTACACAAAATTTAGCCAAATAAGATAAACCTTGCCGGATTCTGAGAATGGTCTCACTTAAAGTGGCGTGCCCTTCTCCAATGCGAGTAATCGTTGCTTTCGCTCTACCCCGCCTGCATAGCCCGTAAGCTTGCCACTTTTGCCGATCACACGATGGCACGGCACCACAATCGAGATTGGATTTTTACCATTCGCCAGCCCCACCGCACGTACCGCTTTCGGATTACCGATGGCATTTGCCAAGTCTTGGTAGCTCCATGTCTCACCGTAAGGAATAGTCGTTAGCGCATCCCAAACTTGAGTTTGGAAAGCCGTACCTGTCGCTGCAAGGGGCAAGTCGAATTCGTTACGCAGCCCAGCAAAGTATTCTTCCAATTGAGTAACAGTCTGGCTGAGCACTGCATGTTGATCATCACGCTCACCCAACTCGTCTGGTTTGGTGGTACACGTTTCAAACCAAATTCCCAGCAAACCTTGATCGTTAGCTTGAATGGTCACAGCGCCTAACGGACTTGGCATTACCGTATAAAGTGATTTCATGATTGATTCCATAAGTGAAAAGTCGCGTAACTGCCCCAAGGCGACGCAGTATGAGCATTCAATGACGGATAGTTTGGCATGGCTTTCTTCACCACCAAGTCTTTATCTAAAAAACAATCGGGCTGAGACTGACCACGCAGTTGCGCATAGCTCACCGTCCACGGACCAATGCCCTTTAATTCCAGCCATTGCTGCGGATCGGCTTCTGGGTTTTGCTGCATGTACTGAGCAAATCGCACGAGTGTGTCTTTACGGCTTTGCGGCATACGCAAGAAGCTAACATCGGCATTCGCAATGGCTTCTGGCGTTGGAAAGTAGCGCGCTTGCTGATCGTTACTGAGCGTTTCTACCAACAAATTAAGTTGTCCGATAGCCGCTTTGACCGACACTTGCTGCCCCAACACAGCGCGTACACCGGCTTCCCACGCACTCCAGACGCCCGGAATGCGAATCCCTTGGGTTTTCACCAACCCTGGCGCGATGTAATTAAGGTGCTGCTCCACCGTGCAAATATCCGCATCAAGGTCGAACATGCGACGCACTCCAGACACCAAATTCTGCAATTTAGTGACGTCTTCAATATCGAACTCCATCTCAAGGTAACCGTCCCCTTGAGTGACCTTAAATCGTGCATGGCAATCATCAAGTAGAACATTGCGCTGGTAAGCATCTTGTGTGACTTGCTCCATTCCTTCAATCGCACGCAGACGGTAAAAGTCGAGCATGTGTTGCCAGTTCAAAGCTCCGCGATAAGGTAGCACGATTCGATTCGTCCCCACGCCATCAAACTCCTTTCTGCGCACTTGAGAAGGCGTTAGTTGAAGGATCTTTTGGAACGCATCATTGAAACGTCGAGTGCTGTTAAAACCCGCAGCAAAGCCAACTTCGGTGACTGACATCGAACTCGAATGCAAAAGCTGCTTGGCAAACATCAACTGCTGATACTGCGCATATTGCTTAGGTGACATCCCCAAATATTGCTCGAACAGCATGCGCAAGTAACGATCCGAGATCCCAAGACGATCGGAGAGATCTGCAAGGGACTGATGATGTAACTCACCTTGATCGATCATTTTGATCGCACGTTGGAATGTGGTTTCAACCCCTTTCCAAGCCCATGATCCTGGCGCACTATCCGGGCGACAACGCAAACACGGACGATAACCTGCCTTCAAAGCTTGCGTCTTGTCAGTGAAGTACTCGACGTTTTCCTCTTTGGGCAAATTGGCTGGGCAGATCGGGCGACAAAAGATCCCTGTGGTTTTCACCGCAATGTAAAAGCGCCCATCAAAACGGCTGTCACGTGCCATGCGTGCTTTTTGACATTGTTCGAAGGTCAACGATGTGTGTGGGTGGATGAGCATAGTGCTGTCCTTGCGTACACAGTGGGTGTTTAACGAGTGGGTAACTTGCTCGCCACTCGATCGGTATAACTTCATTGTAGAACGAGGAGTTACTGTAGATTAGCCATTTTCGGAACTCAATATTGAGAAATTTTGGCATTAGTAAATTTGTGCACTAAAGTTAGATCAGAACAACACAACAACGTCGGCTAAAGGGAATTGGCATGGACTTACATACGTGCGTGATTGTACTTAGAAATCACAAGGTTATTACCAGTAAATCAGTCGAGCACTCGATAGGGATTATCGAACGCGACTCTGATAACGAGATTTCAGAAATTCAAATCAATGCGACTGATGGTGTGAATATTCGCACTTATCACTACCATAGTGTGGAAGACTCGCTTGAAAGCTTAATGAATCTATAAAAACTCCTTTCTCCCTTGTTAATCGTAAAAGCAAAAGAGCACAGCCCCCTGTGTTCTTTTTTTGCCCGTAGTACACAGACGCCCTTCCAAGAGACCAACCAAAGTAAAGAATGTCATTCAAAATTTTACCAATTCCTTGATCAAAACCGGCACGTATGAGCACTAAAAACAAATACTTTTAACAATTTAAGTTAATGTATTTAAAAATAAAAAAACGTTCCATCGAATTTATCGAACGAGAACATCAAATTGCCCCAATTTTTTCTTTCTCTCCTCCTACCTACACTGGTTTCAACAGCAAGGGAGTCACCACTCCTCATCAGAAAAATTCGAGAAAGGATAAAGTCATGAAAGCACTACTACAGAAAATCACCACTTCAAACGCGGGTTACAGCGCACTCGCTCTTCGCATTCCAGTCGGCATCATCTTTATGGCGCACGGCGCACAAAAACTTTTTGGCTGGTTTGGCGGTTATGGTCTTGAAGGTACAGGTCAATGGATGGCATCGATTGGTTTAGGTCCAGGCATGCTGATGGCATTTTTAGCTGGCAGTGCAGAGTTTTTTGGCGGCTTGTTCATCTTGCTTGGTCTACTTACTCGCCCAGCAGCCGTGGCTTTAGCATTCACCATGGTGATCGCCATTTTCTCGGTTCACTTTGAAAACGGTTTGTTTATGTCGAATAACGGTTACGAGTTTGGTCTAGCACTGCTGGCAGCAAGCGTTTCTCTCGTTTTCTCTGGCGCAGGCAAAGCCGCATTGGATGAAACACTTCGTCAGAAACTGGCATAAACGGGAGCAAAAACGACCTTCACAGTGCCACAACTCTCGCTTCAAGAAGGCGACTTATTTATAAACATATCGGCATTTCCGGAAACCCATACAAAAAACCCCTTGGCATCACACCAAGGGGTTTTCGTTTAATTTTGCACTGGATCGCAAAAGCAGAAATTACTCGTCTGCAGGAATGTCCGCAATTTGTTGCAAGCTGTACGCCGTTAACGGGTCAATCTCTTTTACGATTTCTTCAACCTGCTTAATCGCTTCTACAGACGTGCTGGCTTTGCGATAGCTCAAATAGATAGGACGGTACCAATCTTCTACGCCAGACACCTTGTGGAGCTGCCCACTTGCAATAAACGGCTCTACCAGAGACGCTGGTAGGTATGCGCTGCCACCTTTCTCTAAAACGAAGTCTAACGCGATACGAGCGGTAGAAGTGCGAAGGTAAGGTGCTGGGATTTTCGGGTGACGTTCTGCGTGTTCTGAAGCGAAGCGCGTACCCCAATCAACGTAAACGTATTTCTTGTTAAACACCGTATCAAGAGAATCTTGTTCGGTAGACACCAGCACCAACACCACGTCAGCGACTTTCTTGCAGTTAAGCTCATCCGCTTTGATTTGATCGAAGGCGAATGCCATATCGAGGGTGCGCTCTAGTAAACCTCGACTGAGCATTTCACGTCCCATGACTTCCGCCATAAAACCGTAACCACCAAAGGAGTCTGTCACCACACTCAAACAGTTCTGCAGGTAGGCATCCCAAATGTTAGGCGTTCCCCCCATAGTAAGCTGCAACGCTTTACCATCTTCGAGGGATAATTCGAGTTTGGCTTGCTGCAAAGTGCTCACCATCACCTCGGCATAGCCTATTAAACGCTCACCTGCGGAGGTCAACTTTATGTTATTTCGATCACGAATAAACAACTGCGTATCGAAATAACTTTCGAGTTGTTTGATGCGTGCGCTCACTGCGGCTTGAGTAATGTACAAGTTCTCAGCAGCCCGTCCGAAGTGACGAACCTTTGCCAGCTCTAAAAATGTTCGAAAGACCTTTACATCCATAAACCATCTCCTGGTTAATATAAAACCAGATTAACAACTAATTAAAATCTTGACGACAAAAAAATTTTGTTTTTCTTTTGTTAGCTTTGCGCCTAATTTTCGCCGTAATTCATCACATTCATCAATAACGGTTACAGAGGCTGTTGATATGTCTGACACTGAATTTCGTCATGGCAAAAAACGTTTTTACGACAACGTAAAATTCCCACGCGGCTTTGCAAAGTCTGGCGATTTTACTCTTTCAGAAGAGGAAATCCTAACAATTTATGGGGATACTATGCTTGGCCTAGAGTCAGGCGAGTTGACACCTGAGAACAGCGAAGAGAAACACTTCGTAAAAGTTCTGGAAAACCCAGGCAAAGCGAAAACTAAGATCGAGCGCACTTGGTTAAAATACACACAATTAGCTCGTGGTCGCAAACGCTTCCACACGCTAAATGGTCGTAACAAACCAGAGGCGACAGATGACTACGCAGAAGAGAGCCTAGCAGAAGACGATTAACCGACTCTGCCAAGCCTTAATGCTTGGTTAATCCTCAGAGTGTTTCATTCTGTGGAGTTGCAAAAATTTTTCTTTTCCAAAAGCCCAGAGGTGTTTCACCAAAGGGCTTTTTCATTTTTTAGTAAACCTATTTATCCGGCGAGCACTCACTTCGCCAGCATGGCGACCTTCTTCAAGAAGCTGTCTTTAAGATGCTCTTGGTCATACTCCAACTGATAGGTGTTGTGGAAACCCACTTTAAGCTCCACGCCATTGCCTCTCAGAAACACGTTATAGCCGTCGTAATCAGAAAAGGCTTCTACCCCTTCATACATCTTGCCAAACTCGGTAGGCGTGCCGTTATTCATCACACATTCGTATGCTTGCAGCACTTTGGTTGCGTCTAAGTCGTTTTTCATTGCGATTCCCTCAGCAATAAACACACTTTAAGTATGGTTAAGGAAGAAACGCCGTGCCACACCATAGATTGCGTGAGATCATAACTTCGGCATTTTTCTTCCCTTTCTCCTACGCAACTCGGTTCAACTTGGCTCGCTCATTCAGCCAAAAAACTTTTTTTCAGTCATAAATTTTAAACGCTAATCAACTAGTCTAACGCACTCTATATAAGAGGGTAATCGCAAGAAGCAAACGTGAAAACTGTTGAGAAAAGCAACATTGGTTAAAGAAAAAGCAAAATTTTGACCTAAAACAATAGCAGATCGTCATTACTTATTTTATAATGCGAATTAATGTTTCAGGACATCTTAAATTCCAATAACTAGGGGCACAAAATGAGACTTATCCCGTTAGCTCAAGCAGCACAAGTAGGCAAGTGGGCAGCAGCACACATCGCTAAGCGCATCAACGACTTCAAACCAACTGCTGAGCGTCCGTTCGTTCTGGGTCTACCTACTGGTGGCACTCCTCTAGCAACTTACAAAGCATTGATCGAACTTTACCAAGCAGGTGAAGTGAGCTTCGAACACGTTGTGACTTTCAACATGGACGAGTACATCGGTATCCCTGCGGATCACCCAGAATCATACCGTTCATTCATGTACAACAACTTCTTCAACCACGTAAACATCCAAGAAGCGAACATCAACCTTCTTAACGGTAACGCGGAAGATCACGAAGCGGAATGCCAACGTTACGAAGACAAAATCAAGTCTTACGGCAAGATCAATCTATTCATGGGCGGCGTAGGTAACGACGGTCACATCGCATTCAACGAGCCAGCATCTTCTCTGTCTTCTCGCACTCGCATCAAGACACTAACTGAAGACACTCGTATCGCGAACTCTCGTTTCTTCGATGGCGACATCAACCAAGTTCCTAAGTACGCACTAACTATCGGTGTTGGCACTCTACTAGACGCTGAAGAAGTGATGATCCTAGTAACTGGTCACAACAAAGCACTTGCTCTACAAGCAGCGGTAGAAGGCAGCGTAAACCACCTATGGACGGTTTCTGCACTTCAACTACACCCTAAAGCAGTGATCGTTTGTGATGAGCCTTCACAACAAGAGCTTAAAGTGAAGACTGTTAAGTACTTCTCTGAGCTAGAAGCGGAAAACATCAAAGGTTTCTAATCCTTCGGGTAACAACCAAAGATAAACGCTGAATACACAAAACCCGTGAGTTATCACGGGTTTTTTCGTTTTTAGAGACTGAAAGGTTTGGGAATTTAAACAACCGCTAGCGGTGCGTCTAATAAGCTTGAATACCAAACTGGCGCAGACGTTTTGGCAATACCTCATCGAGTTTATCTAACTCACTCGGTTCGACCTCAATAAGGTTAAAGCTATGTTGCTCGTACACAGCACGAATCTTCTCTCGCTCCGCCTCTAACATCTCACCGGTGTCGCTACCCCAAAACTGAAGATAGACTTTGCCGCCTGGTAGGTAGAAATCGCTTGTCACGTCTTGGTCGATCGGCAGTTGACGCTCATAAGCGTGCACTACTCCTGCCAAATACAGCCAGTTATCGATCAGCAGTTCTCCTTTAGAACGAACATAATGCCCGTCTAAAGTGCGGTGCTTAGCTTCAAACTTCTGGCGAAAACTAGAAAACGACTTATCTGTGGAATGGGACTCGGCATCTTGTCCTAAAAACTCAATCACAGACTGCTTGAGTCGCTTGTTACGCAGCACTACGTCGTGCCACACAACAAAGGTATTCTGCGACTCTTTATCGGTTCTCTGCTGCCCACCAGCGCGGATTCCGGCTTCGGTTAAGCTCCAACCTTCTTCGGATTTACTGATCCAACCTAATTCACTTAACAGCTGGTTCATGCGCTTGGCATTGAGCTTAAGCTTCTCACCCAACTGGGTTGCGCTGTAGGTTTTGCCAGACGTCGCAGCAAGCTCGATGTGCAAGTTAGTCGGCCAAACAATGAACTGTCCAAATTTGGGATGATCGACATACTCACCACCAAACTTGGCGCCCTCTTCGGTCAAAATCCATTTCTCGTCTTGGCGAACGATGTAGCCAGCACGCTTCAGATCAGCAAACAACAGCTTGGCTTCTATCTGACGCATTTTTGCCAGCGCCGACGTCGATATTTTTTCAGACACGATTCATGCCTCCTGCTACTGTTTGAAATAAGGTAATGACTTGGATATTAACGCATTGATTTCATTGCTTGAAGTAAGAATAGTTGGGATTTTCTATCCACAACAAAAAAGGAGCACTTTGGCTCCTTTCTCTACATCGAATTGAATCGGCTTAATTATTCGCAAGTTTGGCAAATTTGCTGTAGGTGCTGATTTTGCCGTTGATGTACTCGATACCGCTGTGCACATTGTTTTCGGTGTGACCAACAATTTGGTATTCGACGATGAATTCACCGCTGATGACTTTAATAAACAAAAAGCCGTCGCTGACCTTCCATAAGCCCTGTAAACCACGCTCACTGAACAAGTCTTTTTCCACCAGCGTGCCATTTGGTTTGAGCTCTAAAATCGATGAGAAACCGTCGACATTCACTTTTACCCAAGGCTGTTGATGCACTTCGTAGCTGAGGATTTTGCGGCGTGTTTTCGCCCACTCACGCAGTTCTTGCTCTTGCGCTGGGGTGAGAATTGGCAGGTCTTCCATCTCCAATAGGGTGTGATGTTTTTCGTACCAGAAAAGTTGCAGATGGAGTAATTTCATTCAGATTAACGGGGTTTCATAACGACAAAGCGCAACTTTGCGCCAACCCTGATGGTAAGTCAACCAATGAAACGAAAGAGTGCAGTTTTCACGAGGGTTAAAAACTGCACGTTCCCACGATGGGAAAACAGTGCCCAATAACGAGCACCGGAGCATATATACCCAAGTGACTTCAAGATGCAGGATTCAGAACGAGTCACTGACTCAAGTTCAAGGAAAACGAAGCAGCGTAATAGACAGCTATTTCCAAGTCGTTTGACGAAGAAATTGTTTCCGTGACTCGTTCCCGAAGGGCGAATTGCCTTGGCTTCCATACTTTGTTAACGATTTTTGATTTAGAACCACTAGATCTTCAAATCGTTGCCGCGTCTGCAAACCAAGTCACTTTCGCTGAACCACGCATCTCGAGGTTACTTGGGTATAACTGTTTATACAGTTAAGAGAGAGTTATGCGGCAAACAACCTTGGTAATTCCGCATGATCACACGCTTGATTTAAGCGCTGTTGGGCGGTTTGAATGTGCGCACGCCAATGTTCATCGTGCGCCCACATCTCAATCACCAGTGGCACGACGCAGTCTGTCTCTTTGAGTGTGCGGAAGATGGCATCGAAGTTCACTTCACCATCGCCAATCACGAGATCGCGGAACTGACCTTTGTATTCCGGCGTCACACGATAGGTGTCTTTAAGGTGGATTTGGGTAATGTGTGGCTTACTCAATTTCAGTTCGGTGCAGACGTCATAGTTCCAACCAGAGATATTGCCCACGTCTGGATAAGCAGTGAAATACGGCGAATTCACTTCGCGATTGAGCACCTCGAACTTACTCAATGAATTGAGGTAATCGGTGTCCATGATTTCAACAGCAAGCATCACACCTGCGCGCTCAGCCAGTTTCGCCGCTTCCTTCATACCTTCAATAAAGCGCAAATGCGTGGCACGGTTTGCTGGCTCGTAATACACATCGTAGCCAGCTAATTGAATGGTAC
Source organism: Vibrio sp. L85 (assembly GCF_963871815.1). Lineage (NCBI taxonomy): Bacteria > Pseudomonadati > Pseudomonadota > Gammaproteobacteria > Vibrionales > Vibrionaceae > Vibrio > Vibrio sp. L85. The sequence goes on from NZ_CAWMYL010000244.1 coordinate 339,639, forward strand.
GGATGCCAAGTTTGTACGCCAATGCGATCGCCTTTTCCATGTGCAGCACAGCTTGCTCTCGGATCTTCGGATCAGCCGAGCCAAACGGAAACTTACGGTGCGCGCTCAAACACATCGACTGCAATGGCATGCCATAATGTTCGCACTGGTGACGCAGGGTGTAGATCGTCTCGTCGTCCCAATCTAAGCGGCTGCGGCGATCGTCTGATTCGTCCACCGATATCTCAAGAAAGTCGAAGCCCAACTCTTTGGTCACGCTGAGTTTTTCTTCCCAACTCAACTCGTTCGGCAACGCTTTCTCATACAAGCCAACACGATGACGTTGTAGGTTCTGATACATGTCGCCCCCTAGTTCCAGTAACGGTCGATTTGCGCTTTCAATGCTTCTGCGGTCTCTTGTCCTCTGTCGCCCGCCAATGCACGACCTGCGATAAAGGTTTTCGCTTTGATGCCTTCGAACAGGTAGATGTCTTCTGGCACGATGCCGCCCGTGATAGAGAGCTCGATACCTAGCTCAGAGAGTTGACGCATCTTGCTGATGTCAGCGTCTGTCCAACCAATCCCTGCCAACTCTGCATCGCGAGAACGGTGGTAAATCGCTTGAGTGATACCAAGATCCACCCACGCTTGCGCATCTTCCATCGTCCAGTTGCCGTAGATTTCGATTTGGATTTCGCCACTAAATTCATCCGCGACTTTTTTACACGCTTCGATGGTTGCAATGTGCGCTGCGGCTGAAACCGTAATCCAGTCAGCGCCCGCTTCAAACGCCATGCGAGACAAAATCGCGCCGCCGTCGGTGGTTTTCATATCGCACACTAGAATGTGATCTGGGTGGTTCTTACGCAGTGTTGAGACCGCATTCATCCCTTCTGCAAACGCGAGAATGGTGCCCACTTCAATCACATCGACGTAGCTATATACATTGCTTGCAACCGCCACAGCGTCAGTTAGGTTAGTTTGGTCTAGAGCGATTTGAATCATTGGTTTGGTCATGATGCTTATCCTTGAATTTTTTCACGTATCAGACGAGCTAAGCCGTCGTTATTGTTATCGGTTTCGCATACCAAACGGGCGCTAGAACGTACCGTCTCGTCTGCGTTGTTCATGGCAACGCCTAATCCGGCGTAACGGAGCATGGAAATATCATTGTGGTTATCGCCCACGGCAATGACATGATTCGGGTGATAACCCAACTCAGAAACGTATTCCGCCAGTCTTAAGCCTTTGCTGTTGCCTTTTGCTGCGAAGTCGATGCGATTCGACCACGAGCGTTCGCCGTTGAATTTCTCTTTCACCCATGGGTTTTCAATCAAGCGTTCTACCGAGCTTGGTAAGCCTTCCACCACGAATTTCCACACGAACTCGGTATTGCGCACTTCTTCGCTGAACGAGTCGATTTTGTAGATCTTCGGTTGAAGATGCTCTGGCGCGGTTTTCGCCCACTTTTCCAACGCTTCCATATAATGAATTGGGTTGTAGTTTGAGTACGTCATGGCATCAGTTACGTACATCACCATCTTGACCTGAAACTCCTTCGCCAAGGCGATGAACGTCAGCGCGTCTTCCTTATTGATGGAGTTGTGCTTGAGTACACGGTCATTGTGGTAGTCATAAACATAAGTGCCGTTGCAGCAGATGATAGGCGTGGTAAGACCCAACTCATCGTAATACGGACGTGCCGCAGTGTGATGGCGTCCGGTGACAATCACCACGTGACACTTCTGCTGCGCTTCTTGAATCGCTTTTTTCACCTCTGGGTGAATGCTGTGGTCATCGGTGAGGACGGTTCCGTCTAAATCTAAAGCAAGCACTTTGTACATGTCGTTACCTCTGCCCGTAGTAGGCGTTTTCACCGTGCTTACGCAGGTAGTGTTTGTCTGAAAGCTCAGGCTGGATCTTGATGCCGCTGTTGAGTGAACGCGTTGCTAATGCCATGGCAGAAATTTCTTCCAATACCACCGCGTTATGCACGGCATCATCGGCGTTGGTTCCCCAAGAGAAAGGCGCATGACCAGCAACAATCACGCTTGGCACTGCCATTGGATCAATGCGGCGTTGACGAAACTCTTCCACTATCACTAAGCCAGTGTTCTTCTCGTACTCTTCGGCAATTTCGCGTTGTGAGAGCTTGCGAGTACATGGAATGTCGCCATAGAAGTAGTCGGCATGAGTCGTGCCCAGCGCTGGAATATCAATCCCTGCTTGTGCCCAAATCGTTGCGCTGCGTGAGTGGGTGTGCACCACGCCGCCCACTTGTGGGAACGCTTTGTAAATCTCAATGTGGGTCGCGGTATCGCTGGATGGATTCATATTGCCTTCCACCACATTGCCGTCTAAGTCGACCACTACAATGTGTTCAGCGCGCATGCCATCGTATTCCACCCCTGATGGTTTAATCGCAATCACGCCGCGCTCGCGGTCAATCTCAGACACGTTGCCCCAAGTGAAGGTCACCAAGCCGTATTTCGGCAGTTTGAGGTTGGCTTCGAGCACACGTTGTTTCAGTTCGCTGTACATGATTTCTCCTTAGGCGGTGACAGCCAAAGCTTCATCAATCACGTTGAATACATCGGTTTTGCTGCGGCAACGACGAAGTTTGTCTAAATCCACGCCCGTTTCGCTGTCTTCATCATCCAACACTTGGGTCACTTCCATCAGACCTTCCATGTGCTCGTCTGAAGAGCTGCCCGCTAGCGTGATCAACACATCAACTGACTCATCTTCGCCTTCAAAGTAGATTGGCTCTTCTAACGTAACCAGTGCGAAGGCAGTACGAATTACGCCGTTTTCTGGGCGTGCATGTGGCAGTGCTAAGTTAGGCGCGATGCAGATGTAAGGACCCAACTCTTCCACGCTGCTGATGATGGCGTCATGGTAAGAAGGCTGAATCGCACCAGAGGCAATCAACATGTCCGTACCAATCTTGATGGCTTCATGCCAGTTAGAGGCTTTTGCTTGCAGTTTGATTGAGTTGTTGTCGATCAGTGATTGTTTTAATCCCATTGTTCTATCTCCAGTTTGGGTGCCGTGACTTTGGCTTTCCGAAACACGACACCACTGTTGTTATCCGCTGTTTGTTATTGGTTTCTTCTCTCTTCATTGAGAGAAGTATTTGGTCATGCTGTTTTATTTTGCTGGTACAAAGTTTTTATTGATGATGTCGAGTAGCTCGTCCCCGAAGGAGTTAGGGTTAAGCATGTTTTGCACCCCGAGTACAAACTTGCCTTCGCCTGGCTCCATCTCCGCAGATAGGTGCTTCGACGATACGATGATGTCCGTGCTCGCAAGCTTCGACTTGTAGTCCGACACTGCGCATGAGTCCATCACGTGAGGAATGCCTTTCTTCTCTAGGTATTTGCCGATCTTCATTTTCATCATCATCGATGAGCCTTGACCGTTACCACATACTGCTAGGATGCTTACTGGGCGCAGACCGTCGCTCGCTTTGATTGCTTGCTCTACCGCTTCAATCACTTCTGGCTCTTCACTCATTTCTACTGTGCCTTGCGCGTCTTCTTCAGCACGTAGCTTGCGAGAAGCGAAGAACATGTAAACCAGAGAAAGACCAACAAGAACGAAGAAGAACATTTTCGATGCAGACAGACCTTGCATGATTGGTGGGAATACAAGCGCCCAGTCCGCCATGCCCATCCAGCCGTTGAACTCTGTGCCGTGTTGGCTAAATAGGTGGATAGCCCAAGCAGAACCTAGCACCTCGATGATGCCCATCACGAAACAGATCTTCATCACCGCTTTCCAGCCACCGAAGTGGTTAGCAAATACGCCGATGGTCGCGTTAGAGAAGAACATTGGAATGAAGCCAGGGATGATCATGATTGGTGCATCGAATGCCAACATCGCCAGTACTGCTGCGAACTGACCCAGCGCACCCCACATGAAACCAAATACCATTGCGTTTGGAGAGAATGCGTAGATAGCCGCACAATCAATCGCCAATACCGCATTTGGAATCACGCGCTCAGAGATGCCTTTGAACGCTTCAGATAGCTCAGCAACGAACATACGTACACCGGCAACAATCACCTGAATCGCTACAGCGAATTTCAGACCCGTTTCTAGGATGTAGATAGTCCAGTGTGTGGTGCCCGCCATTTCTTGAAGGTTATCAAGACCGAATGAAAGCAGAATGATGCCGAAGAACACCGTCATCACGATCGCCGTTGCTGCGATGCTGTCGTGGAAGATGTGTAGCCATTTAGGCAGTTCTAGGTGGTCAACGCTGTCGTTCTTATCACCCAGTTTTGGGGCTACTTTTGTTGCAATCCAAGACGCCACCTGTTGTTGGTGACCAATAGAGAAACCCGCCCCGCCGGTGACTTCTTCAGTTGGCTTGAACATGATGTTAGAGGAGATACCCCAGTACAGCGCCATTAACACCGCAGAGTAAATGATGGTTTCCCACATGCTTGCGCCAAGCACAAAGTAGAACACGGCGATCAGACCCGCTTGCTGGAACATGATGTGACCAGTCAGCATGATGGTGCGGATGCCCGTGTAGCGGCGGAACAGTACCAAGAGGATGTTGATACCTAATGCCAACAGAACGGCGTAACCCACCCAAGAGTAGTTGTCGCCCATCGCTTCCATGGTAGACATCATGGATGTGTAAGGGTCAATGACTGAGCCGGTTAGCCCGTGATATTCAGAAAGTTTGGAAATCACAGGTTTGAAGCCAGCAACTAGGGTGCCCGCACCCACTTGAACCAGCATGAAACCCACGATCGTTTTGATGGAACCTTTAATGATGGTGGTGGCGTCTCTTCTCAGCAACCAATAGCCAATGCATGTTACCAAACCCAGTAGAAGTGGGGCTTTGGTCATAACTTGGCTGTAAAAAATATAGAAGATGTCGTACAAGAACTCCATATCTTTACCCCTAGAGTGTTTTTTATTTGTAATCGTATGTAGGTCAGAGTGATTCCATCTGATGTCGTAGAATCTACTCAGTTTTTGCTCACGAAATAAACTCTAACAATCAAAAGTAATCACGCAATGCTCATTTGTGATTATTTTGATATTTATCAATTTTGCCCTTCAAAAAACCCCACAAATGGTAAGCGGATCACACACAAAAATTAAATTACCAGTAAATACAATAACTTATAAATTCTTGTGATGAAGTTCAGATTTTCATCAGTCTTGAATTTGACAATCAAGAGCGTGATTAATAGAATCAAAACAAATCACAAGTAATCACCAAATAATCACTAGATACACATTTCGGTGAATTTGAATCAAATAGGGTGATGGGTATGAATGAAGTACAAAGACACAATGGCATTCTGTCTTTACTAGAAGAAAATCAGACGATTAACGTCTCACACATTATTGAGAGTTTTAACGTCTCTCCAGCTACGGCTCGCCGTGATATCTCTAAGCTGGATGAACTAGGCAAACTACGCAAAGTACGCAACGGCGCAGAACGCGTAGAAGCAGAAAAGAAAAAATGGTCACCGCTGAATATCAACAGCACTGAGCATTACGAAGAAAAATCCTTGATTGCGATGCAAGCCGCTGAGCTTTGTCAGCCTGGCGACAGCGTGGTCATCAACTGCGGTTCGACCGCTTTCCTACTTGGGCAGAAGCTATGTGGACAAGACGTGCAGATCGTCACCAACTACTTCCCATTGGCAAGCTACCTGATCAATGAAGACCATGACGATGTGATCATCATTGGCGGTCAATACAACCGTTCGCAAAAACTGTTCTTAAATCCGGCGCCCAACTCGCTTGGCAGTTACGCAGGCAATTGGATGTTCACCTCGGGTAAAGGGTTAACCGAAGCCGGACTCTACAAAGCCGACATGTTAACTGCGGTGGCAGAGCAGCAAATGCTTGAGCAAATCGACAAACTCGTCGTCGTGGTAGACAGCTCCAAAGTGGGTCACAGAACGGGCATGTTGTTCTGTCCTACCGAGAAAATCGACATTCTGATCACTGGCAAAAGTGCCAACCCAGAGGTCATCAAAGCGATAGAAGCAAAAGGGACACAGGTCATACTGGTCTAACGCGCCCTAGCCTCTTTCTCAAATAAATAAAAATAATTCAGCTCAGTGCCTTAACCACAAATTAAGGCGCTCGGCTCCCTACATCCCAAATTTAATAAAAATTGTGAAACAAAAAGGTGTTGCTATGAGTAAAGTAAATGAAATCACTCGTGAATCTTGGATCCTAAATACATTCCCTGAGTGGGGTACCTGGTTAAACGAAGAGATCGAAAATACGGTGGTAGAACCAAATACATTCTCGATGTGGTGGCTAGGTTGTACAGGTATCTGGTTGAAGAGTGAGGGCAACACCAACATCTCTATCGACTTCTGGTGTGGTACGGGCAAAAAGACGCAAAAGAATGCCTTCATGAAGAACCAGCACCAAATGATGCGTATGGGCGGCGTCGAAGCGCTGCAACCAAACCTACGTACTGCTATCTTCCCGCTTGACCCATTTGCTATCAAAGAGATCGACGCTGTGATGGCATCCCATGACCATGCTGACCATATCGACGTGAACGTCGCGGCAGCGGTACTGCAAAACTGTGGTGACCACGTGAAGTTCATCGGTCCACAAGCGTGTGTCGATTTATGGATGGGCTGGGGCGTACCAGAAGAGCGTTGTGTTGTCGCGAAAGTGGGCGATGTGCTTGAGGTCGGCGACATGAAGATCCGCGTTCTGGATTCATTCGACCGTACTGCACTTGTCACGCTGCCAGAAGGCACTTCTTCTTACGATAAAGAAATCCTCGACGGCATGGACAAACGCGCGGTGAACTACCTGATTGAAACTTCAGGCGGGTCGGTTTACCACTCTGGTGACTCGCACTACTCGAACTACTACGCAGCGCACGGCAACGAATACCAAATCGACGTGGCACTGTTATCTTTCGGTGAGAACCCACGCGGTGTGACAGACAAAATGACGTCTTCTGACATCCTACGCGCAGCAGAATCATTGAATTGTGATGTCGTGATGCCATTCCACCACGATATTTGGGCGAACTTCCAAAACGACCCACGCGAAATCGAAGTGTTGTGGAACATGAAGAAAGATCGTCTGCAATACAAGTTCGCACCGTTCTTCTGGCAAGTGGGAGGCAAATACACCTTCCCTACCGATAAAGGTCGCATGCACTACCAACACTTCCGTGGCTTCAGCGACATCTTCAAAAACGAACCAGAATTGCCATACAAAGCGTTCTTGTAATTCCGTCGCAACGTCGGTTTGGCAGGAATAAAAAAAGCCCGTCGCGATGATGGATGCGACGGGCAATTAGCTAGAGTCTTATAAGGAGAAAAGGAAATTACTGATGATAAATGTCCGACGATTTCGCATCAGTAACGTCCTCAACAAACCGAATATTAGTCATTGATAAATTTAAAGGACATGGCTCATTCCAGTAATCTAAATTGTTGATGCCTATTGCTCTAAGCCGATCAAAAAAGCCAGTCTCTCGGGACTGGCTTTTGTTTTGTGGAGCGTAGCTGATTACTTTATAAAAGAAATACAGCCTTGCAGAATCACTAGGTTAACGATATCGATAAAGAACGCGCCAACGATAGGCACCACCATAAAGGCTTGTGGTGATGGACCAAAGCGGTTAACGATAGAGCCCATATTCATGACTGCCGTTGGGGTTGCGCCCAGACCAAAGCCACAGTGACCACTTGCGATAACCGCTGCATCGTAGTTGCTGCCCATCACACGGAATGTCACGTAGTAAGCGAAAACCGCCAGAATCACCGATTGCACCGCCAAAATGATGAGGAACGGGATTGCTAAGTCGAAGATGTTCCATAGTTTTAGACTCATTAGCGCCATCGCTAGGAACAGAGACAGCGAAACCGTACCAAGAATATCGACCGTCTCAACATCCACTTTGCGAACTTTGGTCACTTCCATGATGTTGGTGATCACCACACCGATAAACAGTGCGTAAACGAAATCTGGAATCATCAACCATTTGATGCCAAAGCTGCTCACCCAACCTTCTAAGTAGCCAGCACCAGTGACACACAGCAGGATGATCGACAAGCTCTCGACCACTTTTTTCGCGGTTACGCGGTCTTCTTCGTGCTCGTTGTAGGTCACCAATTCAGGGAAACGTTCGTGAGTTTGGTTAGTACGCCCGTATTCAGATTCAAGGTTACGTTTATCGATCAAGCGCTGCGCTACTGGGCTGCCAATGATGCCACCAATCACCAAACCAAAGGTAGCGGATGCCATTGCCACTTCTAAAACGTTGTGCAAGCCGTACATATCTTGGAAGGTTTGTGACCATGCTGCGCCCGTACCGTGACCACCAGACAGCGTAATCGAACCTGCAATCAAGCCCATTAGCGGGTCTAAGCCGAGCGCCGTTGCCAAGGAGACACCGACCGCATTTTGGATAAGGATGTACACCGATGCTACAGCTAAGAAGATAAATACCTTAGCGCCGCCTTTAATCAACTGGGTGTAGTTCGCTGCTAAGCCAACGGTAGCGAAGAACATCAACATGAAAGTGTTTTGCAGCGGTAAATCGAAAACTAAATCCACGCCATTGAAATGCATCGCGGTGATCGCACATGCGACAATCAAACCACCCACAATTGGCTCGGGAATATTGAATTTCTTTAAGATCGGTAATTTAGCGTTAACGAATTGTCCCAAGAACAACACACAAATAGCGACGAGAAACGACTCTTGTGGACCGACAGAAATGACCTGATTCATAAAACCTCTTTGCCTCCTTTTTCTCATCCTTTGAGTAACAACTCGCAGGTTGAGCGGTATTTAGGCAGGTCAGAGTGCCTACTGAACGTGTGGTTTTCTAGGGTCCAAACCCACTAGATTCTCATTAAATAAGAAAGCAATAACTCGAATATTCACCCAATTCTCACTCAATGAAAAAACACACTTTTTCACCAAGTTTTGTGGCGCAATTTTCTCGTTTTTTTCGCACTTCTCAACTTATGAGAAGTGATCAATTTTTTGCCAATCTTTGAGGGCTAAAACGTATGCGATTGCGTGCAAATTTTGCGTGAAACTCTGGTGCAAACTGTGTCGAATTTTCATCGACAAAAGTGATTGAGAAAACAGCGCAAGAAGATTGGCGCTTTCTATCCCATCGCCAAGGTGTTATACATATATATAACACCAACTCAGCCAAGGAAACCAATCATGACGCATTGGCATGATCGCCAACCGATTTTCCGTCAGTTGGCTGACCAGATCACCCAGCAAATATTGCAAGGCATCTGGCAAGAGGGCGAAGCTTTGCCTTCGGTACGCAGTGTCTCTGCGGATATGAAGATCAACCACCTGACAGTCATGAAGGGCTATCAGTTATTGGTTGATGAAGGATTGATTGAGAAGAAACGTGGGCAAGGCATGTTTGTCGCCCAAGGTGCAAAAAAACAGCTTCTTGCTGATGAAAAAGCCCGTTTCCTTGAACAACAAATTCCGCAGATCGCCGACACATTACAACGTCTGGATATGTCACTTGATGAATTTATCCAACAAATCCAAACACATATTGAAGGTGACCAATGAGCGCATTAGTCAGTGTAAAACACGTCTCCAAGCAATATCGTCAGCAGGGTGAAGCGCTGCATGACGTGAGCTTTGATCTACAAGCGGGTCAAGTGCTTGGCTTGCTAGGTCATAACGGTGCGGGTAAATCGACTCTCATTAACGCCCTACTCGGTGCACACGAATATCAGGGTACCATTCGCATCAACGGCTTTGAGCCAATCATGCAACGCGACAAAATCATGCAGAGCTTGTCTTACATCTCGGATGTGAACGTTCTGCCAAACTGGATGACGGTTGCTCAGCTACTCGATTACACCGAGGGCGTACACCCAGGTTTTAATCGCAGCAAAGCCGATACCATGCTTCGTCAAACCGACATCAAGCCGCGTGCACGCATCAAATCCCTATCGAAAGGCATGAAGGTGCAATTGCACTTGGCTGTCGTCATCGCGACCAATACGCAGATTCTGATTCTGGACGAGCCAACGCTTGGTTTGGATTTGGTTTATCGCGATACCTTCTACCGTCATTTGCTGGAATGGTTCCACGATGGCGAGCGTGTGCTGATCATAGCGAGCCATGAAGTATCGGAAATCGAACACCTACTGACGGACGTGCTGATCCTTAAACACGGTCGACCTGTTCTGCAAACCTCAATGGACAGCATCAGCGAAGATTACTTCATTCTCGATGCCAGTGATGAGCATCGCGCACAAATCGAAGCGCTGAAACCACTGTCATCGCAAAAAGGCTTAGGCACGACTAAATGGTTGCTGTCGTCCCAATACGCAGAGCAAGTCGCTGGGCTGGGTGATGTGTATGGCGTCAAGCTTGCGGATCTGTTCTTGGCATTGCAGAAGGAGGCAGCATAATGAAATCGATTGTCGCGATGTTGCGTAAAGAATGGCTAGAGAACCCGTTGGTTACACGCGTGCCGTTATTTATGTTTGCCTGTGGTGTGCTACTGTTTGTCAGCTTAATGAGTAGCTCGACACTGCAACACAATATGTTCTTCCAAATGAGCTTTGGCGGTGATGTCAGTGACATCCACAAAGAGCTCGGCGATGACGTCAACATGCTGATCACAGGAGGCATTGGTTTGTTGTCTATCCTACTTGGCACTCAATACTTCCCGAGAACGCTGCGTAAAGAGCGTTCAGAGGGCAGTATCATGTTTTGGCGCAGTATGCCTGTCAGTGACGTGAAAACCCATCTGGTGAAGCTGACGTTTGGTTTATTGGTGATTCCATTGGTGTGTTCGGTATTGGTTTTCGCTGCCGACTTTATGCTGTGGATGTTGAATGTTTCAACCGACCACCAGCTGGCGTTATTGTATCGCCAGGCATCACTGGGCTTCGTACTGCTGAACTGGGTTGAATTCTTGCTTCGAATGGTGGTGGCTGGGGTGTTGTTATTGCCGCTCGCACTAACCGCAATGGCAATCTCACAGAAAGTGAACTCACCATTGTTGGTGATCTTGATTGGTATTTACGCGCTACGTTGGATGCCAATTGCGATGTTTAACTACTATGGTCTGGATGATTTCTTCTCAGCAATTTTCTATCTACCACTGCACGCGATTCTTGCGCCAAACCCGTTCAGCGCGATTCCAGATGCAGGTTGGATGAACGTTGGGATTTACGCTTTCATCGGTGTGCTTGCTTGGACGGCTAGCATCAAGTTTAGCCGCACCGTGGACTAACAAGCACAAGCAAAACCACACATCAAAAGCGAGGTACTGTCCTCGCTTTTTCATTTTCAACACCATCAATCTTCATTCTCTTTGCTTCAACGCAAAAATAATCAGCCTGTAGCAATAGCGCTTCGGCGTGGTTAAGTTCATAATCCCCCGCTTAATGCGCCCAGCGCTGTTATCTAGAATTTTTGAAAAGCAGAACACCAACCATGACCACCAAGCCAACAGCCATTATTGGACTGTACAACCCAAAGAGTCCAACCAACGTTGGCGCTGTATTGCGAGCCGCTGGCTGCTACGACGCTGCGCAAGTTCGTTACAACGGCACACGCTACAGCCGCGCAGTAAAGTTTCAGACCGACACCCAGAACTCACAAGAACGCATTCAATTAGTGGAGATGGAAGACCTCACTGCTAATGTTGCCGACGATGTGGAAATTGTTTGTGTTGAGTTAGTGGTCGGTGCAACAGCACTGCCCCACTTCACTCACCCAGAGAACGCGGTTTATGTGTTTGGACCGGAGGACGGTTCACTGCCGCAAGAGATGGTCGATAAGGCGCATCACGTGGTGTACGTACCGACTCACGGTTGTATGAACCTAGCCGCGACGGTGAACGTTGTGCTTTACGATCGCATGGCGAAAACACTGGGGACGATTGATGACCACCAGCAAGTCCTTGCTAATCGCGACAACAAGAACCGCTTGAAAATGAAAGCGTGCGTCTAGACAGACGAAGCTATTCGTTGGCAAACGCCAGATACAAAAAAGGTCACAGCAATACTGTGACCTTTTGTTTTATTTGGCGTCTTAATCTATCTAGCCAAGGAACGAGATGTAACCTTGTAGAATGATCAAGTTAACAATGTCGATGAAGAAGGCACCAACAATCGGAACAACCATGAACGCTTGTGGTGACGGACCAAAGCGGTTAACGATTGAACCCATGTTCATTACCGCCGTTGGGGTTGCACCCAAACCGAAACCACAGTGACCACCTGCGATAACCGCAGCATCGTAGTTGCTACCCATCACCTTGAACGTGACGTAGTAGGTGAAGATAGCCAGAATCACTGACTGCACGCCTAGAATCACCAAGAATGGGATCGCTAGGTCAAAGATGTTCCATAGTTTCAAGCTCATCAGAGCCATCGCTAGGAACAGAGACAGCGACACCGTACCTAACATGTCGACCGTTTCGGCATCCAACTTACGAATCTTGGTCACTTCCAAGAAGTTAGTGATGATCACACCAATGAACAACGCATAAACGAAGTCTGGAATCATCAGCCATTGAATGTCGTAAGTGCTCACCCATTGCTCTACGTACTTAGCACCTGTTACACAGATCAATAGGAAGAACAGTTTCTCAACCACTTTTTTCGCGGTTACTTTGTCTTCTTCGTACTCGTTGTACGTCACCAACTCCGGGAATTTCTCGTGGGTTTTGGCATCTCGACCACCACGACCATACTCAGATTCGATGTTGTTCTTTTCGACCAGACGCTGCGCAACCGGACTACCGATGATACCACCGATGATCAAACCGAATGTTGCTGACGCCATCGCGATTTCCAATACGTTATTCAAACCGTAAACGTCTTGGAAAGTTTGTGACCACGCCGCCCCCGTGCCGTGACCACCTGATAGAGTAATCGAACCAGCGATAAGCCCCATCAGCGGATCTAAACCCAATGCCGCTGCCAGTGAAACACCAACACCGTTTTGAATGATGATGTAGAACGACGCGACTGCTAAGAAGATGAAAACCTTCGCGCCCCCTTTCATTAACTGAGTGTAATTTGCTGCCAAACCAACGGTAGCGAAGAACATCAGCATGAATGTGTTTTGCAACGGTAAGTCGAACTCCAAATCGACGCCGTTAAAATGAAGAGCAGTAATGATGCAGGCAACGATTAAGCCCCCTACAATCGGCTCAGGTATGTTGAATTTCTTTAAGATCGGTAGCTTAGCATTAATGAAATGCCCCAGGAAAAGCACACTGATCGCAACCAAAAAGGACTCCAGTGCACCTACAGATATTAAATGATTCATATCGCCTCTTATTATTGTTCTCTTCATCCTCCGTAATGATTGAGTGTTAGTTTAACCTTCGCTCAATAGCAAATTTTCTCGCTATATTTTTCCGAAAATACTCAAAAGGTTGTGTTAAATGCGCCTTAGGCTAGTTTAAGGGACGGTCGTTAAGCGATGTTCTGATTTACGCGCTATTCGCAAGCCCTAAAATGTAAAAGGAGCCTGTTAAGCTCCTTCTTATCCTCTTCATAGACAAACAGAAATGACTGCTTGCAGGAGATGGATATCGTGTTGTGAGTATTGTCCGAGTGACACTTTCTGAACCGCTATCGGGCTCCCTTACTTAAACAGAATGTGATCATCACTATCGAGCAAAGTTCCTTCCCGTCATAACGAATAGAGCGCCGAGGTGGCGCTCTAACATCTGGGTTTGCTTGTATCCCATCGTAGTTAAAAACTCTGACTCATGGTGTTTGGAACGAGCCGAATCCCGGGAAATTCTCAAGCTTGCAACAAGTGTTCTCGTTACAACGGAGCGAGATTATAACATATCGCTGAAAATTTTCCTCATTTCAGTGCTATTCGCCACTTTCATAGTTTGCTTCTGCAATGATCAACTGTTCAATATCATTACTGCAGATGAAAGCGCGAAGTGCCTCGAACTTGGCTTCATCCCACGTGTAGATTTGCAGGGCGAGCAGCTTATCAATGATGTCTTGCTTAAAGCGAAGCTTAACGGGTTTTGCCGGAGATCCTGCCACCACAGTGTAAGGTGGGACATCTTTAGTCACGACGCTGTTTGCGGCAATCACTGCGCCTTCCCCAATGGTGACACCGGGCATGATCATCGCGCGCATGCCAATCCAAGCCGCGTCACCAATCACGGTGTCGCCTTTGCCTTGGTAAGATTGCTCGATGTCATCAAGTAACGGATACAGACAGAACCAGTCCGTCCTGTGATTATGGTTGCCGCCCATCAAAATCACCGCTTCAGCCGCGATACAAACGTAATCACCGATATAGAGCTGATCGACTTCCCACCTCGGTTGCCACGCTTTACTGACTTCATCGCCATGCAGATAACGCACGACAGAATCTTCAAAGCCGTTATCCCAACAATCGCTGTAATAACTGTGGGTGCCTTTGATGTGGATGTTTTGGTTTTGCACCACTTGGTGCAGGTACTGAAATTTGGACCAATGTTTTTTCATGGCAGTTGCCTCAATAGAGTAAATGTATGCCACGGAACGGTTTCTCGTGGCGTTGTTGCTGCGTTCTCAGTCAACAACGCCTATTGGATGCGGGGTTGCAGTAGTAATGGATTATTCATGAATGTGTCCTCCAGCGCGCACACTATAAAAAGCATGTATAATTTTCAAGCAAACCAAACAAATAACAAGATTCCGAAAATGAAAAGTCACTCTGCCTTTGCCTCTCTGCTGCTGTTTGCTGCCACAGCGTCTGCGAGCGAAAACATTAAAATCGAATACCTCCCAGCGGAAACTGCCGATGATCGCTTTGCTGCGCAAGTGATTGAAAGCAGTGAAGTGAACGACATCTTTGTCCAGCTTTCTGATGATTACTTCCCGTTTGATAACCCACTGACATTGACCTACGGTGGCGAAGACGGTCCGCTTTACGATCCAGAAACCCACACCATCCATATCCCATACACCTTCTATCTGGAATCATTTAACTACTTCACCAACAACAAGTACCAAGAACGTTACGGTAAAGCACCGAAAACGGGCGCGCTCGATACTTTGCTGCATACACTATTGCACGAAGCCGGACACGCTTACATTGCCGATCAAAACATTCCAGTACTGGGTAAAGAGGAAGATGCGGTCGATAACTTCGCCACCATTTTGTTGATTGATTACGTTGATGACGGTGCCGATGTGGCGATCAGTGCTGCGGACATGTTCGCATTCGAATCCGACGACAGACCGGACTACTACGATTTTGGCGAGTACATTGATGAGCACAGTTTCGATCTGCAACGTTACTTCTCTACCCTGTGTCTGGTCTACGGCAGCGATCCAGAGCAATACAAAGCCTTGTTGGATGAAGTAGAAAAAGATTACTTACGCGATCGCAAAGAGTTCTGCCAATTCAATTACGGCAACATCCGTGATAATTGGCTGCATTACTTGCAAGACAATGAACTAAAAGAAAAATAATCGCGTAAAAGGGATAAGAACCGCCAATAATGAGCTCAATCATGACCAAACTGACCGTATTTTACGATGGCACTTGTCCCTTGTGCGCCAAAGAGATGAAGGCGCTAAAACAACGCGATTCCAAACAGCAGATTAAAACCGTCGATATCTACAGCGAGGCGTTCGCCGATTATCCGCAGATCGATCCGGAGCAAGCCAACACCATTTTGCACGCCCTCAACGATAAGGGTGAGCTGCTGCTTGGGTTGGACGTGACTCATCGTGCATGGCAATTGGTCGGTCAAGGTTGGTTGTATGCACCATTGCGTTGGCGCATTATCAAACCTGTTGCGGACTGGCTTTACCTCAAATTTGCCAAAAACCGCTACCGCGTTTCCTACTGGCTAACGGGCACTTCTCGCTGCAATAACGGTTCGTGTTCACGTTAATTGTGATCCCGCTTAAAAATGCTACGACCTTAGTCTAAATTTATAAACTTCCTGTACTTCTGATTGATTAACTCGGTTAATCTCTAAGCATTACAACAATAAGTATTAATAATTTTATCAGGCAGGCTTATTCAGCTTGTCACTTGTAACGCTGCGCCGAGAGAAGGACGTCTCTATGAATCTGACGATCAGAAAACGACTATATATCCTTTCAATAATTCCAATTCTAACCATGGCAATAGGCATGATGTGGTTCACCTACCTACAAACCACTGCCTACAACGAACACGAGATTGAGCAGACTCGAAGTCAAATGATGGAGATGAAAAAAGCTGAGCTCAAAAACTACGTCCAAATGGCGCGCTCCGCCGTCGAGCCACTACTCGCTCAAAATGCCCCACTTGAAGAAGCACTGCCTATCTTGAAACAGTTGGAGTTTGGCCAATCCGGCTACATCTTCGGTTACGATTCAAAAGGCGTGCGTGTCGTGGTGGGTAAAAACACCAAAGGCATCGGAGAGAACTTCTATAACTTGCAGGACAAGAAAGGCAATTACCTAATTCAGGATTTGATCAAAAATTCCAAAACTGGTGAGTTCACGACTTATTACTTCCCGAAACTCGGTCAGAACGAAGCACTACCGAAACTGAGCTACTCGGTCTTCATTCCTGAATGGGATTTGATGTTAGGTACGGGCTTCTACACTGACGATATCGACGCCATTGTGACAAACATGGAAGAAGCCGCGCATCAGGTCCTCAACACCACACTGACGGCAATTGCTCTGTTCTGTGTCTCGATTGCAGCTATCGTAGCGGTCTTCGCGGTGTTTGTTAACCGCAGCATCATGAAGCCTATCGAGCAGTTTGATGCCTCAATCCACTCTTTCGCGCAAGGCGATGCAGACTTAACCGCACGCATGGAAGAATCAAGCGTACCGGAGTTCACCCAGCTTAGCCGTAACTTCAATATCTTCGTTGAAAGCCTGCAGGGTATCATCAAGAGTGTTAGCCATGTTGGGCAAGAAGTGGTTTCTGAAACCAACGACATGTCACAGCGAGCATCGCAAGTGGACGAATTGGCTTCAGGTCAACGTGAAGAGACCGAACAAGTCGCAGCGGCAATGACCGAGATGACAGCAACGGCGCACGAGATTTCCAGCAACGCTAACCAAGCGGCGCAATCCGCCAAAGACGCCGATGAAAATTCACAGCAAGCGAAACACATTGTTGATTCGGCAGCAAACTCTGTCGAAGCGCTCGCTCTAGAAGTATCGGAAGCCAGCACAGTGATTTCTCGTTTAGAGAGCGATGTACAAAACATCTCTTCTTCGCTAGAAGTGATTCAAGACATCGCCGAGCAAACCAACCTATTGGCACTGAACGCAGCCATTGAAGCAGCGCGTGCAGGCGAACAAGGTCGCGGCTTCGCAGTCGTTGCCGATGAGGTCCGTAAACTGGCGAGTCGCACTCAAGACAGCACAGGCGAAATTCACCAAATGATTGAGCAGTTGAAGTCTGGCTCGGATGCAGCAGTGAAAGCCATGGGTTCAAGCCAAGCGCGTGGTGAAGCAACGGTTGAGGAAGCACGAGCAGCCTCTGCCGCACTGCAAGAAATCCAAGCCGCAATTGCTAACATCATGGACATGAACACCTTGATCGCAACGGCAACCGAAGAGCAAAGCCAAGTTGGGCAAGAGATTTCACAACGTATTGAGGTGATCTCTCAACAAAGCAGCCAATCGGCGCACCTTGCGAATCAGAACCGCGCAGGTAGTGGCAACCTAAACCACAAAGCTAACGAGCTGTACGACTTGGTCGGTCGCTTTACGGTTTAACGCTTTCCTCACCTATTCACCATGCAAACAGCGACGCCAAAACGTCGCTGTTTTTATTTCTGCTATCCTCATACGACTTAGCTATAATGCCGCCAACTTAGCACCCATAAGGGCAAACCAGATGATTATTATGACCACCAATTTCGGTGACATCGAGATTGAACTGAACCTAGAACGAGCGCCAGTTAGCTCAAAGAACTTCAAAAAATACTGTGAAGATGGCTTCTACAACGGCACCATTTTCCACCGCGTTATCGATGGCTTTATGATTCAAGGTGGCGGTCACACCGAAGACATGGCAGAAAAGCCAACGCGCGCCCCGATCGCAAATGAAGCAAACCGTGGTCTAAAGAACCTTGTTGGCACTATCGCAATGGCGCGTACCGATGCACCGCACTCTGCAACGGCACAGTTCTTCATTAACTTGGAAGACAATGATTTCCTAGACCACACCGCAACTACCAATCTAGGTTGGGGCTACGCAGTGTTTGGTAAAGTGACCGCGGGTATGGATGTCGTAAATCGCATCGCGAAAGTAAAAACGACCTCTAAGCTTGGTCACGATGATGTGCCATGCGATCCAATCATTATCGAGAAAGTGACGGTCAGCGAATAAACCCATTCGCCTCTTCGGAGAGGTCATCACTATAAAACGAAAAAAGCGCCTAACGTCTTATGACCTAGGCGCTTTTTGTTTCTATTGCTGAAAAAATGAGCAGCGAGTTTACAGTGTAAAGAGTGAGCAGTTCTAGCGATTACATCCCTTTGAACAAACTTTGAGATGCACGGCTCACAGCGAGCTTGTTTTCTCCAACGTGCACAAACATTCTGCCTGTAAAGTCTTTGTTTACTTTGCTAATTTTGCACACTTGCACCACGCTTGAACGGTGCACTTGCCAGAACTGTTCTGGGTTAAGCTGCCCTATCAACTCTTTCAACGATGTGCGAATCAAATACTCCTGCACTTTACCTTGTCCTTGTTGGGCATACACAGAAACGTATTTTTCTTCCGCTTTGAAATACAGCACATCAGACGTGGCGATCAGATGAATATCTTCCCCCTGCGTCGCTTTGATCCACTGAAGATATTGCGGCGTTTGTGGCGCGGATAATTGCTGCAACTGCTCTAATAGGCTGCTCATCTGCACATTACTGCTTTCTTGCTCTCGCTTAGCAAGGCGTGCTCTCACTCTTTCACACGTCGTCAGCAAGCGCTCATCCGAGATAGGCTTGAGCAAATAATCGGCGGCATTTTGCTCAAAAGCTTTGATGGCGTAATCATCGTACGCGGTGACAAATACAATCAAAGGTGGATTGGCGAGTTGATTGAGTTTTTGCGCTAATGTCATGCCATCCAAAACTGGCATACGAATATCAAGAAACGCAATGTCAGGTTGGCTTTGCTCAATGGCTTGCAACGCTTGTTCACCATCGGCGACTTTAGCTATTACCTCTAACTCTGGCCACACTTCAGCTAGGCTTTTATCAAGATGACGCCTCAATAGCGGTTCATCATCAGCAATAATGGCAGTAAACCCTGTATTCATTCCTTTCTTCCTTGATTACGATTCCATTGGCCAGCTCAGGCGAACACAAACGCCACCCAGAGCAGACTCACTGATAGAAACCTCTCCTTGTCCTGCGAACAAAGCTTCAACTCGCTGCTTGAGATTGCTTAAACCGACGCCTGACCCCATGTGCCCACTCACGTGATTTAAGCCAACACCTGTGTCTCTGACTTCAATCAGCAAGTTCTGTTGTTCGCGCTTAATCAGCAAACGGACTTCACCGCCTTCTCGCTTCGGCTCAATACCATGGATGATGGCGTTTTCGATTAAGGGTTGAAGCATCATCGGCGGTAACTCGGTTCTACCTAGCCCCTCTTCTACCTCAATCTTGTAACTGAGTCGGTCACCTAAACGGGTTTGCTGGATGCCTAAGTAAGCCTCAATTAACGCCGTTTCATTGTCTATGGTAGTTTGCTCTTCACGTGAGCTTTTGAGCGTTGCACGCAGCAGCGCGGTTAACTGTTCTAGCATCAGCTTAGCTTTATCAACATCTTGCGACATGAGCGCACTGATATTTGCCAAGGTATTGAATAAGAAATGCGGTTCAATCTGGCTTTGCATCTGCTTAAGCTGACTCAGCAACAGCGCACGATCTTGCTCTGCTTTCTCGCGTTTAATGGCTTCCAACTCTCGTTGAGCGATTGCATGTTGCTCGCGTGAGTAAAAATAGAAAAAGCACATGGCACTGAATAACAACCCCATGAGTCCAACCGATAGCATACCTGAGATGCCGAAATATTCTCCGAGCCAAAACTGGGCGTTTACCACACCGAACAATAAGCAAGCCGTCAGCGAGATAGCCACTTCCGCCAAACGAGGAATGGTAGGAAACAGGCGGTCGACAAGCCATGAGAAGAATATAGCCGAATAGCCAAATCCAAAACTCACCATAACATGAACGTAAAATGAGCCGCCCCAAACAGAAAGCGTCATTGCTGCGATAAAGAGACAAAATGCCGTGGTCACTAATAAGCTACGCGACCATCCACTTTTCACCACTGATTTTGCTGAACACATTTAGAATTTCCCTTTGATGTTAAATACAATCATATGCTTATCATTGATTTGTGCGTAAGCAGATTGGTCGTCTCCGGTTAAAAAGCGTGCGGCAACTTCCACTTCTACACTTTGATCGCCGGTATCAATCCATTGGTAGTTAAGCCACTGCGTGACAATCACACCACCATCTTGTGGCGCCAACATCACATCCAACGTAGGGGTTACATCGCTTAGCCAGCCCATATCCGCTTTACCGTTCCATGCAGCCCACGCTTCCAAATCCCAACTCCAGTGCAGCATTACATTATGCTGGACGATATTGGCGTGCTGAAACCCTTGGGCGTAGCTTGTCGCAAGTAGAGCGCTGCTAGCCAACAGAGAGTTGTTAGGTTCAGGGAGCTGAGAGAGTAATTCGCCACGCTCTATTGCTTGCTGCCATTCGCTTTTCGACCATGCTCGGCTGTCGTACCAATATTCAGCAATCACGTTGTGTCCGGCTTGGTTTGCCCAGTTCACCCCAACTAAAGCTTGGAATGCGCTTCCCTGCTCCTCAGCTAAAACGGGTTGGTAAAGATCATCCTGCTGAAACTGATAGCCGACACTTTGCTTTTGCCACAGTATGGAACCGTGCATGGCGATGGATTCATCCCACACGGCAATGGCACTGGCTCCGAGTAAACCTCGGCGCACATCATCGTAATAACCAATCAGCTGATATTCTGTGTCACCCACCAGCGCATAACGGCGGATACCAACACCCTGTTGCTCTGCGGCTTGATCAAGTGCACTTTGGTCTTGTTGCCCCCAGCTTGAATCCGTTGCAATCACCGTCCACTCGCCTGCCATATCATAGTGTGAAAGTGAAAGCACACCCGCGCCTTCTTCTACGACTAAGCCAACCGGGTTTTGTCGATAAGGCTTAAACAGATCCAAAGGTCGGTAGCCATAACCCACGCCCCAATCCACGCGCAACTTACCCAAACTCACATCAAGAGTGGTGTCACCGACTTGCCACTCCCCTAGCCAAGCCAGCTCTCTAATCAACAGTTTGTTATCAGCTTCGCTCCACCAATCACTCTCTCCTTGTTGATCGAGGTACAAACCTTGGCTGTACAGAGCGAACAAGCCACTAAAGTTTTGATAGTTAACCTGCACATCCAGCAATGCATTGAGTGAATCACGAGAACTGCCCTGCGCCTGCATAAATGCGCTATCACGCTGCTTGGCAGTTTCGTAACTGACAGCCCAATCCCACTCAAAACTCAGTTCATCATTGGCAAAAACTGGGGCTGCAGCGCCCACACACAATGACGCAGCAATCAACAGACTGGTGCTTTTGTTAAGGTTAAGCTGGTGCGGTTTCATGTGACTTCCTTGCTCGTTTTAATCGCTCTGTTTACGGAGTTCAGGCTAAAGCTGAGTCGTATTGGCTTTAGGCAAATAGCTTGGGTTGTAGAACTTATTGTCCAGCTGCCAAGGCACGATTTCTTGATACTCGATAACGGTCTTTTTGCTCGGCTGAATGCTATCAAGCAAGGTCATCTCACTGACGTAGTCTTCACCGTTGTCGCTTGCACGTCCGTATTGCGCTTGCTTGGCGAGTTTGCCCGAGCGCAAGTAAAGATCGGCTTTGATTGGAAACGCATCTTGCTCAGACAACCACAAGTCGATCTTCTGATAGCTCGCCCCTTTGGTTTTCGCGGTTAACGCAAGGTGATAAGCCGCGACACTTTCTCCGTTCACCGAAACGGTTTCTGTCGCTCTCCATTCACCTTGATAATCTTGGCTCCAAGTCAGGGTTGAGATGTCGCCGATAGACGCTTCACCAAGCAGCTTCTGCATCGGCGTAATGCGAATCGGACGGCGGCTCTTTGGCATTTGCAGCCAGTAGTTGTCGCCCATCATCAGCATCTTTTGCCCAGCTTCGACTGCCGATTTGAACACCACCAACGATTCACGATTTGGACGCGTGTACACATGGTAAAGGCGGGTTTTATCTAACTCTTGGTCTTGATATAAGCGCACCAGTGACACCACTTTGGAGGAATCATCTTGCAAGCGGTAGCTGTCGGCTTTTTCAATCAATTGCGCAACTTGCTGTGCATCTAGCGCTGTTTCATTCGCACTGGCATTTATGCTTGCAACGCCGCTTACCGTCAGCAGTGCAATTGGTAATAGTGATTTGAAATTAAACATAAATCAGTGCCTCCGTAATTGGCTTGTTCACCCCTTTGCGCGCCGAGAAAAACGCCGCAACCAAACAAATCATCAATACCGCGAATCCTGCGACAGCCACCAGCTCCCAAGAGAAGTAAATCGTCAATGGGTAACCTTCTGTGCGTCCTGGCGGTGGCGGCATTTGCACATCCACGACCATCAGTAAGACGGTAACTAACGCAGTAAACAAAGCGCCGATTAAGCTGCCAATCACCGCAAGTAACCCTGCTTCGCGCAAGAACCCAGCAATGATTTCTCGAGGGTAGCTACCAAGCGCTGACAAGGTGCCAATTTCACGGGTACGCTCGGTGACCGACATGGTCATGGTGTTGAACAGGGCGACAAAGACTACCAACGCCATTACTGCGCCCATAATGCCGAAGATGCGGTCGTACAAATCTTTCACTTTGAGATAGAAGAACGCACGTTCTTGCCAAGGCGTAATCTCAATATCTTGATCGCCAAAGTTCTGCTTTTGCTTACTCAGAACCGAAGCCACTTGTTGCTCGACTTGGCTCGTTAAACTGGTATCGAACAAGAAGACAGATAACGCACTGACTTTGTCTGAGCCCAACAACGATTGCGCGCTGTTGATGTGCACGTACAACTGGCGTTTATCAAGCTCTGGTACGCCTGTTGAATAGATGCCACGAACTTTGAAGTCATACGCGTTCAATGCGCCGTCAGTTGTGGTCGCCAGCAAGGTAATCCAATCGCCAACGTGCACGCTTAGGTTGTTCGCCAAATCAACACCGAGCATCACTTCTGGCTCTGCAGGGTCATAACGCGATGCGTGAATGTTGGACAGCGTTTGCCCTTCGCGCACATCCAAAAACGGTCCTTTCATATCGAATTCGCGCTCGTTCACACCAATGCCGATAAAGATCGATGATTTGTTACCATTGGAAATCAACCCACTGAACTCAACTCGTGGCTGCACGCCTCGCACTTCGTTTAAGCCAATCAATTGCTTGGTAATGTCGTCTGCATGAGTTAACCCGTTACTCAGCGGCATCTCTTCTTCTTTGGCGAAGTAACCCGGAGTGGTTAACGTCAGATGCCCCGTGTCACGCGCTGTCGATTCTTTCAAACTGTCATAGGTGTACAGACCAAAACCGCCCGCGCTGGTTAACGCAAACACGGCAATAGCGATGATCAGCATCGACAACAAACTGCGACGGCGATTGCGTTGCAGGTTCAACCAAGCAAGACGAACCGAAACAGGAATTAGCTTGCCCATGAAACCTCCTCCACACTTGCGTGCGTTTGGGTAATTTTGCCATCCACCAATTCAATGGTGCGATCACAACGGGATGCCATGCGAGGGTCGTGAGTGGCGACGATAAAAGTGGTGCCTAGCTCGTGTCCGAGCCCTTTCATAATGTCGATGACCTTGTTGGCAGTTTGGCTATCAAGACTTGCGGTTGGCTCATCAGCAATCACCAATGCCGGTTTGTGCACTAAGGCGCGCGCAATTGCCACGCGTTGTTGCTGACCGCCTGATAGGTTATCGGGCATGTGATGAATAAACTCGCCCAAGCCAACGTGTTCTAGCATTTGTGTGGCGAGCTCGGTTTGTTCAGCTTTTGAAAAGCCGTTGAGGTGTAACGGATACGCCACGTTCTCTAACGCTGTCATCACGGGGACAAGATTGAATTTTTGGAACACAAAACCAAGCTTTTCACGACGCATTTTCGCCGCCTGCATTTGCCCGGTTGGGTATGGGCTGCCTGCAAACGTCACCTGACCTTGGTATTGAGTATCCAGCATACCAAGCACGTTAAGTAAGGTGCTTTTGCCTGAGCCAGACGGTCCACACAGAGCCACCATTTCGCCAGCAAACACTTCACCAGACACGTCTCGCAATGCACGCACCGTTTGGTTGCCAAGGGCGTAATCGCGACTAAGTTGATTAAAAACGATCATGACGCCTCCCTAATATTTCGCTAGCAGCGCTTTCGCGGTTTGCGTTTCTAAATTGCTGTCACCCAACTGCTCCATTTGCGCTAACCATATTTTGGCTTGTTGAACGTCTTCAGCGCGCAGCGCTGCTTCAATGGCATAACGGTAAATCCATGAAGTAGCCGCAAAAGGTTGCTGACTAAAACTCGGTTCATCGAGCAGAGAAAGGTACAGCTCGTAGCCACGCTCAAAGTGGTTGAACATGTCAGGTAGAGAGGTAAACGTAGTGGCTGCCATGGCGGTGGCTAGTTGGTATTCCGGCAAACCTTGTAAACGTTGTTGCTCTTGCAGTGGAACTGGCTGATTCGCCATTAAATCCAAACCTTTTTGGATTGTCGCAAGACCACGCTCGGTGAACTTCATCTTGTTCCAAGGCATAAACGCCTCACGACCTTGCAACGTCTCTGCACTGCCTAAATACACCAAAGTCACCGGCGTTGCGCCCTGCTCTTCGAGTTGTTTAGATAATTCGCCGTAAACGGTATCAACTAAGCCAGAGTCACCTTGCGCTGCTTGGTTGAATTGACTGAGTGTGCGCTCGCTTGGATTAGCCAGAGCCAGATTGCTGCTAAGTGCAAATGCGGCGATAAACGTACTTACCAGTTTAAGAGCTTTGATTGAGCGAGATTGAGAAACCATCATGTACTGTCCTTAGTTGAACGTGATTTGATGGTTTCAGATTAAGGGAGAAGATCGCACGCTGCTTTTGCATGCGACCAATGGCAGTTATGCGGAGTGAATGGTATTGAGAGAGGATGAATGGTTTTGCGTTTCGGCAGCCTGCAATATCGCCTCAATCATTAAGCTGAGAGCCTTAGGCTGGTAGTTGCGTTGACGATAAACCAAATAGGCTTGACGATCCCCACGGCTGTAGGATTGCGCGACTTGCACCAGATTCAGCTCAGGTTTCGCATGACGAATGGGAATCGAGGCGATCCCCAAGCCGTTTTCCACCGCTTTGATCACTGCAGTTATGTCATTGACCACCAAGCGCGGCTTGCAGTTGAGCATGTCCACCAGCTTGTCTTGCTGATAGATAGGCACTTGTGTGGTGTGTGTGCTGGCTACCCAGTCTTGCTTGGCTAAATCTTGTAAGGTTTCAATATTGCCACCCGCTTGCGCTAAGTACTCTGGGCTAACAAAGAAAGCGTGCTCTACTTTAAACAACGGGCGCGCGATCATATCGTCCAAACCATCCAAATCGAACGTCACCACCAGATCGCGATCGGTTTCTGGAATCGAATTCACTTGGCTAAGCAATAGATCAATAGTCACTTTTGGATAGGTTTTGATGTAGTCCTCAACCACCTTGTCAACCAAGTCATTGTAAAAGCGGCTTGGCATCACCAGTCGGATTCGCCCCTCCACTTCTTGGCTTTGCTGATTGAGCTGCAAGATGCCGGATTCAATCTGCGCCATCGCACTGCTGAGCTGGTCAAACGCCTGTAAGCCTGTCTCGGTTGCCACCAACTCACGTCCTTTCTTCTCCAGCAACCTCAGCCCTAGACGCGCTTCCAGCGCCGATAAACGACGAGACATAGTAGAGACCGGCAGTTCGAGCTTTTTCGCCGCCGCGAGCAGAGAGCCTTGCTCAACCACTGAGCAAAACAGGTACAGATCATCAACGTTTCCAAATATGGAATTCATACTTCTTCCATTGGTTATTTTTTCCAATTTTAGATGAGTATAACCTAGCCCACGTAGAAAAGAGACCCGAATATGCCGTGAACGCGGCGCGTAATAACGAATGAATACTAGGTACAGACGTGAAAGAAAATTTTTATAAATACGCGATATACACTGTTTTTTCAGCGGCTGCTTTGTTCTCCGCTTTTTTAGTCACCTCAGACAATGTTTCCCCTTTCACCACCCAAGCGACACTGCATCGTAATGTCGCAACCATTGCGCCGGAGGTATCTGGTGTGATTACGGATGTGATGGTGAATAACGGTGAATTGGTTGAAAAAGGTCAGCCACTGTTTGCTATCGATGCCAGCAGCTACCAATTGAAAGTGGCACAAGCCAAAGCCGAACTGCGCCAAGCACGTGAATCAGATTCCGCGAAATGGCAACAATTGGCAGCAGCGAAACAAACCCAAAGCCAACGCGAGTTCGAATACCACAACGCGAAGCAAAAACTGACGCGTAACCAAAAACTGCGCAATAAAGGGCTGGCTACTGAGCAAGAGCTGGATGACGCGATCACCAATACACAAGTCGCCAGCAGCGCGGTTGAAGCAGCGAACGCAGAAGTGAAACGCATTGAGGCAGAGCTTTCTACTCAAGACCGCACAGCGGCTATTGAATTGGCAGAAGCAAAACTTGCCAGTGCGGAGCTCGACTTAAGCCATACCCAAATCGTGGCGCAAACTGAAGGCGTGGTAACGAACTTGCAACTGCAATCAGGCAGCTACATCACACAAGGCACAGCTTCGTTGCTGCTGGTGGACGAAGCTCATGCGTGGATCAGTGCGGACTTCAACGAAAAAGGCATTGATAAGCTAACTAATGGTCGCGAAGTGTTGGTGTCCTTCGATGCGCTACCAGGCAAAGTATTTACTGGTGAAGTCAGCAGCCAAGAGCGTGCGATTTACGATACCAACAATGCTAATGGGCAGCTTTCTAGCGTGACCAATGATACTCGTTGGATCCGTGAGCAACAGAAAGTGCGTACTCGCATTACAGTTAACGAGTTGGATCCTTCTATGATTTCTGGTTCACGAGCAAGTGTGATCGTTGAAAGCGGTAATCCAATCATGGATGTCATTGGCTCAGCTTGGATTCACTTGGTAGCGATGTTCCGCTACATCTACTAAGGGGTGAACCATGTGGACCTTCGAAAGCCTGTTTCAAAGTCGTTCTGAGCGTAATGAAGCACTGCGTGTCGCCCTTACTGTGACAATTTGTATGGTGCTGGGCAAACTGCTGAACCTTGATTCTCCAGTTTATCTGGCGCTGTACCCAACCATCATCATGACCAAGAACAAAGACTATTCTTGGCTTGGTCTGCTTCGCACCTTGCTACCTACGTTATTAGCAGCAAGTGCAGCATTAGTGGTAACTGAAGTGTTTTCGCAGCATCCGTTTGTGGTGTGGACCATTAGCTTGTTCTTCTTCGACTTTATGCGCCGCAGAGCGACCACGCCGCCGAAGAAAGGTCAGATGCTAATGCCAACCTTCAACTGGATTCTGATTGTGGTGTTTGCTCAGCATACCACCATGGACATGCCAATGCGCATTCATGAAATCCTGCTATCGATGCTGATTACCATGGTCGTCGCAAAAACCATGGTGACTCTGTTCCCTGTTGAACGTGGCGGCAAACCACCAGCATTTGAAGAAGAGCCTGTTACGTTTGAGAACCGAGCGATTTCACTCGCGTTGATTGGTCTTGGTGTGGCGTTCTTAATGATTGTCGACATCATCTCAGCAACGTTTTGTTTGGTGCCAGTGATTGCCGCAGCAACGCAAACCACACACAAAAGCTTTATCGACGTGGTTGACCGCCGTTTTCAAACTCAGGTGGGCGGCTGTGCATTAGCTGTAGTGTTCACCTTGTTGATGGCTGGGCATCAATCCACGTTCGGTTACTACACCATCGTATTGGGTCTGCTTGCCTTTATGATTACCGCATCAATGGCAAAAGCAAAAGGTCCAGCCAAAGACGTTCATGCTGATGCATTATTGGCGACCATGCTGCCGATTCAGCTGTACATGACCAGCAGCGAACTGGGCTTGGAAAGCACCTTCCTCCGAGCTTGGGAGCTTACCGTGACTTTGTTTGTGCTGTGGGCGTTGTACCATTTCACGCACAAGCCAGAAAAAGCCCAAGCCTAATCATGCCATCGCCTTAAGTGCTCAATACTTAAGGTGATTCTGCTCATTTCATTGCGCTGTCTGTACCAATTTCCATTTCAACCTTATAAAAAGTGTGGCGCAAAACCTCAGCCTGGTGTATTTATCCTTCCCACGACTTTCCAGGTCAGCTTACCCATAACAGGCGGCGTCGCACACTCCTCTCTTGCACACCTTTGCGTGGTGTCTGTTATTTCCAAATTGGATTCTTAGCATCGGAATAGTTTGAGCTCGCAGAGTTCTGGTTGTTTTCGCCCCGCGTTGGGGCGTTTTTAGGTTGTAGAAAATGAACAAGCGTTTCTTCCCTAGGATTGATTTGCCACTCTTGATGGCGATCATTCCGATCATGCTATTGAGTTCGCTCACTCTATGGAGTGCCAGTGGATTCAATGAAGCTATGCTCTTTAAACACCTCGCTCGATGCGGTTTGACGCTGGTGTGTATTTTGGTCATGTCGTCGATTCCAGCGTCCAGTTATCAACGTTCAGCGCCTTATTTGTATCTGGTTGCGGTTTCTCTCTTGGCAGCCGTTGCCCTGTTTGGCGATAGTACCAATGGCTCGCAGCGTTGGCTCGATATCGGCTTCTTCCGCTTTCAACCCTCTGAGCTGATCAAGCTCTCCATTCCCATTATGATTGCGTGGATGCTGCATCTAGAAGGTGGGCGACCAGACATTCGCAAAATTGCTTTCTGTTTGCTGATCACCTTTGTCCCTGCGGGCTTAATTGCCTTACAACCTGACTTGGACGGCGCTATCTTCACTGTGATTTACGCGTTGTTTGTGCTGTTCTTTGCAGGCATGAGCTGGAAGATCATTGGCGGCTTTTTGGTGAGTATTCTTACGCTGGCACCAATACTCTGGTTCTTTGTGATGGAAGCGTATCAGAAGAGCCGTGTAACGCAGTTTTTGCACCCTGAATCGGATCCACTGGGTTCGGGCTACCAAATCATCCAATCGTTGATTGCGATTGGTTCTGGCGGCATGAAAGGCAAAGGCTGGATGAATGCCACTCAAGGTACACTAGGCTTTATCCCTGAAAGCCATACTGACTTTATCTTCTCGACCTACGCAGAAGAATGGGGCTTTATTGGTTGTGTGGTGTTGTTGGCGCTGTACTTGTTTATTACGGCACGTGTGATGCTGCTGGCATGCCAATCTGAGCACTTCTTCAGTCGTCTGGTAAGTGGTGCGTTAGCGATGAGCTTCTTCCTTTACGCCTTCATCAACACCGGCATGGTAAGTGGCTTGTTGCCAGTAATGGGTAGCCCATTGCCGTTCTTTAGCTACGGTGGTACGGCGATGCTGACTCAAGGCATCTGTTTTGGTGTGATCATGTCGCTGTGTTATTCCAAATACCGAAACACCTAAACGCTAGTCACAATAGAAAAGACAAACAACACGATCAAAAAGGCTTCCCTCGGGAAGCCTTTTTTACAACTGGGAAACCGAATTATAGTTCGCCGTTGTGGTATACCTGTTGAACGTCGTCACAGTCATCTAGAAGGTCTAGGAACTTCTGGAATTTCTCTGCGTCTTCGCCTGTTACTGGCGTGTTCGTTTGCGGTACGAATGTGATTTCTTCAACGTCGATCGTTAGATCTGGGAATGCAGCGTTAAGCGCAGTTTTTGTTTTGAAGAACTCAGTGTGAGGTGCGAATACAGTGATAACACCATCTTCTAGCTCAACGTCAGTAACGTCTACGTCTTCCATCATTAGCGTTTCTAGGATGATTTCATCATCTTCGCCTTTGAACTGGAATACCGCTTGGTGATCGAACATGTGAGAAACAGAACCTTCAACACCAATTTTCGCACCTACTTTAACAAAGCATTGGCGAACGTCTTGGAATGTACGGTTACCGTTGTCTGTTAGACAGTCTACGATCACGCTTGTGCCACCAGGGCCAAAGCCTTCGTAACGTGCTGGAGTGTAGTCTTCACCACCGCCGCCGTTCGCTTTGTCGATCGCTTTATCGATAACGTGTGCAGGAACTTGGTCTTTTTTCGCTTTTGCGATCAGGTGCTTCAGAGACAAGTTCATGTCTGGATCACCACCACCGTTTTTCGCGCACATGTAAATTTCTTTACCGTATTTGGAATAAACTTTAATTTTTGCGCCTGCAGTTTTCGCCATTGAGGCTTTGCGCACTTCAAAACTTCTTCCCATCGGGATGTCTCTCTAAATTCAAATTTAATGCGAAGGATTTTAGCAAAGAGTGAAGATTTTACCTTTCACCTTGCAAAGGAATGGGGAGGAAACCTCATTCGCCGCTACGGTTTACACCAGAGCCACGCTCGCTTTATGCGACACCCATTACTCGTTTGTACTTATCGATTGCCTGTTGAAAAAACACTTTCTCATCAGCGTCGTTAATCTTAGACAACTCTTCTTCTATCGCTTCAGGACCAGATTTCGCTTCTTTAAGCTTCCAAACCAAAAACGATGCTTGCTTATCAAGTTCGATTTTGTTTTTCTCGTCAGGCGGCAACAGGGATAGATTGAACGACATTCACAGCCTCAAGGTACTTTAATAAATACTAGCCGCGCACTATAGCACACAGATTTGACTTTTAAGAAGTGAAACGCACTTTCCTTGATCAATTTCAAGTTGCTTCCTTGGGATTCGATCGGGTTTGCAATGAATCAGGAAGATATTGCTCAAAAATTTGCTGCAAACGCTCCTTGGTAACCGGTTTGGCAACAAACTCATTCATGCCAACATCAAAACAACGCTGTTGATCTTCTTTAATCACATTGGCGCTCAACGCTATGATCGGCACTTGCTGACCCCACTCGCCCATCTTGCGAATGTTTTCAGTGGCAATAAATCCATCCATCACTGGCATTTGACAGTCCATCAATATCAAATCGAATTTATGCGCTTGGCATTGCTGGAGCGCTTCTTCACCGTGTTCGGCAACATTCACCTGCATTCCGAGTTTTTCTAGCATCATGCGTACCACTTTCTGGTTCACTGCCGTGTCTTCCACCACCAGAATCCAAGGTTTCCCCTCGTCTTTGGCTGAGTTAATACACTCAGAAGTGATGGCATTACTCTCACCATTCGGAAAATCGAACACATTTGGTGTCTGAGGAGAAATAGCCTTTTCACTGACGATATTGAGTGGAATAGTAAATTCAAAACAACTGCCTAGACCGGGTTCACTGGTCAGACGGATTTCTCCGCCCATCACTTCGACCAAACTACTGCAAATCGCTAAACCCAAACCAGTACCGCCGTACTTACGAGTGGTACTGCCATCAGCTTGCTGAAACTTCTCAAACACCGCTTGTTGGTTCTCTTTGGCAATCCCAATACCCGAGTCCACAACACGAAAATGCACGCTGGCAACCCCCTCTTCTCGGCTCACCTGCGACACCATTAACTTAACATGCCCGCGCTCTGTGAACTTCACCGCGTTACTGAGCAGATTGCTTAACACTTGTTTGAGTCTGCCAACATCCCCTTCGACTTCTAAAGGTAACTGAGGGTCGATATCACAAACCAGTTGAAGACCTTTTTGTTGAGCTTTGACAGTATGAAGACGCCCGACCTCGTGAAGTAAATCGAGTAGATTGTAGGTCGTGGTTTCTAACTCAATCTTACCCGCTTCAATTTTGGAAAAGTCGAGGATGTCGTCGATGATGACCATCAACGAGTTGGAAGAGCTGTTAATGATAGAAACGAAATCTTTTTGTTGATCATCGAGTTTGGTATCTCCGAGCAACGAAGCGATACCGATAATCCCGTTCATTGGCGTACGAATTTCATGGCTCATGGTGGCAAGAAATTCGCTTTTCTTACGGTTTGCCACTTCAGCTTTGTCACGCGCCTCTTCGATTTCAGCTTGGTGCTCTTTCACACGCTCAACACTTCGGTTGTATTTGCGTTCCAACAAACTCACTTCATCAAAGAACCAACGTTTTGGCAATGTCACTTTACTAGGTACATGACCGCCACTGAAATCGCTCACCGCACCGGAGAGCAACTCTAGTGGTTTCACCATCAAACGAAATGCCACCCATAAAACACCAATGATGAGTAAGAAGATCTTGATCGCTTCCGCGATCACGAGAAAAAAGAAGGTTTGCCATAACCCTTGATAGATCGGGCTAAGATCTGATTGCACCGTCACTTCGGCGAGATCATAAATTTTCGTCCCCATTTCGTATTTCAACGGCCATTGACGCTCGATCCGATCTTCCGTTAATGCGCTACCTAGTTCGAAGATCACTTCATCCGGTGTCGCGATTCTTAGATAGTCCACAGAGGGTAGGCGCATTGCGCCTTCAGCCTGAGTGCGTAACAGTTCTCTATCTTCAACCCACAAACTGGCAGAGAAACTGGACAGGTAGCTGGTTTTTACCTGTTCAAGTTCTACATCTAAGCGAGCGAGATCATCGTTGAAATCACGATAAAGGCTGATCGAAGAGATGATCACGGTAAAGATTAAACTCAACGCAAAAATCGCCAGCATCAATTGATTTCCGATACTAAATCGGCGTTGAGCTCGCTCTTTTATCCCCATATGAAATCGCTCCCTTAAACTTGCGCTACTATAAATATAGTCACGTCACGACAATAATCGAGGTTAGGATGAAAGGACTCTTACGTACATTAGGCTTTAGTTTTATGGCCTTAAGCTCATACTCTATGGCAAGCGAAGTGAATTATTACGTAATTGCTGAGCAAGCCCGCCCATTTCAAATAGAGCAGCAAGGAGAGCAACACTCTGGAATTGTGACTGATATCGTCAGTGCCATCTTTGCAGAATCCGATTACGAAGTGAAATACCACACCTACCCATTCAAGCGCATGATTTCGGTACTCGAAGCGGGCGGCGAGGAAAACTGGGTCACTTATGGCAGCCCGAATTGGGGGAAAGTGCAATCGGAAAACCTCTCTGAACAGCCTATTTACACTGTAAAACACGTACTCGTGTCCAGCAGCAAAGCGCCATTCAAATTTAGCGATATGCAGCATATGCAAGGTCGTTCTATCGTACTACTGCTTGGCTTCGATTATCCTAACCTTAGCCCATTCTTTGAAAACGGCACCGTCAGTGAAATGCGCGTCAAAGACTACGACGCTGCTTATCGCGTTCTGCAACGAACTCCTGGTGATACCGCCTTCGTCGAAATGGAATCGCGCGTGGTATACAACATCAAACGCCTAGAGTTGCCAATGGGAGACTTCCAGATCCAATCTTTCAGTTCAATCATCCCTGACTACTCCATCTATTTGGCTTTCTCTCCAGAGATGAATCCAAAAGTACAGAGCTTCATCAATAAACGCTTAGCGGAGCTTAAAAATTCAGGAAAAATCGACGACATCATCAAAAAATACATCTAGTCACTCACGCCTTAGCATTCATAAAAAACCGCCAGCTTGGATAAGCCAGCGGTTTTATTTTTATTTCATCTCTGCAACTAATCTTGTTCAACAAATTTGGGGTCAAACATGTGGCCGAGCTTATTGGCTTTGGTTTGCAGATAATGTTGGTTATGCGGGTTATTGCCCTCTTGCAGTGGCACTCTTTCTATCACGTTGATGTTCACCTTCTTCAGCGCTGCAAGCTTACGTGGATTGTTGGTCATCAAACGTACTTCATCGATTCCAAGATGCTCCAGCATCCCTCTGCAAAACGCGTAGTCACGCATATCTGCGGCAAAGCCAAGACGTTCATTGGCTTCGACCGTGTCTGCGCCTTCGTCTTGCAAGTGATACGCACGAATCTTGTTGATTAAGCCAATCCCCCTGCCCTCTTGGCGCAGATAAAGCAGCACACCGCAGCCTTCTTCGACAATGTTTTGCAATGCACGGTTAAGCTGGAAGCCGCAATCACAACGCGTACTGAACAGCGCATCACCAGTTAAGCATTCTGAATGCAGGCGAATCAGCGGCGCTTTACTGTTTTCAGGGTCGCCATACACCAAGGCGAGATGTTCTTTTCCTGTCGCGTTCTCGATAAAACCATGCATGATAAACGTGCCCCATTGAGTTGGCAGTTTGGCTTTATCGACAAAGCGAACCAGACTATATGGCTCTACATGTTTTAGTTCAGCACGTACGTTCATCAGAATCTCCCCTAAATAGTTTTCACCAGAGCCATCACCGCCATCGCCCCAGAAGGCATCTTTGTGCGAATGTTCGGTAAGACAGGCGTTTCCTGTCTGCATCAACTGTTGGGCTAACAGTGGGTTTTGCAGAAACTTCTCACGGACGATAAACGCCATTACGGAGAGTTTGTCGTCGTCCCAATCTTCACGGACGAGATGTTGATATTTGCGGCTTAAAGCAAAGGCTTCGTCGGGGCTTTTCGCTAAGAGGATTTTGTTTTGCAGTTTGAGGTCACTGAATTTTTGAGCTTGATAATAATGTTCGCTGGTGGGCCAAGATTGGGTGGAAACTTTGATTGGAGCTTGGCAAAAGTTGGAGAGAAAACCGTGGGATTCATCGGGCTCATAGAAAAGGATCTGATCAACCATAATCGTACTCCTGACGTTGCTGTTTAATAGTCAACAAAAAGCATATTGCTATTGATATAAGCTTTAGTAACGCAGGGTAAGAAAGTCAAATAATTGGTTGTAAATCAGAAAAATGAAAAGGGCAGCCCTATGACTACCCCATGGTTTTTATACCGCAGTGTGAGAATTAGTGAATTAAGCCAAGTTCCCTTGCTTCTTCGATGCTCAAGCCGCTTTCACGGATTTCTCGAAGTGCTTCAATACGACGTCTTGCTTCGGCAGACTTCACGGTTTTCTCGGGTCTCACAACGGCTTCTTCTTCTGGGAGTTCCCATTTGTGAGCGATGTTGCTCATCTCTTCATGGTCGATAGAATTAATGGACATATTTCCTCCGAACACACCATGTTTTCGATGGGTAATCTATAGCAAACCCCCAATGCAGAGGTAAGAAAAACAGTAGGGAAATGTGACCCCTTTCGACCTTTCATCAACTCTTTAATAGATTCATCATTTAGTTTTTGCAAACCACGTTTTTAGCGTTTAGATTTGAAGAATTCCCCCTACGAAAAGTGAGCTGATCCAGCTCTCATTTTTCCCTCATAAATTCACACTTCCATAACGGAAAAAAATCTTTTTATTACACTCAACTTTCGAGTCACTTCACTGATTAGACGGTTTTATCTTTCGCAAACCTTACACACCTGATAATGATAATAATTATCTTTTGTATTGGTAAGGTGTAATTATGAGTGAACTTAACCTGAACCAGGCATTCCACTCTGATCCTGTTATTCAGATCAGAGACTTATGCGTGGACTACATCACTGATAACGGTGACTTCAATGCTGTTAAATCAGTGAGCTTTGATATTGGCAAGGGCGAAATATTTGGTCTGGCTGGAGAATCTGGCTGTGGCAAAAGTACCATTGCTTTCTCTATCAACCGCCTACACAAGCCGCCCGCGTTTATCTCTGGTGGACAAATTCTATTTGAAGGCAGAGACATCCTTCGCCTACCTGATAATGAGCTAAATACGCTACGCTGGAGCGAGATTGCGATGGTGTTCCAAAGTGCCATGAACTCGCTGAATCCGGTACTCACGGTTCAGGAACAATTTGCCGACGTATTACGCCACCACAAAGGGTTAACCAACGAGCAAGCCAAAGACCGCGCAGAGAAGCTTCTCGACTTGGTCAACATTCCGAGAAATCGTCTGGGAGAATACCCACACCAGTTCTCCGGAGGCATGCGTCAGCGCTTGGTGATCGCAATAGCCTTATCCCTCAACCCAAAGCTGATCATCATGGATGAGCCAACCACAGCACTTGATGTAGTGGTTCAACGCGAAATCTTGCAGCAAATCTATCAGTTGCGTGACGAATTTGGTTTCTCTGTGCTCTTTATTACCCACGATTTAGCGCTCATGAGCCAATTGTGCGACCGCATTGCCATCATGCGCCACGGCAAGATTGTCGAAGTGAATAGTTCATACGAAATCCGCAATCATCCTCAACACGAATACACCCAAAAGCTTTGGGCTTCATTCCCAAATATCCACGATGTACACAAACAACCGCAAACGGAAGGAGCGCTAGCATGAGTGAACCGATCATCCAAATGAAAAACGTGATCAAGGAATTCAAAGTCGGTGGTGGTTTTGCCAAAGAAGAAACCTTCCGCGCGCTTCAGGGCGTGAGTTTTGATCTTTATGCAGGAAAGACCCTTGCTCTGGTAGGCGAGTCTGGTTGTGGGAAAAGTACCTGCGCTCGATTAATTACCAAAGTGTATCCAGCCAGTGATGGTGAAATCCTATTTAACGGGAAAAACGTCAACGATATTACCGCTCGCGCTGAGATTCAGGATTATCGCAGCAAGGTCCAAATGGTGTTTCAAGACCCGTTTGGCTCTTTAAACCCAACCCATACTATTCGTCATCACTTAACTCGCCCACTGAAGATTCATAAGCAGGTGAAGAGTGACAAAGAAATCCCAGCCAAGCTACTAGAACTGCTGGATTTGGTCGAGCTGCCAGAGGAAACTCTGAACAAGTTCCCTCATGAACTTAGTGGCGGTCAACGTCAACGCGTCAATCTCGCGCGAGCTCTGGCGGTAGGCTCACAACTTATCCTTGCCGATGAGCCAACATCGATGCTGGATGTGTCGATTCGTTTGGGTGTGCTCAACCTAATGCAGCGCATGAAGAAAGAGCTTGGAATCGGATTTCTGTATATCACTCACGACCTTGCAACCGCACATTACATCGCCGAAGAAACCGCAGTAATGTACAAAGGACAGATCGTGGAGTGGGGAGACACTCAAGCGATCTTAAAGAACCCACAGCATCCGTACACTAAGTTGTTGATCTCTGCGGTGCCAGATCCTGATCTGCCGTTTGGCAACCTAGTGGAAAGTGAACCAAACTATTCAGTAGATGCCGATGAGATCCGTAATCGCAGCAGTGTTATCGTTGAAGAATTCGATCAAATCGGACCAAACCACTTTGTAAAACAATGGACTGAGGCAGCTTAATGAATTTGATGACCTGGCAAGATCATATTTCAGATTGGTACGATAATCGGAAGCATGATCAAGTAGAAAGATTAGAAGCGATCTTATATCAAGCACCTGTTTCTGTATTTGGTCCAGAATTAACGGACGAACAGAGTAAAGCCATCGCTTGTTGGCTAGATGGCTGCCTAAGAGTCTTTCAATACGCTAGGCATCAAGACCATAAAAAAGCGTTTCAAATCCTACAGTACACCAGTGCAAAGCTAGAACACGCGGCTTGCCAACCGATGACCGATCTTCTAATCAAGGATTGGTGCCTCAAACGATTGCAACATTTGACCGTTCTGGCGTTGGAGTTTTGCAATCAACAGCACGATCAAAATGAGTGGCAGCAACAAGCAAGCAGCTTGATCGAGTCACACGTTGCGTTGATGCGATCGTTAAATTGGAATGAAACTAGGAAGCATGATCAAGGATTACGTCATTAATCCGGAAAGATGATCAAGGTTGCTTGTTTGTTCCGAATGGATTTTGTGGATACAAAAGACAGGAATTTTAGATAAAAAAAAGCGAGTTTCTTGAGGAGAAACTCGCGAAGTCTATTCAGAATGAATGTAACAATATGAGCCAATCTATTAATCATCAGAAAGGACAAAAGGTTGTCTATTCGGGATAAATCTTAGTCTGCGCTCAGCGTTGCAATGTCAGTGGTTTGTAAGAGTTAAGTCTGATTTCCATCAGTGCAATTCATTGTTACATTCTGAATCAATTACTCATGCTTATCACTCGATAAGTATCCGCTTGGTTGATATCAGATCGCCATCTCATCAAGTGCTCTGAATACCATTTCATCCATATGACCTTCAAAGATCTGACGGCATACCTTACGACGGACAGCTAAGCCCGCAATCAAACGTTCAATGGTGAGATGTTTGACATCATTTTGGTTATTAAACAGTTCGACTGTCTTACTTAATGTCTCGTATGGAAGCGGTGCATCCCCTACTCTCAAGAAATCAAGCTTCTCAATGAAGTCAGAACACTCTTCTTTGATCGAGGCATACGAATGCCCTGTCATCGCCGATAAAGCCGTTATACTGCGTTCTAGAGCCTCTGGAGAGGTATATTTAGATAGAGTTATGGTTATCTCGTCAGCATTGATCTCTACCAAGTGCTTTTTCTGTTTCACTCGGCGACCTAAATTGCCACGTGGAGACGGGGCTTTACGCTGAATAGGCTCAAATTCGCCGTCTATGATACCTGAGAGCTCATCTAGCTGCTGCCTGGTCACCATCTCATTGCGAAGTGGGTTTGGCAGTGTAGGCGCCATATTGCGCTTTCCTGCGTTGGTTGTACGAGCACGAGAATAACGCAGCACCTCTTCCACATCGCATTTAATGTCGATTTGGTAATCCATCACCTTGTCGTTTTCGATCATCGCTTCGATCGTCAAGTGATATCCCCAAAGATTCACAACAAAATGATCATCGCTCCCAGCCCCTTCCGATAGTCGTTTTAATTCACGGATCAGATCCATGGAGAAACGACGCCACTCAATATTGCGCGCTAATTTCTGGTTCAATTCGCTCAGCAACATGCAGTCCGTATGTCTACGTACCATGCGGCTACGGAAGAATGAATACAGTTGGAACACCAAAGTGTGCTGCTTCAGAATTTCTGGTGGGAACAGGAAGAAATAATCTCGCGTAAGCAGTTCTTCGTAGAAGGATGGCTCCCAAACCAAGATATACAGATTTGGTTTAATACGAATTTCGCCATCAGCGCCTTCTGTTGGAGCCTCCTCCGATGCCGTGATAGTACGCGCTAAGAAACGGAAACGGTCACTCTTGAAGCCTTCAGGCATGTTCTCGCTAAGCCAACGCCCTGTCAGCTCATGCAATTGAAAATCGGTAAACTCGATACGATCGATGCTGTCACGAATGGAATCTCGTGCCGGACCGCTGTCTTTTTTGCCACGTAACGACAGAATATCAGTAATGTACAGAGGAGTTTTGTTTGGAACATGCGCCGCATCCATGTGGTACTGATCTTTGTGATGATCATGGTACTGCACCGTTAGAGTAAACAGAGCAAACAAAGTCATCAGATCATCTACCGTCATGATATTTTTAGACGATCGAGTTTCAATCACAGCTTTTGTGCCAGAGATCGACACCATGGATTTTTGATAACTTTTTCGAGTACGCGGTGGCGCGAGAGCTTGGTCGATGATCCCTGCCCAATTGGTTGGTGAAACAACAAATTGATCCGCTTCATCTTTCATCATCGGCGGAGTATTTAAACCATGTTCGTTCAGTAAACGTTTATTCACTTGAGTTTGTGCTAGGGCTTTAGAACGTTTTTGCTTTTCGTTTTGACGAACTTTTTCAGTTACTAAGCTGGTGGCACCTAAGGCTGAAATAAGTTGATTCGGGTTAACGAACTTATGCAGCATGGTTTTACCTGCGAGACCTTCTTCAAAACGCACTGGTGTTTGAGTAAACAAACCAATGTTAACGGCAGCACGCAGGCGCTGTTGTAATGCTGCTCTGGTCAATTGACCGTCTGTCGCTTCAACAATTTCAGTTGTAGATACCAAACCATCTTTGCTGGTGAACCCTCTTAAAGAGATCAGATTAAGTAACTCCAAGATGCTTTTGGTTACCCCTTTGAAGTGTTGGTATTGCTCTACCCAATCTGCAGAAGATTCGTGTACCTCAAAAAGGTGCCCATCCTTATGGCTTCTTGGCGCTTTAATCAGAATTTTTTCATCAGCCGTCATTTTAGATCCAGATCACACTAGCCGTAGTTTTGCTATGGTTCCGAAGGATAAAGAAAAACAGATCATAAATAAAGAAAAAATCTTGGGTTTTTAAATAACTGATCTTTCTGATTATTCTGATCTTAATTGATTATATGATCTAATGATCTGGAGATTTTTAGTGCTGTAAGCTTTTGTTTTATAATGATATTTAAAAGTTCATTAACGGAACTATGATCATGATTATATCGAAACGATGATCAACATGAGCCGGAAAGCATGATCACAAAACGTCGTAAGCATGATCATTAAGTTTCTGAAAAGATGATCAAAACAGCCTTGAAACGATGATCATGATGTTTGTACAACTTATCCACAGATCCTAGCGGTTCAAATGGAAAACTTTCGGTTTCTGCATATTGAAACATTGTCATTTTACACTCGGATCGATGATCAAGAGAGAGGTTTTTTACGTTCTGTTCATTGAGTTGGATATTATTTGCGCATGTGATGAAAACTTACTCTACTTTGCTGGTTGTGCCTCTTATTAATGATTAGCGTTAATTAAACGGAAGCATGATCATCAGATGAGTTTCTACATTTTGCATTCGCTTTGTTTTCATCGTTCCGTGATTTTATATTCGTTTTTGCCTCTATCCCCCTGTCTGTCTGCATTCTTCCGTAAATTAGCTTGAGAATTACATGCTTCCGAGTGGTTAATTCACTTGATCATTTTTCCGGTAAATTGATCCGTTTGAAATAACGAGCTGCAATGTAAATGATGCGTTGATTTCCTTGATCATGCTTTCGATTTTGGTGTGAGTACCGGAAGTATGATCAAGAACTCCCCTTGATCATACTTCCGCTTCATTTCACTTAAATATACGTTCTAACGTACTGGATGCATGATCAAGGTGTGGTTTTTTTCCATTTCTTTAAAGAGACACTGAAAATCATCCAACATAAGATTCATCTCACACTATCCGTAATTTAGCGTTGTTTTATAATCGTTCCGAGATTAATACTATTTACATTGTAAATAAGTGACAGTGTGACATTTTAAATCTAGTCGAGTTTAAAGCCTTTATTCGCAGGGTTTTGATTAAATTTTGTGATGTTTTGATGGTGAAATCATAAAACTGGCGTTTGTGAGTGTTTTTTATGTGATGGTTATTCAAAATGCTTGTGCACCTTTTTGTTGTTTTTGTGTTGTAGTGCTGTACAATGAAATGCAGATATCCTTCCAACGGAATTTGGCATGAAAAGAGAAACAACGATTGAAAATCTCCAGGAATTAGCAGAGCTGACGCAACAAGTTCAAGCTGACCGTATTGAGATTGTTTTGGAAGAGCGTAGTGACAACTACTTCCCACCAATGTCTAAGGCAATGATGGAAACCCGCTCTGGTTTAACTCGTCGTAAACTAGACGATGCTATCGGCAAGATGGAAGCGGAAGGTCATCAATTTACAAAGAATAATGCTAACCATTATTCAATCACGCTTGAAGAAGCGCACATGCTAATGGATGCGGCGGAAGTGCCAAAATTCCATGAACGCAAAAAGAATTCTGAAAATAAACCATGGATCATCAACGTACAAAACCAAAAGGGTGGTACGGGTAAATCGATGACCGCGGTTCATTTGGCGGCGTGTCTGGCTCTAAACCTAGATAAACGCTACCGTATTTGTTTGATTGACCTTGACCCTCAAGGCTCTCTGCGTCTGTTTTTGAACCCACAAATTAGCGTGGCAGAACACGACAACATCTATTCTGCTGTCGATATCATGTTGGGTAACGTGCCTGATGGTGTTGAAATCGATCGTGAATTCCTTCACAAGAACGTACTGTTGCCGACGCAATATCCGAACTTGAAGTCGATTTCTGCTTTCCCAGAAGACGCAATGTTCAACGCAGAAGCGTGGCAAACACTCTCTGAAGACCCATCGCTAGATATCGTTCGTCTGCTGAAAGAGCAGTTGATTGACAAGATCGCGAATGACTTCGACGTAATTATGATTGATACCGGTCCACACGTTGACCCGCTAGTATGGAACGCAATGTACGCATCGAACGCGCTATTGATTCCTTGTGCGGCGAAGCGTCTTGACTGGGCTTCGACAGTAAACTTCTTCCAACACCTACCAACGGTTTATGAGATGTTCCCTGAAGATTGGAACGGTCTTGAGTTTGTTCGTCTGATGCCTACTATGTTTGAAGACGACAACAAGAAGCAAGTTTCTGTTCTAACTGAAATGAACTATCTTCTAGGTGACCAAGTTATGATGGCTACCATTCCTCGCAGTCGTGCATTCGAAACCTGTGCTGATACCTACAGCACTGTGTTTGACTTAACCATAGGCGACTTCGAAGGTGGTAAGAAAACACTCGCAACTGCACAAGATGCGGTACACAAGAGTGCATTAGAACTAGAGCGCGTACTGCACTCTAACTGGCCGTCATTGAATCAGGGGTAATGAATAAATGGCATTGAAAACGTCTGAATTAAACGCGAAATTATTTGGTAAAACCAATAAGCGTCGTGTTGCGACACCTCAAGAAGCGCAAACGGCGGCAAAAGACAAAGCACAAACTATCGAACTAGCAGTCGCTGGTGAGAATACTGTGCAATTTGAATTGGTACGAATCCCTGCGGATAAAGTGGCGACAGACACGAGCGTATTTGCAGAAAACGCTCGTGAGCAATCTTTCCTAAACGAACACGCTTTATCGGATGTTTTGGTGACGTTGAAAGAACGTGGTCAACAATATCCAGCAGTTGGTCGTCGCACGCAAGATGGCAAGATTGAAGTATTAGATGGTAGCCGCCGTCGTATGTCTTGTATCT
Source organism: Vibrio sp. L85 (assembly GCF_963871815.1). NCBI lineage: Bacteria > Pseudomonadati > Pseudomonadota > Gammaproteobacteria > Vibrionales > Vibrionaceae > Vibrio > Vibrio sp. L85. The sequence goes on from NZ_CAWMYL010000244.1 coordinate 382,541, forward strand.
TAGCGGGCAAAGATTTCTTGGTTTACGTTGGTGACGGCATCAACACAGACCACGCGAAATTCCTTTCTGATGTTGCAAACGCGCACAAGCCACTGTCTCTCTACGAGAAAGGTAAAGAGATGCAGGCGAAGTTAGAAAGCGGCGAAGCAGAAGACCAAAAAGCACTGGCAAAAATGTTCCAGTGCAGCGAAGCATTGGTGAGTGGTGCGTTAAAAGCGGCGGCATTACCGTTAGAGCTTCTTCAAGCGTACCCGAATGTTGGCGATTTAGGTCGTCCAACGATAGTGAAGCTGCACAAGCAATTCTCATCACTAACTGGTGAACAGCAACAAAATCTGCTGGATAAATGCCGTACGTCTGAAGGCTACCTGTGGCAACGTAGCACAGCTCAAGGTGTTGCTCGTCTGACAAAAGAAGTGACAGAAAGCATTGAAAGCTGGATTGCAGAATTAGCACCTGCGAAGCCAGCTAAGAAAGCTGAAAAAGTTGATCTTGTTAAAGGGCGTGCAAGCTACAGCCGCAAAGGCAATAACCTTGCTCTTAACTTGAAGAAAGTTGACGACAGCTTGATGGAAGAAATTCTTGCTTTCGTTGAGAGTAAAATGAAGTAAATATATTCTTCTTTGAAACCGCCTTCGGGCGGTTTTTTTATGTCTGCAATTTGGCAAAGTCTCCGTGAATCGAGATGTGATAACATGGCGTCAGTTTAATGCTCGGATATACGTAATGCTCGCTCAATCTGAATTCCTTTCTCAACTTCAAACTCAATCTCATGATGCGTTTCAACGTCGTGGCGTGGCTATCTATGGTGAGCCCGAATGGCAAGATGCGCTAATTGCTGACTTTTACAAACATCAATCGGATCAGACTTGGTTCTGTGTTGGTGATTGGTCCCTTGAAGGGGCTTTTTGTGTGTCTGGCAAACAAGGCAATATGTTGCTTGGTCGTGAGTGCGATGTTTTATTGTTTGATGCGAGAAAAGGCGTCGATGCCAACAGTTTTACCGCTGCTCTTGGGGCTTTAGTTGGCGGTGGATTGCTGCTTGTTATCGCCAATAAACAAGAGCAACCAAGCGAAGCTGATTTGTGGATGCAAATGCATTGGCAAAAACTGACTGTGATAGACCAGAGTCTTCCGTTGCCGACACTATCGAGCGTACAATATGGCGCGAAGGAAAACCAGTTTGAGCAACAAACTGAAGCGGTAGCATTAGTTGAGAAAGTCGTAACGGGACACCGCAAGCGTCCATTGGTGTTGACTGCTGACCGTGGTCGTGGAAAAACCAGCGCTTTAGGTATCGCTTGTGCACAGCTTCTTAAGCAAAAGACGCTGCGTATCTTAGTTACCGCACCAAGCATTAAAGCTGTTGAACCCATCTATCAGCATGCATTGCGATTACTTTCAACAGCGCAACGAGTTAAGAAAGATCGATTGGAAGTAGGGCAGGGGTACATCCAATTTATTGCCCCAGACGAGCTGCTTTCGTCTATGCCGGAATGTGACTTGTTGTTAGTGGATGAAGCTGCGGCGATCCCTGTACCAATGCTCAAGCAAATTACGGAACATTATCATCGTTTGGTTTTTTCGAGCACGATACATGGTTATGAAGGGTGTGGTCGAGGGTTTACGCTTAAGTTTATTGAGTGGTTGAAAGAACAAAGACCAGGAATGAAAAGCCACCACCTTCAACAGCCTATCCGTTGGAGTACAAATGACAATCTAGAGTCGTGGCTGTATGAGACGTTTTTGTTGAATGCAGAGCTTGAACCGTTTGAGCGAATAGAGCTTGGTGAAATTGCATTGATCAATCTCCGTAAGTCCGAGCTGATTTCTAATCCTTCCGTATTGAAAACGTGCTTTGCGCTATTGGTCAACGCGCATTATCAAACGGCGCCTAATGATTTACTTCACTTGCTGCAAGATGAAAACAGTCAGGTTTATGTTGCTCAGTACCAAGGTCAAATCGCCGGTGTGATTTTAACCGTGGAAGAAGGCAACTTTGCCGAAAACCTAATTAAAGATATCCAGCTTGGCAAGCGTCGTCCAAAAGGGCATTTAGCTCCCATTACCATTATTAACCAGCTTGGCTACTCAGAAGTCGGCGCGCTTTCTACATTACGTGTGATGCGTATCGCTGTTCATCCTGAGTTGCAAGGGCAAGGAATTGGTCAACATATGTTGTCATTGCTGGAGCAATCTGCGCCATCTCACATTTCCTATTTGTCCACCAGCTTTGGTGCAACGGAAGAACTCATAAAGTTTTGGCAACGCTCGGGCTATGAGTCGATTCGACTTGGAACGATGCGTGACGCTGCGAGTGGCTGCTATTCACTTTTGATGGTTCGCAATTGTAACGCCCAACAGCAGTCTTGGATTGAAGAGTCTAAGCATCTATTTGAAGAATTATTGTCGTTGAGTGCTTCTGCGATTTATCCACGACTTGAGCCGAGTTTAATGCGTACGTTGTTATCCCAACCAATTCAAGCTGTCTCGTTGAATAAGGCGAAGCTCACTTTGGTGGAGTGCTATGCTCAAGGTGGTAATAGCTTTGAATCTGTGTCGACATGGCTTCAACAATGGTTACTTCAATTTGGTTTGGTTGATGTTTCTGATCTGCTGATCAGTAAGTCACTCTTAAACAAAGATTGGAATGAGTGCGCAAAACAATTTGGATTGGCGGGACGTAAGCAAATCGAAGCTGAGATACGCAAAGAGCTTCAAGCTTTAATCGCTAAATTTACAGTGTAAAACGATACGCGGTTTTGTAATTTACACTGTAAAGTGGAATAGATAAGAATTTAGATAGAGGAGAGAGTTTACACTGTAAATTCTCTCCTTTGTTTTTCAGGCTGGCTAGAACGAAAAATTGATAGGAAGAGTTAGTGTCAAGCGAGCGCCTTTGACACTTGAAGGTGGTTTTACTAACGGTTGCGCTCGTCCTACAAGCTCAATCGCTTCTTTATCTAATGATGCTGTTCCTGAGCTTTTTACGAGTTCCACATCGAGAACATTTCCCTCCCTGTCCATGGTAAAGCGAATCACTGGCATCCCTTTCTTCTTAAGTCGACGTGCTTGCCTTGGATAGCGTTTTTCTCGTTCTAGGTGTGCATGCAGAGCTTGTTGCCAACTTACCTTTGCCGCTCGTCCTGCTTCGGATTGCTGACCCTGCCTTAGTGCGCTGATTTGTTTGGATTCACGTTTCGTCTCCAAGCTAGGTTTTGAACTGGCGGCTTGATTGATTTCAGGTTGTTTTTTCTTTGACTGCTTTTCTGGTTTTGATCTGTTCGGTTTTGGTTTCTCTGTTTTTATTGGCTTTTCAGTGTTTGCAGCAATCGTGCTCGGTTGTTTGGATTTGACTAAAGCTGGAGACTGCTCTTGTTCGGGCTTATGTTTTACGGATTGCTCTTGACGGGCTTGTTGAATTAACTCTTCTTGTTGCACTGTACTTTCAACCGCTTTCACCGTGTTTTTGGGGGCAGCCATTGGTGCTACGATACTCACTGTAATCGGTATCGCTTGTGGCGGAGAGGAAAAGTCATACTCAGGTGTCCACATGTAAGCGATGGCTATTAAGGCGTGAAGAGAGGCGCTCAGTAGTATAGCCGTTAAAACAAAACGTTTTTTCCTATAGCTATAACGAAAAGATGGTCCCGCTAGAGCATTCATTGTGGCGCTCCCGACGCTTGCTCTACACCAACTAATGCAATTTGGTTGTAGCCGCTAGCGACCATTTCATTCATCACTTTCATTAAATCTTGATAACTCAGAGATTTGTCAGCTCGAAGAAATATCCGAGTGTCTGGTTCAACCTCGGCTTGTATTAGGGCTTGCTTCAAATCGGCAAGCGAAGTCTCGTGCTTTTCTCCCACAACTAAGGTTAGGTCTTTTTGAATCGTGAGATAAACTGGTTTATCAGGTTGAGGCTGAGGCTCTGCAGATGACGTCGGCAAATCGACTGCAACGTTGACTGTCGCTAATGGGGCGGCAACCATCACTATGATTAAGAGCACCAACATGACGTCAACCAGAGGTGTCACGTTGATCTCATGATTCTCAACCATATCATCGCTGTCTGAGGCTGGCTTAAATCCCATGGCTTAACCCACCTTCTTTAGCACTGTGTCGTTGTGTTCTTGGTGAGATTGCATTCGCTTTTGATCCAAATCTCGGCTAACCAAGATCATCAATGCTACGGAGACATCGGCGAGTTGCGCTTTGTAGCCAGAAATTTTACGTGTGAAGTAGTTATAGATGACCACTGCTGGAATTGCTGCCACTAAACCAATTGCCGTGGCAAGGAGGGCTTCTGCGATCCCCGGAGCGACCACCACTAGCGTCGTGTTCTGAGATTTTGCGATTCCGATGAAAGCATTCATGATGCCCCAAACTGTGCCGAACAATCCAACGAAAGGACCGACGGAGCCGATGGTTGCGAGGATGCCGGTCAGTGAAGTCATGCTTCTCCCTAATTCTGCTTGCACTCTTTCTAAGCGCAGTTGTACGCGTTCTTTAATGCCATTTTCTGAAGCAGAGCCTAGAGAAGAGAGTTGCAATTCATGCTGCGTTGCTGAAATTAGTGAGGATTCTACGCCTTTAAAAGGCTGAGTGGTCTGTTTGGCATTTTCCAATGACTCTGCATCAACAAGCTCAGTAAGTAGTTTTTGTGTGCGTCGTGTTGCTTTCATCAGTTGTACTTGTTTAAAAAGAAAAACTGCCCAAGTCAAAATGGATGCGGCAAGCAGTGAGAGCATCACTCCCTTTACCACCCAATCAGCAGCGTGGTACATACCCATTGGGGATAAATCGTGGGTGATGAGCGGGTTAGAAGGTGGTGCTATTTGTGTTTCGGTGACTGAGTTATTTATAGAAGTACCAGTTGACTCAGTTGCAGAAGAAGAAAGGGGAAGAAGTGCCAGACTAAAAGATGCCGACACTAGGAGAAAAAAACGCTTATTCATTATCCATTGCTCGTTGTGAAAATGACTGATGGCGCAAATAACCTTTTCGCGCCTGCTCTATCCACTACACCGAATGAAGTAACGAAATCCGTAAAATAAATTTAAATATTTGGGTCAATTTACACTGTAAAGCATGTTTGCCGTGATTTTAGAGTCAAAAACGCTTTTCAAATTTTACGCTCACCTCATTTTGCTGATAGGTGTACAGCCAATCAACGTTGCTGTTTACCCGTTTATGAGTCCACTCTAGAATGGGTGTCAACGTCCAAAAAACCAACTTTGGAGAGGAAAATGTGACAGTATAGTTTTGCTCTGTGTCTCTTCTCTTTGCATCGAGTAGGGCGTTATATCCCTCGTATTGCCTTTCTCGCAGTGATGCAAACAGGTTAGCGTCAAGCCAACCTTCGACGCTTTTCACGACTCCGATTCGACCACCATAGAGCTGGTAAGCATGTACATCTTGATCATTTTGTTTATGCGTCCAGTCTATGCCACCGAATGCGAGCCATTGTTGTGGCAACTGGTGCCAATAGTTGATGCTTGCATTCCATTGCCAATCTGATTGATAGTCGAGCTTTGTTGGACGGTAATCTTGGTATTCGCCTTTTAGTTCCCATCTCAATGCGCTTTTCGAGTCTAAGCTATGGAATCCATTCAACTTTAGACCTGTTGACCAATACAAACTCTTATCTGCGTATGTGCTGTACTCGATCAACGGCGCAACCAAGATACTATGACGCTGGTCTTGAAAGCTGTAACCAAAGCTAACATTCGCTGTTTGCTCGTTGTATTCACTGTGATTGTTGTAACGAGAACCATACGTCAGCGCTTGCAAACTCATACCATGATGACCTTTGAAGCTAATGCGCTTATTCGCACTTGCATTAAAAGTTAACCCTGCTGCTCTCTGTTTTTCCGGTGTTACTCGATCAAATAAACACTTTCCTGTCTCATGACGGACTAAGCAAGTATAGGTTTCTGAGCTGCTATTGAGATTGTCATTGAAAGTTGGACCAAAGCTGATCGCACCTTGCCATGCATCTCTGTGCTCTAGTGCTGATATAAAGGCATTGAGAGTACGTCTGACACCATCAGCCCTTGGGTTATCAGTAGGGAGAGTAGATTTGATTTGTGAGAAAAGGGTGTGTGCGTCTTGGTTTTTCTTACGCTCAAACAAAACGCGAGCAAGCTCTAACTGAGCGGGAAGAAAATTCGGATATAAGGATAAAAGCGATCGGTACTCTGCCTCTGCATCACTTAAACGACCTAAATAGCGTGATAGACCGCCTTGGGCATAATGGATAAGTAAAGGATCTGCATAGGGTGAAGATTGATACTGGTTCAATAGTACTTCTACTTGTGACCATTGCTTTCCTTTAACTGCTAGGTAAAGCGCTTGCCCTAAGTTGTCGTTGCTTTGATCTGACGAGCTTTGTTCCTGAGCTTGCTTCGACCTCTGTAATTCGAGTTCTTTTTCTTCTTGCAGGAGACGCTTTTCTTTTTCTTGTGCTGATAGCGCATCTCTTTGCTGAATGCGAAGATTCGTATCTTGGTCATTGGCTACAACGGGAAAAGAAAACAACGGCACTAACAGGGATGTCAGAGCGATGGTGTAAGAGGTTCTAACCGCCATAAATATTCCATATAAAAAGAAGCAGCACGGGCTGCTTCTTGGTTATCACTCATTGAATCGAGAGTTATTTTTTCTCGCCGCCAAAAGCAGTGTCTAGATCGCTATTGTTGGTAAAGGTGGCGATACCAGCCAAGCCAGCAGCATTCGCACCAAAGAAGTGACCTTGAGAAGCGCCATTCGTGGTTGTGCCATTCTGTACAGCTTGAGCAGTGCCATTAAATGCTGCGGTGGCTGCATTAATCGTTGCGTCTACACTTACCGTTAGGTTGCTATTGTTGATTGAACCGTCTAGCGTTTTGGCTCCGAAATCAGCGTTAAACGTACCTGAAAGTTTGTTTGCGCCAGAGAACTTGTTAATACCAGTAATGTTGTAGGTCGCCTTGCCGCTGGTTGGTACAGTCGTTCCTGCATCATTACCGACGTAGTAAACGGTACGGTTGTTAAACTCAGAATCTTTCTTACCTTCGTACCATTCTCCAAACCACACATCTTGATTCGCTACTTGGACAAAACTGTAAAAATTGTCTTGAAAATGTTTGCTGCCTGATGTGTGAACACCATTTCGCTCGTCATCAAAAATACCACCAGCTAGACCTTCAAAGTCCACTCGTTTGCCACCTGTTTTACCGATGCCTGCATTGCCTTTAGAGTGAATAAATGGGACCCAAACTTCTGATTCTCCTACTTGGCGAAGCGAATCATCACTGATCGCGCCATCAAATCCTGCATGAACAAGTGGGCTTAGACCAATCATTGCTGCTGCAATCCATGAAAGTTGAAGTGGTTTCATTGTCTCTTCCTTTTGTTGATTGAAATAGTTAAAGAAAGAGACCATGCCAGTGCATCCGGTGCGCGCGACAGATGACTAACGCGGTCTCATTTAGTACACCGAAATAGGAGACAAAACCCGTAAATAAGTTTGTGATTTTTTAAATTGTTGGCGAATAAAAAACAAAACGCCCACAACTGTGGACGTTTTTGATAGCTGCTTGTGTTTTAACGGCTGGTAAATTCAATCGTTGTGGAAATTCTTTCAACCATACTAAAGTCATTAGGACCGTTAAGACTCCAGCTGAAGCCCATTGAGGCTTTTGCCACTTTGCCGTTGGTCGGTGGACTTTGTAGTTGGAAGGTTAAGCTGTCACCAGCGGGGATAACAATAATGACATCGTTATCTTGAAGGTCTTTACTAAAGTAGCTTTGAGAACCAACTAATATCCTTGGTGTTACATCGTCGTTGCTACTACTAAGCGTATACTTTCCGAGAGTAATGGTGACTGGCTTTCCTACTGCTTCAAAAGTATAGCTATCGAGAGTGTAATAGTTAGGAATAGGACCCGTATCGGATGTTTTATCGATGACGTCATTTTGCTTGTGAGGCAGTCGCAAAGGAGTGGTATCTGAGCCGCGTGTGAGTTTGGTGTGCGGTTGGGATTCAGAAATCGCTCTTACTCTAACTCCCACAGAATGGCTATCTGAAAACTCGCCATCATTTACGGTTAAACTGACGACGTAATCCCCGGAGATATCTGGCGAAAATGAAGTTAGCACAGCATAAGGATCATCGATGACGGCGGATGAGCCGTTTGGTTTTTTAGTGAAGTGCCATTCATAAGTGAGTACATCGCCGTTGGCATCACCACTGGGTGTGCCATTCAATGGGACACTCATGTTATCAAGAACCCAAAACATTGAACCATCTACCTCCGCATGTGGAGGGACATTTTTATAAAAAAAGGAAGCGGTGGTCGTAGCGGAAGCTTCAGAAAAGCCATCGAATGCAGTCACTTTAACCACATAATTGCCCTCCGTATCAGCCTTGATTGAGTTGAAATCATATACAGTCGATTTCGCTATAGAGTAATTGCTGCCTTGTGGGTGGGACAACACTTCCCATGTAAACGACAATTTATCGCCATCAATATCTTGAGGTCTTGTGTTTAGGTTAATTTGCTGAGTTAGGTTACCGGTGTACTTATCTTTGGTAAATTTAATCGTTGGTGGTGTATTTTCGTCTTCCCTGATGACTTCTATCTTTACTTGGTTAGGGCGGCTGTCTGTTTTGCCATCGTTAACCACCAACTCTACAAGGTAAGTGCCCAATAAGTCTGGTTCAAAGCGCGGAGTTCTGGATTCTGGATTAATGAGCTCCGCCTTACTCTTGAAGGGTTTCGATACCATTTTCCAAGAGAAGGCTATTGAGTCTTGATCGTAGTCGACGCTACCCGTGCCATCGAGATGCACCACTTTTTCACTCAGCTTTACATGTTGATTGATCCCAGCTATCGCAATAGGGGGGTGATTGTTAGGCGTTTGGGGTTCAGAGGCATCATTCCCACCGCCACCATTACAACCATTAAGAAGTAATAATAGCAATGGTGTGAGAGTATATTTCGAGCTTAGACTCATCTTAGTTCATCCTAATTGATTAGAAGCGCGGTCCATAACGCGGCGCGGTAAAAGAAAGGCTTTATCTGATACACCGAATGAGATTTGAATATCCGTAAAAAAGCGCGGAGAGACCGCGCTTTTTTATGTGTCATTGTTGTGCAGGACGATCAGTTTGTTTGGAAGTGGTAGCCAACACCGCCATAAAAGTTTGTTTGATCTTTGATCATTAGACCGTAAGTCATCATGACACTACTTCCTTGTGTTGGTGCTGACCAAAACTTAACAACAATCTCATCACCGACAGGTAGCACGCTGCCATCTTCAATGCCGCTTAATTTCAAGTCGTGATCGGGATTGGTTGCGTTCATTGCAAAGACCTGCTGAACTTCATAATCTTGTCCAACGGCTTCAAGAGTTAGTGACCCTAGGAGTACGTATTTGGGCGCTTCACCTTTGAGGTCTTTATTCAGAGTAATAATCGGAATTTCGAGAGGCCATTGTTTTTTCTCACCGTTGAAGTGCAATACGAGGTCGCTTGTTCCTGCTTTTGATGCCGTTACTCGAACAAAATCTTTTCCACTGCTTAGAGCGCCATCACTTACGGTTAGAGCAAGCGCATAATCACCCTCGACATCGGGGGTGAATGTTGGTTTTGCTGACGTAGCATCCGACAATTCTGCAGTACTTGCCGAAGGCTTGGACACAAATTCCCACTGGTACGTGATACCTGAATCATTGCCATCAATGCTTGCGCTAGCGTCTAAGGTTGCGGTTCCACCCAATTCGAATGTGGTATCTCGTCCTGCCATGGCAACCGGTGCGACGTTATCGGCAGAGTAGTTGATGGTGATCTCTTTAGTTGTCTCTTCTTTACCGTCTGAGACGGTTAGAGTTAGTTTGTATTCACCCGCAACGTTTGCTTTTAGCGCTGCTTGTTTGGTGCTTGCGTTGCTCAACGACATCGTGGTGTTTTTTGGTGCTGAGTTAAGAGCCCATTGGTAGCTGAGCATATCATTATCAGCGTCGTAAGCTTTCGCGTCTAATTTCAGGGTTTGATCAAGCGCTGCCGTGTAGGTTTCCGATGCATAAATAACGGGCGCCACGTTGGTATTTACTTCTGTTGCGGTGATAGTCAGCGATTGTGCGCTACTGTCTTTTTTGCCATCGTTGGTTACCAACTGAACGGTGTAGTCTCCTGCCACGTCTGGTGTGAAGTATGGAGAGATCGCATTAACGTTATTTAACTTGACGTTACTGCCTTGTGGTTTTTTGCTGATAGACCAAGTGTACGTTGCGATACTGGCATCTACACCGTAGCTACCCAGTCCATCTACACGAATTCTGTTTCCGACTTTTGCTGTTTCGTAACCAGATACAACGGACACAGGCGCTTTATGTGAATCTGCAGTGTTTGAGTCTGAACCACCACCACAAGCGATAAGCGAAGGAATGGTGATAGCAAGAAGCGTCCATTTCATGTTGGGTTTCATTAAATCATCCTAAATATACGGTTCTATAGGCTTGGTGGTGTTTGGGACACCAAACCTATATTGGGCTTTATGAAGTTTCATCCACTACACCGAATAGCAATTGGAAATCCGTAAAAATAAAATGAAAAAAGAAAACGCCTCGGGTGAGGCGTTTTCTTTTTAAGGGGCGTTCATAAGGTTTAGAAGCGTCCGTTTAACTTGAGTCCTATCGTTCTTCCTGGTGCAGGCATCCCAGATACCGATCCAGCTTCAAGATAATAAACATCGGTGATGTTGCTTCCGATAAGCTCTGCAGATAGGTGTTCGTTAAATGCATATTTAATGTAAGCATCAAATGTTGTTACATCGGTTCGTTTAATTTGTTCATCTTCATGACTGCCAGAAACATAGTTGGTGCGTAACCCGCTTTCTAATGCTTGATTAAAGAACCTTGCTCCGACTAATAAGCTACCCGAATACTCTGGTGCCGCTTGTGCTGCCAGATAGCTTGCTGCTGTGAAGCCACCGCGAACACACGTTTCTGTTGATGGTGTGGTTTTATCGACAAGAGCTGGGACGAAGCCTTGAGCTGCAGAGTTTTTGTCACACACCTCATTGCGGAAGTTATAAGCCAATGACGCATCGGCAAAGTACAGTTGGTTATCGAACATACCGTTGATTTCAATACCACTGGTGCGTTGGCTATCCAGATTGGCAAATGAAAAACTGGATCGATCGCGATCCATTACATCATCAATCGTTTGATCAAAGTAAGTGAGCTTTGCACTTGCGTTCTCAAAGTAGTGAATGTACGCGACCTCGAAGAGTTTCGCTCGCTCTGGTTCAAGGGGTACTGATGCTGATGGGTTACCAGAAAATCCACTGGTACTCTCAAATAAGCTTGGAAATCGCAGTGTTTCTGCATATCGAGCATACGCACGGCTGTTTTCGTTGATTAGCCATGTTGTGGTAAGAGATGGCATCCAACCACTGCCGCTGTTCTTGTAGCTGAGGTTACGGTTGTCCTTGCCATCAATTTGTCCTTTGGTTTTACAACTGCCTTCAACAAAGTTGTCTTTCTTTTGGGCAATCAAACAAGGGTTGTTAGCAAGATCCAGTTCGTTTTTACTGTTGGTTCGCCATTCAACTAGGTGATCCTCAACGAAACTGGTTTTGTTTTTGGCTTCCGTTGTTTTCTCTTCTACCTTTGCAGTTAACAGTGAATCAAAGTTATTGATCTCATTTTGACGCAGTTTTAACTCTTCACGGTAAGTATCAGCTTGGGTGGGATCGGTGGTGATCAAATGTTGCAGGCGATTGATTTCTCGGTTTATGTTCTTTTTTGTGAACGTTGCACGAACTTCATGCTCTGCATTCGCGACGTTTTGTGCGATTTCTTCTGGGGCGTAAGTTTCAATGGTTTGAAATGCGAGACGATAACCATCTTTCTTGTATTCTTTAAGACCAACATCGTCGCTATTGCCCGTTTTGATGCGATTCTCGATGTAAAAGTCGGTGGCTTCATAACTGATATAGCGCACGCCTGCATTGATAATAAAGGCATCTAGTGGACGCCATTCGATGACCGCGGCTCCGTTATATTCTTCTCTTTCTCCCGAGCGCACAGGACCACCGTAGAAATCAATGAGGTATTCCAAACCTTCTTTTGGGGTCAATTCATGCTTCATGTAGCTGCCGGAAACCGTGACATCCAAGTTATCGAGCAATAGCATTTTGTTCTTAAAGTCAAAGCCAAAACGGTTTTCATCACGATTGACGGTCGAGGTGTTGATGATGATATCTGGTGTCTCGCTACGAAAGTTCACAAAATTGGGAAAGCCATAGCCAGTATTGCTTTTGGAATCCGTTAACGTTGTCCATAGGTTAGTACTGAGGTCAATGTAGCGGCTTTCTGGGTTTGCTCGAAACTTGATGCTGTAAGCTTGCATCTTGGCATTCGCTAGCGGCCATTGAGGCAGACCGTCACTGTTTCGATAATCTGAACGACTCGCGAGGATTTCCCCGTGAGTACTCTCTGTGTAGCGCGCGTTCAGCTGTAACTTATAGTAATCGCTAAAATTAATGGTTGTTTTTAATAGGAACGACTCCATCTCAGAGGAAGTATTTGGTACTTCGTGCCCAGGGATATGGCTCAATGCAATGTGTTCCGGGTTCAAATATGGGTTTCTGCCCGCAACGATCTCGCTACCGCTACCATCTCTTGATTTGGAGTAGAAACCCGTTTTATTTGTGCCTGAGTAGTAGTTACCACGATTACGATATGCATACGCGCCAAGCCATTCAATTTTTGGTTTTACGCCCGCAATAGCTAGTCGATAAGCTGTATCCTCACCGTTTAGCGGATTGTCATCTTTATCATCTCTAGTTTGAAAGCGTACTTCTGGGTCGTCATATAATGGTACGCCGCCTAACTCATTGTATACTGGGACATCTTGCCACCGTTTACCTGTATGCAAGCGAGCTTTGTTGGGCTTTACTGAGTTGCTGCTGCTTTCCGCCACGAACTCCATACCGAAATTATCACCCTCAGGCACAATGTCTTGTGGCTCCAATGTCGTGACTTGTACTGCGCCCCCTACAGAGGTATTCACGTCCGAACTGATCTGTGCGCCTTTGTAAACTTTCAGACCACCAATCAAGTTTGGATCAATGTAGTTTCGGTTTGAAGCGCCTCGGTAACCGTTATAAACGGAAATGCCTTGTTCTGTGCCATCTATGACGACAGGGACTCGTCCAAAACCTTGTACACCACGAACATTAGGATCAATGCTTCCACCGCCATTACGAGCCTCACCACTCAAGGTATTTGCCATTCCGGTAAACAGATCGGCAGCGCTTGCGCCTTTGAAGCGTTCTATTTCTTCTTTGCCCATGTAGGCACTGGCAACATCGGCGTCATAGATCGCCATCTCACCATCACTATCGCGATAATAAGCATCTTCAAAACTCGTTCTTACCTGAATTGCGTCGAGTGTCATTTCAGAGGAAGGAGAAAGTTGATAAACACCATCAGCCTGCTTCTCGGCATTCAATCCCGTGTTTGCCAGCAGCAATGTCAATGCTTGTTCGGGGTCATAGTTACCTGTTAATCCAGGACTTTGCAGGTTTTCTGAAAGTGAAGCATTGAGATAAAACTCAACACCAGACTCTACCGCAAACTGGTTTAATACATGGTCAAGATTACCTGGTGGAATATCGTACTGTACTGACTGTTCTGCCCATGCGGCAAAAGGAGTGACGAGAGAGGCTAATCCTAGATTGGCTTGAATCATTATCGCCAATATCTGGCGTCGTTGAGGGAGCGGCACCTTGCTTTCCTTAATCGGTCTACTAACTGCTCTTTACACCGAATGAGATGTCTAAATCCGTAAATTTTTTTATGGTTTTGCTTTCACACTGACCCACATTGGTGTCCGATAGCGGATTTCGATTGGTAATATTTGGCTGATGTTAAAAAGCGTTTTGTCGACGCTTTTTGTCGAGAATACCCCGGTGAGCTTCAAAGAGGACAACTGTGGATCGACTGAGAGAATACCGCGACGGTATCGACTTAGCTCCGTAATAAACTCTGTGAGTGGCATCCCTTGTGCCATGATTTTTTGTTCTAACCATAGGGCGTCGTCACTGAGATTCTTTTGTATGTTCGAGGTTTCACGTTGCGTAAAGTGGGCGTTTTCACCAGCAAGCAAGTGCTGTGCTCCCATACCAAGTAAAGGGTAGAGTGCTACTTCGCCCTCATAAACGGAAACTAGCGTATCGTCGTCTCGTTTTTGTACGGTGAAACGGGTGCCTATTGGTACGACTCGACCTTGCGGAGTAGTGACATGGAAAGGGGTGAGATGGTGAGAACTGGTGACCATAATCTCACCTTCAAGCAGGTGTAAACGTCGTTCTTGCTGGTTAAAGTCGACAAATACGCGGGTGGCGGTGTTCATTGCCATTTGAGTGCCATCAGAAAGCAATATGTCTTTCACCTCACCCGTCGCTGTAGTGTACTCCGCACCATTGGGAAGAGAGGTATGAGTAGACATCATCAAACTTAACGTGCCAAGAGAAAGGCCACCAAGCATCAAGACTTGTCGGCGGTTCAAACCACGCTGTTTTGGAGCAAGCACTTTGCGGCTAATCGGGGAGTTTGGAATACCAATAAACTTTCTTTGCAGCTCTTCTAACTGCTGCCAAGCATAAGCGTTATCAGGGTGGGCGCTTCTCCAGCTATCAAAGGCATCTCTGTCTTGTTGTGTTACGTCATCGGCCCACAAGCGCGCCATCCACAGAGAGGCTTGCTCGATGGATTCACGAGAAACTTGCTCCATGTTACTCGTTCTCACTCAGCATGGTCATCATGCAGCCCTGCAGTGCTTTCGCTACGTATTTCTCGACAGAAGACACTGACACGTCGAGTGCGAGTGCGATTTCTTTATAGCTCTTGCCTTCCAATTGGCGCATCAAAAGTGCTTGGCGAGCTTTAAGAGGTAAACGATGCAGAAGGGCATCAATTTCGACCAGAGCTTGCACAACGACAGCTTGGTCTTCAGGAGAGCCAGCGACTTCTACAGGTTCTTGTTCGATGAGTTCTAAGTAAGCGGCTTCGATTCGACGACGTCGGTAAAGATCAATGACCAAACCTTTTGCGATATGAGTAAGGTATCTTCTCGAATCTTTCGCTTCAGGTAATTTGCCTCGGGTAAGGAGTCTTAAATAAGTGTCTTGAACTAAATCGGCAGTTGCTTCAGGACACCCCAAACGACGTTTAATAAACACAGATAACCAACTGTGGTGCTCTTGGTACATGTTACCGATACGAGCTGCGCTTGCTGAACTGATAGCCGCCATGATTTGATACTCCTTCCCTAACTAACAGTAATGATAATAATTATCATTACGACAGTTGGCGGAATATAACAGAAAAATAAATAGGTTCCAGAGGAAAAATTTATAAAAATTATTAATGATAAGACTATCGTCACTAAATCAATGACTTTAAAAGTAAAAAAAGATGTGAATAAACCAGGGTGTTGCCAGCGCGACAGGTAGAAGAAAACGACCGTATACAAGATTTTCTGAGCTATATAAGAAATATTCTATTGTCGAAGTTGATTCGGTATTGATAAAACTCTTTTCGTTATTTTCTTTGCTTGAAAACGGCTGGAGGTAAATCAATTTTACGACCTTTTCTAAACCAAATTGCATTTTGTCTAAGATGGCTTTGTTGAAATGAGTTTTATGCTCAATGCTTTATATACCTGAGTTTTGAGCCTGTTAATGCTTTAGTGATGTGAGCCTGATTCTTAGAATTGAGAGGTTTGTTCAGAAAATGATTTTGGTTAGACTGAAGGTGGTGATGGGTAGCAGATGGATTGGTTATGTGGAAGATATGCCTGGAGTGGTCAGAAGATAAAACAAAGGTTTTTGCCCGCTTACCGGGAGATGTGGATCTCGGAGGTGAGCTAAATCAAAAGGAATTGCCTGAGCAGCTTCAGATGATGGAAGCTGACAAAGCGTTTGTCGATGAAACTGAGGTGGTGCGATTCATTAATTGCGCGCGTGAACGTAAATCAGAAGCCTATGAAGGGATCGTGATTGCACAGATCAAAAACGCTCAGGTGGAAGTTGAACTCTCCAACAATGACATGCTTGCCAGCATGAATGTGACGGGCGCTTATGGAGGACGAGGACTAAGAGGTCCTGAAATTGTTCAAGCACTCGCGCATGCTCGTGTTTCCAAAGGCATCAATAAACTTGCGTTGAAAAAAGTGTTGGTTGTCAGTACACAGCTAAAACCCGGAGAAACCTTCACCCAAGCTGTTGCGGTTGGCAAGCAACCTGTTAAAGGCAAAGACGCTATCTTCACGCCACTTGTTAAAGACATCACCAAGCGCATCCTTAAGCCGAAAGAAGGTCAATCCTCTAGTGACAAAATCGATCTACGCAATTTAGGTGAAACCATCGCTGTCGATATTGGGGATGAAGTGATGCGCCGCACTCCGGCGACCAGAGGCATCCCGGGCTTCACCGTTCAAGGTCGCGTTATTCCGCCACAAGCGGGCAAAGACAGTCCAATTAAACCCGGTAAAGGTACTGAAATCAGCAAGTCCGATCCAAACCTCTTACTTGCATCTGTTTCAGGCACACCACTGATCAAAGAAAAAACCATCGAAGTCGACAATGCACTTTGCCTCAATAGTGTCGGAGTAAACACCGGTCACGTAAAATTTAAAGGCAACGTCATCATTGGCGGGAACATCGAATCGGGCATGATAGTGAAAGCGACGGGCTCAATCACAGTGGGTGGTTTTATTGAATCTGCCGATGTACAAGCTGAAGGGGATATTCAAGTTGCTAAGGGCATCATTGGTCATACAGTGAGCGATGGTCAGCCAAAAAGCTGCCATGTGCGCACCAAAACATCGATTCGTGCCAGTTATGCCCAATATTGTGAATTGCAATCTGGTGAAGACATAGAACTTGCTGTCCATAGCATGAACAATGACATTGTTTGTGGGCGCAATTTAATCGTGCTTGATGCCAGTGGCAAGAACGGCACTTTAAGTGGCGGTGATGCAAAAGTGGGCAGTAAGGTTTCCTGTTCGCAATTGGGTGTAGAGGGAGATACGGCGACCAAGGTTGAAGCCTTTGCAAATTATTCTGTCTTTAAGGAACGTATTGCAAATCTAAAGGACGAGTATAAATCCGCGCAAGAAGGCACCATGGACGTTATCCGAAAGGAACTTGAGTTTAAGAAACGCCCTAAAGCAGAGCGCACAGATGAAGAGCAAGCGCAGATAGAAGTATTGAAGGCGCAAAACAACACTCGTTTGGAAGACGTAAAGCAGAAGCTTGAGCAAACTGAACAAGATTTCGAAGTCGCATTAGCAGAGAATATTGTTGAAGCAACTGACCGAGTCTTTACTCGGGTGACGGTTCAATTTGGTGATGAGCAAGTCACCACCAAACGTACCCATGGCGGCTGTGTATTTAGCTTTAATCAATACGAGATTAAAGTCTCTGCAACCTTGGAAGAAGAAGATCTGGCTGCTGTTTAACTTTAGGAACGAAAGCCCATTTATCTGGGCTTTCGCTTCATTTTGCCTTAACAAATCAGCCCCAATGCTAAGTCGTTAAGCGATGTGTTCACGGTAGTAGTCACCTAATGCGAATACATCACCACTGCACATGATTTTCATCGCTTGTTTGATGTGCTCTATTGACCAATCCCACCACTGAATCTCTAGTAGCATCGATACCGCCTCTTCATCAAAGCGCAGGCGAACCACATGATTATTACCAACCACAATGGAATACGGTTCGACATTTTTAGTGATCACTGAACGCGCACCAATCACTGCACCATCACCGATTGTTACACCCGGCATTATCATGGCTTCACTGCCAATCCAGACATCGTTGCCAATAATGGTATCGCCGGCACGTTCAAAGCCGCTTTGTACCCCATTTCCAAACTCTTCTGGGGAAAAGGGAAACGTGGAAATCCAATCAATACGATGTCCCTGATTACCCGCCATCATAAAAGTCGCACCAGAGGCAATTGAACAAAATTTCCCAATGATCAGTTTATCGACTTCGCCATATGCGCCGTTTTGCCATTCTTGTTGTGTCACGCTGTCGCCCATCAAATAACGAACAGCCTGATCTTCGAAAGTTTTGCCATGGTAAAAGCCGGAGTAGTAGCTGTATTCACCCACTTCAATGTTTGGGTTGGTGACATGTTCTTTAATGATTTGCCCTTTCAGCCAAGTATCGAAAGCGTTCATCTGTATTCTCCATGCAAAAATTTAAGTTGTGCGCAGTGTAGAGCCTTTCTATTATTTCCAGTAGATTGATTTTAGAGATTCATAATTACTATATGGAAATAAACTGGCTCAGTTACGTACCGATTTACATTGCACTGTGCGAAGAGAAAAGTATTGCTGGTGCGGCTAAAAAGCTGCGCTGTTCCAATGCCCATGTGAGTCGTCGACTTGGGCAGTTGGAGGCGATACTTTCTGTTCAGCTTATCCAACGCACCACGCGACAATTTAACCTTACTTATGATGGACAGCGTTTCTACCACCAAGTGAAAGGCTTAATGGAAAACGTGGAACAGATTAATGAACAAGTGATGGAGACCGATAAGGTTGCTGGGCATTTACGTATTGCTGCTTCTGCCTCATTTGGTGCGGAGTTACTCAACCCTTCATTAATTGCATTTCGCCAGCAGTTCCCCGACGTTACGTTTGAGGTGATTTTCACTGAAACACCGCTCGATTTGATCGAGTCTGGGTTTGATCTTGCGTTCTTTTTTACCGACTCACCCCCTGAAGGGTATGTCGGACACCATCTGCGTTCTTTACACTGTAAACCATTCGCGAGCAAAGCGTATCTAGCGACAAAACCATCACCAAACACACCAGAAGATTTGCATCTTTTAGAGCACATTACCTATCGCAATGCTGAATTGAATCTGGATACATGGCACTTTCATCATCAGCAAACTCAACAAGACATTAAGGTCACGTTATCCAGCGTGTTGTGCTTTAATCTTGTCCAATCGATGCTTGATGCGACAGTAGCTGGTTGCGGTGTCGCGATGTTGGATGAGTTTGCACTAGAAAAACTGAGTCCCCAAGAGCGAGCGCAACTTGTCACTTTACTCCCCGATTGGCGCACTAAAGCGATACTTCCACTCTACCTGCTTTACCCTAAACGTGAACATCTACCGAAACGAACACGAGCATTTATTGATTTTTTTAAAAACAATAGATAATTCGGTGGTTTTTTGTTCAATAACAACATGTTGTGGTAACAATAAGTGAGTTTAGTTGAAGGGAGCAACTTGTTGCCTATAATTCGCACCCCTTAAATATCACGTTTTGTGAATATCGTTTCAGTGCATCGCACGCATATTTGGGTTTTTATTATATGACACGTTCAATTGTTGCTCTTTCGTTAGCTACTATTTTCACTTCAACTTTTGTTTCTGCAGAAACAATTGAAGGCTCCTCATACGACCGTTCTGGTTTTGGTGTAAATATTGGCTACGCAATGACTTCCCTTGATAATGTTACAGCGGCGACGGAAAGCGGTGTATCTTTCGGTGTTTCGTACACTTTTAACAATGGTCTTGTGATCGCTGGTTCTTATGTTCCAACCATCGTTGAAGACAGTGCATCAATCGGCTATCTAGGTGCGCATGTAGAGGCTTCGCAAGCAAACCTTATGGTTGGTTATGAGAGCATGAGCGGTTGGCGTATTTTAGGTGGTCTAGCTGCTACTGATACGGAAGCGACAGTGTACAACGCATACACATCAGTTAGTGACTCAGACTCTTCGACTGGTTTCGCTGTGCAAGGCGGTTACGTGTTCCAAAATGGAATTACGTTGGATGCTCAAATCTCAGTTGTAGATTTTGCTGGTATCGATGCAACAACTTCTAACCTTCTCGTGGGCTACAAGTTCTAATTCTTATAGGGGACATGCATTTTGTGTCCCCAGTTCCCCCTCTATTATTCGTATGCAACAGCAAACTGACGTCTTGATGAGAAATTAAAAGCCTGGTTGGTGCTGCAATAGAGCGATAAATGCGTCTAGGTGCTGTTCAATTGTCAGATCAGCAGAGATCGCGGGTAGTTCAACCGTAATGCATGGCAATGCGCGCTCGTTACACCAAGTTCCGAATGATCCCGGAGTTTCGTAATCTACGTCATCGACGAGCGGTAGCTTGAACAGCTCTCCAAGCCACTTCGCCAGCACTGAATGGGCTGGATCATCAACAAACGCAAGGGGTTCATGAAAAGAGACCACGAACTTTGGATTGCGTTGCTCAATCAGGTTAATTAATGCATCGACTTCGGGTTCAAGCGATTTTTTGCTGCCTGTTTTGACTTTGACATCCCTCACGGGTGTGTGTGAACTCCAACGATAGACGGTGCCGTGTTCTGTCCAATTTTGTGTGGGGAAAGCACGGTTTAAGTCGACTTGATTGGCGTTTGCTCGTGTACCCAACTGGTTGGCGTCTGGGTTCATCGATAAAATAACGTCATGCTTTAAATCTTCAGCGGGCAAACTTCTCAGCGCGCAAGATAGCCCTGCGATAGACGCTGTCTCATCACCGTGTGTGCCTGCTAAAATCAAACCTCGGGAGTTACTTTCTACTTGCGCAGGGAAGTACAGCAATGGCGCGCCCAACACCGATTTTCCATATGATATCGGCGAAATTAAAAAAGCCGCTCTTTCCGTTCTTGGAATTAGACTCACCGTAATCTCCTGATTGTTCGATTAGTATTTGGATATCACTCAAGTTATGGTTGCTGAAACTAGCACTTTGAGATTACTTGGGTATAAACCGAACACTTAAAGTTCGTCAATGCTTGTATTATCAATTGTGGTACTTGCTTCAAAAGACGTGTTAGGAGAACGAAGAACGATATGGATTTTAAAAAGCACTCTACAGCGTTAGTGATTTCCTCTTTATTGACCCCATTTTTGTCCGCAGCTGCGTTCGCAGACTCTCTACCTGATGGCGTGCAATTGGCATCTGAACAACATTTAGTGCGTGCAAACGATGCCGAAGCAGCGACACTAGATCCGGCAAAGGCTGAAGGCTTACCCGAGATGCACATCATTCGCGATTTGTTCGAAGGCTTAGTCATCCAAGATCGTGATGGCAACATCGTTCCCGGCGTTGCAGAATCTTGGCAAACGGAAGATAACCAAACTTTTGTGTTCCATCTGCGTAAAGATGCGAAATGGTCGAATGGCGATCCTGTGACAGCGGATGACTTTGTTTATTCGCTGCGCCGAGCTGTGGATCCTAAAACGGCATCACCGAATGTTTGGTATCTCAAACTCACCAAGATCAAAAACATTGCTGATGTTGCGGAAGGTAAGAAGCCGCTGGATAATCTCGGTATTACCGCTGTCGATAAACATACGCTACGTTTCGAGCTGGATAGCAAGGTGCCTTATTTTGTCGCAATGACCGGGCATACCTCCATGATGCCAGTGCACAAAGCGACGGTTGAGAGCAGCAATAAACCGTGGAGTGATCCTAAGCAGTTTGTTGGCAATGGTGCATTCGTGCTAGACAAGTGGGTGGTGAATGAGCGTATTGAACTGAAGAAGAACCCAAACTACTGGGATAGCGCAGACGCTCACCTCACTCAGGTGACCTATATTCCGTTTGAAAACC
Source organism: Vibrio sp. L85 (assembly GCF_963871815.1). NCBI lineage: Bacteria > Pseudomonadati > Pseudomonadota > Gammaproteobacteria > Vibrionales > Vibrionaceae > Vibrio > Vibrio sp. L85. The sequence goes on from NZ_CAWMYL010000244.1 coordinate 404,204, forward strand.
AAAATGCCTCGATCAATCGCTATGCCGTGGGTGAGGTTGATATTACTTCAGATGTACCTACACACATGGCGCAAAAGCTGAAGAAAGAATACGCACAAGCTTACACCGCGGTACCTCTGCTTTGTACTTACTATTATGCGTTTAATACCACTCGTCCTCCGTTTGATGATGAGCGAGTTCGTAAAGCTGTGTCTTACTCCATCATGCGTGATGTGATCACCGATGGTGTGACTCAAGTGGGTAACTTGCCTGCATACACATTTGCTCATCAATACACGGCGGGCTTTGACGCAACTCAGCCAGAATATAGCGCATGGACACAGAAACAGCGTGATGCAAAGGCGCGTGAACTGTTGAAAGAAGCAGGATACGGAAGCGGTAAGCCTTTGGATTTCAAATTGCTGTACAACACCAGCGAGTCCAACAAAGCCATTGCAGTGGCAATTGCTTCTATGTTGAAGAACAATTTGGGAGCCAAGGTTGAGCTAGAAAACCAAGAGTGGAAATCTTACCTGGTCGCACGTAAGCAAGGGGATTTTGATGTCATGCGTGCCTCGTGGTGCGGAGACTACAACGAAGCGTCCACTTTCTTGAGTCTGTTGCGCTCAGGCTCGTCAGGTAACTTTGCTCGCTACAGCAGTGAAGCCTATGACAGCGCGATGAACAGTGCATTGGCTGCCACCGATGAAAAAGCGCGCCAAGGTTTCTATGACCAAGCAGAGCAACTATTAGCTATGGATATGCCAATCGCGCCGATTTACTACTACATGCAAGCGCGTTTGGTTCGCCCTACGGTGGGTGGTTTTGCCAAAAACAACGTAGAAGGTCGTATTTACTCGAAAGACCTCTATATCAAGAAATAGCACCTAACCAACCAGTGCTAAAATCTAGCCCCGAAGAGGTGTCTTACGGGGCTTCTTTTCTCTTAGCGGGTGGAGAGCTTGTTGACTAGCATTGCGACTCGTTTGCCAAGATATTCGGCTGTCGCGAGATCAGAAAGAGATAACTGACCATCTTCACCACCTTGAGCAACAATGCCACCTTGCACACCGTAGCGATTAAGGTTTTGCTCACCAGAATTGCTGATCTTGTCCAAGCCGACCCACATCATGCCGTGTTGGTTAGCGAGCGTTTGTAGGTATTGCAATGTGCAAGATTGGTCACCATTCATAGCCCCACCACTGGTAAAGCCGGCTGCGATTTTCCCTGCCCATTTTTGGTAACACCAAGATTCACTGCTTGCATCGGCAAATGCTTTAAACTGTGCTGCCACACTGCCCATGTAGGTTGGAGAGCCAAAGATAATCGCATCACACTCAGCAAGTTCATCCATTAGGTTAGGGTGCACAAAACGCCCCTCAATAATCTCACTGCCTTGAATACGGTGAGAGAGAATTTCGAATCCACCTTGCTGTTCAATACCCTGTTGTTCAGCGCCAGCGGCAATTGCGCGAGCAAGCTGACCTGTTACGTCGGTTTTAGAGAAATAAATAATCGCAATTTTAGCCACAATGGTTCCTTTTTCATTGTTGATCTTGAATCGTGCGAATAAGGCTAAAACCTCAAGCATGGTTGAGGTCAAAAAGGTATTTAAAAAAACCGAGGAAACAAAAAGCCGATGTAGATACATCGGCTTTTAGTGGGCTATTTCTTTCTGCGGGTATAAATGCGTGAGGTGGTTTTTGGCTCCTCAACCTTGGCTTTCTCTTTCGCCAGTTTGAGTACCGCTTTTTGGAGCATCAAGTTGTTCGGGTAAGTGATTAGGTTGCCGTTGTCGTGCTTGATCAACACATGGAACATACGGATTTCCTGAATCTCACCGCTAATGTCTTCGTCTTTGTCCACGACTTTAATTCGGTCACCGACACGATATGGGAAGACAAAGAAGATCAGAAAGCTTGCCGTGATGTTACTAAGAATCGACCATTGAGCGATGAAAGCCACCCCCAATACCGCGAAGATAGACGATAGGAATAGCGACACATCGCCATAACCAATACCGGTCACGATGGCGAATAGCGAAGCAAACAGGAACAAAAATGCGACGTTGAAGCAACGTTGAATAAAGCTCAAGCGTGCTTTGTTTACGCCTTTAGCTTCTGCCAAATTCAGAATCGCGCGGTTGGCGATCTTCTTTAGCAAGCGATAAGCGATCACAATGATGACGCCCATCAACACTTTATAACCGATAGAGCCCGCCGTGAAATACTGACTGATTTGCTCTAAATGCATCCAATGATTCATTTCTTCAACTCGAGAATATTAAGAAGGCGCGTGTTATAGCCGATTTTGACTCGCAAGTAATTAACTATTTTCACTGCGGAATGAGATTTATGTTGAACAAATTTTGACCTTTATCCCAGTTCCGGATTGAGACGTAATGAACCTTGCTCTTTGTTGTGTTCGCTGCTGCTAATCTAGACAAGTTGATTGCGCTATGGAAAGTGGAGGGATGTGTGGAAGAAGATGAAAGGGCTATCATGGGACTTGTCGCCATTGTTGGCTTTGTGTTGGTTTGGATACTTCTCGAAGAGTTTGGCTATTTTGGTTTACTCACCTTCAATAAATAAGCCCCGTGAAACACTCAGTTCAACGGGGCTTTGATTTTTTTGTGCGGTTTAGTGCTAGCTGACGGCGCGAACCTTACCTTGCTTCAAGTCGTTAAGCACTTGCGCCTTCGGACCATCTGCAATCACACTGCCTTTTTCCATGACTATCACGCGATCAACAATGTCGAGCATTGAGGTTTTGTGTGTAATCAAAATCAGCGTCTCACTTGGTTTTAACTGCGCTAACTGATGTTTGATGTGCATTTCCGAACGGTTATCCATTGCACTGGTTGGCTCATCCATCAATAGCACAGGTGGGCGACCTAAAAACGCTCGCGCAATGGTTACCGCTTGACGCTGACCACCTGAAAGCATCGCACCACCTTCACCGACCTGACGCTCAAGACCTGCTGGGTCAGATTGAGTAAAGGCTGTGACGCCCGCTCGGTTTGCTGCATCTAATACATCGCGATCATCGGTTAGTGGACGACCGAGTGTAATGTTGTCGCGAATCGAGCCGAAGAATAGATTCGAATCTTGCGGTACGCAGCCGATATTGCGTCGTACGTCCACGTGATGAAGCTGTTCAATATCGGTGTCATCAATACGCACATGACCTTCTGTTGGCTTGTACAGACCCATTATCAAGCGTTCTAGCGTGGTTTTACCCGAACCAATACGACCGATGATCGCCACTTTCTCACCTGGATTGATGGTTAGGCTCAAATCACGAATCGATGCTACTGGTGCATCTGGGTAATGGAAGGTTACTCGGTCAATTTCAATCTTACCTTGCACGATAGGACGGTGAATGTAGCGTTTACCTTCTTCTTGCTCGTCTGGCATTTCCATCACTTGATTAATGATGGTCATCGAAGACTTCGCTTGGTTGTATCGGGTTGAAAGCAAAGAAAGCTGAACCATAGGACCAATCGCTCGACCACTTAGCATGGTTGCAGCAATCAAACCACCCATGGTGAGGTCCCCATTCGCAATTAAGTACACGCCTAAAATGATCATGCCGACGTTACTACTTTGCTGCACAAAACCTGCTGCATTTTGAATACTGTCGGTGATACGGCGGCTCTTGATGTTCCAGTTTGCCATGTGTGCAACGGCTTCTTCCCAGCGGTATTGGAATTGGCTTTGTGCACTCAGCATTTTCACCGTTTCTAAGCCAGATAGGCTCTCAATCAAGTTAGCGTATTTCTGTGAAGCAAGACGTGAACCTTCTTCAATCGAGCGGCGCAATGGACCTTGGATCAACGCGGAGTGAATCATCAGAATCACCACGCCCACCATAGGCACGAATACTAAGTCGCCAGCCATTAACCAGATGATAATCAGGAAGAGAATCGCGAAAGGTAAGTCAATCAACGCACTTACCGTGGCAGAGGTAAAGAATTCACGAATGGATTCAAACTCTTGCAAGTGGCGAGCAAACGCACCCACAGAAGGCGGCTTGGATTCCATACGGATGCCCATCACTTTGCTAAACAGCTTAGAGGAAATCAGGATGTCGGATTTCTTACCTGCCACGTCGATGAAGTAGTTACGCAGTGATTTGAGCAAGAAATCAAACAAGAACACCACGAAGATACCGCTTGCCAACACCCATAGCGTCTCAAACGCGAGGTTTGGTACTACTTTGTCATACACCAAGCGAGTGAACATTGGTGCAGCGATAGCAAAGATGTTGATAAGGAGAGAAGCGATAAGCACATCGCGGTAGATGCGTTTAGATTGCCACAAGGTTGACCAGAACCAGTGACCTTCTTTGGTTTTGAGCACTTCGGGAGAGCGCTCGTCATAACGGAATTGCTTTTTAACTAAAAAATAGCGACCAGTGTACTGCTCAAGTAGGTCTTCTAGAGGAATGGAGATAGGCACCATTCCGCTTTCTAGGGTGGTGATTTCAGCTTCTTGCTTCTCAACGTTAATGCTATTGAGAACGCAAGAATCACCACCTTTAAGAAGTAAGATAGCCGGCAGAATTAGGCTAGAGATCTTGTCTAAATCTGCACGGTTTTCCTTGGCAACCAATCCGGCCCTTTCCGCCGCTCTTGGTAGCAGAAACGGGGTAAGCTTGCCATCAGAGAGCGGAAGACCGTTAATCAGGGCTTCCGGTGAGTTGGCTAGTCCGTAGTATCGGCTAACGTAAATGAGCGAGTTCAGTAAAGGGTCTTTCATCCTTGGTATACCTTTCTTATTCCTTGTCGACGATGAAGCCTTGGAAGACTTCCACAAAGTGTTCGGTTAGGAAATCCAACTGAATCTGTGTTTCAACACGAGATGCGATCGTGGTAATACCCAAGTTATGAGCAGTACGTGAGATCGAAGTCAGCGTGAACTTCTGCTTCTCGTCGTGCAAGTTGTGCGTGAATAGGTAATCCAGTTTTACGTAATTCGGGCGGAATTCCTGAATGTACTCAAGTGACTGGAAGTTACGACCATAGTTATCAACACCGAACTCTGCTCCAGTTTGACGAATCGCGTTACACAGCAGGGCTGTATGGTGCGGATGGTCAATGAAACACGCTTCTGGAAGCTCAAAGTGGAGCATAGGTGCTACTTTCGGGTGCTTCTCTAGCATGCTGGTGGTCCAACGAATGAACGATGGTTGAGACAAGCTGCTTTGTGCGATGTTGATGGCCACTGGCTCTTTTAGCTCGCCGCTTTCTAACATCTTAATCATCGACTCAATGACGTATTGGTCGAAGATGTTGGTTGCGTCTAGCTGCTCAAGAGCAAACAGGTATTGGTTTGCACGGTAAGTCTCGCCATCTTTTTCGATGCTTGAGAACACCTCGTTGTGGAACACTTTACCCCAAGTATTTTTCGCAGACTGGAAGCGGAATTTAATCCAATCGCTGTGAATCGCTTCTTCAACCAACGCTTTCCATTGCTGTTTACCCATAAGGTTAGAAGTATTTTCACCACCAACGAAGCCGTACGCTTTGTCTGGTTGCGCTTTCGCTTTCGACAAGGCGTTATCCACCATCGATAGCACTTCAGTGCGCGTTTTCTGATCTTTACTGTGTGCAACACCCAGTGATGCTTTTGGTTTCGCAAGACCGGTAGGATCGGTATTCAGACCATTTACACAGTTAACGATACTGTCAGCTAGAATGCGCAGTTCGCTCTCATCCATGTGTGGGAATAATAGACCGAATTCGTCGCTAGATAGACGAGCAATGGTCGCTCCTGGTACATCGATAGTGTTTTTCAGACGTTGAGACAACTCTTTCACGTGGGCATCAGCGCGTTGATAGTCTTTCGTCTCGTAAATATCGCCAATGTATTCAGCATGGAGTAGCGCGATACCCCCTTGCGTTTGTTCTGCAAGCCATTGGTCAACTTGGTTAATGTAGAACGAGCGGTTACCTAGTTTGGAGATTGGGTCTAGGTAAGCTTGAGCACGCAGACGCTGTGCTTCTTTGGCTTGTTCTTTAAATGACAGTTCGATTTGTGCTGACATCGAGTTGATGCCATCAACCACTGCAATTAGGTCCTTGGTTTTTGGACGCGCCAGTGGGTCACCAAACTGGTTGTTGGCGATCTCGTGCATTTTCTTCACGATGGCAGCCAGCGGTTTTAATGAGCGACGTAGAATGTAAGAAATCGCAATCAGACCCACTAGGAAGATAATGCCAAATGCCGTAAGTAAGCGAATAAAGCCTTGCCAAAGTTGCTCGTAAGCAGCTCCTGGGTGGCTGATGATTTCAACTTCTGCAAGTTGCATCCAACCACTGGTTACCACGCGTTTATCATGAATCGCTTTGAACAAGTTCAAGTCGATGAACCATTGTGGAACATGGCTTGGCTTGACTGGGTACGAGCGTACGATTTGGTAATCCGAATCTAACGCGGTGAGACGTACGACAGAATAAGTACTGCCATCGAACAACGCATTAATCACGGATTCTACCGCCACCTTATCCTTGTCTTTTAAATAAGGTGCCAGTGCCAAACCAACGGTGTTAATGGTGTTGTTGACCTCTGAACGTTGCTGCTGCTCTAAGCTGTCTCGAGTAGTGTTGAACTGGATTACGAATACTGATGCCATCAAGAGTATAAAGACCGTAACCATTCCCACTACAAGCTTCTTATATAGGGTCATGTTTTTCACTCGTCATAGTTAATTTTAGGTTTTTTTAACTGCAACTTACGTTCGCGCGAGCGTAAGTCATTCCAAAGGCTCAAACGTGAGGCTTTTCCTGCTAGCTCTCCAACGCTAGCAGAAGACTTCATTAACCATAGGTTTGAACCATTAAAACTGTAAATCGGTAGCAAATCGCTACGCTTGGAGGCTCGGACAATTTCTGGATTGATGTTGTCGAGAATGAGCGGCTCTGAACTTGGGGTTGGGTAATAGGCGAGTACCATGTGAAACTGATTCAATTCGATGGCTTTTACGTAGATCAAACGCATCTTTGAATCCGGTACGCCAAGCTCGAGTAAAGAGAAGTATTTGGCAATAGTGAAATCTTCACAGTCACCGGCATTGCTGCCTAAAAACTCGAGTGGTGTTGCCCAGTAGTCTTTTTTGCCCCATAGGTCTATGTCGTCAACGAAGTAAAGTTGATTGAAAAAGTCGTTAACGCCTGCCAGCTTTTCATGAGTCTCCAATGTTTTAAAAAAGTCGATATTATCTCGCCAGGTTTTCACGCGCATTCCAGCGCGTTCACCATAGACTGAAGTGACCGTATCGACCCATCTTTGTTCTTTGTTGTTCAAGGCTCCAATTTGGAACGAAAAACAACTAATGCTGATTAATAATGTAACTTTACGCTTCAATCTGGGTGGCATATTCGACTCACATCACAAGTGTACTCTTCCAATGGGCTCGACAGTGAGAAATAAGTGCTTTTTATTTAACCACTTATCAACACTTAAATATACATTGGAGAGTCCTTGCTGACACTTACTCCTTAAGTGCGTTGGTTTTGGCGCTCAAAATTGGTTTAAGCAAGTATTCCAAAACGGTTCGCTTACCTGTGATGATATCGACTGAAGCCGTCATACCTGGAATGATTGGCAAGTCTGCATCCTGTCCAAAACTGGTTTTCTCAGTTCGTACACGCACGATATAGAAGCTGTTGCCTTCCTCATCTTGTGTGGTGTCGGCACTGATATGCTCCAGTTCCCCTTCAAGACCGCCGTACTTGGTAAAATCGTACGCGGTGAATTTCACGATGGCATGAAGGTCAGGGCGCAAGAATGCGATGTCCTTCGGTGCAATTTTGGCTTCAACCAAAAGGGTATCTTCAGTTGGGACGATTTCGACGATGTCCATACCCGGTTGAATAACGCCACCAACGGTGTTGACGTTCAATGTTTTGATAGTGCCTGTCACTGGAGAAACCACAACGGTACGATTTACGCGGTCTTCCAAGCCCACAGCCGATTCCACGAGCGCAGAAAGTTGGTCTTGGGTGCTATTGAGCTTCTCTTGTTGTTCAGAACGGAATTTCAGAGCAACATCAATACGATTAAGCATGGATTCGCGGATACCAGATTTGATTACGGGAATCTTCAGTTCACTGGATGTCATTTCGCGGCGTGTGTCGTTCACCTGACGCTGTAGTTTCAACAGTTCGATTTTAGGCACAACGCCTTCATCTGCGAGCGGCTTGGTAATGTCTAACTCTTTCTTGGCAAAACGATAGCTCTGGCGCAAGTTACTCACACGTGCTTGGATCTCAACCAGGTCTTGCTGCTTCTGCTTTACTTGCTGGTCGATAACTGAAATTTGGTTACGCAGATTATCTAGGTCTTCTCGGTATTCCGCTTTTTGGCGTTGCGTTAGGCGAGGTTGATTTTCTTCAAGCGTTGGTGGGAATGTCAGTTTTCCGTAATCAAGAACGACATTTTGTTCCCAGTTGCTGTCATCGAAATCGCGATTGACTTCGACGCTACTGATCGACGCAGAAAGTTGCAGTACGGAAGCCGTCAAGTTGGCAACTTGTTGTTCACGTTCACGGAAGTCTGAGCGGAAACGCGTGTCGTCAATCAATAACAACTGCTGACCTTTTTCGACTCGTTGACCTTCCTTCACCAAGATCTCTTTGACCAAACCACCTTCGAGGTTTTGTACGACTTGGATTTGAGAGGAAGGGATAACCTTGCCTTGCCCTACGGTTACTTTATCGATTTGCGCCCACGACGCCCAAGCGATAGCCGCAACAAAGAATAACACCATCACCCACAGCATTAAGCGGGCACTATTTGGCGTATTTAGAAGCAATGCAGCGGTTTTGTCGTCAACAAAATCCAGCTCTTCGCTGCTTAGTTTGTTGTAGTTGTCTCGGCTCATCACATTCCTTGTTTTATAAAGACGGTTTATCTTTTTGATCTTATTATTATTAACGGAGCATGTCAGCATACTCAGCTAATAAAAATGTGTGAAAGGGGTAAGTCCCCCCTCATTTACTGTGCCTTGAACTTTGTTTTGTCCAACTGATGTTTTTTTAGTTTGTCGTACAAGGTTTTGCGCGACACTTGTAATTCTAGTTGAACCTCTTTGAGTCTGCCTCTATGTCGTTGCAAGGCATCAAACAACAAGCAATATTCAAAGTGTTCTGTGCGTTGGGTCATACTTTGGATTTCAATGCTTTTTTCGCTGTTCCAATCCTCCATACGAAACGCGTCCGGTTTCAATGCCCTTAATTCGGCAAACTGCCTCAATTGTTTGATGTTTTCTGGCCAATCGAGTTCCGTAATCCGCTTCACTTCATTCAGACTAATCTGAGGGGGTTGGAGCTGATAGCGACTCGCTGCATGACGCACGAAGTGTTTGTATAAGGGACCGATGTCTTCTTTGCGTTCATTCAAATTCGGCATCCGAATCATCTTTACTGAGCTTTCAATGCCTTTATCGACGGTGTTTGCAGCACCAAATACGCGTTGCAGTTTCGGGTGGTTAAACAAGCATTGCCACTGTTTTTCCGATATATGCTCGGCGCTGTGTAAGTACAAACTGCAATGGCTTTTACCGTCTGTAAGATGATGTATGGTTTTGTCTAATGCTTCATGTGAAAGCTCGTATAAGTCTTCACCGGATGCGGCAATCAACTCACTTTCTGCGGTCGCATGGATATCGTGAGCAAACTGAGCAGCGAGTCTTCGCCCTGTGCCATCTTCACCGACAAAAATGAGCGGCTGGTGGAGTGGGGCGCTTATCAGCGTACGGCGAATGTCGACCATAGCTTGACTGTGACCAATCATTTTTGGACCGACATGGGTTTGCATGTCGAGCTCTTTCTTTAGCCAGACGTTTTCTTGCAATAAGACCAGTTTATCGCCGGCATTGTTGAGCGATTTTAATAGTTGCTCGGTAGAGAATGGCTTTTCAAGAAAGTCATACGCACCGCTCTTCATCGCTTCGACCGCGGTTTTTACATCACCATGCCCAGTTAATACGATAAATTGAAAGTGATTATTTTTGCCTAACAGGGTGCGCATGAACTCTAACCCATTCATCACTGGCATGTGGATATCGGTGATGATCAGTGCTGGCGTATTGGGATCAATCACGCGCAGCGCTTCAACTGCATTTGGGAAGCAAGTGACGTCAATTCCTTCAATCAATAACGCTTGAGTAACCGCATCACGAATATGCGGCTCATCATCGACAAAGAAAACAGGGTTATGCATGAGAGTCTTCCTCTGCTGGATGAAGTGAAACGAGAGGTACGCTGATGACAAAAGTCATCCCACCTGATAGCTGAGATTGTGTATCCATTTGGTTGTGAGCGTGACGGGTATAATCGGCATCGCTATTAGCATCATGATTATAAGCGCTGAGTGAGCCTTGATAGCTCTCCAAAATGCGTTTTGAGATGGTTAAACCCAGTCCGAGCCCCTCTGGCTTGGTGGTGTAAAACGGGTCGAAAATCTTAGCTAAGGCGTGTTCTGACATGCCGGGGCCGTTGTCAGAAACCAAAATATCGCAGTTACTCTGGTCACACTGCACGGCAATCGAAATCTGTGGGTCGATACAATACCCTTCCATAGCTTGAGCTGCGTTGTGGAATAGATTGATCAGCACTTGCTCAAGCTCGACGCTGTGAATCGCGAGTTTTACGTCGTATTCAATGGCTGGCACTTTAAGCGTCACTCCCTGTTTGATCAGCTTACTGCTCAGAATACGTGTCGCGTTGTGCACCGCATCGTGTAGAACCGATACCTCACTGTGTAGGTTGTCACCCGTCTTGCGCGTGAAGACCTTTAAGCGTGCAATGACTTCGGTCATGGTATCGTTGAGCGACAGCATCTTATCCAGATTGTCCGCCACCATTGGGTAACGCTCCATTGTCATTAAACGCTGCGAGTTTTCGGTGTAAGTCCGCAGCGCAGCCAATGGCTGATTGATTTCGTGATTAATGCTTGCAGACAGTTCACCAAGTAGCGCTAACTTTGCCGCTTGAGTTAGCTCTTGTTGCGTTTGCTTCAGTTCTTGTTGGCTCTGCTCATATTGATGCACGGTTTGTTGTAACTTGTGGTTGGCTTGGCTGAGGATGAAAGTTCTCTCTGTTACCTTTTCTTCCAAGCTGGCATTGACATTGGCAAGACGTGCTTTGTTGACCAGCATTTGGAACCATGCCAACGCAATTAACCCCACGAGCGCATACAGCAGCAGATAAACTATGTCGGCTTGCAATACAGCGGTGAAGACTTCTTGTTGGCTAATCAGTGCAATGACGCGAAAACCTTTGTCAAACAGATTGGTCGCGTAAGCAAGGTAGTTGGGTGACACCAAGAGTTGGTTGTTTTCAAACTGATTGACTCCGCTTTGCCCAGTGAGCTCGCCACGATATTGAGGAAGGGTATCACCGTATTGTTGAGTTTGATTGAGCTCTTGTTTTGCTTGTTCAGATAATGGGAACAGAGCACGATAGCGCCAATCGGGCAAGTTACTCATGAACACCACGTCGTGCACACCCGCAACCAGTAAATCGCCATCGTCTTGTGCCAAGCGCTGTTCTAGTTGCTCTAAATTGACTTTAACTGTTATTACGCCTGCGACTTCGCCATCGACCCAAAGTGGTGATGAGAAGAAATATCCGCGCTTATTGGAGCGAACCCCGAGGGCAACGTATTGAGCCTTCTCCCCATTTAATGCGTGTTGAAAGTAAGGACGAAAGGCAAAATTAGAACCGACGAAACTGTCGTCTTGTTGATAGTTGCTCGATGCGATCACCAAACCGGTTTTATTGTGCACGTAAATAGTGTCAGCGAGGCTTTGTGCTAACCAATCAGCGAGCAATAAATTGAAGGATTCTGACGGTTTACCCTCTTTGACCGCTGCGAGTAATCTTGGGTCATGGCTGAGCAAGTTCGGGATTTGTTCAAACTTTGCCAGTTCATAATCGATTTCCTGTGCAACCTGCGAAGCTTGAGTTTGCAGCTTATTTTGCCACTGATCATGTTGATGCTGGGTTGCGTATTTATGAGTCAACATCAGCCCGACCAGACCGATGGCGAGCAAGACCAATAAAAAATGGCGCAGAGCTTTGGGGTTAAGTAGGTTCACGATTGGCTCACTAGTTTTTAACGCCATGTTATCAAAAGGCATTTAGTGATGCTGTGAGCTGCTGCGACAACGTGACATAACACAAAACCGCAATCAGGGTTCTCGCTTGCTTTCCTTGAATTTCCCTATCATCGGGCGCACAATCGACAAAAACGAGTGAAGGAGTGAAGATGGAACTTGCTGATATTCGTCGTGAGTACACAAAAGGTGGCCTGCGTCGTAAAGATTTAAAAGCAGATCCGATTGATCAATTTAACCTATGGTTAGAGCAAGCGGTACAAGCAGGGTTGACTGATCCAACCGCAATGACGGTCGCGACAGTGGACGAAAATGGCATGCCGTTTCAACGCATTGTGCTGCTGAAAAACGTCGATAAAGATGGCTTTGTGTTCTACACCAACTTGGGCAGCCGTAAAGCGCAGCAGCTTGAGCACAACAGCAACATCAGCCTGCATTTCCCATGGCATCCACTTGAGCGTCAGGTTCACATCACAGGTGTGGCAGAAAAGCTAACGCCGATGGAGAACATGAAGTACTTCACTTCTCGTCCGAAAGACAGCCAATTGGCTGCGATTGCGAGCAAACAAAGTAGCCGTATTTCTGCTCGTGGTGTATTGGAAGGTAAATTCCTAGAGTTGAAGCAGAAGTTTGCCAAGGGTGAAATCCCGATGCCATCCTTCTGGGGTGGTTTCCGCGTCAAGCCGCAAAGCATTGAATTCTGGCAAGGTGGTGAACATCGTCTGCACGACCGTTTCTTGTTCTCAAATCAAGAAGGCGAGTGGGACATCGATCGCCTTGCGCCGTAATGGCTTTGACAAAGAGATAAAAAAACACCGCCTCAATAGGCGGTGTTTTTGTGTTTACCCAATGGCGAATCAACGTTCACCGTTAAGCACGACAGAAAGCTGATGTTTAAGCAGGGTTTTCGGCACAATCGATCCGTAGCCTGCCTCCATGGCTTTGTCGATAAGTTCGTTCTTACTGTTGGCTTCAAACTTAGTGCGCAGACGAGCAACATGCCCTTCTACGGTCTTGGTTGAAATCCCCATGACCTGTGAGATGAATTGCGGCTTTTTGCCATACAGCAACAAGAACAGAGTCTCTTGCTCACGGCAGGTCAGCTTTTCTGGCTCGGGTTTCAGGTTAGAAAAACGAAAGATGGACTGCTGGTTGGGCGTGCCACCGATGGCTCTGCATACCCAATATCCCACTTCGATCACGGCAGTATCAGTAAGTTCGCGACCATAAAATATGGTGCCAATGATGTTGCCGTCGTCGTCTCGCCAAGGCGTCTTAGTAAAAATGTGCGCTCGCCAATGACCATCTGGATAAGGGTGGATATCAAGGATCTTTAGCGACTCGCCTGTTTCAATTACGTGCCTATCTTGTTCTTGAAACTCTTTTGCACATTCAATGGTAGGGCTTGCGACCTCAAAGTCTGTTTTGCCTATACAGACTTCAGGTGAATCGTAGCCTATCAATTCTGCGTATTCCTGATTCACATAGCGGAATACCGAATCTTTATCTTTGCATCCCCAACAACCCGGTAGCTGTCGAAGGAGCGACTGTTCTATGGTATTGACTGGAATATTCACAAGGGACTCACTACTGCTACATATCGCCTGCTTGATTGCAGGTCAGTATTCTCACTTCGCTTATCCCGCGTTTTTATTACAACACTGCCTTGATCATGCTTTCGAGAATCGCGCCAGATGGAACTGGAAGAGAGAAGGTCGATCAGGATAACTCAGCGTGATGATTAACGTCAGGATACGGTGAGATGGTCGATATATTATCAGCTTATGCCATTGTTTTCATTGGCGTGAGACAAAAAAAAGCCAGCCTGAAGACGGGCTGGCAACACAAGATATAATCTTGTCGACGTGTAGAAGAGGTTCTAAATTACATAGCGAGGGTCTGCTAAGTAAGTTAGAGGTATCAAGTAGATACCGATGAGCTCAGGGTCGTATGCATCCTAGAGCTCGAGGTCTAATGTATTGAATTGTGAGCATATTAGTAAGGGGGGAAATCCCTCTATGCCCCTGTTTTTCGGGCATTTCGTGCGCTTTCGATCGTAGTTTTTACCTTGTTGCTTACATTGGTGTGCATTTCAACCCCAAAGATCTTTGCTATTGGCTTGTCTCATCTTTGGTAATTTTTGCTATCTGTCCGTTTTTGTTAAAAAAATTGGTTGCACATTGACCGTAAGTTTCTCTTACATGATCATCGTTCCGGAACTATGATCATGTAGAGTGCAATGATCGTGTTGATTTGCTCTTGTGCGATTGGATTGGGGAAGATTTGCAACCCAACAGAGAAGGTATATGATGCCAAGATATAAGCCGACTGTGTAAAGACGACTGTTTGAAATGAGTGATTCAGATAACCCGAAAGCCCCGCTATATAAAGAGATCATGCTGCCTAAACCAGCAGAGTTGATCACGCTTCCGTCTTATATGGATTGCCATGATCATGCTTACACACAGATCGTGATCGGTTTAAAGGGACAAGCAGAATTCGAAGTTCGTGGTCAGGGCAATTTGGTTGGTCCGGGGCAAGGTTGCATCGTAACGGCATCTTCTGATCATGCTTTCGGTGGCGTGATTCATCAATCAGACATCTTGGTGCTTAATATGCCAAAGCCTGCCAACGATGATCCTGAGATGTTGCAAAAAATCAATAACCTAGAACGCTCTCATCTTTACTTCCAATTGGATGGTCAGATTCAAAAGCTGATTCAAATGCTGGTGCAAGAGATGCGTAATCATCCAGACGATTTACTGCTTAGCCGTGCGTGTAATGACACCGTGATCGCTCTTATGCAGCGTCATATATCAGCATTTGAAACCTCAAGGAAAGAGTCACGCTTTGATCTGGAAGCGATTGACCGTTACATCGAACAGCACTTGAGCCACAAAATCAGCGTGGCGCAATTGGCTGGCAGCGTATTTTTGGGTGAAAGCCAATTCCATAGCTTATTCAAAGATCAGATGGGCATTACGCCGCATCAGTACGTGCTCGGCAAACGCATCGATATGGCGCGCGATTTGATTGAACAAGGTCACTTAACGTTGGGGCAAATTGCCGAATTCACCGGTTTCTCAAGCCAAAGTACTTTCACTCATACCTTTACTCGTTTACAAGGATTATCACCTTCTCAGTATAAGAAACAGGTTGGCTAACACTGCTCATCAAGTTGTTTATTTGAGCGAAGCCGCGTATGAGTCGCGGCTTTTTTGTGCTTGTGTTTTGCACAGGAAAGTCGAACTTTTTTGCGTAATTCTCCGGAAAATTTCAATGTTTTTGTCCATTCCTCACAAAAGCGCAATCTAAATCCTTCTTATTCAAACAGAAATTGCTCAAAACCCGCCTGCTTTTGTTGTAAATGACATGCAAAGATGAATTTTTACAACACAATATATTATGTATTTGCATGTGACTATGTAGATGTTTTGTTATAAAAGCGAGTTTTTAGCAAAAAGCTCGGAGTTTTTGACAAGTATTCTTCTCGGGCTCAAAATACACTGCCAGCCATTGATGATCCTCGAAGCGGTTTTCGAGGAGAGAGATTGAGGAAAACGCATGTTTACAGCAACGAACGTGTTAACACCGGAATTTATCGAGCAGCCGCTTGATAAGTTGTGGTCACTGATCTCGCCATTGTACATGGTGGACGAGTCTCAATGGCTAGAGCAATTATTGCCACTAGCAACGCCGACAGCGGAAGAAAAATCGGCAATCACGACCCAAACAACCCAGCTTATCGAAGCCATCCGTGCGGATAAAAAGTCAATTCAGATGATTGATGCGCTATTGCTGGAATACAGCTTAGATACTCATGAAGGTATCTTACTGATGTGTCTTGCAGAAGCATTGATGCGTATTCCTGATTCAGCAACGGCGGATGCACTGATTAAAGATAAGTTAAGCGTTGCTGACTGGAAATCTCACCTTAAGAGTTCTGATTCTGTCTTCGTTAACGCTTCAACTTGGGGCTTAATGCTAACAGGTAAAGTGATTGGTCTTGGTGAGCAGGAAACCCAGAGCCCAGGTCAGGCTGTAAACCGTCTGGTAAATAAATTCTCAGAACCTGTGATTCGTAAAGCCATGTATCAGGCAATGAAGATCATGGGTCATCAGTTTGTACGTGGTCGTACGATTGAAGAAGCGCAGAAGAACGGTCGCCCAATGCGCGACAAAGGGTTCACTTACTCATTTGATATGTTGGGTGAAGCGGCGCTGACCACAGCAGACGCAAGCAAGTACTTCAAAGACTACCTAATGGCGATCGAAGCCGTTGGTCGTGAAACGTACGGCAGTGACACAAGCCCTGCCCCTTCTGTTTCTATCAAGCTTTCTGCACTTCACCCACGTTACGAAGTGGCGAATGAAGAACGCGTGATGACAGAGCTTTACGACACCTTAACGCAACTGCTTAAGCGCGCTATTGAGGTGGATGTTGCCATCACGATTGACGCAGAAGAAGCGGACCGTCTTGAGCTGTCATTAAAACTGTTTGAAAAGCTGTACCGCAGCGACCTAGTGAAGGGCTGGGGTAAGTTTGGTCTGGTGGTTCAAGCCTACTCGAAACGTGCACTACCTGTACTCGTATGGCTAAACGGTCTAGCGAAAGAGCAGGGTGATTTGATCCCTCTTCGTCTAGTAAAAGGCGCGTACTGGGACAGCGAAATCAAGTGGTCGCAACAAGCGGGTTACGAGAACTACCCTGTTTACACGCGCAAAGAAGCGACGGATGTTGCTTACCTAGCGTGTGCGCGTTTCCTACTGAGTGAAGGCGTGCGCGGTAATATCTTCCCGCAGTTTGCTAGTCACAACGCACACACTGTTACGGCGATTGCTGTAATGGCAGAGCACAAAGATTACGAATTCCAACGTCTGCATGGTATGGGCGATTCGCTTTATAACCATGTGATGGACACTTATGGTCAGCCAGTACGTATTTACGCGCCAGTCGGTAGCCATGCGGACCTCCTGCCTTACTTGGTTCGTCGCTTACTAGAAAACGGCGCGAACAGCTCGTTTGTGCACCGTTTGGTGGACGCGCGTTGTCCAATTTCAGAGCTGACGCATCACCCTGTTGATGTGCTGACCTCGTTTGAGACCTTGCACAACGGTCAAATCCCAATGCCAACCGGCATTTTCCCAGAGCGCAAAAACTCATACGGTGTGAACGTTGATATCGACAGCGAAGCGAAGCCGTTTGAAGCGCAGGTTGAAAGCTTCCTAACTCAGAAGTGGACTGCGGGTCCGATCATCAACGGCGAAAAACATGCCGAAAGCATGATCAAGGAAAACTCCGCAGAGATCATTACTGCCCCTTACGATCGTCGTATTGAAGTGGGTCAGGTGGCTTTCGCAAACCTTGATCATGTTTCCGCTGCAATCGAAGCGGCTGATGCTGCATTCCCAGAGTGGAAAGGCACCGCAATTGAACAAAAAGCGGCGTGCCTAGATAAGCTTGCGGATCTGATGGAAGAAAACTTGGCTGAACTGGTGGCAATTTGTCACCAAGAAGCGGGTAAGACGATTCACGATAGCATTGATGAAGTGCGTGAAGCGGTCGACTTCTGTCGTTACTACGCGAAACAAGCGCAAAATCTTCAGCCGTTTGAACTAGAAGGTTTTGATGGTGTGAAGCGCATTTCAAGCCGTGAAGGTTTGGGTGTATTCGTTTGTATCAGCCCATGGAACTTCCCACTCGCGATTTTCCTTGGTCAAGTAACTGCTGCATTGGTTGCAGGTAACACAGTTGTGGCTAAGCCAGCTGAGCAAACTAGCTTAATTGCGGCGCGTGCGATCGAATTGATGTTAGAAGCCGGCTTCCCAGCGGGCGTGATTCAGCTATTGCCGGGTCGTGGTGGTGAAATTGGTCATGCACTAACATCTCACGATGCGATTGCAGGTGTGGCATTTACTGGTTCGACAGCAACAGCGCAGCGCATCAACGTTACGCTTGCCGAGCGTAGCGCGAAGCCAGTCCCGTTTATCGCTGAAACTGGCGGTCAAAACGCCATGATTGTGGATAGTACGGCACTGCCAGAGCAAGTTGTGCGTGACGTGATTCGTTCCGCTTTCGCTTCTGCTGGTCAACGTTGTTCTGCTCTGCGCGTTCTGTTCGTTCAAGAGGACGTTGCAGATCGCATCATCAACCTTATCCAAGGTGCGATGAATGAACTGCATGTTGGTATTCCTTACCTGCACAAAACGGATGTGGGTCCGGTTATCGACAGCAATGCGAAAAATAAACTCCTTGCTCACCTAGAGCACATGACAAGCACGCAAACCAAAGTTGCTCAATTGCAATTGGACGAAGCGTGTCAGCATGGTGATTTTGTGTCGCCAAGTGCATTCGAAATCTCGGGCATTGATGTTCTGAAAGAAGAGCAATTCGGTCCCATCTTACACATTGTTCGCTTTAAAGCGTCTGAGTTGCCAAACGTGGTTGAGCAAATTAACCAAACTGGTTTTGGTCTCACAATGGGCATCCACAGCCGTAACGAAACCACTTACCGTTGGATTGAAAAACACGCTCGTGTGGGTAACTGCTACATCAACCGTGATCAGGTTGGCGCGGTGGTTGGCGTTCAGCCATTCGGTGGTCAAGGTTTGTCGGGTACAGGTCCGAAGGCTGGTGGTCCTCACTACCTATACCGCTTTACTAAACAACATCTTGTTCAAGCAGAGAAGGCGTAAGGAGTCGCATTATGGTTCATCAGATCACGTTTTTTAAAGATGCATTCTCTGCGTGGGAGCAGTGGAATCTGACCGATTTTGATTACAAATGTGAGCATTTGCTGGCATTTAAATCTGCGATTGAAGAGCAGCATAGCGTGGTTGGCAAAGTGGTGTCTTACCACTTGCAGCAAGCGTCTACTCTGTTAGCAGAAACTCATCAGTTAGTGGGGCCTACGGGTGAAACTAACGAGCTGTACGCAGCGGGTCGCGGTGTGGCTTTGGTTGTTTGTGAAAACAATCTAGCAAATACCGAGAACGCTCTGAACAGCACATTTGCAATGATCACCTGTGCTCTGATTGCAGGCAACAGCGTGGTGATTTGTAGTGACAATACAGAGCTTACTCAATTGGTTAAGCATGCTGTGGCGTCAGCAAACTTCCCATCTAACTTAGTCCAAGTGGTTGCGTACGATGCGTCTTCCCCGTTGTTAGACAGCGACGTACGTAGTGTGGGTTATGTTGGGCATTCACAGGTTGAGCATGCGCTTAACCTGCAACTGGCTAAGCGTGACGGTGCCATCGTCGGCTTAGTTTCTGAAACGGATTTAGAGTCACCGACATTGACTCATGATCCTCATCTGTCGTTGCGCTTCATTACCGAGCGTACTCGAACGATAAATATTACAGCGGTGGGCGGTAACGCGACTCTACTCGAGTTGGGAAGCGACTCCCACTAACCTGACTTGTGATACCAATCTGAACCAAAAGAGCCTGAGAGCTTACTCAGGTTGGTATCTCTTACTTTGATGTATTGCTGCGATGGCAAAATATCAAAGCAGGCAAGGAAGGAAATAATTATAACGAGGACTATCAAATGATAGAAAATAGCTTTGCTATCACGACCACTTTTGTGGCGTACTTACTAATTATGGTTGCCATTGGCGTTTACGCGTATAAGAGGACTTCCAATTCATCAGACTACTTCCTAGGTGGTCGTAGCCTTGGTCCATGGCCAGCGGCACTTTCTGCAGGTGCATCAGACATGAGTGGCTGGTTGCTACTTGGTCTTCCGGGGTATGCATATGCAGCAGGTATTGAAGCGTTCTGGCTAGCAGGTGGTCTGCTTGTGGGTACATGGCTAAACTGGTTAATCAGTGCAAAACGTCTACGTACGTACAGCATTCAAACTGATGCGCTAACGCTGCCTGAATTCCTGTCGCGTCGCTTTAACGATAAGTCGAAACTGATTCAGACAATCTCTGCTTTCTTCATTCTTCTATTCTTCCTTTTCTACACCAGCTCAGGCTTGGTAGCAGGGGGCAAACTGTTTGAGACCGTATTCGGCTTGGATTACAGCATTGCCGTTATCATTGGCACGGTGTGTGTGGTTTCTTACACGCTATTCGGTGGTTTCTTAGCGGTATCTTGGACGGACTTGGTGCAAGGTCTATTGATGGCAGCAGCACTAATGATCGTGCCAGTTGCTGTGATGGATGGTGGTCTAGGTCAACTAGCGACGGACATGCACAACATTAACCCAGAGCTACTAACGCTATGGAACGATACGAAAGGCGAGCCTCTATCGGCTATCGCGATCATCTCGTTGGTGGCATGGGGTCTAGGTTACTTCGGTCAGCCACACATCCTAGCACGTTTTAAAGCTTCTCGTTCGAACAAAGACCTAACAACAGCGCGTCGTATCGCTGTAGGTTGGACTGCGCTTTCTATGGCGGGCGCAATGCTAGTTGGTCTTGTTGGTCTAGTGTGGGTAACAGGTCATCCTGGTACGCAACTAGAAGATGGTGAGAAAATCTTCATGCTATTGGTGAACACGGTATTCCACCCAGTGATTGCCGGTATCCTATTGGCGGCAATCCTAGCGGCGGTAATGAGTACTGCGGATTCACAACTTCTAGTATCGTCATCTGCTCTAGCAGAAGACTTCTACAAGCAAGTGATTAAGCCAGATGCAACGTCTGAAGAAGTTGTAATGATTGGTCGTGTGGGCGTTATCGTGATTTCTCTTATCGCGCTATTCCTAGCAATGACGCCAGACAGCTCTGTTCTTGGTCTTGTATCTTACGCTTGGGCAGGCTTTGGTGCTGCGTTTGGTCCAGCAGTTGTGCTTAGCCTTTACTGGAGCGGCATGAACCGTAACGGCGCACTAGCAGGTATCCTAATCGGTGGCGTGACTATCGTGGTTTGGAAACAGCTAACAGGCGGTTGGTTCGATGTGTACGAAATCGTACCGGGCATCATCTTCTCAACGATTGCGATCATTGTTGTAAGTAAGTTGACTGGTGGTGCAGCGCAAGAAGTGCTTGAGCAACACAAAGAATACGAGAAGAAATTGGTTGAGCTAGACTAATTCCTCTCAATTAAAAACAAAGCCCGCGACCATCGCGGGCTTTTTTGTGTTTGTTCGATAGCAATTTGAATGACGCACCAATACCTCAATTAGAGAGTTTCTGAGGTATAGTGAAAAACGTGTTGACCCGTCTATCAGTGTAGGGCTGATGCTATGTCTGTACCGACAAAAGGAGCCACTATGCTAACCGTAACCCAACTGGCCAGAGAGTGTGGACTCTCTCGTACTACGATTCTTTACTATGAACGTGAAGGCTTGCTAGCGCCTGCACATCGTTCAGAAAACGGTTATCGCTGGTATGGAGAAAAAGAGATGCAGCGTTTAAAAACCATCTCGTCTTATCGTTCTTATGGGTTACCGATTTCCAGCATACGCACTTTGTTGGCACAGAAAGGCAAATCTCAAGCGGAGATCTTGAAAGACCATTTCAATGAACTCGAACGCGAGATTCAAAATCTGCGAGCGCAGCAAAAAGCGATCGTGGTGCTATTACAAGAACCACAACTGATAGAGGATAATATTGTGACTAAAGAACGTTGGGTACAAATCATGCAAGCGGCGGGCTTCTCTGAAAGCGACATGGTGACATGGCACCAGAAATTTGAAGAGATGGAGCCTGCTGAGCACCAAAAATTCCTTGAATCTTTGGGTATTGAGCAAGACGAAATTGTGCGCATTCGCGCTCTATAATTAGCGCTTAAGCAGGACATTAAAAACCGGTTAAATAAAAATAAGCCTCTTCGTGAGGCTTATTTTTTATAACAGCTTACTTAATCATAAACTGCTTAGAAACGGATCTTTGAGTAAACCACAGTGTTACTCAATTCCCCTGAGGTAGAGAGGCGGTCGTGTCTCAACTCACCTTCAAAGTCATAACCACAACGCTCTGCGACAGCGCGGCTTTTTAGGTTGGTTGAATCTGCCATAATCGCAATGCGTCTTGCACCGAGGTCTTCAAACGCGTAGCGCTCTAGCTCAAGCACCGCTTCGGAAATGTAGCCGTTGCCCACCGCGGTATCATCCAGCCAGTAACCGATTTCAAACGACGGCACTTCTTGATCACGAATCATTAAGCCTACTGCACCAATTAAACGGTCGCTTTCTTTTTCAATAATGAAGTAACGCAACTCCCCTTCAAAACTTTCAAAGTTGGCGATGGCTTTTTCTGTCCCCTCAATCATTGCTTCTAGTGTGAGCACATGTGGCACCCAAGGAAGATACACTTCGAGTGTCTTCTGGCTACGCAGTACTGCTTGGTGTGCTTCTTCTGCACGTTCTAAACAAGCAGGGATTAGCTTAAGACGTTTCGTTTCCATATCGGCTCTCCTTTGGGTGAAAAATGAAAGAAAAATCATTTAAGCAGATGTACTTAGAATGATCTAGTTGTTCGTATACCCAAATAACCTCGAGATGCTAGGTTCAGCGAGAATGACTTGGTTTGTATACGCGGCGGCGATTTAAAGGTCTAGTGGGTCTAAATCAAGAATCGGCAACAAAGTATACAAGCCAAGGCAGCTCGCCCTTTGGGAGCGTGTCATTGACCCGATTGCTGCGTCAAACAACTTGGAAAGAGCTGGCTATTACACTGCGTTGTTTTCCTTACTCTCGAATCAATGACAACGCTCTGAATCCTGCATCTTGAAGTCACTTGGGCATAATGTCATTCGTTTGCGCTTTGACTATCTCTATCATCAATTTTCTCTTCGATCTGTTTCATTAATTGCGCTAATTGCAGTTTATCGAAGTTGTTGGAATTTGGAACCTGATAGGAATCTGTGGCGGTGTAGAGCATCAAGCAGTTATTACTGAAAGGTTCTTTCTCAATTTGAACCTTGCTGATTTCATTCAATGGAATACGAAAGTACACTGTAGAATCTTGATGGTACTTCAAACTGTTAGAAGCGGGCTCAATGCTGATCGATTTTGGCGTAAACCACTTACGCTTAGATAGATGTAATACGTACAGCAATAGAATAAATACAGCCAATCCTGCCCCTATTAACCATAGGTAACCGCCTATATAAGCAAAGTAGGTGAGTGATAGAAACCAAATGCTGAATAAGAACGGATTGTTCTTTGGTAGGTTTTGTGAGGTCTCATGAATGATCACTTCGAATTTCCTCGCTGCTTATGCTTGACAGTTTACGCAGAGCTTGTGTAAGCGGCTGAGATTTCACTTCAATTAAAATCAGGTTTATTAGCCCACCAACGGAGATAGCCGCAAGGACCGCGCTGATACCACTTCCTTTGGTTACTAAGCCATACAGACCTGTAATCAGCATAAGGATAAACGTCGCCATTTGGATGGTTAAATGGCGCTGAACCAAATAGTGACCAGTTTGGTAGTCCTTAATAACGTAAACGTATTGCCCAAAGCTACCGAGTTCTACTTTGACCTTTCGATCTAGCGCATGACAGCGGAACCCTTGTTGATTGAGAGATTTTGCGAGGCTTTCCATGCCAATGACTCCATGTTCTATCTAGTTATCTTTTGCACATCATAATGTCACGATGAGAGCTGCTTAGTTTCGCTGAACAGCAAATCTAAGAGGCAAGTCCCACCGTACACTCAATGCTTTCTTTAGTTTGCGGAACGCTTTCAGGTTTAGTTATTCGCATCAAATCCGCATTGAACTGCGCGAGGGGTACTGCGATTTTTTTGTGTACAATTCACACTGTAAATTACACGAATCGGAAGAGAGGTATCCGTTCTCTCTCACCTGTCGGAATCAAGACGCTCTTTAATGCCGAATGCAAAAAATACACAGTGACAATTACTTATGCTTAGTATCTCGTAGTATTACATACATAGGCATTATTGTTCATAATTTGAAACAAAAGTTGAGGTCTGACCAAGGTCTCAGTTTTCAGGCACGTGTGCGGAATTTTTTGGATGTGGGGCACAAAAAACTAAAGGGGCTTTTTAATTGTGGAATTATTTTGAACAAAATATGTCAATTGTCAGTAGCACAGAAAATCAGGGAGAAGAGAAATGCCGGATATTTATTGCTCAGTTTGTAGAAGATCAACGCAGCATAAAGTGATCATGAAGCGTTGTGAACCAGAGCATATCGCCACGCTAACTGGCAAAGTCGTCAGTTTTACTCAGTTGATGGCAAAGTTTGTATCGGGTGAGCATTACTACGAGATGGAACCGCAGTACTACTGCCGTTGTTGTAACCATCGCGCTATTGGTGAAGTGGTTCATCATCCAGCGCGACAGACATCAGCAATTATGTAATTGACGCTTACGCAGCAAGATCTTTTTCTGTTGCGAATGGCAATCCGTCGATCATAACTGGCCAGCCGTAAGACGCATATTCAGACGCCAGAGACTTTGCGACTTCGTGTGAGACGGTCGTGTACGTCCATTCTCCAACGCCAAATGGTTTGTACGCGAGTTGTAGGGTTAACATTGCTTTCTCCTTAATATTTTTACCTATTATTGCCTTATCATTTGGCTCATTTCTTTTCTCTGCAGCTCATGTTTTTCTCTTCAAAGTTCATCATTCCATTATTTTGTTAACAAAATTATCTGATTAATAAAGTCGCCAATATTGGTGTGTTGATTTATAAATTATGCAGATGAATGTTTTTATTTTTTGACTATTTGATGAATTTTTGTGCTGGGCAAACGTTAAATGTATGCAGGTTTCACACGTTGTTGATATCACTATTTGCAAACTGAATAGTTACTATTACTCTGATGACTCCTGAGTTGTTACAAGGATGTGGTTAATGAGTTACCAATTAGACAGAATTGATTTGCAAATTTTGAGAGTGCTGCATTCTCGTGGGCGAATTCCGGTCGTAGAACTGGCAAAGCAGGTTAACTTAACCACATCACCATGCTCTGAGCGTGTCAAACGGTTAGAGAAAGAAGGCTACATAAATGGTTATCATGCCGAGCTCAATGCGGAGAAGCTTGGGTTGGATGTGCAGGTTTTCATCCATATTCGCTTAGATCAAACCAGCTTTTCGATTTTTGAGAAGTTTGCTAAAGCAGTAGAGTTAATGCCTGAAATAGAAGAGTGCTATTCGCTGTCAGGTGACTTCGATACCATGATCAAAGTGCGAGTGAAGAACATGAAGGCTTACCAAGAGTTTATGTCGAGTAAGCTTGGGACGTTGCCTGGTGTGATACAAACTCGTAGTGAAGTGGTCATTGAAGAACACAAGACGGGCTTTGGGGTGAATCCCGAGCTGCTTGGTTAAATTGCACAAAGTGTGCGAAACACAGGTACAAAAAAGGAGCCAATGGGGCTCCTTTTGAGTTCTTAATGCGAGTTAATCAGCATTAGTGATTAGATGGCCCTTAGGCACTGACGAAGGTTGTCAGTACGCCGATCAGACCACCAAATACCCCGCCCCAAACGACGAGCCAGCCAAGGTGTTCTTTAATCATCTTTTGTACGATCTCTTTTACCAGCGCTGGCGTCAATTCACTTAGGCGCTGATCGATGATGCTTTCAATATTCTGTTTGATTTCATCCATCATTGCTGGTGACTCTAACTGCTCTTTGAGTGCTTCTTTGATGCTGTCGCTCTTGCTCAGTTCGATGATGGACTCTTGCATCTTCTCAACAAATGGCTGACGCATTGGTTGTAGCGCTTCTGCGCCACCAAACATTGCGAGCATGCCGCCAAATTGAGAACCTTCAATGACTTCCACTAGAGAATCAAAGGCTGGGTTTAAGTCGACTTTCTCGATCACTGGTTCTAGGTTGATGTTTACGCCGCCAGCCATTTCCTTGTTTAGGAAACGATCGATGTTCGCTTCGGTAAAAAATTGCTCCATCATCAAGTTTTTGATTGCCAATTTAAACTCTTCGAAACGAGCTGGAATGACACCTGAACCGTACAAGCCGGGTACTTTTTCAAACAGCATGTGAATCGCTAACCAGTTGGTGATAGCGCCAGAAAAAGCGAATAGACCCGCGTACCAAAGGTAATCATTTTGAATGTGGTATCCCGCGCCCATCATGGCGATCGCGAGGATATTAGTCAGCAAACTTTTGTTCATAGTGACCGATTATGTATGAATTGATGAAGTAATAAGTGGGCATGATTCTATACCTAACTGGTAGAGAGATGCTAGGTTGAGCTTGATTGGGTCTGCTTTTAGGCGGGATGAAATAGGTTAGCGCTAAAAAACAAAACCCGACATTCACTGCCGGGTCACTGCTTTTTCTTAGAAATTCTAAGTGTACTTTTATTGTGTTTTTAGAAGCGGAAGACCTTACAACAAAGTTGGCATTTCCAGCGCTCTGAGTAGCCGAATAATTTGTCTGCCCAACTTGGTTTTACTTGTACGATCTGCATTGAACCACATTTACACATAAGCTAATTACCTTATTATTAGATTAATAACTAAGCCATCAATTGAGTATAGCTGTTTCTCAAAAAGTGAAATTACAAATGAATCCAGCTTGCTACTCTGCGTTGTGTCCACTACTAACGATTACGCAACGGGACGCCATACTACCAGAAAAAGTGTGACTTTCACCCACAAAGTTGTTTTATATCTGAGAAATTAAGTGATCTGCATCACTATTTGTATGGGGTGTCTTCTTGGGGAAGCGGTTCGACATAGCAAAATCGAATGAAAAAACGGCGCTTATTGCGCCGTTTTAGTTTGGTGATTTACTGTAATTTAAGAACGTTAACCCTCTAGCTCCTCCCCAAGGAAGCCACCTGTTTGGTGCGCCCAAAGCTGAGCGTAAATGCCGTTGTTGGCAATAAGCTCTTTGTGTGTGCCTTGTTCGACGATGTTGCCTTTATCAAGCACAATCAAGCGATCCATTTGCGCAATGGTCGACAAACGGTGCGCGATGGCGATAACGGTTTTGCCTTGCATCAGCTCGTTCAAGCTTTCTTGAATGGCAGCTTCAACTTCTGAATCCAGTGCTGAAGTCGCTTCATCCAGTACCAGCAAAGGTGCGTCTTTTAGCAGTACGCGTGAAATCGCAATACGCTGGCGTTGACCACCAGACAGTTTCACACCGCGCTCACCCACTTGCGCATCGTAACCCACGTTGCCGAAAGGGTCGGTTAGGGTTTCGATGAACTCGTGTGCGTGCGCTTGCTTAGTCGCTTTAATCAGGTCTTCTTCAGTCGCATCTGGGTTGCCATACAAGATATTGTCGCGGATTGAGCGATGCAGCAAAGACGTATCTTGCGTCACCATGCCAATATTCGAGCGCAGCGAATCTTGCGTGACGCTCGAGATTTCCTGCCCATCAATCTTGATGCAACCTTCCTCTACATCGTGGAAGCGCAATAACAAGTTCACTAAGGTGGATTTACCTGCGCCAGATCGTCCAACTAAGCCCACTTTCTCACCCGGTTTGATATTAAGGTCGAGGTTGTTTATCACGCCCTTTTTCTCACCATAATGGAAGCTCACGTTATCGAAGTGGATGCCGCCTTGAGACACTTGCAGATCTTTCGCATCGGCTTTGTCTTTGATGTCGATCGGTTTAGATAGCGTCTTCATGCCATCTACGACAGTACCCAAGTTTTCGAATAGGGCACCGACTTCCCACATGATCCACATCGACATACCATTGATACGCAGGGCTAAGCTGACAGCAATTGCAATGGCACCAACGCTAATCGCGCTATCCAACCACAAGTAAATCGACAGTGCAGCCACCGAGAACACCAATAAATAGTTGGAAATCTCTACCGCCACGTCGAAGCCGGTTACCAAGCGCATTTGGCGATATACGGTATTCAAGAAGCCTTTCATGCCTTCTTCGGCGTACTCGGTTTCTCGTTTACTGTGAGAGAACAGCTTCACGGTTTGAATGTTGGTATAGCTGTCGACAATGCGTCCTGTCATGGTGGAGCGTGCATCGGCTTGCTCAGTCGCCACGGCCTTTAGTTTCGGAACAAAGTGGACCTGAATCGCGATGTATGCCATTAGCCACACCAACATTGGGATCATCAAGCGCCAGTCAGCCGCCGCCAGCATAACGATAATACTGGTGAAGTAAACCAAGACATAAACAAACACGTCCATCGTCTTCATGACGGTTTCTCGCACCGCCAAAGAGGTTTGCATCACCTTGGTGGCGACACGTCCTGCAAAATCATCCTGATAGAAGTTCAGACTTTGATTAAGCAAGTAACGGTGCGCAAGCCAACGTACCGACATTGGGTAGTTACCCAGCAGGGTTTGGTGAATCAGCAGTGAGTAAACCACGACCAAAATCGGCATGACAATCAGCAATAAAGAGCCGTAGAAAATAAGGTCTGCTTTGTTGTCTTGTAAAAAGGTTTCTGGATTGCTGGTGGATAGCCAATCAACCAACTGACCCATGGCACCAAACAGAGACACTTCTACGATCGCCACAATCGTCGACATGATCGACATGATGATCAGCGGTTTCTCAAAGCCGCGCGTGTAATAGCGCAAGAAGGCGTAAATCCCAGTTGGGGGTTGGTCAGGCTGTGATTTGGGGAACGGCTCGGTAAAGCCTTCAAATCGTTTAAACATAACTCATCCTAAAGTTAAAGCATTGCCACGTCAGAGGGTGAATCCGTCAATTCTTCTTGCCTTGGACGAGGCAGAAATCCTGAACGTGGAGATAAGACATATTGTGGTCTGCTAGCCAGAAAAGCAGACGTATTTGCGTATGTGTGAGAGGCGAAAAAATAGTCTAACCGATTGCCTTTTAAATGTAACTAGTTGGTTATAAAGAATTCGCTAGTGCATTATTCTTGAGATGACCATTCACGCGTCACAAAACAGTAAATCGGCAAAGTGACAATAAAAAGTCGGGTTAATCCGGTCTTATACCAAAATATTTACTTTTGGTTGATGGATTTATTATTAAAAACAGCAAAACTGCGGTTAACAATAAATTTACAATCTCATCATTCTAGTGAAAAGGAATGTATTGGATGCTATTACACGAATCAGTGCCTCAGAATGCACATGGAAAAGAAGAAAGCACGCAAAGTGCTCTGCGTCATACCGCAAATTGCGTTGTGATGGTGCCACCTAAAGAGTTTCGTTTTAACGAAGAAACTGCGCAAGACAACGAGTTTCAACACCAAGTTTCGCTAACTCAAGAAGAAGTCTCACGTAACACCATGGTTGAATTTTCCGCGATGGTTGAAACATTGCGTAAAGAAGGCGTGCAAGTCGTTGAGTTTGATTACCCTCAATCGGATATTGCCACGCCAGATGCTGTGTTCCCGAACAATTGGTTTAGCACCACTCCAGAAGGCACTTTGTATACCTTCCCGATGGCGTGTGAAAACCGTCAGCATGAAGTTCGCCCAGATGCGCTGGTCGCCGCATTAGCAAAAGCGGGTCGTGAAGTGCATCAACAAGATTCATTAAC
This sequence comes from Vibrio sp. L85, assembly GCF_963871815.1. NCBI lineage: Bacteria > Pseudomonadati > Pseudomonadota > Gammaproteobacteria > Vibrionales > Vibrionaceae > Vibrio > Vibrio sp. L85. The sequence continues at coordinate 433,706 of NZ_CAWMYL010000244.1, forward strand.
CGAATACCTCGGAGAAGAAGCCTACCTAGAAAGTACAGGCGTGATGGTGTTCGACCACTTCAACAAAACCGTTTATGCCGCGCTTTCACAGCGTTGTGATCGTCTGGTGTTAGAAGATTATGCCAAGCGCATTGGTTACGATCGCGTGATTTCTTTCCAAACCCGTTTGCCTTCTGGCGCGCCGATTTACCACACTAACGTGATGATGGCGGTGGGTGAGCAGTTCTGCGTGATATGTGATGAAGTGATCCCTGAGTTTGAGCGTCGCTTTGTGCTTAAATCATTGGCGAAAGATAAGCAGGTTATCTCGATTTCGCTTGAGCAGATGAACCAGTTCTGCGGCAACATCCTTCAGTTGGAAACGGTACGCGGCGATAAGGTCATTGCTATGTCTCAATCGGCTTACGATGCGTTCTCACCAGCACAAAGAAATCAACTAGCGACACACGGTAAATTGCTACCATTTGACGTTTCTACCATCGAATCGATCGGTGGTGGCTCTGTACGCTGTATGTTAGGCGAAGTGTTCCTACCAAGCCGCAAAGCCGTGTTGTAAACCAATCCTGAATTTCCCCCAAAAAGCACCATGTTGAAAGATGTGGTGCTTTTTTATTGATGCCGCAGGTGAAGAACTGACCATTAAAAATGCCACTCAACACTGAGTGGCATTTTCATGTTTCGTTGCTGTTTGATTTTTTAATCTAAGGTGACCAATTCTTTCTCATGGGTGTTTTCACCCACTTCATGACAGCAATGGGCGTGGTGTTCCTCATAACCATCATAAGCACATTCACCGATACTGTTTCTCGGACACACAGAATATTGGCTTCGACCAATGAGCTCTGTTTGACATATTGGACAGTACTTTTTCATAGCAACCTCCCACAACTAACGATTGAAAATTTCGTCCGTAGACACGAGTACAAGAGTAATTTTAGACCCTAGATTATGACCGTGATGTGAAGGTTTTGTGTGCGGATCAGAGAGTATTCGCTGTCCTGACAGCACTCTGACAGAGTGCTGCGTAAGGTAAATTTTCATTTTTTGACCAGGATTCTGATTTCAAAAGAGAAAAGGCAATTTGAACTACGCTTATATACTTGATGCTTGGCTGTATGCCGCTCTATTTTTGCAGTGACTTTTAGAAGCCATATCACAAACATAATTATCCTCGTTCTGAACCAACCAGTTGGGTTATTTTCGCTGCTTATACTTAAGCTTCAATCCGTTGGTTGAACTAGTGAATATGGAGATAATAATATGCCAATGAAGGTACCTAAAAACGCGACATTTAAGAAACACGGTATTGGTAATCACCTTTACTTATGGTCAAAAGAGAAGGGAAAGCCAACCTCGGAACATTTGATCATTAGTGCCCATGGACGCACCTCTAGTAAGAGTCCAATCAAATTAGCCGCCAATGAGAATCTCCAGTTCTACTGTGAACATGGATACACGCAAGGCGGCAGCATGGATATTCGCAGGCTCGCTTCGGGTTATGTGAAGCCAAGGCAAATTATTACCAGCACTGATCTGGATAAAGATTATGACCTGACCAAGTATCAAAGTGCGGACGAGGCGGAAACTTACGCTTACATTGCGCAAGGCATGCATGACCTCGAATCGTATTATCGTGACGTGTTAAAGCTGAATGATGAGGTTGTTGAACAATTTCTGATGCAGCACAAAGGCACCGTTCAAATGGATGTATTGACCATTCGTAACCGTAGCTGCGGCACTCCACCAACCTTATTTGAAGCTCTCAAATTGCTCCAAGATAACGACATCAAATACAGCACCATCCATTGCTCGTTTTGTCGTGGATTACAAAACGGAACCAATTTTGGGCAGCAAAACCCTGTTCTTTTGGGTAAGTCGATCTTTGATTAGAGCCAAATAAGGCTTTGATAAACGTAAGGTCAGCTGTAGAGCTGACCTTTTTTCTGGATAATTTTATTAGGCTCAGTAGCTAAGCTCTTCTTTTGGAAATGTGCCTTCACCATTAGAAACGATCGCGTCTATTTGGATAGAAGCGTCCATAAAGATTTCTGATACACCGATAACAGTGCACGCTGGAAGCTCTTTATCAAAGTAGCTTGCTAAAATATCCTCCACGACTTGCAAGTCGTTGATATCTTTTAGCTGAATATTCAGCTTCACGATGTCGTCCATTATATGGTGTACGCTTTTGATGATGGCTTTGATGTTGTCTAAGCATTGCATGGTTTGCTCGCCTACGTCATTAGCAATGACTTCGCCACTCGACGGATGGATTGGCAGTTGTGCAGAAACGTTATTGTAATGCGAGAAAGCGACAGTTTGAGTTGAGAACTTGCTGATTGGTGCCGCCTCTGTGTTGTGGGCGCGAATCACAATCCCATGTCGATCTTCAACGGCTTGTGGTGGCGTTCCGTCTCCATGAGAAACCGTCGCGTCTATTTGCACTAAGGCGTCCATTGGTAACCCATCAGCTTTGATGATAGTACGAGCGGGCACGTAGGCTACGCTTCTTGCTATCGCCGAGTCTGGAAAAAATGTGCTGTAGACTTGATTGACAGCAAAGGCGTCGTCGAGACTTCTCAGATGGATATTGAGTTTAACAATGTCATCAAAAGGGACATCAATACTGTTCAGTATGCTCTTGATGTTTTTTAAACATTGTCGAGTTTGCGCTTTGATCCCGCCTTCAGCAATATTGCCTGTTTCTGGTTCAATCGGCAGTTGGGCTGAAATGTGGTTGTAATGTGAGAACGAAACACTTTGGCTCGACAGCAAACTGGCAGGGGCTTTTGCTGTGTTTCTTACCAGCTTGATCAGCTCGCAAGGTTCTTGAGGGTGTGTTCCTTCACCGTTCGAAATGAGCGCGTCGATTTGAACTAAAGCGCCTTCCAAAGGCAGTGCAGCAACGGCAATTACGGTTCGAGTTGGAAGGTGGCTGATGAAGTATTGTTTATAAACTTCATCGACAGCATCTAGATCGGTCATAGATTTAAGATAAATCGTGATTTTAACGACGTCATTTAAGCTGTGCTCGATGCTATCCACGATTGATCTAATATTGCTTAAGCATTGCTTAGTTTGCTCTTTGATGCCCCCTTCCACTAACTTTTGGCTTTCTGGGTCAATCGGCAGTTGCGCTGAGATATTGTTGTAATGGGAGAAAGCCACCGATTGAGTTGAGCCGTCGTTGATTGGTGCTTTTTCTGTATTTCTAGATACTTTGATGATTTCGCCGTGCATTTCGAATGTTCTCCAATTCTGGCTGCTATAGGACCGCTATGGATGCATTCCTATAGGCAATAGATAGCCAGACCAACCGCTCAAAACAGAGGCAAGTCTGGCTATGTGTGCCGAATAAAAACGTTAGTTAGTGAATGAGATCGTTATAGGGTGCCGAGGAAGGTCAGGATTTTGTCTTCGTGACGCTTGATGGTTTCTTCGCTTGGTGTGATGGCATCTTTATGAGTGAAGTAAACCAAGATGGCCATTTGCGCCGTTAGACGGTTCTCTGCTTCGTCGAATGCCACAGAGTATTCACTTTCTAGCGCACCGCGAGTGACTTCCTCTTTGTCGTTTGCTGGTAAGCAGTGCAGAAGCATTGCACCTGGCTTCGCTTTTGCCATAAGTTCTTCCGTGATCACGTAATCAGGCATGAAGGCAGCTAAGCGCTCTTCTTTCTCATCCATTTGAGTGACCCAGTAGAAGCTGTCGCCGTAGACCACATCACAATCACTGATTCGCTCTACGTCATCGGTGATCTCAATATGACCGCCAGACTCTTTGCAGAACGATTCTGCAAGCTCGACCCATTCTGGTTCCATGTGGTATTTAACTGGCCCAATTTGTTTAAAGCCCATGCCGTATTTCGCACAAGTTAGCATCAATGAACGGCATACATCGGTAGCGTCACCCATGAATGCCAAAGTCAGTTCATTAAGCTGACGACCATCAGTGATGTGCTCGCGAATGGTAAATAAGTCAGCCAGCATTTGCGTTGGATGGAAACGGGTATCTAGGCCGTTGATTACCGGTACGGTAGACATGTTTAACAAACCATCTAGCGTTTCAGGGCTGTTAGTGCGAGCCATGATCACATCACACATGCGTGACAAAACACGTGAGGTATCATCAATCGATTCTTTGCCGCCAAGATGGATGTCTTTTGGCGATAGGAACAAAGCGTGACCACCAAGTAGCGTTGCGGCAACTTCAAATGAAACGCGTGTGCGAGTCGAGCCGGCTTCGAAAATCATCCCTACTGACTTTCCTTTGAACAGTTGTGGGACAGCATTGTCTTTTCGCGCTTGTTTTAGGTAGCTCATCAACTCCATCATGTTGTCCATTTCTTGGACTGAGAAATCTTTCATAGACACCATATGCTCAATGTTTGCTTTGTGTAGGTCAGTTGCACTTGAAGAAGGTAATTTCATAATCATTTTCCTATTTTCATTTGGGGCTTACTTAAGCTCGCCCCTTTTATTTTGAGTCGTTGGATTCGTATGGATTTAAACTTGAGGCACTTGCTGAGTAATGCAGTGAATATTTCCGCCACCGAGCAAAATCTCACGAGCAGGAACACCGTTTACTTCATAGCCTGGGTAGAGCTCCTCTAAGAGCGCAATCACTTCTGCGTCGTATCGCTTATCGAGTAGAGGTAGAACAATCTGGTTGTTCGTGATGAGATAGTTCGCGTATGAGGCGGCTAGACGCTCACCAGCTTCACGTTCCATCCCTTCTGCAATATCAATCCCTGCCGCTTCCTCTTTTGCCATGTACAAAGGTCCCGGCATTGGTAGCTTATGGACCTTGATTTTCCGGTCTTTCGCATCCCTTTGATTTGTTAGGCAGTCGTAGGCTTCGCGACTGATTTCGTACTGAGGGTCATTCGGGTCATCACACCAAGTCAAAACCACTTCTCCGGGTTTGACGATGTGGAGAATGTTATCGACGTGACCATTGGTTTCATCGTTGTATAAGCCACGAGGTAACCAAACTATTTTCTCCACATTAAGGTGCTCACGGAGAATTTTGCTCAGTTCTTCCTTACTTAGATCTGGGTTACGGCTCTCGTCCAGTAGGCATTCTTCTGTGGTGTACAAGGTGCCTTCACCATCGATGTGAATTGAGCCGCCTTCAAGAATTATCGGTGCTCTGTAACGTGAATCAGCCGTAATTTCACACATCTTCTGAGCCACTTGATCATCGCGCTTCCATGGCCAATACAGACCATCAACAAACCCACCCCAAGCATTAAACTCCCAGTCGACACCGCGACGCTCACCGTTGTCATTTACGACGTAGCTTGCGCCGATATCCCGCATCCAAGAGTCATCGGTCGACACTTCCAAAACGCGAATATCATCAGGTAAGCGTGATACGGCATTATCATATTGCTCTGCGCTTACCAACATGGTGACAGGTGTGGTTTTGTTGATTTGCTTGGCTACTTCGGCAAACACTTTTTGGGCGGGCTTCGCACCGTTACGCCAGTTATCCGTGCGCTCTGGCCAAGCCATCCAAATTTCACTTTGGGGTTCGTGCTCACCAGGCATTCTGAACCCGTCTTGTTTTGGTGTGGTTTCTAATAGCTTTTTCATTGTCTATCTCCTGAACTAAGCCTCAGCTTTTTGTTCCACTTGTTGATTTTTGCGTTTCAAGGCACCGAGTAAGATCCACTCGCCAATTAATATCGTGGTGATGACGCCGATTAATACCGGAGCTGTGTAGTTCCAATCGGCAACGGTTAGGTCAAGTGCTTCTGGGAAGATGAAAAGCACCACCGCTTGTAAAATCACGAAGAAGCACACAATGGACATCACAAACTGCAACCCCATGCCACCAGGGACTTTAAATGGGCGTTCGCGTTCACCATCTACCAAGCGCAGTTTCAGATAAGCAGGGAACATAAACAGATAAGGCAATAAGAAAATGCAGCTTGAAAAGGCAAAGATGGACCAAAACAAGTCGTCATTACCTTGAGCAAATAGGGCGTAAGACAAGATCACCACGGTAGAAACCGTGCCAGTAATATTGTTTGCACCTACTGGAGAGCCTTTATCCGATACCTTTGCAACAACTGCCGGTAGTTCGCCTTCTTGCGCTGCTTCTGCGGCGGCACGGCTTGCGCCCATTGTCCAACTCACCATGTTGCCGATGAGCGTTAATAGAGCGCAGACACCAAAGAAATACACCATGGCATTGCCCAGCGGACCATCACCAAACAGGGTTTTGAAGGTATCGATTAAGCCTGCAACCAAGCCGATGCTCTCAACAGGTAACGCCATCAGAATGCCAATGGTGCCGAAGATGTAGAGGAATGCAGTGATACCAATAGAAAGGAATACGGCTTTTGGCATATCGCGTACGTCTTTCATCTCTTTGGTCATAGTTGCAACCAATTCGAATCCCATTAGGTTGAATACAATGGCAGGAAGAAATGCCACTGCTGAATCAAGCGTAGGAACCATTGCTGCAAGCGTGAATTCATTCGCCACGCCGTGTTTCATCGCATAGATAAAACCGCCTACACCCAATGTGCCAATCACCAAAATTTTTAGAATTGCACCGATGTTGGTGACCCAAACCCCAATGTCTGCTGAGACGTTACAGATCCAAACGGTAAGCCATGTGAGCGCAATACAAATCGCAATTTGTCCCCACAATGAAAGGCTGGGCATAAACAGCTCGGCGAACATACCTGCGAACATGATGTATACCGCTGGCATCCAGAGACCGACGTTGATCCAATAGAACCAAGTGGTACGAACTGCCCATTTAAAATTGAACGCCTCTTTTACCCAGTCATAAATACCGCCGTCACCAGGGTAGGTAGTGCTTAGTTCCGAGGTGATGAATCCATAGGGAATGACAAAAAAGATCAGCATTACAACCCACCACCCGATTGAGCTGACCCCGATACTGGCGGATGCCGTAAGTGTGTCGACCACAAGTACTGCACATAAAGTAAATAGTGCAATACTCATGACCCCCATTTTTCCTTGAGTTTCGTTGCTCATTGTTTCGCTCCTTAACTACCGAATATGGCAATTATTAAAAGTGAAATTTATGTAACGAACCTTGATGTGAATTTAATATCGGCTTTGGAGAGGTTAATTGCGCTGTAAATTAAAAGAAGTTAGGCATTTTTAGGGAAAAAAAACGTAATTATCGAAATACTTGTTCTTGATCAATTTATGAAATTCAGATTTTTCTTACTTAGCTAAGCACAAAAATATATACGAGATCACATATCGAGTTTCAGTGCGCTAATAATAATGAGTTCGTGATATCAATAAGGTTTTCTAAGCCAAAATTTGGATAGGAATCGAATTGTGATTTTTATCTCCAATCCTTTTCTGTGAATTCAATACAGTGAATTGAGTCTATTCTGACGTCACTGTATTTGGAGATTTAGATATGTCAAAACCTATTATTGTTGTAGCTGTTGGGGGTAATGCTCTATTGCAACGTGGAGAGGTGATGAGTTGTGAAAACCAACAGAAAAGTATCGCGCAAACCGCGACCTCATTGGCTGAGCTGAGTAAAAACTACCGTTTAGTCATTGTGCATGGCAATGGTCCTCAAGTCGGTCTGCTTTCTTTGCAAAATAACGCTTACAAAGACTGTCCTCCTTATCCTTTCGATGTTCTTGGAGCAGAGACGCAAGGCATGATTGGGTATTTGATTCAACAAGGTCTTAATGCTGCGATTGAAGACCGCTATACCACGACAATACTGACGCGAATTGTCGTCGATGAAAACGATCCTGCCGTTGCTGACCCTTCTAAGTTCATTGGTCCAGTTTATACCGAGGAGCAAGCGAAACAACTTGCTGAGGCAAATCATTGGGTTGTGAAACCTGATGGCTCGCATTGGCGCCGTGTCGTCCCTTCTCCTAAACCACAAGAGATCTTAGAAATCAAAGCAATCAAAGACTTACTTGAGAAAGAACACCTGATTATTTGTGGTGGCGGTGGGGGTGCTCCAGTGATCGAAAAAGACGGGGCATATGTCGGTTTTGAAGCGGTTATTGATAAGGACATGACAGCCGCATTAATTGCAGAACAAATTGGGGCGGAGCATTTACTGATTCTGACTGATGGCACCCACGTTTGTCTTAACTGGGGAACACCACAAGAGCAAAAGCTAGAGAATGTGACTATTGAGCAAATGAAGCAATATTCTTTCCCAGCAGGATCGATGGGACCGAAAGTCGATGCATGCTGCCAGTTTGTTGAAAAAACAGGACAAAGTGGTCATATTGGCGATTTATCTTTTGCGTTAGAAATCATTGAAGGGAAGTCTGGTACACATATACAGCCATAATATGCAAATACGTTAATTCACAAATCAATAAGGTCGCATGTCAAAGTTACGGTCGCTTTTGGCGGACATTGATAGTGTGACCTTATATATTAGGTTTCAATTAAAATTTGGAAGGACAACATCACGATGCGAAAAGTTAGTACGGAAACAAAATTGTTGAAAATTAACAAAGCAGTTGTCCGCTTGATGGAAAGGCGAGAAGCGACAGATATTTCGATGTACGACGTTGCTAAAGAGTGCGGAATGGCAACTTCAACGGTTTATCATCATTATCCGAATATAGAAAACTTATTTCATAGCTTATTGGAGAATGTTTTTGTCGATTTTGACTTACTATTAAAGCAATGTATTGATGAAGAACAAGTTCTACATTGGACCGATATTAATCGAATGATAGAAACCGCTTATGTGAATTATTACAATAACAATCCAATTGCCAAAAAGTTGATATTGGGACGCCACACGTTTGCAGAGTTAGGTCATGCAGATACAGAGCATGATCTTGAGTTAGGACATCAAGTTGAGATGATTTATCGCCAGTTCTTCGATATTCCTCAGCTACCTCAACCGATTAATATTTTTGCTATATCCCTGCAAGTTGCCGACAAAATCTATTCTCTCTCTTACCGCAAATATGGCTACATCACCCCAGAACTGGCAAAAGAAGCCCTTCGCCTGTCTGAGTCCTATCTTCAACTCTACATCCCCCCAATTTGTCAGAAGGTCAATTTTCATTCGGCGTAAGTTGGTTAGCTCTTGTGAATTAGCATATTTAACAAGTTTCATTCTGATTCGTCTTAGTTTGATACAAGCGATATATGGTCAGTAAGTTGGTGATGATAAATGTACTCTCGACCAATGAACCACCGATAGAGCCAAGCCAAATATTGTGGCTTACCCAGCAGAAGGAATTAAACAAAATTAAGCTACGTAGAGTGATGCCTTGTTTGGAAAAGAGTGCCCAAGTGGCGACGGACGATCCTATTACTGTAAGTAGCTCAAAAAAGTGGGTGATGTTTGGTAGGGTCATCAGCCACATAAGAGCAATGAAGAACCACATCACTTTGCGTGATTGGGTTTTGATTGAGGCGAAACTGCGAATGCCATTAATGATCACGCCAATGGCAGCGACGGTTGCGCCCATTAGGGTAAAGTGAATACCCATGATGAAACAAAACACCATCATCTGATAGCGAAAGCGCATGTCGTCTTTTTGCCAGAATGCCATCACGCCAACCATAAACGCGATGCCACCAATGCCTTGTGCTAACCAGTTTTCCATTTATTTCCCTAGAGTGTTGCAAAGTCATCTCGTTAAGTGAGTAAGCTAATGAGCATCCTTCAAAGTTGCTGCCCTTATAGAGTTTGATTCACTCTGTGAGTAGATCCTGAATCACGCTCGTGCCTCGCTTTTCAGGATGACGAATAGGGAGATATTTGTCATATCGTCATTCCGACGAGCCTAGGCGAGATCAGGAATCTACTTATCGCGATAACCCAATCAATTGAGCCATGCTTTGAATGAATCAGCCCTCCACAAAGGGAGGGCTGGGCACTTTATCTAAATCGCTAAGGGGTTACCCAAGAGCCTTGAGATTACTTACCAATCATTACTCATTTACAAGTGCTACTGCTTCGCGAGTTAGGCGAGCAAGCTCTTCCCAGTTGCCCGCTTCGATGAGTTTCTTATCTACCATCCACGTACCGCCGCATGCCAATACGCGCGGGATAGCTAAGTAATCTTTGATGTTCGCAGGGTTAATACCACCAGTAGGCATCAGTTCGATGTCGGTGTATGGCGCGAGCAGTGATTTCACCATGTTGATGCCGCCAGAAGCTTCGGCAGGGAAGAACTTCAAGGTGGTTAATCCCATTTCCAGTGCGGCTTCAACTGTGCTTGGGTTGTTCACACCCGGTACGATATCAATCCCGATTTCTTGGCACGCTTTAACGGTATTTGGGTTAAAGCCAGGCGATACGATAAAGGTTGCGCCTGCTTCTTTTGCTGCAATTGCTTGCTCGCGGTTCAGCACCGTACCTGCACCAATCAGCATGTCTGGCTGGGTTTCACGCAATAGGCGAATCGCTTCTGCAGCCGCTGCTGAACGGAAGGTGATTTCAGCTGCTGGTAGTCCGTTCTCTGCCAGTACTTTACCCAGTGGGATAATGTCTTCTGCTTTATCAATGGCGATAACAGGGATGACTTTCAGAGCTTTCAATTGTTCTTTAATACTAGACATGAGTGTTCCTTAAACGACGCCAAGCGCCGGTTGTGTGAATGCTTTGGGAATGATGGCACCGCGATGTTGAATCACAGCACCTGCCAGTGCGTTACCTCTTTGACATGAGGTCGCGAGATCGGCGCCAGCAAGGTATGCTGATAAAAAGCCACCATTGAATGAGTCGCCCGCCGATGTGGTGTCCACCACTTGAGCGACAGGTTGGGTTGGCACGGCTTGTGGAGCCAGAGCCGCGCTCGAACCCTGATTTGTTGAGTCTTGAACCAAGCAGCCATCTGCGCCGAGCTTGACGATGCATTTGCCTACGCCAAGAGAGGTAAGGCGTTCAATGGTTTGCTCTGGTGCTTCGTCACCCCAGATCAATTGTTCATCATCAAAAGTCACCAAGGCAACGTCCGTCAGTTGATACATGGCTTGGTACACATTTTTGACGGTTTGATTATCGTCTTGAGACCATAGCGCTGGGCGGAAGTTACTATCAAACGCGATTTCAACGCCTTGGGCTTTAAGTTCGACCAATAAGTTGAGCAGTGAAATTCGGTCTTCTTCTGGCAAGATGGCTAAAGAGATACCGCTGAGAAACACTGCGTCTACTCGAGTTAATGCTTGTTTAACCATTCCAAAGTTTGGATGTTGAAGTAGGTAACGTGCGGCTGATTGATTGCGCCAATATAGGAACGTACGCTCTCCTTGATCATCAAGCTGAATCAGATACAAACCCGGCGTGCGAATCTCATCGCGCAGCACTAAGTCTGTTGAGATGCCTTCGTCTTCCCAGCGAGTCAGCATGCCCGTACTGATTGGGTCATTGCCAAGCGCCGTAACGTAAGAGACTTTAACTTCATCAGGTTTGCTATTGGCTTTGCAGCCGCGGCTCAAATAAACCGCAGCGTTGAGCGTATCCCCACCAAATGTTTGATGCATTGAGCCGAACGGTTTGCCATTCAGCTCAATCATACATTCACCAATAATGGCGATGTGCTTCATTGGTTACGCCCTCTCTTCAAAGTAGCGTTTTGCGTTACCAAAACAGATGTCTTCAACCATAGGACCAAGCAACGATAGGTCATTTGGAACTTCGCCGTTCTCTGCCCAACGACCGACCATGTCACACAAGATGCGGCGGAAGTATTCGTGACGAGTGTAAGACAAGAAGCTGCGCGAGTCCGTTAGCATACCTACGAATTGGCTGAGTAAACCAAGTTGAGAAAGCTGTTCCATTTGGCGTTGCATGCCATCTTTCTGATCGTTGAACCACCAACCCGAGCCAAACTGCACTTTGCCCGCGATGCCGCCACCTTGGAAGTTGCCAATCATGGTCGCCATCATTTCGTTATCACGAGGGTTCAAACAGTAAAGGATGGTGCGAGGCAGCTCATTGGTTTGGTCCATTTCATCCAATAGATGTGCTAGTTCAAAAGCAAATGGGCGATCGCCAATCGAGTCAAAGCCAGCATCAGCGCCTAGTAGTTGGAACATGCGTGTGCTGTTGTTGCGTTGTGCGCCAATATGAAGCTGCATGACCCAGCCCAATTGTGCGTAGCGTTTGCCGAGCCAAACTTGAACTGCGGTAGAGAATTGCGCACATTCAAGCTCTGACAATACTTCGCCACTCAAACGACGGGTCAGCAACGCATCTAAATCAGTTTCGCTTGGAATTGGCGCGTAACGGACGATCTCAATGCCGTGGTCTGCCGCACGACAGCCATGTGCATCGAAGTGTGCCAAACGTTTATCAAGCGCACTCAATAAATCATCAAAGTGGCGAATTTCAATGTCTGCTACTTCGCCCAGTTTGTGCATGTAATCCGCAAACACGTCCAATTCAATCTTGAACGCTTTATCCGGACGCCAACTTGGCAGTACTTTAACGTTAAAGGTGTCGTCTTCTGCGATCGCTTTGTGGTGTTCTAGTGAATCGATGGGATCATCGGTCGTGCCCGCCATTACGACGTTCATTTGCTGCATGATGCCGCGAGCCGTAAATTCAGGTGTCGCAAGCAGCTCATTACATTGATGCCAAATTTGGTCTGCTGTGTCTGGGCTAAACAGCGTATTGGTAATGCCGAATGGGCGACGCAGTTCTAGGTGCGTCCAGTGGTAAAGCGGGTTGCCCAAGGTTTGAGGAACCGTCTTCGCCCACGCCATGTATTTGTCGTAATCGCTCGCATCACCCGTAATCAAACGCTCTTCAATGCCTGCCGAGCGCATGCCACGCCATTTGTAGTGATCGCCTTCAAGCCAGATTTGACCCAAGTTATCGAACTGACGATTTTGCGCCACTTCCGCTGGGTTTAGGTGGCAGTGGTAATCATAAATTGGCTGGTGGAACGCATGCTCATGGTACAAGCGACGTGCAGTTTCGTTTGAGAGTAAAAAGTCTTTACACAAGAAATTCTTCATCGTTAACTCCTATTACAACGCAGCGACAGTGGCACGAGCACCGTTATCGATTAGAGATTGGTAAGCACTGCTCACCGCATCAATCACTTGTGGGTTTTGACCAAGCTCTGCAGGGAAGATGGCTTCAACAGCGAGCAACGCAGGCACAACAGAAACGTTCAAGTCGTGTTGGTCGCAAATCTGACGTAGTGTCTCTGCCATTGGATCGCGGACATCAATGTCGTTGCCTTGCTCGTCCACGCCAGATACGTAGCGCATCCAACCTGCAATCGCTGTTGCCAACCAAGAGAAGTTAGAACCTTGAGCAAGATGGAATCGTAAGCTGCCGCCCATGCGTTGTGGGATCTTCTGGCTGCCATCCATCGCGATTTGCCATGTTTTGTGTTTCAAGCTCGGGTTAGTGAAGCGCTCGATAAGCAGCTTGGCGTAGCCTTCTAAATCGGTGCCTTCTGGCATGGTCAGCGAAGGAGCTTGCGCTTGCATCATCATATCGAATGCCGCTTTGCGGTAGCCTTCATCTGTCATGGTGTCAGAGATGTGCGCGTAACCACCAAGGTAGCCTAGGTAGGCTAAGAACGAGTGGCTACCATTTAGCATGCGCAGTTTCATTTCTTCGTAAGGCACAACGTCGGCAACAAATTCTGCGCCAGCCACGTTCCAATCCGGGCGACCTGCCACGAAGTTATCCTCGATAACCCATTGGCGGAATGGTTCACAAGCGATGCCACATGGATCTTCACAGCCAAGTAGCTCAGCGATTTCGGTTAGTGTCTCTTCGGTTGCTGCTGGCACAATGCGGTCAACCATGGTGCAAGGGAAGGTAACGTTGGTTTCAATCCAGTCACGCAATTCTGGGTCGAGCAGTTGAGCGAACTCAAGTACCGCAGCTTTTGCTACGTGACCGTTCTCCTGCACGTTATCGCAAGACATCACGGTAAATGGCGTCAGACCGCGTTCACGGCGCATCTTTAGTGCTTGCACGATGTAACCCAGTGCCGATTTTGGCTCCGTTGGGTTGGCAAGGTCAGCAATGACTAGCGGATTGTTTTTATCAAGCGTGCCCGTCGCTGGGTCAGCGCAGTAGCCTTTCTCGGTAATCGTCATTGAAACGATCGCCACTTGTGGCTCTGTCATTTTTTCTAACACCGCTTGAATGCTGTCGAGGCTTGGGTGGAGTGATTCGGTCACTGATCCAATCACTTTTACCTCTGTCGATCCTGCGCCTTTTTCTGCCACTGTATAGAGGTGGTCTTGTGCGCGCAGCGATTGAATTAACTCTTCACCACCAAATAGGTTGATTTCGCAAATGCCCCAATCCGAGCCTGTTTTGCTTAGCATTTCATTGGTGAATAGAGCTTGGTGCGCTCGGTGGAATGCACCAAAACCAAGGTGAACAATACGGCTTTTAAGCGTTGAGCGGTCGTAGTCCGGAAGCAGAACGTGGTCATTCAGAGTGGAATTCGAAATAGTCTTCATTTTGGTATCCCTTTTCCCGCAGGCGAACCTGCGGGATGGTTTATTTTAATCATTCGAATCTAGAGATCGTAACTCTAGAGCTTGTCACTAAGCGCTTAGTAGCCAAGAACAAGGTTAGGCAAGAACAGGCTTAGTTCAGGAATAAAGGTCACAGCCATTAGTGCCGCAATCAGTGCAACGTAGAATGGAAGTAGAGGCTTAATCACTTTGTCGATGGCAACGTTCGCCACAGAACAACCGATGAACAACGCGCTACCTACTGGTGGGGTACAGATACCGATAGCCAAGTTGAACGTCATCATGATGCCGAAGTGCACTGGGTCGATGCCCATATCCAGCGCGATTGGTAGGAAAATTGGCGTAAAGATCAGTACCGCTGGTGTCATATCCATGAAGATACCAACAATCAGCAGAATGATGTTGATGATCAGAAGAATCATCAGTGGGTTATCTGAAATAGCCAGTAGAGCGTCTGCGATCATGTAAGGAATATCAGCGTTTGCCATTGCCCAAGACATACCCATAGATGCGCCAACCAACAGCAATACGATAGAGGTGGTGACTGCAGATTCTAGGATGATCTTAGGAAGGTCTCGCCATTTCACTTCACGGTAAATCAGTACTGCAAGGGCGAAGGTGTACACCACCGCGATAGCTGAGGCTTCTGTTGCGGTGAAGATACCGCCGATAATGCCACCCATGATGATCACAATCAGTGCCAGAGATGGCGCTGCTTTTAAGAACGTATCCCAAACCATTGCAAGAGAAGGGAGTGCTGCGATTGGGTAACCACGACGTTTCGCAATAATGCCTGCCACTACCATGATGCTCAGACCCATCAAGATGCCAGGAATGTAACCCGCTAGGAACAATGCTGCGATAGACGTACCACCAGACACTAATGAGAACACGATCAGTGTGTTACTTGGTGGGATCAACAAACCAGAAGGACAAGACGTAATGTTTACTGCGGCAGAGAAGTTTTCATCGTAACCGTCTTTCTTTTGCAGTGGAGACATAGTACCGCCAACCGCTGCAGCAGACGCAACCGCTGAGCCAGAAATAGAGCCAAACATCATGTTCGCCATCACGTTTACGTGTGCTAGAGAACCAGGAAGACGGCCACCTAAAACTTTAGCAAAGTTAATCAGGCGAAGTGCGATACCGCCTTGGTTCATGATGTTGCCCGCCAAGATAAAGAACGGGATTGCCAATAGGGCGAAGTTATCAAGACCCGCCGCCATACGCTGTGCCACAACGGCGATAGCAGGCTCTAACGGTAAGCTCATTAAAATGGTCGCTAACGACGACAAGCCGATAGCAAAAGAGACCGGTACACCAATCGCAAGCAGGACTGCGAAGCTACCGAATAGGGTAAGAATTAATTGCCATTCCATTGTGGAACCCTCTATTGATCAAGTTGGGTGTCGGTGAGTAGGGCTTCACCAGACGTCAATTGTTTGATGCGGTCAAAAGCAAATACCGCCGAGTAGAAGATCATCAGTGCGCCACTAATTGGAAGGCAGAAGTAGATGTAGCCCATTTCCAAGCCTAGTGCTGGCGTTAACTGACCCGTAGCCAGTGTTTTCATCGCCAGTTGAGTACCGCCGTGAACCAATACCACGTAAGAGAACAGGGCAATGGCAATTTGGATGACGATTTCATTGATGAGTTTGCGTTTGCCTTGCAGCTTCATTGTCAGCAAGTCGATAGCAAGGTGACGTTTCAGACCAGTAGTGTATGCGGCACCAATAAGGGCTACCCACATAAAGAGATAACGAGCAAGTTCATCGGTCACGGTACTTGGTCTACCAATAACGTAACGAGATAGCACTTGCCAGACCACGCAAAAAACGAGGAAGGTCGACAGAGAGATGGTAAAGGCGGCCAACCCTCTATTTATGTATTTGACCAATTTATTCATTTTAGTTTCCTTTCAGTAAATACGCGTATCTCATAACAATTGGTTTACCAATGTAAGAATGTGTTTCTGTGTAGGGCAGTAACATACGCTAATCTTTCTGGTCGGATTATAAGTTAGCCAATTTGGTTGTCACGTGAGCAGGTTCACAAATGGATTGGTTGACCAATTCAAGGGTTCTTATTGTGATTTTGGTCAATCAATTTGCTTTTTTGTTTTGACGATAGGTTTTTCGATCGCCAATAATGACCTCGAAACAAGAAATACCGTGAAAAATTAAAACTACCCTACATATTGGACAACCAATCCAAGGAGAATAGAACAATGATGACGCGTAAGACTCTTTTAAGCGCTGTAGTAGGTGCTGCAATGACCTTCGGCGCCACTGCTTCTGCTTATGCTGCGACCACTTTGAAGCTAAGTCACAACCACCCTCGTGACCATGCAGTACATAAAGCAATGGACTTTATGGCAAAAGAAGTTCGTGAAATGACAGACGGTGAAGTTCGTATCCGTATCTACCCTGATGCGCAGCTAGGCACTCAGCGTGAATCGATGGAGCTAATGCAAAACGGCGCTCTAGATATGGTGAAGAGCAACGCGGCAGAATTGGAAGCTTTCTCCCCAGCTTACGCAGCATTCAACATGCCTTACTTGTTCCGTGATAAAGACCACTACTACAAAGTGACAGACGGTGAAGTAGGTCGTGAAATCCTGAATTCTTCAGCGGACAGCGGCTTTATTGGTGTGACTTACTACGATGCGGGTGCGCGTAGCTTCTACACCAATAAGCCAATCAATACGCCTGAAGATCTAAAAGGTCTGAAAGTGCGTGTACAACCGAGCCCATCTGCGATTGCGATGGTAAAAGCGTTAGGTGGTAACCCAACACCATTGGCATACGGTGAGCTATACACAGCATTACAACAAGGCGTGGTGGATGCTGCGGAAAACAACATCCCATCATTTAGCTTGAGCCGTCACAGTGAGGTATCGAAATACTTCAGCCTAGACGAGCACACCATGGTGCCAGACGTATTGGTTATTTCGACTAAAACGTACGACAAGCTAACACCTGAGCAGCAAAAAGCATTGATGAAAGCAGCAGCAGACTCTTCTGAATACATGAAGAAATTGTGGGCTGAGTCAGAAGCAAAAGAGCGTACAAAAGCTGAAAAGATGGGCGTAACTTTTGTTGAACCAAATAAAGCGGCATTCGTTGAAGCGGTTCAACCAATGTACGCGGACTTAGAAAAGACAAATCCTGAATTAAATGAACTGGTTGAGAAGATCAAAGCAGTTAAGTAATTCACAAAGTAATTAGTAATAAACAATCGAAAACAAGGTGTTACCACATTCTGGTACATAGAGGTTGACCAATTGTTATTGGTCGTTATGATGGCGTGAGAAGTTAGATGGAATATAGTGATAATATCATCATGATGCCTTTTGAACCGAAAAGACCGTATCAAGAGATCGGTTTAGTCCTTAGACAAGAACTTATCAATGGCCGTTACGTGGTCGGAGATAGGCTGCCGCCTGAGCGCGATATCGCAGAACGTCTCGACGTTAGCCGCACAGTAGTGCGTGAAGCGATCATCATGCTGGAGCTGGAAAACCTTGTCGAAGTGAAGAAAGGTTCTGGGGTGTATGTTATCAATATTCCATCTCAACCGAACTCCCGTGAGAACGTGATCAGCGATGATGCCGGTCCGTTTGAAATGCTCCAAGCTCGCCAGTTACTTGAAAGTAACATTGCGGAATTTGCAGCGATGCAAGTAACGCCAGGCGACATCGTGAAAATGCGTGCAGCCCTTGAGTTAGAACGAGAAGAACTCGCCAGCGGTACCGCAGATTGTAACGGTGATGAGAAGTTTCATATGTGCATTGCAGAGGCAACTCAAAACTCTGTGCTGGTGGACATGCTGAAGCAATCTTGGGAGCGACGTGAGAGCAGCCCAATGTGGAATAAACTTCATTCTCACATTGCTGGTCAAGACTACCGTGAAGAGTGGTTAGACGATCACGCCAAAATCCTTGCCGCATTGCAGCGTAAAGATCCAATCGCTGCAAAAAATGCCATGTGGCAACACCTTGAAAACGTTAAACAGCGCCTTTTGGAGCTGTCTGACATCGATGACCCGAATTTTGATGGTTACTTATTCAGTTCCAACCCTGTTGTTCTGCAGGGCGCTGAAAACGGTTAACCACATTGCCGGCTTCGGTCGGCTCTAGTCAGCGCAGCTGCATTATCGTGGCTGCATATTAAGAAGTCGTTGTGCACTTAGCTTGATAAATTCGAGCGGGCTGAGTGCGTCTTAAAAAAGGTGAGTGTCATGGAACAAACTTGGCGTTGGTACGGTCCGAATGACCCTGTGTCGCTAGACGATATTCGTCAAGCAGGCGCAACAGGCATTGTGAATGCCTTGCATCACATTCCAAATGGTGAAGTGTGGTCTAAAGAAGAGATTTTAAAACGTAAAGCCATCATCGAAGAGAAAGGCTTAACGTGGTCGGTGGTTGAAAGTGTTCCTGTTCACGAAGAAATCAAAACTCAGACGGGCAACTTCCAACAATGGATCGACAACTACAAACAAACGCTGCGTAATCTTGCTGAGTGCGGCGTAGATACGGTCTGCTACAACTTTATGCCAGTACTCGACTGGACACGTACTGACCTTGAATTTGAAATGCCGGATGGCTCTAAAGCGCTACGCTTTGACCAAATCGCATTTGCGGCATTTGAGCTGCATATTCTTAAGCGTCCGGGCGCAGAAGCGGATTATACCGAAGCTGAGCAAGCGCAAGCCCTTGAATACTTCAACAACATGACGGCGGATCAAATTCAACAACTGACAAGCAACATCATTGCTGGTTTGCCGGGCGCAGAAGAAGGTTACACACTAGAAGAGTTCCAAGCACAATTGGACCGTTACTCGGGCATCAGCAAAGACAAACTCCGTGAGCACATGGCGCACTTCTTGGCAGAACTCATGCCAGTGTGTGAAGCGCATGGTTTGAAGTTGGCGGTACACCCAGACGATCCACCGCGCCCAATTCTTGGCCTGCCACGCATTGTGTCAACCATCGAAGATATTGATTGGTTGACTGAAAAAGTACCAAGCAAAATGAATGGTTTAACCATGTGTACCGGTTCTTACGGTGTTCGTGGTGACAACGACCTAGTGAAAATGATTAAAAAGCACGGTGACCGTGTTTACTTCACTCACTTGCGTTCAACCAAACGTGAAGAAAGCAACCCGATGACATTCCACGAAGCGGCGCACCTTGATGGCGATGTAGATATGTACAATGTGGTGATGGCAATTTTGGATGAAGAACAACGCCGCGCAGAAGTGGGCGATCACCGTTTAATTCCTATGCGTCCTGACCATGGTCACCAAATGCTGGATGATTTGAAGAAGAAGACCAACCCAGGCTACTCAGCCATCGGTCGCTTGAAAGGTCTTGCGGAAGTGCGTGGTCTAGAGATGGCACTAAAACGCGCTTTCTACACTAAGTAATTGAATTTATTAAGCACACCAGAGAGTGTCATCAAACTATATTAATAAAAGCAAAAAACCGAAGCGTAATGCTTCGGTTTTTATTTAAGCTGATTAGGGATGAAGGGTGTTAATCGTCGTCATCCGGCACAAACTCTAAAATATCACCTGGTTGGCAATTTAAATGCGTACATATGGCTTCCAAAGTGGCTAACTTAACCGCCTTAGCACGACCATTTTTGAGTACCGATAAGTTTTGTTCAGTAATACCAATGAGCTTCGCTAGTTCATTAGAGCGCATCTTCCGTTTTGCCAGCATTACATCCAAGTTGATTACAATCGCCATATACCATTCACTTAAATTGTCAGCTCACTTTCTTCTTGTAGCTCGACTGCTCTATCCATCACTACAGCGATGACTCGGACAATAAAACCGATGACCATCATAGTAATGTCGCTGTCGTCTACTTCCGCTGACACATTCCAATTCCCGTCATTGTACGACAAAGCCAAGCTAAGAAGCACGTCCATCGTGACTTCAATAAACGGTGTTGCGATCAGTAAGTAGCTGAGTTTCTTGAAACACTCCGTATTTTGGCGTTCAAAAATCTGCCCTTTCTCATACAAACGGAAAAGGACGATGAGCTGCCACAGTAAGGCCACTGTCAGTAGTGTTGAGATCATGCTTGGGAAGTAGCCAATTATAGAACGCGTAACGGAAAGAGGGAGCGCCACTTCAATAGGAAAGGTGGCGTGAAACCACTCCGCATCAAACATAGTTGCCCCAAACCAAAAGACGGTATTGAGCACAACCGTGAAGATCATAGAAAACCAAAATAGGATAAGTAGCTTACGACTAAAGTTGCTTATGGAATGTTGAGACATGACAAACCTCATATCAGATTTAATTTTCGCTCATCCTAATCAGTTAAAAATAATATCGCAATAAAAACTTATCGTTTTACGATAATTTTTTATTGCTTTTCTTAATGCGAGTATTTAATGTTGCCAAGTGGATTTATAAAATTGATGAATAAAGGTACGGGGAATGAATAAGGCGATTTTTTTTACAACGACGTTGCTAACGGTATCTGCTCCTAGCTTAGCTGAGGGTATTTTTTTGGATGATTTGTCCAAAGACTACAATCTCGAAGAGAGCAATACATGGGAGAGTTCTCCATACGCGCTGGATACAACGCCAAAACATGACGCGTTTACCGATGATAAATGTACGCGAGGGACAGAAGAGCAATTCACATCTCTTGCCGATGCGAACAAAAAGAAAAACGTCGAGTGCTACATCACGCATTTTCCAAACAGCAACATTAAAACCCGCATGCAGTCGAACGACGATGGCGATGTTAGTGTTGGCTTCTCATGGGACTTTGATTAACCACAGTTATTTATTGTGAATTTTTGCTCTTTAACACTATGATTCTTGGCGTAAAAAGTGATCGAAAGTCACTTTTATAATGAAGAGTTGCAAATAATCTGCGTCTTTTTCTTTGCGATGTCGTCTTATTAGACACAACTATTTTGACCGGAGAATTCCATGTTCAAGCCGCAACCAACGCGTTCAGACATTAAAGATAAATTCATCAAGCACGATAGCCAAATGCTCAACCAAGTGTACGGAACAGACCAAGTCGTACCGTATTGGATTGCCGATATGGACTTTCCTATTGCATCACCTATTTCGCAAGCGATGCAGCAACTTGTCAGCCGTGAAACCTTCTCATACGAGTTTGATAGTAAGACGGTTTTTCAGTCCATTGCTGATTGGAATAAGGATTTGCATGGTCTTGAGCTTAGCATTGATAACTTTGTTCAAGTGCCGGGCGTACTGAGTGCGATTGCGCTACTGATTCGCGAGTTCACCAAAGAAGGTGAGGGCGTTCTGATCCAGACACCGGTTTATCATCAATTCCGACGTTTAATTGAATCTGCGGGTCGTACTGTTGTGGGCAACACAATGAAAATTGAAAACGACTACTACGTGATGGACTTTGAGCTGCTTGAAAATCAGTTGAAAAGTGGTGAAGTGCAAATGATTTTGCTGTGCAACCCTCATAACCCAGTGGGGCGTGTTTGGACGAAAGCAGAACTAGAGCGCATGGTGGCGTTAGCTGAGAAATACAAGGTGATGATCATCAGCGATGAAGTGCATGCCGACATTGTGTTTGAAGGTTCCACCTTTACCAGTATGACTTCATTAGGTTATGAAAACAGCCTGACGATCATTGGCTCGCCGGCGAAAAATTTTGGTTTGAACAGCATCTCTAACGGTTATATTTACAGCGATAACCAAGCACTTTTCGAGAAAATCAAAGCGACGTCAGCTTCACTGTCTATCGATCATGGCAATGCGTTTACCACTTACGCGACGATTGCGGCTTACCAACAAGGTAAAGAGTGGTTTGAAGGTTTTTATGCCTACACGCAAAACAATCGTGACTGGATTATTGAGTTTATTGAGCACAACTTGCCACTGGTGAAAGCGTTCCCGCCACAAGGAACCAACCAAATTTGGTTGGATTTTTCTGGTTTAGAATTGGAACCTTCTCAGTTAAAAGCCTTGCTGACAGAAGAAGCCAAAATGGCGCTAACGCCAGGTACTTGGTTTGGTGAACCCAATGAAAACTACTACCGCATGAACTTCGCTTGTTCTTTAGAGCAAATTCAAACCTCGTTTGAGTTGCTTAAAGCCGCTGTCGATAAACGTAAATAAGTGAAGTGGTAGGAGAATAAAACGATGACACAAACCATCACTAAAGGTATCAAAGCGCTAGCAGATGGCGCGGTTGAGTTTGAGTCTTAGCGGTCTATGTCATACTTGCCATACGGTTTATATTTCGATTAATATCGAATTATCTTTTTATGTATAGAGACCGTCGTATGTTAGCAGAGTGGTTGACGCACAAAGAGCAGCTCAAAAACTACATTGTCAAACAGACCAGTGATCCAGATTTAGCCGATGACATTTTGCAAGAGGTGTATATCAAGGCGAGTCAAAAGATCGACCAGTTAGAAGCGCGAAGCAAAATTAAAAGTTGGTTATATCGCATCACGCACAACGCGATCATGGATCACTATCGTACGCAGCAAAGTTATGAAGAGCTGATAGACAATCAGATTGAAGAGGAAATGCCGATAGAGCTGGAGAATCTACAAACCATGGGGCATTGTTTGCGCCCAATGTTTGAGTGCCTACCAGAGAAATATCGCCAAGCCATGATTTTGTCTGAACTCGATGGTTTGCCTCAACAAACGGTAGCGGATCAGTTGGGGCTTTCGCTTTCTGCGACGAAAAGCCGAATTCAGCGCGGTCGAGTTAAGCTCAAAGCCTTGTTAGTTGAGTGCTGTAATGTTGAAGCTGGGCGAGGAGGTATCGTTGATTTCTCACCAGAACCGCAGTGCCTTCACATGGCTCAAATGTATAGTGCTGAAGTGGCATAAAGTTAAAATATCCGCTCGATTTACAATGTAAAAGCGCAGAGTTTTGGCTCTGCGTTCACATTTTTAAAAGTTGTGGTTATTGAACGTATTAATTCTGACAAATGTAACGAATACATTCGATGATAACTCCGGTCTCTTGATTAGGGCGCGACATGTGAGGGCAGCAATGCCCTCCACTCCAACCTGTGTCGCGCCCGCTTTACCGTGAACAATGTGAAGTAAATAGGACTGAATAATGACAACGACGAAATTTACCGCAGGTGATTTGTTTCCCTCTATCACTCTACCAACGTTAAATGGCGATACAATCGTGCTAGGTAAGCCTTCAGAGAATGTCGATTGGCGTTTAGTGGTGGTTTACCGTGGCAAACATTGCCCTTTGTGTACTCGCTATCTCAACCAACTAGAGACACTAAAAGCGCGATTCTTACAACTCGGGATGGATATCGTAGCGGTGTCCGCAGATAGCCAAGCACAGCTAGAGCAGCATAAGGAGCAACTGACCGTCACGTTCCCAGTGGCTTATGGTTTGACAGTAGAGCAGATGCAAACGCTAGGTTTGTATATCTCGGAGCCTCGCTCAGAAAAAGAGACAGACCATCTCTTTGCAGAGCCAGGTTTGTTTGTGGTGAACAGTAAAGGACAAGTTCAGTTAGTCGATATTTCCAACGGTCCATTCGCTCGACCTGACCTAGAAGTCTTGCTCTCAGGGTTGGCGTTTATCCGTAACCCAGAAAATGATTACCCTATTCGTGGTACCTACCAAGCGGCAATCTAATCACTGTTTTGGTTTGAGGCATTAAAAACCAACGACGTTCGCAGACTTCCTCTTCTAAAATTGGATTGTTCGTCTCCTAGATTGTGGTAAAGTCCGCGCCTGCGATTTACCGCATCTTTTACTGCCTCTTCAATCAAAAGCACAAGGTTAAGCTAATGCCATTTTCTACTCTCTCTTTGAGTTCTGAGCTGATTCACGCACTGCCAAAAGACTTTAAGAAGCCAACTGATGTTCAGGCTTTGGCTATTCCTGAGCTACTCAGTGGTAAAGATGTGTTGGCATTGGCAAATACAGGCAGTGGTAAAACCCTTGCGTATGGTTTGCCTTTGTTGGAAAAGCTAAGTGTAAATCCAGAGCAAAAAGCGCTGATTCTAGTACCTACACGTGAACTGGCGACACAAGTGAGCGAGGCGATTAACCAAGTTGGTCAATCTATTGGTCTCAACGCAGTGTGTTTGTGTGGTGGTGTTGATAAAGAGCAGCAACTACAAGCACTTGCGTCAAATCCCCACATTCTTGTGGCGACAACCGGTCGTTTAGTTGATCTGGTGAACAACGGTTTGGTTCTGAGTAATATCCATTATCTAGTGTTG
Organism: Vibrio sp. L85; assembly: GCF_963871815.1. Classification (NCBI taxonomy): domain Bacteria; kingdom Pseudomonadati; phylum Pseudomonadota; class Gammaproteobacteria; order Vibrionales; family Vibrionaceae; genus Vibrio; species Vibrio sp. L85. Next base: position 458,401 of record NZ_CAWMYL010000244.1, read on the forward strand.
GATGAAGCGGATCGTTTACTGGATATGGGCTTTTGGCCAGACGTGCAAAATATTGCAGGGCAGATTTCAAACCAGCGTCAAACCGCGATGTTCTCAGCAACGTTTTCTGATGAGTTGAAGGGCAAAGCCAAGCAGCTCATGCACGCACCAAAACAGGTAGCAGCGCATCAAGAAAACAGCACCAATCGAGATATTGCCGAAACGCTGTATTTCGTCAACAAAGGCAGCAAAACCAAAGCGTTGATTGAACTGATCAAGCAAAATGCATGGGCGCAGGTATTGGTATTTATTGGTGCGAAAGAGAACGCTGATGGTTTGGCGAAGAAATTGAACAAAGCTGGAATTACAACCAATGCGCTGCACGGTAATAAGAGCCAAGCAGAGCGAGAAGAAGCGTTGGCGCAGTTTAAGTCCGGGCAAACACTGGTGTTGATCGCTACCGATCTATTAGCTCGCGGTATTCACATCGAGCAACTACCAGTAGTAATTAACTTTGAATTGCCAATGCATGCGGAAACATACGTTCACCGAGTTGGGCGCACAGCGCGTGCTGGCGAGCAAGGCGTCGCAATGTCGCTGGTCTGCCATGGAGAAACCGAAGCGCTTACAGCGATCCGTAACTTGACGCAACGTGAATTGCCAACGCAAGACCTTGAAGGTTTCCCTGTAACGGATAAGCCATCAACAGGCGAAAGCAAGCGCGCCCCACGTGATAAAAAAGCCAATCGCCGAACCAATGCCAAAAAGAGCATTAAGCAGTTTCAAGGTAAGCCGAAACGTCAAGCGCCTAAAGCTAAATGAGCAAAACCAAATAAAAAAGCCATCGTAATGATGGCTTTTTAATTAAATGGAGTGTGTGTCTAAATAGGGGTAATGCTTAGAAGTTGTAAGAAACTGTCGCGCCTACTGCCCATTGGTTTGCACTGTCTACGATAGAAGAATCGCTGATGCCACTACCTAGACGAGTGTATTGTGATACTTGGCTGATTTGCCAGTGCTCAGTGATTGGCACTACCAGTTTGTAACCTAAACCGTAGTTTACGGTTGCATCGCCTTTGTATGCTTTGCGGTTTGCACGTGCTTCTTTGTCTGTTACACCGAAGTAGTAATCAACGTAATCTTTGCTTTGGTAAGACACGCTCGCAAATGGTACGAAATCAACATTACCGATATTCATGATATGGAAGTAAGTAGCACCACCTTGGAAGCCTTTGTAAGCACCTGATACATCATGTTGTAGGTAAGTTGAGATCACGTTGTTTGGATCAAGTCTGAAATCTGCGTTCAAACCTAGATCGATCGCGATATCACGTCGTTTCGTACCTTTTAGGCTTTTCGCTACATCGCTATCACGAGGTACACCGCTACCTACCGCGTAAGCACTCATGTTAAGTAGTTCATCGTTGTCACCTAGGAAACGGTAGTTAATACCGCCTAAATCAGCGTTGAAGTCTTCACCATGGTAGCCACCGTTTAGAACTGGCGCAGTGTTGTGTTTTTGGTCTTTGAAAAGATCGCTCGCTTGTACTACGCCAGCTTCGACCATCCAGCCACCTTCGTTGTTGTAGATGTTACCGTTACGAATGTAAGTATCACCCGCTGTTGCCGTGCCTGCAGCCGTCAACGTTAATAATGCAATAATTGTTTTGTTCATTGTTCTGTCCCAGTTGTTTGGTTTTGAACACTGTACAAAATAAAATTGTAACCCTCTATCAGCAGAGCGTATGGAAGTGTAATGATGACTTTAAGAAATGTATGGTTTCGCTTAAAAAACGCTAAGAAGTAGAACCATGCCCGCTGTGAAGGCATGGTTGAGACATTGGTATAGATGATCTCTATTGCCGTTGAGATGGTTTAACTGGTTTTGCGGTGAAGGTACTTCATGACTTTCCCTTGCTTCCACATCATAACGCCTGTGATAGCAACGACGGGAACAAGTACAAATAACGTTAAAGTCATGAACATTTCATTTGCCTTCAGCGGTGAATAAAGCGCTGCACCCACCAACAGCGCACACAATATATGCATCCATCTTAAAACCAATCTTACTAACTGTCCGCTCATTGCCTTTCTCCTTTGCTTTGTTTCAATACACGATACAGAGCAAAGTGATGACGGTTTTGGCTTTGAGATAAAACGCCTAATAGCGTTATAAGTGAACGTATAGGATGATGAATGGTTTTATGCTGAGCAGATAACTTTCGGAATGTGTCTAAGACCCAACATAGTGCATCCGTCTTCCAAGTAGCTATCGGTGACAACATCGAAGCCGAACTTGCCGTAGTAGTCTTTCAAGTGCGCTTGTGCGGATATAAAAATGCTGTCGTTCGGGTAGATCTTCCTTGTGGTATCGAAGCTCACTTGCATCAATTGGTTGCCGATGTTTTTCCCTCTGTAATCTTCTGCGACGATAACGCGACCGATACACACGTCATTGGCATCAGAGTTCAGCAAGGGTAAAACGTCAACGGGATATCCGAGTTTCGGAGGCATAATACGACTATAAGCCACCAGACGTTCGTTATCATACCCCATCACGTGGTAGGTGTCGGGATGGTTATCTTTACCATCCAAATCGCTGTATGGCGTGTTCATGTCTACGATGAAAATATTGACTCTTTGCTGCAAAAAATCGTAAAGCTCTTGAACAGACAGGTCTGCGAATTTCTTAATTCTCCACTCGAGCATCATGCTTCCCCTTGTATTATTTTGGGTACAACATAAAGAGTATTTGTACGGGATTCATTAACCTTTGTTAATTGCTAAGCTCCAGCTTAAATACAGATTTGCTGTATTGAACGGCTAAAAAGCAAAAGCCCCACTGACTTGGTAGTGGGGCTAATATTGGAAGGGATACGCTTCCTTCTCTCAGGGAGTCAAAACGGGAATTAACCCGCAGTCGGACCAACCAAACGCATTTCCCAATCTTCGACTTCACCGGTTTCTAGGCGGCGCTCAACAAGCTTGCCCCAAGATTCAACTAATGGAAGTTCCGCCAGTTGGCTTAGCTCTGTTTTATCTAGGCAACCAGTAAATACTGCGCCCATGATGCGAGCCAATGACCAGTCTGGGTAAGGTCTTTCGCACAGAATAATCTCGTCACCTGCACCGATATCGCCCTCTTGTAGCACTCGGAAGTACCAGCCTGTTCGAAGCGTGTCTTGCAGTCTTCTCGCCATGTCGTTTTGCTCGAAGCGGACGTTGAGTTTCCAGCAAGGCATGCGCCCTTGGGATACTTCCAGCAAGGTTGAGCCGATGCGGATTTTATCTTTCAGGCAAATGGACGCTTCTGTTACGCCGCTTGAGCTTAAGTTCTCGCCGAACGCGCCAGCTGATTGGAAAATCGCTTTGTCGCCCAACTCTTGTTGCCAAATCGGATAGTGCTCGCTTGGGTAAATATGAAGGGCTTTTTGAATCCCACCATGAAAGCGCGGATCGCCTTGTTCGTCGTTGGTAAAACCCAGTTCTGTTGCGTGCTGACGCTGAGGTAGAACCTGCTTGTTAATCGCACTTTTCGCACCATGTGCAAAGGCAACGGTTTTACCTGCTAATACGCTGTTAACTACGCCTAACTTCTTCATATTCTTTCCTTATCGCTAAAACTGATTTGCCAAACGGTGTGACACAAAGTCACGTTATCGCTCACCCAATGATTTGAATACCGGAATCGCTGCCAGTACTTCAATGCGCTTTTCTGTGCTTTTTAAGTAACGCGTTTCGCTATCTGAAACCAACACATGTCGTTGATAACCTTCCGTTTTAGGAAACTTGGTCAACACGGTTTCGAGCGATGCTTCGCACTTGTCTTGCTTGATGTTATCAATATCGACTTTGAATAAGAGTTGGTTTTCTTTGGATATTTCAACTTGATATCGCATACGTCGCACCTCACGGCTTCATTCACTTTGACGAGCATGATAGCCTAGTGAGCTTGTGTCAGAGTAGGGATGTAAGGACAGTTAATGATGCCAATCCGCCAAATCGATTCTCACTCCGGTGTCATGACCTCCAATGAGATGATGGCTGCCAATCCCCACTCACCGGCACTGGTTAAGACCATCGACATGCCGAAAGGTTACATTGATGCGCTGCACCAACACACGTGGCATCAAGTCATTTTCCCGATCAAAGGGCTATTGCAAACCAAAACCGAGCACTACCAACACCTTGTGCCTCATACCTCTGCGCTGTTTGTACCTGCGGGTATTCAACATGAATCCATCGCACTAAGCCATACGACATTTGTCGGTATCTATCTAAACCCTAAGTTCGGTACTGAGTACGAGCATCAAGTTAGAACCATCACTCTCACTCCTTTCTTGAACGAGCTGCTACAGGAAATACGTCGTCAATGCGAAGGGTTCGTCAGTGATGAGGAAGTATCGCGCTTGCTAGGCGTACTGCACGATCAAATCATGAAAGACAACGTGCAGACCTTTCAGTTACTGCTGCCTGAAGACAGACGCTTAAAGCTGATTTTTGAAGCGCTGACCGACACGCCAGCATTGGATTGGTCACTCAAACAGTGGGGAGAGAAAGTCGGTGCATCCGAGCGAACTTTGTCGCGCTTATTCTCCAAAGAGTTCAACACCTCGTTTCAACTTTGGCGACAACAAATTCGGCTGATTTATTCGCTCTCTTTGCTGGACGAAGAGCTCTCCATCCAAAGCATTGCCGATAAAGTGGGGTATCAAAATGACTCTTCCTACATCAAAGCATTTAAAGCCTATTTTGATGTCACCCCACAACAGTTTCGCGTGAATGGTCGACGGGGATAGTGAGTCCAATCTTGCCCACGAAATCAGTCTCGTCCATCACACTACTCTAACGGTAACTGGAAAGTACTCTTAATTTCCTTTACGGAGACGTTAGATTGAATGGCGCTGATGCCTTTCACGCGGCGAATAGCACTGATGTGGTCAAAGTATTCGTCTAAGTCTCGAGCCACCACTTGCACCATATAATCCGCGCTGCCTGCAATGCAGTGACACATTAAGATCCAATCGGTTTCTGCGACAAAGTCTTCAAAAGGCGTGGTGTTTTCTACCTCATGACTGCCGAGGGTAACCAGAGTAAAACCAGAAACTTGGAAACCGAGTTTTTTACGGTTCAGCTTTGCAGCGTAACCCTCAATGTAACCTTCCTCTTCCATTTTCTTCCAGCGTCGCCAGCAGGGTGTTTCACTCAGGTTGACGGTCTCGGCAAGCTTAGAATTGCTCATGCGACCATCTTTCTGAATATGGTCAAGGATGGCGAAATCGGTACTATCCAATTCAAAGTTGGTGGATTCTTTCTTTTTCATAATTGTTTTAGAAATAGTCTGCTCAAATTGACTTTTATCGTAGCGCAGATAGCAATTTTCTTTCTACCCAAATCGTTAAACTGTTTCCCATATTCGTTGATTACTTTTTGGGAGAGAGTGCATGAGTGCTCAATTGCTAGCGGCATTTTTGTTGTTTGCCGTTTCTATTTCTTTAACGCCGGGAGCAGGTAACGTCGCGCTGTTAGGTATTTCAAGCCGATATGGGTTTTCTGCGACCGTGCCGTTTGTATTGGGCAATGCAGTCGGGGTGATCATCATGTTGGTTGGTGCAAGTGTGGGGCTTGTCAGTTTGTTTACCCTTTACCCAGATTTGTACACGGCATTAAAGTGGATTGGCGCGGCCTACCTGCTGTATCTCGCATGGTCGATTGCTACGATGGAACTCGACAATGATTCGAATGCAAAAAAGTCCGGCTTTTTATCTGGCGTTTGGGTGCAAATTCTAAATCCCAAAAGTTGGGTTGCATCGCTGACAGTGTTCTCTCAATTTATCTCGCCAAACAATGATTACCTGAATCAAGTGGTGATCATTATCAGCGTGATGGTAGGGACTGGTGTGCTGGGGATGTTTGCGTGGGCGTACTTTGGCACCGTATTGAACCGCTTTATTCAGTCACCACAAAAGGTGGTGTGGGTAAACCGATGCATGGGCAGCAGTCTCGCTTTAGTGGTAGTGTTTATGCTGAGTCAGCCCGTTTAAGCTCTTATCCAATTTGACGCGCGCGCCGAGAAAACGTTATATACCCGTTTCGCTATGGCGCGTCATACTTCCTCTAGCAGTCCCGTGGTATCCAAATGAGCTTAACCAAGACCAACTCGCATAAGACAAACACTCGCGTTAATCAACTGAGCTTTGGCTCGCCAAGTGTGTCATTGGTGTTGGAGCATGTTGAGCTAGAGCCACTCGCTTTGGGCAAAGTGCGCGTGCAAATCGAAGCCACAAACATTAACCCAAGTGACCGATTGTCGATTCAGGGAGTAGGGCAGTATCGTCGCACCCATGTACCGCCGCGAGTCCCAGGCTTTGAAGCGGTAGGGCGTGTGGTTGAGATAAACGAGCCGCACCCAACCGAATTTCACATCGGGCAAAAGGTGCTGGTGGCACAAAGCGGGACTTGGCAAAGCTATGCCGATGCGCTTGCGGAGAATGTCTTTGCAGTGCCGGAAGAGCTTGAGAATGGCTACGCTTGCCAGTTGTATATCAATGCCCTGACGGCTTGGGTGATCACCACTTACGTTGCCAAGTTAGGTAAAGATGACGTGGTAATCATCAACGCGGGCAATTCTGCGATTGGTAAGATCTTCGCTCAGTTATCGCACTCACTTGGATTTACTTTGATTGCGATAAGCTCCGCGCCAGAGCGTTATCCATACGATTCCATTGCAGTGTTAGATAGCAAGCAAGATCTGCAATCTCAAATTGATGCCCGAGAGTTACCTCAACCCAATGTTGCATTCGATGCCATTGGCGGCAATTTGGGTACAGAACTCATCCAAATTGTGCGTAATTCGGGAATATACATCAATTATGGAACGCTTTCACTCACCCCTTATGAGCCAGCTTTCTTCGCTTGTATGAAGCAAAACAATATCGACTTCAGTACGTTCTTTTTGCGCTATTGGGAAGAGTCGGTTGGTAAGACCGTTCGCAAACAAGTCTTTGCCGAGATGCTAGAACACTTTATGGAACACCAAATACAACTCGATGTGGATTGCTACCTTCCGTTAGAACAGTTCCAGCGCGCCTTCGAGCTGATAGAAGATGAGTCGGTCACGCTGCAAGGCAAAATCATTCTGACCATATAGTAACTATATTCAAACACCTTGAGGTTACTGGGTAAATTGAAGAATAAAAAAGGGATGGCATTCACCATCCCTTTTGTGTTCTAGCCAAGAGCAATTGAGGTGCCTTTAACTCGCGATGATTTCATCCATTAGGCGATCGATTTGCACTACGACTTGTTCGCTGGCGTCTTCCATGGCGTTAATTGCAGTCACCATGCCTGCCATGTTGCCAGATTTGGCTTGGCTCATCGCTTCACGTCCACCGTCATGCACGCCCTTGTGTGGTTCTTCAAGTAATGCATAGCTTCTTAAGTGGCTGTAAGCCTTGCCATCGCCACGGTAGTACCACTGACCCAAGCGACACTCAGAGTGGCTATTAACGGTTTCACCAAACGCGCCTTTTTGTAGGAGACGATAGATATTGTTCTTCCAAATAGCGTGGTCGAGTTTGACCGTATCCAAGAAAGCGCGTGTGGAAGCAATATGGATCACCTGTTGCATGTGTTCCGATTTCACGACCACTTCGTTGACAATAGAACCAATCTGCGCAGAAGAGGCAGACACTTCCTCTGCACAAGTTTGGTTTTCATCAATCGAGGTTTTAATCGCGTTCACTTGCGTTAGTACTTGGTTCACCAAAGAATCAATCTGCTCACTGGCTTCGCTGGCTTTGCCGGCAAGGTTTCTTACCTCATCTGCCACCACGGCAAATCCGCGGCCTGCTTCGCCGGCTCGTGCTGCTTCAATCGCTGCATTTAATGCCAACAAATTCGTTTGGTCAGAAATCTCTTGAATAGTCGATACAAGAAGGGAAATAGAAGTGGCAGTTTTATCTAATATTTGAACAGATTCAATGCTTTGTGAGGCTTGCGTACTGATCTTCACGGCTCGGTTATCAAGACGAGCAAGAGCTTGATGAGTTTGCTTAAACATTTCATCTAGTTGTTGCAGCTCTTGGTTTTCATGCGCCATAGATTGCGCACTCTCCACCATCTCTGTTCGAATGGTTTGGAGCATATCTCCACCTTTCAAACTGCTCGACATCAACTCATCACTATTGTGGTGTTCCTGTTGAGCAGAGCGAACAAGCTGCTGAGCCTCTTGGAGCTGATTTTCCAGAGCGGCAACGTCAGTTTGGTACTTCTGTTTGAGGTCTGCTAATTCTTGCTTTAGCAGCTCATTTTCTGATTTGATTCGTTTTAATCCAAACATAGGTTCTATAAATGTGACAGGATGTTAAAAAATCCATGCTAATCGAGTTGGATATCGAATACACGATCACTTTCATATCTTTGCTTGGTGTAATCACACTTTTTCGGTAGGGCTTTATACAAACAAGAGGTCTCAGATTTTGGTGCTTACCTGATAACCTCTGTTCTTTCTATCCGCTCATGAGCCGCTTTTAAAGCTCTTGCATCAATTGGATGTAGTTGCCACAGGTATCGTCAAGTACTGCAATCATGACCGTGCCTGCTTCTCGTGGCTCAATTGAGAACTGCACGCCAAGCTCAGTTAATCTTGCATATTCTTTATTCAGGTCATCGACCGCAAACGACGTCCATGGGATTCCGGCTTCTTTCAACGCGTCTTGGTATATTTTTGCTGGACCAAATGCCATCGGTTCTAACAATAATTCCACGCCAGATTGCTCTTGTGGAGAGACCACTGTTAGCCATTTGTGCTCACCAATTGGTACTTCTGCTTTTTTAATGAAACCAAGGATATTGGTATAGAAATCGAGAGCTCTATCTTGATCGTTAACAGGAACGCTGGTTAGGGAAATTCTGATCACGGGTATTCACCTTTACTGTTTTGGAATAAGTAAAAGATAGCGAAAGCTTGGCTCAAAAACTTATTCTAGATTGCTTTTATACATTTTTTGAAACGCTTTGGGGGAGTAACCTGTGCTCTTTCTAAAGACACTCGAAAACGTGGTTAAGCTCTCATAACCAACCTGAAAACAAGTATCCGTAATCGAGTGACCTTCCTTGAGCAGCACTTTGGCTTTTTTAATCCGCATATCCCTTAAATAGCTTCGCGGCGTGACACCATACATCTGTTTGAAAATCCGCACATAGTGAAAGCGTGACATAAAAGCCGCTTTGGCTAAGTCGTTTAGCTCGATGTTTTCTGAGTGATGCTTTTCCATAAATGCCTTGGACTGCCTGATCAGGAGGTACTGTTTCGGGCTCAACGGCATCTCGCCGTACACGCGATCGATTTCTTGTTCATAAAAGGTTTTTGGGCGAGATGGCATCATATTTCACAAAGCGAAAGAGAGTGGTTTTAGTCTAACACTGGAAGCAGATTCGTGGAGGTTATCTACTTCTCACTTTACTCAAAACCGTCCAACACCCTCTTCCTCACACTTTTTTGCTCTTTTCTGCTGAGTGATTTACTGACGATGCCTGGTTCATTCTGAATAAAAATAAATCACTCATTAACGTAAAGAATGTAAATGAGATTAATTATCATTAATGTTGTGTATTATGCTTCGCACCACGTTGTTGTTTATAAAATATAAGTAGTATTATGAAACTGAAGTCACTATCAGCAGCCATCACCGTTGCCATTGCCTCTTTTGCTGCTCACGCTTCCGATGAAAATATTGTTGTTGTCGGTTCTGCCCTTGATCAACTTGTTCAAACTGAGATTAACGCTGAAACGTTAGAGCTCAAACAAGCGTCGGATATTAAAGACGTATTGAACACCATGCCGAGTGTTACGGTTGACGGTAACGCTCGTTACTCTCGTAAAGTTTACATTCGCGGTATGGAAGACAAATTCTCTGTCGTAACCATTGATGGTGCGCGTCAAGAAGGTCAGCTATTCCACCACTCGGGCGACCAAACGTTCGATCCTGCGATGCTTAAGTTAGCTGAAATCACGCTAGGTGGTAACTCAGCACTGTCTGGTGCTGGTGCGATTAACGGCTCATTTAAATACGAAACGAAAGATCCCAGCGATCTACTTTCGGAAGGCGAAAGCGTCGGTGCTCGCGTTAAAACGGGGTATCAAACGGCTTATGAGCGCTTCACGACGAATGTTGCGGTTTACGCGCAGTTGAATGATGAACTTCAGTTGATGGGTATCATCAACTACTCAGAAGACGGCGATCTTTACATTCCTGGTAAAGATGACGTGACTTCAAAGCAAGGTGAACTGAAATCTGGCTTGGTGAAGCTAGTCTTCGTTCCAAACGATGCTAATGAATTTAAGCTTACTTTTAACACCTACCAAGATGGCGGTAAGCGTCAGCTATCAGGTGAAAAAGCAGGCGCACTTTACCTGCATGATGATCACAACTACAACTCACTTAACCGTGATACCGTGACGTTCGAGCACCGTTTCGATAATGGAAGCGACTTGGTTAACCTAAAAACTAACTTGTACTACAACCGTCAATACATGGAACGCGACGCGTTAGTCGAAGAGTACGGCGATTGGAAGAAGGTGAACGGCGCTTGGGAATTCACCAAAGATGGTGACCTATCAATTCCTGATCGCGAATACAACGTGACGACCATTGGTGGTGATATCCGCAATATCTCTTGGGTTGGTGAACACGAGCTGACTTACGGCTTCGAAGGCTACAAAGCGGAGCAGTGGATCGACTCTGGTCTAGGTCACTACACCTCAGGTTCAAAGCAAGGTCAAACGAAGAACTACGACATGGATGGCGGTACTGTAACGGCTTATGGTATTTACGCTCAAGATGCGTTTGAGATTAATGACTTCCGTTTCGTAACCGGTCTTCGTTACGATGTTCATGAGCTAGGTGGTGTGTTTAAAGGTAAATACGATCAGCTATCGCCTAAGTTCCAAGGTGAATACCAAACCACAGACAACCTAAAACTTCGTATTGGTTACGGTCGTCTATTCAAAGGGGCTTCATTGCCAGAAACGCTAACCATGAAAGCGGCGAGCGATGTTAAACAGTCTGATACCAAAGCGATGACGGGTAACAACTACGAAGCAGGCTTTGATTACGACATGTCTGGTTTGCTGATGGCAGACGATGCAATCCTTGGTTTTACTGCTTACCAGTATGATCTAGATAACCAAATGCACCCAACCAAAAACAACACAACTTTGGTAAACCAATACGATGTTGAAGTTTGGGGTGTAGAGACGGTATTCACCTACAGCATTGAAGACTTCGCGCTTTACGCAAACCACTCATACTCTGATGGTGAGCAAACGAGCCTGAAGAATGGGAAGAAGAGCCACATGAACAAAACTGGTATCCATAACATTAAGGCGGGCTTCAAGTACGATCTAACCAGCGAGTTTGTGTTCGGCTGGGACTCACGTTTCGTTCCGGGTAATGATTATAAAGACGAAGATGGTGACAAGATTGAACGTGCAGGTTTTGCAACGCACAACCTATGGGCGGCTTACGTACCAGATTTTGCAAAAGACCTATCACTTAACCTAGCGGTAGACAACCTATTCAACAAGCAGTACGCAGAGCATACAGGCTTTGGTATTTCTTGGGGTTCAGATAAGTACACTAGCTACGAAGCTGGTCGTAACTTCAAAGCGTCAGTGGCTTACAGCTTCTAAGTGATAAATTACTCTTAAAAACAAAACCCCGATAATTGGTTATCAATTATCGGGGTTCTTTTTATCTAACTTTGCCTATCAAGGTGCAACAAGCATTACTTGGTATGGAAGATCTGCTCGGTTTCTAGCGACGTCATCGCGCGAACTTGACGCCAGATGTAGTAGAAAATACCAAACATCATCAACATACTTGGGATAGCAATCATTGGGTAGCTGTAAAGGGTTAGCTTACCCAACTCTTCATTGAACGCCGCTGTGCCCGATGGACTAGTCACAATCCAAGTTGCTAGAAAATAGTTCATCGCAGATGAGAAAGCGAAGGTGCTAGCGAACAGATAGTTCGACGACATCAGGCAACGCTCAAATGCTTGCGTTTTACCATTCTGCTCTAAACGTTCGTTAATCAGTTGTAGGTTCAAGATGGTATCGTTCAATACAAGCTTTTGCATTAGCGGATAACGAGTGAAGGTTGAGCCTAACACTGCAATACCTATCAGACCTGGAATCAACGCCTCTTTTAACGCTAACCAACGTGTGTCTAGCTCTAACAAGCCAATACCACCGGTTAACAGCACACTGATAAAACCAAGTGCAGAAATGAAGTTGAATTTCTTGTTGCGGATAAGATCCATGCCGCCATAAACCAATGGGAACGCCAAGGCAACAACGAGTGCCATTGCTGTACCTAGGTGTTCTTCACCGCTGAACTTCATCAAAATGAAGGAAGGGATGATGACGTTAAACAGGACTTCGAATAATGGATTCGACTTTTTCGCCGTGGTGTTACTCATAATTTTACTGACTCTACTATGTCGGCTTGGGTTTTACTTTGTGAGAAGTGTTCTACTCCTTGCGCCAGATGTAAAGTCTTAAAGCCCCGAGTTGTGTAACGACTTATGAAATGGGACGGTAATATTGCTTTATTTCCGTAAGTTGTGTTTGGCGGGGCAAATATGTGCTGCATCGTGATCTCAAAACCGCCGTGCGCTTAAAACGCTAAATTTGGCAGTGTTCACAAATTCTCATCTTCCTTACTATTTACCGTGAATCATTCTTAGTTCGTTTAACGCGCATTACGTTGTAATTGATTCTATCAATGCTTTTAAAATCCATCTCAAACCGCTCTGATATAAAAAATAGCAATATCATCGTCAATTAAATCAATTTTTAGCCGCTTATTTTTCACTCCATCATACGTCATAGAAACAGCAATGCTTTCCGCAAGAGAAGCACACGAATTTAGTTGTCCGTATCGGAGTTTAGAATGAAAAAAGTAAGTGCAGTGGCTGCCGCAATTACATCTGTTTTAATGACAGGTGCCATCTTTGCTGAGACCGAAGTGGCGTTAGATGTGATCGCTGGTGATGAAGCCGCACCCGTTGTTGAAAAAGTAAATGGTACCGATGTTATCGCTGATGGTTGGGAAATCTTCGGCTATGCGTCAATGAACTTTAGAACTGTTGATGGCAAATCAGTGGATACTGAATTTGGCAAACCAGATTACAAAACAGCAGGTACACACGGTAAGAGTACCAACCAAGTTGAATTCATCATCAAAAAGCATACTGAGCACGCGAACGGTGTTTGGTCTGACTTTGTTGTTCGCTCTGAATATGGCAACGGCAACTCTTATGCCTACTCTTCTGCGGGTAGCCAAAAAGACAATACCACTGCACAGTTTGAAGTGAAGGAAGCGTTTGTTGAAATCGGTGCGCTGCCTTACTTTGGGGAAGACACCTCGATTTGGGGTGGTCAACGCTTCCTAAATCGTGCGTCTGGTCTGTTATCTGGTGAGTTCTGGAAGCAGTCATCAGGTGTTGGTGCCGGTATTCAAACTAAGCTCGCTGGCAACACCGCAGGTATCGCGTACGTGATTGCCGATCCAGATGCAGGCGCACCAGATGTGTTGGTGTGTGAAGACAACAGCAATGCGTCGACGTGTGAGATTGTTAAAGCCAATGCTGAGCGCACTACCGTTTCTACTTTGGATTTCTACTACTATGGCGTAGATGTGGGCTTCGGTAGCGTAGATTTCGACTTTAAATACATGCAGCAAGAAGGAAAAGACAATTCTTCAGATGATGGCTTTGGCGCTGCAATTACTTTGAACACGAGTTACTACGGCTTAGACGGTTGGACGCAAAACGCACTTGCCTACGGTAAGGGTGTCGCGCAAAACCGTGGCGTGAACTTTGGTGGTTGGTCTGGCGGTGACGATAAAGCTGAATCTCTATTCTTCACTTCTTACGGTGTGCTAAACATCTCTGAAAACTGGCAGATGGGTTCTGAAATTACCTATATCGGTGCACTCGACCAACTGTTTGGTGCTGATGACTTAAAACGTTACCTTGTGGCTGTCCGTCCTTCTTACAAAGTGAACGATAACCTTCGTCTTGAGATGACGGCGTCTTATGGTCATGAAGAAGGGGCTGAAGGCTACTGGGGACGTACAGGGGATGATGTCGAAAGTGATATTTACAACATCGAACTCGCGGCGGCGTTTACTGTAAACGCAGACTACTTTGGTCGTCCTCAAATCAAACCTTACGTGAGCTACATTACCGCTGATGATGAAGCGAGCGCGCGTCAGATTGGCATCGAGGATGGTAAAAATGAAACCGTGATTGGTGTTCACACCGAAATTTGGTTCTAAGCACACTTTGCAAAAGGCAGCGAATAGCGCTGCCTTGTTTGCTTTTGAATGATTGTTTAGCAGATCTGTTTTACCTTGAGAAAGAGAGATAAATCATGCAGAAAAACCGTGTAATCCTTGCCCTCATGTTGAGCTCGGCGTTAACCGCATGTGCGGCTTCTCCAACATTGGAAGCGACGACGTTGCAATCGGTGCCGGAAGCGGCAGTTTGCTGCAATAACTTCTCTGAATTTCCATGGTTAGAGCTCGGCACTAATGAGCAAATTGAGTTTTCGATTAATGCGGATTCGCCGGTAGGTCGCTTCGCTGAAGGGAACAGCTATTTTGCTGCGTTTAAGTTGCCAGCGCGTTCAAGCAAAGTGAATATTCAGCTTGCCAGCCATATGGTCAATGGCGAGGTTTTCGCGCCTAAGCTGATCACTTTAGATAAAGCGTTCAATATCGTGAATATCAATGATCATGATAGCTTTGATATCGAAACCACGGGCATGCTTACACGCACTCAATACCAGCTGAGCTTTACGCTCGACGTTGAGAAAACGCCTTACTTTATTGTTTATACTGATGAAAGCGAGCTAGGTGATTCGATTCAAATTCCTCATCCTGCCAAAGAGCGTGCTGTGGAGTTGGGTCAGCCAATGCCGATGGTGACCGACCCGAAATATACTTATGAAGCTTTTGGCTCTTTGGAAGTGGCGATCAAAACCTTATCGTTAGCCGCGCCTTCACGTACCACAGAGACACAGAAAGCGGCAGTTGTGGTGGCTCCGGTAAAATTGTCAGCGCCAGCATCAGCAACCATGCAAACATCGTCAGCAGTAAGTTCGAACACGAAATCGGCATCAACGAGTGTTCATGCTGATACACGAGCCTATTATTTTGAATCTATTCGAGCAGCAGTGAAGAACAACCAAACATCAAAAGCGATGACGCTGCTAGAAGAAGCCAACCGATTGGGTATCGACGGCGCACAGAAAGTGTTTGTTGACGCCGTAGATAACAAGTAACTCCATTATTAAAGTGTCTAGTTTTGGACCTCAGAGAGCGCTTTCGCGCCCTCTGAGTTTTTTTAGTCTCTAGCAATACATAGCTTTTCTGCAGAACGCTTGTTGAGCAAGTAGTTCTCTTCCTCAAGCGCTCGGTGCGATAGTGCTGGGTTAGGTTGAGTGAAGGTTAATCCCTCCAACAAAGTAACTGGTGCTAATGGTTTTAATCTGGTTTTTACACCATCACGATTACACTTCATTTGCCCGGATTCTGGGTACCATTCGATCTCAATTGAACCGTCAATCACATCGGCTTCAATGCCGACCTCATATTCCTGACCGCGCAGTTTCACGATGAACTGAACTTCAGGTTGAGGGCGTTCAAACTCAAATGAGAATTTGGTTTTCTCAGCTTGTTCGACGTCAACATGCAGGGCGTTGTTATCACCAAACGGCAGTCGAGCGCTTAGGTGTTTCCAAGTTGATGGTAAGCTTGGGCAAAGCTTGATGTTGTTGCGCGAGAGCTGTGGCGTAAAGCCGAGATAGTCTTGCTGAGTGTTACGAGCAAATTCCGACACTGACCACGCTTGAGCATAAGTTCCGCTTTGAATGACGGACGTCGCAGACGCTTGGTAAGCATCCAAGTTTTCGCTCATGGTGCCGCGATGTCCCTGATATAAAATCTGATGGGCTAAGTTTTTGCTCAGTTGATACGCTAAATCCTGTTGCTGGTAACGGGTAAGTGCGCCCACAGTGAAGCCTGCGTTCCAACCCCAAATGGTCCCATTATGGTATGCCGCATCTTTGTGATACTCAGGGCGGTTGTCATGATAGGGGTGGAATTCTGGGTGCTCTTGTTGCAAAGAGCAGATGCCCCAAGGGAAAAGCAGATGCTCGACGCTGTTCTTCACAATGTGCTGCCCAATATACTCTGGAATTAAGGCTTGGTTGGTCGGAATGGTCAACGTCATTAGCTGGTTTGGGCGAATACTGATGTCTTTCACATCGTCTTGCTTGAGATGATCCGCTAAGCACATGGATTCGCTATCCCAGAACTTGTCGATAAAGCTGGCTTTCACTTTGTTCGCCAAAGTTTGGCAATGTTCCGCTAAGGCGTGGTCACCATTCCATTTTGCAAGTTGGTTTGCCACTTGTAGACTCTCAAACCACAATGCTTCGATGTCGTTGGCTTTCGGTCCACGAGGTGACCATGGGAGCTGACCGTTGATCTTGGCGTCCATCCAGGTATCGGGATCGCGATGTCGCATCAAGCCATCATCATCGAGGTAGTGCTTTTCAACCCCTTCAATAAAGCGCTCTATGATGGGCAACATTTGCTGGGCGAACTGTGTATCACCGGAGTAGTTAATGTATTCGAAGATCTCGCGAATCATCCACGGTGTGCCGTCGGTCGTGTTGTAGATGATATTAGTTTCGCTGGTGACACGGTTTGGAATTCGACCATGATTTTTGTCTTTCAGATCATCTAACTGCATCGAAGCAAAGTTGGTGATGATGTCGCGGGCTTCGTCAAACTCGCCATTTACTAAACTGGTGCCGGGCAGCGCGATAAAGGTGTCTCTGCCCCAGCAGTCTTTAAACCATGGCAACCCCGCCCAAATGCCGGTACCCAGCTCTTTATTAACGAAGGTTCGGCTGGCTAATCGTGCCCACATAACGGCGCGGTTGTATTCCAGATCATCACACCAAAAATAGTTCTTGGTCAAAAACTCAAATACTGCGTTTTGATGTTTCAACTCTGCATGTTCGAGGGCTGCGTTTTGTGCTTGTTGGATAGCATCGGTTTTGTTGTTGGAGAACGCAAAGTAGGCAGTGAAGCGGTTCGTTGTGGTCTCTGAACTGAGCTTAATTTGAATGTTTTGGCTGCCGGATAGAACGTTATCACTGACGTTCGAATCTCTCTCATTGAGCGTTTGTGCTCGGAAGCTTTGGTTTGCGCTGATCGCGATAAACGAGAGCGAGCCTTCAGGGCAGATGTCTGGATCGACAGAGATAAGCAGGCAATCTTCCAACGCTTCTACTTGGCAGTACGATGGATTGAGGTTGAGTTCAGGAAACAGTGCCAACATTTCGCTGCTGGTGGATTCCACATTCAGTGCAGCAAGGCGTTGCCCTGCAATCAAGGACAAGCCATCTTTACTGGCATTCTCATAATGATGCTCGATTCCATATGGCATTAAGCAGGCATACTGCGCCTGTGTTTTGTCGTTGAATACGTTGCCAATGCTTGAGGCGAAACCACCTAAATACCAACCTTGATGATGGCGATAACGTGCCGTGCCCAAAGCGCTGTGTGTGGTGCCTTCATAGTAGCCGTCGAGGTTATCACCAAACACAAATGGGAAAGGCGTTTCGCTCTTGATCGCCAACGCCTCGAACAACTCATCGAGCGGAAGGATTTTGGCTGTGCTTGGCAATGATTTAGCGGGGATAGGGCCTGATTGCGAAGTGATGAGATGATCGAATTTCAATTGAGTGAGTAAGGAGGCGGTGTCTGCCATTTCGGGTTTGACGCTTAGACTTGGCGACGCTGTGCTGAAGTCGAGCGTCAGCAAATAACGACCTGATTGTTTTGGTTCAAACACCAAATCATTACCAATGCCTTGAGTTGGAATAAGCGAGAGCTTTTGATTCAAACTGATATTCACTGCTTTAATATCATCTGCGGCGAACGTCCATTCTTCGCTGCCATTCAAATCGGCGATTTTGAATTGGTGTCTATCGGCTGGGAAAACTACGCTAGCTTGTAGTTGGTGCTCATCAATTGGCTGGAAAGGCGTATCTAGCCCCCAACCATTTAGTGTGCCTTTCAGATATAACGTTGGGTATTGGGGCATATTCTAGAGTCTCATAAAATAAAAAAGGCACAGCGAACTGTGCCAAATACGAACATGAAAGAATTAGCGAACAATTTGTTTTGCTGCAGTGTCTAGGGCGTCTTTCACGGTTTGCTTGCCTTGCATCGCGTTATCGATAGCAGCACCTTCTGCAAAGAAGTAAGACGTCATTTGAGGGATGTTCGGCATGATCTCGCCGTTTTCTGCGTTGATCATGGTTGATTTAATGCGCTCGTCACTTTCCAGCACTTTCTGGAACGATTTTAGTGTCACGGCACCAAGTGGCTTGTCGTCATCCATGATCTTCAATGCGGCGTCTTGGTATAGGTAGTTTTCTAGAAACTCAACAGCCAGATCTTTGTTTGGGCTTGATGCGTTAATACCCGCACTCAAAATGCCAACGAATGGGTTACCTTTACCGCCGTTTAAGGTTGGCAACACAGCAACGCCGTAGTTCACATCCATTTTGTCTAGGTTGCCCCAAGACCACGGACCGTTGATGGTCATTGCCACTTCACCTTTGGTGAACGACGCTTCGGATACTGAGTAATCCATATTTGGATCGACGATGCCTTTGTTGACCATGTCGACAAGGAATTGCAGACCAGCCACACCCGCTTCATTGTTTACACCCGTGTCTTTAGCATCGTAGCCTTCTGCTGTTTTACCAAAAGCATAAGCGCCGCCAGCTGAAATCATTGGCCAAGTGAAGTAAGCGTTTTTCACGTCCCACATGATCGCTTTCTTGCCTTGTTTTTGCATCGCTTGGTGGATGGACTCCAGCTCTTCCCAACTCTTAGGTGGGTTTGGCAACAGGTCTTTGTTGTAAATTAGAGAAGGGACTTCGATAGCCAGAGGGTAGCCAAAGATTTTGCCATCTACAGTGACTGCATCCCAACTGAAATCGACAAGCTTATCTTTAAACTCTTGGCTCGGTTTCACTTCTTGCAGTAAGCCCGCTTGAGCGTAGCCACCAAAACGGTCGTGTGCCCAGAAGATGATGTCAGGACCACCGCCTGTCGCGGCGTGTTGTTGGAACTTTTCTTCTAGAGAATCCGGGTGCTGAACATTAACCTTAATCCCCGTATCTTCTTCGAACTGTTGACCAATTTGGCTCAATCCTTGGTAAGACTTATCACCGTTGATCCAAATGATGATTTCACCCTCCTGCATTGCAGAAACAGAAGGCGCTAAAAGAACAGATAAAGTGCAAAGCGAAAGTGTTTTTAGAATAGGTTTCATTGCGATAGATTCCTTGTTTCAAACCTAGTGACTGGACGTCAGCTGTTGTTTCACGGTTTGATAATACGGGGATGCACTCTGCGGTTAAAATTGATTTCTTTGTCGTTGGTATTACATTTTTCTATATCAATGCGTTGGAATGTGATCGGGGAAGCGCATTGGCTTGGGTGATACCCAGTAGCCAATGCTTTGCGGTGGTTGATGTAGAGAAGGGACTTGGAAGGTTTTGACTGTTTTTGTGAACAGTAGCCAAATTTAATCTGCGATGGAAGTGTCTATATCTAGTGTGAAAGCACTAGCGCACTGTGGCTCGATATTCAGTTGGCATTTACCGACACCATTTTCGACGCGTAAGGTGAGTGGAGAAAGACGATTCATAGCGTCTTTTAAGATGTACTCGCCATCGCGCAGTTCGAGTTTTTTGATCAGCTCAGATGGCATGACCAACTCTATGTTTTGAGGTTGTTCTCCCCTTAATCGTGCGACTGCCAAAATCAATTGCTGACTCGAATAGCGAGCAAAGCAGAATGACTCTTCCCCCAAGGCTTGTTGATTACTTGGATACAGGTCAAAGTAACCTCCCATTTTGGCTGGCGAGGTCAAAGCTAAGTTGAGTAAGCGTTGATAATAGGCTCTTACTTCTTTCTGTTGTTGCGATAACAAGCCCCCGTCGAACTTGCCATGATTCATCCACTTTTGGTGTTCTGGGACACCGATGTAATCAAAGATGGAGGTACGACTTGGTTGCCCAAAGCCTGCGTTTTCTCTTCCTGCTTCTCCCACTTCCTGTCCGAAATACACCATGGTTGGTGAGGTGCTAAGCAGGGTAGAAATCAACATAGCGGGCAAGCCGTTCTCTGCACTGCCAGCAAATTCAGGCGAGGCAAGACGCTGCTCATCGTGGTTATCAAGGAAGTGCAGCATGTGGTGTTCAATATCCATCATGCTTTCTTGAATCTCACTGATTTTGCTTACATGCTGTTTGCTGTGCATCACGTCTTTGAGGCAATCATAGAGGTCAACTTTGTCGTACAGATAGTCCATCTTGCCGAGATGAATGTAGTCGCGATAGAGATGCGGTTGATACACCTCTGCCATCAAAAACGCCTCTGGATTGACTGCTTTGATGCTGGAATTCATAAAGCTCCAAAACTCGACAGGCACCATTTCCGCCATGTCATAACGGAAGCCATCGACGCCTTTTTCTATCCAGTAAAGCGCGATGTCGCGGAACTTGTGCCAAGAGTTTGGAAGCGTTTTGTCTTGCCAGAATTGCAAATGCTCAGCATGGGATTTGTTTGCGTAATCGGCTGGCAGTTCTGGGAAATCTTTGCTGCCGTCTGGGCGCACGCCGTAATTGATTTTGGCGGTTTCATACCAATCATCAAATTGCGGCTGAGCAAGCCTGGAGCCGTTGCCGGTCCATTTGGCGGGAAACTCTTCAAAGGCAGGCAATTTTTCAAAATTAGAAAGGTTCCTAATCAGCGTCGGGTCACCTAGCGGGGAAAATTGCTCAGGAATGTTAGGCAACTCAAACGCTTGATTAGGAACGTAATAGAAATTGTTGTCACGATGGTACTCAACGTTCGTATCGTCATCGGCACCAAAATCTCGTACACCGACAGGGTTGTTCAAACCTTGGTAACGTCTGGCAACGTGGTTTGGCACAATATCGATGATGATCTTCATGTTGTGCGCATGCGTACGCTCGATAAGGGCTTCAAACTCTTCTAATCGATATGCTGGATCATCTGCCAAATCGGGATTCACGGAGTAATAATCTTTCACCGCATAAGGCGAGCCTGCACGTCCTTTCACCACCGCTGGATGGTCGTTCTCAATGCCAATGGCACTGTAATCGCGGATCACCGCATGGTGTGGTACTCCAGTGTACCAAATATGCGTAATGCCAAGCTGTTGAATGACAGTGAGCGCCTTTTCGTTAAAGTCACTGAACTTACCGACGCCGTTTTGCTCAATGGTGCCCCAAGGTTGATTGGTGGTGTTGGTGTTGCCAAATAGTCGGGTGAAAACTTGATAAACGTTCGCTGCGGAATTCATAGATATTTAAGGGAGCTCGTGGCTCCCATATCCTCCAAAAGTTATTTCAGTTTGACTGCGAAAGACTCGTAAGGTGCGAGGGTTATCGTCGCTGCAATCGCGCAAGGCGTCGCATAGTTACTGATTAAGCACTCTACCTGATCGGCTTGATATTGGGTTGGAACTTGCAGTGTTTGCTCGTGCTCTGAGAAGTTACTCACGATAAACAACAGTTCACCTTGGTATTCGCGCACGTAGCCAAACACGTGTTGATGCTCTTGCCATACTGGAGTGAAGCTTCCGTAGACGATGATTTCATGACGTTTACGCAGCTCAATGAGCTTTTTGTAGTGGTAGAAGATCGAGCTCGAATCGTTAAGCGCCGCTTCCACGTTAATCTGTGGGTAGTTCGGGTTGACCGCAATCCAAGGTGCTCCGCTGGTAAAGCCCGCGTGCTCTGATGCGTTCCAGTGCATTGGTGTACGCGCGTTATCACGACTGTTCTTGTGAATCGCATCCATCATGTGCTCGTGGCTGATACCAGCAGCGGTTTTCACATCGTAGAATTGTCGCGTTTCGATATCGCGGTAATCGCTTAGTTGGTCGAACGCCACGTTGGTCATGCCAATCTCTTCGCCTTGATAGATGTATGGCGTGCCTTTCAAAAAGTGCAGCGTTGTTGCTAGCATCTTGGCTGACTCGACTCGATAGGCTTTGTCATTGCCAAACTTCGACACAGCACGAGGCAAATCGTGGTTGTTCCAAAATAGGGAGTTCCAACCCGTGTCTTGCAGCTCGACTTGCCACTTGGTTAGCACGTCTTTGAATTCTTTAAGGTCGAGCGGAATCGGCTGCCATTTGTCGCCACCTTGCCAGGTTAGGGTAATGTGTTCAAATTGGAACACCATCGACAGCTCATGACGCTCTGGCGCGCTGTACAGCTTAGCGATCTCAGGCGTTGCCCCCCAAGTTTCACCGACCGTTAATACATCTTTGCCACCGAAGGTTTCTTTGTTCATTTGTTGCAGCAGCGGGTGCAGGCGATCGCCATTGCCCGTGATGCCTTTGTCGACTTCTTTTCCTATCAGATCAATCACATCCAATCGGAAACCGCCGATGCCTTTTTCAATCCACCAGTTCATCATCTTGAATACTTCTTGATGAACTTTCGGGTTCTCCCAGTTCAAATCTGGCTGGCGTTTTGAAAAGAGGTGGAAGTAGTACTGCTCGGTTTTCTCGTCCCATTGCCAAGCATCGCCACCAAAAATCGATTCGATGTTATTTGGTAGATTGCCTTCTGAGTCTGCATCACGCCAGATGTAGTAATCGCGGTACGGGCTATCCTTAGATTCACGCGCAGAAACGAACCAAGGGTGCTCATCCGAAGTGTGGTTAACCACCAAATCCATAACGATTTTGATATCACGCTCGCCAGCTTCTTTGAATAGCTGCTCCATGTCTTCCATGGTGCCGAACTCACGTGCGATGGCTTGATAGTCTGAAATGTCGTAACCATTGTCATCCATTGGCGATTGGTAAACAGGAGAGAGCCAAATCACGTTGATGCCAAGGTTTTTTAAGTAATCCAGTTTGCTGATGACACCTTTTAGATCACCGATGCCATCATTGTTGGAGTCGTAAAAACTGCGTGGGTAAATCTGATAAACGACTGCATTATGCCACCACGTTTTTTCCATGTTATTTGTGCCTTTTCAATCAAAAATCTAAGACAAAATATAGTGGCTTTTCCCCGCTAGTAGAAATTGAACTTTTTGCTTATGATATAGGAAAAATTGATACCTAAATGAGTGGGCGATGATGAATCGAGTGAATCGATATTTTCTGACCGTAGCCAGAACCGGAAACATCAAGAAGGCGTCTGAGCTGCTGCATGTAACACAACCAACCCTGACAACGGCGATCAAGAAGCTAGAAAGCGATATGGGTGTATCGCTATTAATACGTCGTTCTAAAGGCGTAGAGCTGACAGAATACGGGCAAGTGTTTCTCCGTTATGTCGAGGAACAGCAAGAAAAACATCTCGATTTGATGCACAAAATTCAAGACATGCATCAAAGGGAACATGGCAAACTGAAGATCGGTGTTGGTGAAGCGTGGTGGGAGCTTTTTGTGCGACATGGGATCACCAAATACCAAGAAGCGCATCCTCATAGCTCACTCTATATTGAATTTGGCAACAACCTTTCTTTGATGCAGCACCTGATTCAAGGTGATATAGATTTATTTATTGGTCACGAAATCGGCGGATTGAAAGATCTTATGCCGGTGGTGTTCAGACCGCTGTTCCAAGATCAAGAGTCTTTCTTTGTTCATCGAGACCACCCTCTACTTAATGACAAAATGTTTTTGGAATCACCATCCGAGGCGATGTCTGCTTATCCACTGATCCGCGTAACGCCGGGGCATTCTCGATACAGCTCAGTGCTCAACAACGCATTCGAGTACGATCAAATCTTCAACCAATCCAATGAAACTGCATCTGTGGTTTATGAAGTCGGTTCTCTGCTTGCTAGCTTGGATTTGCTCGAAACGACCAATGCTATTATGCCTTACAGCGATAAGATGAACGGTTGGATGGAGAAAAACGGCGTGAAGTGTTTGCACACAGATACCAGTAAAATCGGTAATGTCGGTATCTATCACAAACGCCAGTTAGATAACGACAAAGCTCAGTTCCTTATTAATGAAATCCTGACCATGACGACAGAGATTTAGTAAGGTCTTACATACCCTCATAGTAAGCACGAATCGATTCTAAAGAGATAATTTTATGACCAACAACATAAGTTTCAGAGCCTTCCTACCAAGTGATAAAGAGGATTGTCTGCGCATCTTCGATGAAAACTGCCCAGAATATACCCAAGTGACTTCAAGATGCAGGATTCAGAGCGTTGTCATTGTTTCACAATCAATGAAAGAGAGGATTACGCGGAGTTTCTTGATAGTGACCCACAAGGTTATGAAGTGTGCTTTCTAAATGGTGAACTCGTTGGTGCTTATGGTTTGAGTGGCAAAACACAGGCATTTCATAGCTTGAACTGGATTTTAATCTCACCAAAAGCGCAAGGCATGAAGATTGGTCATGAATTTATGAGCCGAGCGATTCACCGAGCTGAGCAGTTGAACATCCCCCAAATCAAAATCGCCGCAAGTCATTTATCTGCGCCGTTTTTTGCCAAATATGGTGCCGTAGAGCTGAACTACATCCCTGATGGTTGGGGTGTCGATATGCACCGTATCGATATGGAATTGAATCTCCAGTCGTAAGCAAATTCGAGCTATGAAAGCGTAGCGTGAGTATTTGGTTAAAACACCTTGCACCATATGGTGCTTTTATTGGTTTTTGTTAGGTTATTGAACTTGGTTATCGAAAGCGTTTTTTGCCTTTCGTCAAACAGATAAGGACAGACAATGCCAACAAAGATCTTAGTGCCTACTTTGGCGCTACTTCTAAGTGCATGCGGTGGCGATGGAGATTCGTCATCACCTGCAGACAGCGGCTCACAATCCCCTGATACACCACCTACAGCCACCACTTTTGCCGAGCAAATGCTTGCCGCAGTTAACGATGCTCGATCTAAAACTCAGCAATGTGGCTCAAGAACTATGCCTCCCGTTGGAGCGCTTACTTGGAGTTACGATTTAGAAAGCGCAGCTTATGGACACTCTAGCGATATGGCAAACAGTGATTTTATGAGCCATACCGGATCAAATGGCAGCACGCTTTCCAGTCGCGTCAATGCCACAGGTTATGCTTGGAGCAGGTTAGGAGAGAATGTCGCGAGAGGGCAACGTTCAATCGATGCGGTAATGAACTCTTGGCTATCGAGTGAAGGGCACTGCCTCAATATCATGAACGCCGACTTCGACCAGATGGGCTCATCCATGGTGGAGAACCAATCGACGAATTATCGCTATTACTGGACCCAAGTCTTCGCCAAGCAGCGTTGATGACGACAAATAGATCAGTCTGGACAACAAACAGATAAAGCCAGTAGAGGAGACTCAACTGGCTTTATTTTTATTTTGGTACAGTTGGTCTAAAAAATTGACAAGATAAGTTTTGATCGATTATTCTTTTTATAGACCAGGTGGTCTTAAAAGGTTTGAAATGAATAAGTCGTTTAAATGAAGGGGATCGAATGATGTCTACGAGTAAAACTACGATAAAGAATGCGCATATCAATTGGGATTGTGAGGGTAAGTTCAACTTCACGACTGGGTTTGGTGCAACCAAAGCGGAATCCATGATCGCCAATTACGCAGCGTTTATTGCTCCAGTGATCCTCTACTTTTTTGCATGGCAAACCTTGGAGTGGAGTTGGCTTCAAATTATTGTCGCGTCATTGCTCACGTTAGATATGATTGGAGGTGTTCTGACGAACTCTTTAGGCTCGATGAAGCGATTTCTACATACCGACCAAAAACTAGAGCTGACTTGGATGGGCAAATTGGTAGGCAGCAAATTCTTGTTCCCTGCTATTCACTTTCAATTGTTTGCTGTGCCGTTATGTTTTGATGTCGCTTGGTCTTACGCGTTTTTCTGGTATGCCGTGATGATGGTATCGGTTGTGTTTTTGCACTTCCTGCCGCTTTATTTACAACGTCCGGTTGCGCTACTTGCAGTCATGTTATCCATCATTCTTTCGACATTAGTCCCGGCTCCGACTGGTTTAGAATGGTTAGCACCAATCTTCATTATTAAGTTAGTGCTCTCACACGGTGTTCGAGAAGAGCCTTACCGCCCGTCTCTTTCTCAATAGATACGAGCATCGTCAATTACGCCCCCTTGATAAACGAAACGCCAGCAAGGAATTCCTGCTGGCGTTTTTTATACTTGGTATTAACTCGTTAAGTTACGTAGTTTTGGATCATCGATAAGGTATTCTACAAATTCGATTTCAAAGCCAGCTGGGTCAACAAAGTAAATGTTCTTACGGTATGGCTCTTTTGCGCCGGGTTGGGCAATTGGATAACCTGCTTCAATCAATCGTTTTGTCACACCGTCGATGTCATTAGTCACGTAGGCGAAGTGTGCGAGACCAACTTGGTGACCACTTAATTCTCGGTTGTTGCCTTCGCCGTGGTCGCTCATTGCAATGTATTGGTATTCATCGCCAAAGTGTAGCCAGTTTCTCGGCTTTCCACTCCATTCGCCAGTACCTTCATCACGTACATACCAATGCGGAAATGCCGCTTGATAAAACTTCAGCATTTCTGGGATATCCTTTACCACTAAGTTCACATGTTCTAGTTGGATCATTGTGTGCTCCTTTCTTTCATTTCCTAGCCAACGATGAACATGCTAAAACCTCAAGTTAGGTTGAGGTAAAGAGCTTTTTTGGAATTTTTTATTGTAAGTGCTTTGGCTAATTATTTGGATCGAGTTTTTGGTGAGTAGATTCCCAGTCTCACTAGGTTCGCGGGAATGACGGAAAGAGAGAGCTAAACGAACAGCGTCATTCTGAAGGAGCCTAAGCGATTATTCAGAATCTACTTTCAGCGCGTTGTGATGTTGCATTGTGAATTGAATTATCTGCGAATACAGAGCCAGTTCCTCCCCTTTGAACTCGTTGCTTTGAGAGCTTCGGAGTTTGATACAAGGGGAGGTTAGGTGGGGTTGCTGGTTTGAGGCTGAATGTTGGGTTAGGTGCTTGCAACCTTCTTTCACCTTTTGTTTGTCTGTGTTCTTGTTAATCATTTTCGATCGAGTTTGTGGTGAGTAGATTCCCAGTCTCACCTAGGTTCGCGGGAATGACACGGAGAGAGCGCTAAGCGCACAGCGTCATTCTGAAGGAGCCTAAGCGAGTATTCAGAATCTGTTTTCAGCGCGTTGTGATGTTGCATTGTGAATTGAACTATCCTCGATTGCAGGACCAGTCCCTCCCCTTTGAGCTCGGAGTGTTGAGATCTTTGGAGTTTGATACAAGGGGAGGTTAGTTGGGGTTGGTGGTTTGAGGCTGAATGTTGGGCTAGGTGCTTGCGACCTTGTTTACCTTTTAGTCGTTCGTGTTTTAGCTAAGTATTTGGATCGAGCTTGCGGTGAGTAGATTCCCAGTCTCACCTAGGTTCGCGGGAATGACGGGGAGAGAGCATGAAACGAACAGCGTCATTCTGAAGGAGCCTAAGCGAGTATTCAGAATCAATTTTCAGCGCGTTGTGCTGTTGCATTGTGAATTGAATTATCCGCGAGTGTAGAACCAGTTCCTCCCCTTTGAACACGGAGTGTTGAGAGCTTCGGAGTTTGATACAAGGAGAGGTTAGGTGAGGTTAGTGCTTTGAATCTGAATGTTGGGTTAGGTGCTTGCGACCTTCTTTCACCTTTTGTTTGTTCGTGTTCTTACTAATCAATTTCGATCGAGTTTGTGGTGAATAGATTCCCAGTCTCACCTAGGTTCGCGGGAATGACGGAAAGAGAGCTAAACGAGCAGCGTCATTCTGAAGGAGCCTAAGCGAGTATTCAGAATCAATTTTCAGCGCGTTGTGATGTTGCATTGTGAATTGAACTTTCCGCGATTGCAGGGCCAATTCCTCCCCTTTGAACTCGTTGCTTTGAGAGCTTCGGAGTTTGATATAAGGGG
This sequence comes from Vibrio sp. L85, assembly GCF_963871815.1. Lineage (NCBI taxonomy): Bacteria > Pseudomonadati > Pseudomonadota > Gammaproteobacteria > Vibrionales > Vibrionaceae > Vibrio > Vibrio sp. L85. The sequence goes on from NZ_CAWMYL010000244.1 coordinate 486,456, forward strand.
GAGGGCTGTTCTTTCTTGTTGTGTGCTCAGTGCTTTCGCCACAAACCAAAAAAAGCCAGCAGTAGTAGCTGCTGGCAAAGTCTTTGGGCTTCTAGGTTTTTGCTTTTATTTCTTGCCACTCCGTTCTACACAGTGCCCCGATTGGCCTTCTGGGGAAGAAAACACAGCACTGTGCGCTTTGTGTCCAAGAAATTTGGAGATTAGCCTTGCTTACGGATTAGGTAGTCAAATGCGCCTAAGCTTGCTTTTGCACCTTCACCCATCGCAATGATGATCTGTTTGTAAGGAACGGTTGTTGCGTCACCGGCTGCGAACACACCTTCTAGGCTAGTATCGCCACGGCTACCGACTTCGATTTCGCCGCGCTCAGATAGGGCTACTTCTGAATCTTTTAGCCATTCTGTGTTTGGTACTAGACCGATTTGAACAAAGATACCTGACAGTTCAATCTCTTTGATTTCGTCTGTGTTGCGGTCTTTGTACTTCAAACTTGTTACGCGAGTACCGTCGCCCACAACTTCAGTAGTTTGCGCCATCGTGATGATGTCTACGTTTGGTAGTGAATTCGCTTTGTCGATAAGCACTTGGTCTGCGCGAAGTACGTCTGCGAATTCAAGAACCGTTACGTGTTCGACGATACCAGCAAGGTCGATAGCAGCTTCGATGCCTGAGTTACCACCACCGATAACCGCAGTTTTCTTGCCTTTGAACAGTGGACCGTCACAGTGTGGGCAGTACGCGACACCTTTGTTGCGGTACTCTTGCTCACCCGGAACGTTCATTTCACGCCAGCGTGCACCAGGGCTTAGGATGACACTCTTACTCTTCAGCGTTGCGCCGCTTTCAAGTTGGATGTGAATCAAACCATCTTCTGTGTGTGCTGCGCCCATTAGCTTCTCAGCTTGTTGCTCAGTTACTACGTCTACATCGTATTCTTTTAGGTGTTCTGCTAGATCAGTTGCCAGTTTTGGACCTTCAGTACGTTTTACCGAAATGAAGTTCTCGATTGCCATGGTGTCCATAACCTGACCACCAAAACGCTTAGCAACAACGCCAGTACGAATACCTTTACGAGCAGCGTATAGAGCAGCAGCGCTACCACCAGGACCACCGCCGACAACAAGTACGTCGTATGGGTCTTTTTCGCTCAGTGCTTTTGCCGCTTTTTCGCTCGCGCCGTCATCCACTTTGTTTAGGATTTCAGTCAGAGACATACGACCTTGACCGAATAGCTCGCCATTCACAAATACACTTGGTACTGCCATGATGTCGCGTTGTTTCACTTCATCTTGGAACAAACCACCGTCGATCATGGTTGCTTTTACTTTCGGGTTGATCGCCGCCATCATGTTGAACGCTTGAACCACGTCCGGACAGTTTTGGCACGACAGTGAAATGAAGATTTCTACGTCTAGATCTTTGTCTAGTGCTGCGATTTGCTCAATCACTTCCGGTTCTAGTTTGATTGGGTGACCGCCAGAGTGAAGCAGTGCCAATACTAGAGAGGTAAATTCGTGACCCATTGGCAAGCCTGCAAAGCGTAGTGCTGTGCCTTTTGCTGGGTTAGTTACCGCCATCACTGGTTTACGTGCGCTTGCGTTGTCGTCACGTTCAACGGTGATTAGGTCGCTCATCTCTGCGATTTGGTTCGCTAGAGACAAAATGTCATTCGATGCTTTGCTTTCATCTAGACTAACCACTAAACGAACTTCTTCTTTTACATTAGCCAGATATTGTTTGAGTTGTTGTTGGATCGCTTGGTCTAACATAGTTGTTACTACCTTAATTAAAACTAAAAAGTGGTTACTGTAGATAAAACCTGAGGGGGAGAGAGCAAATCAGGCAGAAGGTCGTCAAGGTATCTAACCTGAAGTGCTCTCTAATTCAGTTCTAATCAGAAAAAGGAAATCGGGAACTGATTAGAACTTAAATTTCAGTGGCTTAGATTTTGCCAACTAGGTCTAGTGATGGAGCTAGTGTCTCTTCACCTTCTTTCCATTTAGCTGGGCAAACTTCGCCTGGGTGTGCTGCTACGTATTGAGCTGCTTTCACTTTGCGTAGTAGGTCTTCTGCGTCACGACCGATACCTTCAGCAGTGATTTCCATTGCTTGGATAGTACCTTCTGGGTCGATTAGGAATGTTGCACGGTCTGCAAGACCTTGACCTTCACGCATCACACCGAAGTTGTTTGTGATGTTGCCTGTTTGGTCGCCAAGCATGTAGTACTGAATCTTACCGATTGTGTCTGAGCTGTCGTGCCATGCTTTGTGAGTGAAGTGTGTGTCAGTTGATACTGAGTAAACTTCTACGCCACGTTTTTGTAGCTCTTCGTAGTGGTCTGCTAGGTCGCCCAGTTCTGTTGGACATACAAACGTAAAGTCTGCTGGGTAGAAGAAGAATACTGCCCATTTACCTAGAACGTCTTGTTCTGTTACTTCAACGAATTCGCCGTTTTTGTACGCTGTAGCTGCAAATGGTTTGATTTGAGTATTAATCATAATTTACTTTCCTTTGAATGTTTTAAGCTGAGCTGTTGTTGCTTTCGGAAAGTATATTCTCATCGGAGTGTGTTTAAGGAAAATCGCTTGTAACTATCCTATTGATAGCCATTTCCTATTTCACTTGATAGGCATATCCGATGTAGGTGAGTTTGCTTTGATAGGTTTTATTGAAGGTGAATGCAGAGCGATAATAGATAATGTTGATTGAGAAGGACGATGAGGGAGGATGGAGGTATAACGTGTGATTCCCGCTTAAAAAGGCGCGATAAGCCGCGCCTTCTCATATTATGCAAACGGAATTATTTGCGGTTGTGACAGTGGTACTCACCAGTTTTACTGTTTGTATGACAGCCATTTGCATCGGTGCCTCCAGAATGGGCAAACGCCGCAGAAACCATACCGAAACTAACAAGAAGAACGAATACTGCCTTTTTCATTTAATACTCCGAAATGTATGCCCAAACTTGAGCGCGCGGAGTTTTACATTAATGACACTAGTTGAATATGATTTCAATCAACCTTTAACGTCTCATCGCCCACTTATTTCGTCAGTGGGCAAGATTTCAAAGGATTAGCTTAGATTGTCGAGCACTTTGCCACACAGCTTCTTCAGCATAATCATTTCATCCAGCTCTAATGTGATTTTACACATCATGGCGTTTGGCACTGCCTTGGCTTGTTCTCTGAGAGCAAGACCTTGCTCGGTGAGGTTGAGTACGCGGACGCGCTCATCGGTTTCACTGCGACCACGCTCTACATAGCCTTTTGCTTCTAAGCGTTTAAGCAGCGGTGTGAGTGTGCCTGAGTCCAAATGCAGTTGTGATCCCAGTTCTTTCACACTGGCACCGTCTTTTTCCCACAGCACCATCATCACTAAGTACTGCGAATAAGTCAGATCAAGCTCGTCCAGCAACGGGCGGTAAGCTCGGATCACTGCATTTGCTGCGCTGTAGAGCGGGAAGCAAACTTGGTTTTCGAGTAAGAGTTTATCGTCGTCGGTCATGGTGTTGTCGGTGTAACACTGGCTCATTGGCGTTGCCTACCTGCTCACAGAGAAAGAGAGTTATAAAATAAATTGTGCACAATATAGTTGCAAACGATCTTTACTTCGATCTAAGATTGTGAGCAATTGAATTGTGCGCAACCTAAATTAAGAAGGATACTCGCATGACTACTCTATACAAAACTCAAGCTACCGCTTTGGCTGGTCGTAATGGTCAAGTAAAAACAGATGACGGTCTTCTCGATCTAGAGCTGTCATATCCGAAGGAAATGGGCGGCACAGGCGCAGCAACTAACCCAGAACAGCTGTTCGCAGCAGGCTATTCGGCATGTTTTTCTAACGCGATTCTGCACGTAGCACGTGAAGGTAAAGTAGACCTGAAAAGCGTACCCGTAACAGCGGAAGTAGGTATCGGTCCGAACGACAACGGCGGCTTCGCACTAACAGTGAGCCTAGCGGTAGAGCTAGATATGCCACAAGAACAAGCGCTAGAGCTAACGCGCATTGCGCACCAAGTTTGCCCATACTCAAACGCAGTTCGTGGCAACATTGATGTAGCAGTAACGGTAAACGGCGAAGCGATTTAAGCGGGTCTTACCACGGTACAAAGACAAAAAAGCCTGCAAGTACGCAGGCTTTTTTTGATTGGTATGAAGCGAGAATACTTAACGCGACTCTAGTGGGTAAGAGCGGTAGCTCCACATGCCGTAAGTACGCAGTGCATCGCGATAAATACCAAGTAGTTCGCCATCGCTGGCTTTGGCTAAGTCTTTAAGCGGTTTGTCTGGGTAACTTACGGTGTCGAAAGTGATGCCTTGTGGACCAGTTTGCCAGCTTGCGATTTCAAATAGCGTTTGACCACGGCGCACGTGGCTCGCTGAGCTGATGATGGTCGCGTGCTTGATGTTGTGACGTGCCAATGCGTAGCTGCTGAATAGGGCGTTACCTACCGTGCTGGTGGCATAGTTTTCTTCAATGATGCGATCTTTGCTGATGCCTTTTTCAATCAGCCAATCCGCCATTAACTTGCCTTCGGTTTTGTGGTTCTTTGGTACGCCGCCCGTCAATACGATCAACGCGTCTGGGTTTGCTTTTGCCATGGTTAGCGTGGTTTCCAAACGTTCAACCAAGATTTGGTGCATTGAACCATCCGGATTCAGTGCGTATCCCAGTGTGACGATCGCCCCTTTGTCATCCAGCTTGCCTTTGTCGGCTTTCTCTTTTAGTGGCGTGGCAAGCACGCGGTCTACAGTGTCGAAGATGCGTTGGATGTCTGCCGCTTTACCTGCATTGAGCTTCGTGAGCGTCGCCATGTGTTTCGCTGATTCCGCTTGGTTGCCCTCAAAGCGTTGCCATACCGCTAAGTAAGCGTGCAAGTCCACATCGTCTGGTGCGACCGAAAGGGCTTGTTCGAACAGTTCAATCGCGCGATCTGCATTCTTGTTGTAGATCTGCGCGTTTGCCGCAGAAATCAGCAGGTCAGTACGGTATGGCTCAAGTTTGTAGGCTTCTAGTAAGCGGTCGGTAACAATCTCCATGTTGCTCGGCATTTTGGCGGTAAAACCAGCGTGCGAGATACGCGCAGGGGATTTGAATGCCTTTACCGCGTCGTTGAGCAGTTGGTCGACAACCTGACGCTTGGTGACGATCTGTGAATAGTCGGCTGAAGATTGGATAGCAGCATCGTTTGCTGCAATGGAGTATGGAGCAGCCGTTAGCGCAATCACGCTACCAAGAGCAATAGCAAGTAAGTTCTTCTTCATGAAATGTCCTAGAGGTGCTGTAGTACCTAGTTTTTATCGTGCCTAACGTTGTTGTAGGTCGAACGAGTTCGATGGATTTTTTCAGTCTAGGTTCGCTTCATGAATAAACTGTGAAATGAATCCCAACTCAGCCGAACGAAGGGATTCATGTGGTTAAAACGCGAAGTAGGATCACGAAAAACGTTGCCCACCGGCTATTGTGTTAAACGGTTGGATTTAAAGACAATCGCGAGCTGGTTGCTCTCTTCATATGTGAACAGCACTCGACCAGCCATCCATTACGATGTGCGGCGTTGTATGCGCCTCGACAGCAGCGAAGCCAATCTTTCTTGGTCGAGAAGTAAGAGGCACTGCCCTTACAGATTTTCAGTGTCCATTTGGCGCGAGCAGAGCGCATATGCTGGCAACACTTTTTCATCCATCCATTACGGTGTGCTGCGAAGTAAGCGCCACTGCAGCCTTCTTGCCATGCGGTTCGAGTCTTGAATTCAGAAGCACTTTTGATGCAGGCGTCGAGTGTCCATTTCTTTTGCGTTCTCGGCGCACCCATATGAGCGCAGCAGTGATCCAACCAACCTCGGTTTCGTGCCGCTTGATACGCACTTTTGCACGCGCTGATCCACTCTGTCCGGGTCCGAAACGCTCGAGCGCTTTTGAGGCACGCCGCGAAGTCCCATTTCAGTTCGATGGGCTTCATGTGAGTGCAGCATTCGTCTAGCCAACCATTACGATTTGCTGCGTTATAAGCACCGCTGCAACCGCGTTGCCAATCAGAACGGGTATTGTACTTCTTGGCATTTTTCGCGCAGTTTTCAAAGGTCCATTTTTTACCTGTACGAGAGGGAAGCATGTGAGCGCAGCAATCTTCTACCCAGCCATTTTTACGAGCTGCATGGTAGGCGCTTTTGCACGCTTGGTTCCACTCAGAGCGGGTTTTATATCGAGCAGCGCTGCGTACGCATTTTTCGTAGGTCCACTTAACGCCAACGCGTTGCATGTGGGCACAGCATTGGTCTAGCCAACCGTTACGATAAGCAGCACTATAAGCCGCTTTGCTCCCTTCGCTCCATGCGGTGCGAGTTTTGTATTGTGCTGCGCTTTGTTTGCACAGTTCGAGATTCCATTTCCCCCGTTTTTTGGGTAGGTCCATAAGATTCATAAGCGCACCTCTTCGAACGTATTCAGAATAAGGTTGAAAAGCCGTTTCCCTAAATGATGTCCTACCACGCTTTCTATGAAGCTTGCTCTCGGCGGTAGGTGAAAATACTGGTTGGGTATATGTACGGATTTTTAAGGCTTTGAGGTCAATTTAAGAGAGAAGTATCGGTGGGAAAAACAAACCCCGCAGCTAGGCGGGGTTTGATATTGAGCTTAGAAACGAGTACTACGCCAGTTTAAATGTCGCTACTTTCGAGTTGAGGTCTTCAGCTTGTGATTTCAGCTCAGAAGATTGGTTCATGGATTCTTCTGCACCAATCACCAAGTGATCGGTCACGTCTTTGATGGACGTAACATTCTGCGTGATCTCGTTGGTCACGTGCGTTTGCTCTTCTGCTGCTGTAGCGATTTGTGTCGCCATGTCGCTGATCAATGCAACCGCTGAATTGATTTCATCCAACGCTTGCGAAGCACGGTCGGCATCTTCTACCGAACCCATCGCCAGTTCTGAACTGCGCTCCATCAGGGTCACAGCGCGTTGAGTGGTGCGTTGCAGCGTTTCGATGGTGGATTTGATCTCTTCTGTTGAAGTGTGTGTACGTTGCGATAGTACGCGAACTTCATCAGCCACGACTGCAAATCCACGACCTTGTTCACCAGCGCGCGCCGCTTCGATTGCCGCGTTCAACGCAAGTAGGTTGGTTTGCTCAGCAATATCACGGATGGTTGACAGCACGGTATTGATGTCTTGTGCGTGCTGGTTTAGCTCACTAATAACACCACTTGCTTGGTTCACTTCAGAAGACAAGTTGTTGATCGAGTCTTTCGTGTTTACCACAAGTGAGTGACCGTTTTGTGTGCTTACTGATGAATCTTGCGCTACTTTCGCTGTTTGTTCAGCGTGAGAGGCGATCTCTTGAGTTGCAGACGCCATTTCTGTCACTGCCGTTGCCACAAGCGTGATTTCTTGTTGCTGGTGGTTTAGCTCATCAACCGATTGGTTTGCACGCTTAGTGCTTAGCTCAGACTGTTGGTTTAGGTCTTCGGCTTGATGACGAATATGACCGATAAGCTGCTGAAGGCTCGCTACGAACTGGTTGAAGTTCTCTGCCAGTTCACCTACCTCATCGCGGTTTTCTACTTTGATGCGTTGAGTTAAGTCACCACTGCCGTTAGCGATTTGCGAAAGTGCATGAGAGACGTTGTAAAGCGGGCGGAACAGGATGTTACACAGCAAGTTAAACAACGCCACACAGATGATCACAACGATAGCCGTAGCGATAATTTGTCCCCAAACGGCATCGTAAAGTGGTGCGACAAGTGAATCACTATCCAGAACGGTTACTGTGGTTAGCTTGGTGCCGTCGATGGCTTTTGCGTGAACCAAAAAGTCTTTACCATGGATAGACACAGTACGATCCTGACCAGATCTTGCTGCTGCAACGATGTCATTGTTGCTCAAACCAAGCTTGCTCACAGGTTGATTAAGCAGTTTGCTGTCGTTGTGAGTGAAGATGTTGCCTTGGTCGTTCGCAATGAACATATAGCCTTCACCCGGTAAAATTACTTGGTTTAGGCTGTTTAGGATATCGCCGATTTCTACGTCAGCACCTAATACTGAAGTTTGACCGTGAAGCTGTATCGCTTTACCCAAAGACACCACGTTTGCGCCTGTTGCGGCGGCAACCGTTGGGTTATCCATAAAGACTTTGGATGGATTAGCAATGGCATTGGTATACCAACCCCATTTGCGTGGGTCATCGTTACCTGGCGGTAGAACAACGCCGTTTGCGTTATCTTGCGAACCGTCTGGGTAAGCTAAGAAGACGTTATCAAACTTGGCAGAATCGCGAACTTGTTTTAGGTGCGTCACGATTGCCGATTTTTTAGCGTCTTGTGATAGTGAAGTCAGTGCTCGTTCTTTGGATAGAATCCAGTCACTTACATATTGGTTGTAAGATGCGCTTGTGCTTTCTAAACGCTGTGCAACTTCAACGTCAAGTCGTTGCAAAGAGTCACGGAAAGACAGCCCCTCTACCAACACTCCCCCGAGGATGATGGCAGCGCTGGCAGAGATCGCCAGCTTGTTCTTCAAAGATAAGTTCTTAAACATATAGATATGATTGGCTCTTATTATTTATAAAAATTTGTATTTCGCGCCGATATTATATTTTAGTGTTCAAAATAAATACCGATCTGTGTCGCGTATTTGATTCATACTCATGCTAATGCACACATTTTGTTCAAATTGTTTTGCTTTTTTGCGCTAACTTGTTTATTAGCAAACCGTTATTTACATCTTTGTAAATGATTCTTGTTTTTATAAAGTGTGATCAAAGTCTTACTATAAGGGCGTATATTGCATATTAAATATCAAGCATATGACGTGATCGATATATTGCCTCAATTATTCATTGTTAGGGACAATAGTTATGCGTAGCACGTTGTTATTACCCGCATTATTACTGTCAGGGTGCGCTCTGACTCCCCAATCAACACCTCTCCAAGCCGATACAAATTGGCATGTCGACCAACTTGCCAATGGGATGAAGTACCACATCTATCCGACTCAAGACGAAGAAGTCTCAGTACGTTTGATGATGAATGTCGGCTCTTTCCAAGAGGACGCCAGCCAAAAAGGCTACGCTCATTTTATTGAGCACATGGCGTTCAATGGCAGTACGCACTTTTCTGGCAATGATGTTGTAAAGCTGTTTGAAGCATCAGGCGGCAGCTTTGGTGCAGATATTAATGCCACGACAACCTATCAGCAGACGACGTACAAATTGGATCTCGCCAATCCAGACAAGCTGAATGAGGCGCTAACGTGGATGCGTGACATCGGTGATGGCATTCAATTTGACCCAACGCAGGTAGAAAAAGAGAAAGGCGTGATTTTGGGAGAGTGGCGACGTTCTCGTCCGGATGATAAGCCGCTGTCTTTCACTGCGTACGAAGCCACAATTGAGGGGACGCCTTACGCAGAGCACGATCCAATTGGTACGCGTAGCTCGATTGAAAATACGTCATCACCCGCTTTAAAGCGCTTTTATGACAAGTGGTATCAGCCGCAATACGCAGAGTTGATCATCACAGGTAATGTTGATGTGGACTCGATCGCTAAGATTATCGAGAAAAAATTCTCAAACTGGGAGAGCACGTCTGACGTTGTGGTTGAGAAGCGACGTGATATTCGTGCGAATAACGCCAATCGCATTCTGCCAAGCAGCCAAATGGAATCGCCAAGTCTGCACCTGATCATCGACCGTGATTCTGTGATGCGCCAAACCTTGGCTCAACAACATAGCGCATGGCAAGACGAAGTCAGTGCTCAGCTTATCCAGCAACGTTTGCTTGCGGTGTTAAATGATGCGGCGGAATCTTTCCAATACGCGTATGCACAGCCTTACACGTCCAACTACCACAGTGTCATGTCTGCCGGTGTTTCTTTTGCGCCAGAGCGTCGTGACAATATTCAGAAAATCTTCCTAAATACGCTAACGTCTTTACGCGACTACGGAGTGACACAACAAGAGCTTGATGGTGTGATGTCTGGTTGGTATGGCGAGCTATCTAACCTTGATTCAGATTGGTCGAAACGTAAGCCAGCAGGTTATGCCGAAGCGCGTACTTACCAGTTAGAAATCAATTCGGTAAGCCAATCGAAGCAAGGGTATGAGCAAAGCTTGTCGAGCTTTATCGACAGCAACACATTAGATCATGCCAATGATGAGCTGAAAGCGCTGTTGTCTGAACCAGCAAACTTTGTAATTGGACTGGGTAAAAATGAAAACAAAGCACAGTTTGCAGGTCAATTTGCAGCCTTGAGCGCCGCATATGCACAAGCTGGTGAGAAGCCATTGAACATGTATGCGCAGACGGATGGTTTTATTCAACCAACCAAAGAAGGCACGATCACTAAAATGCGTGAAGAGAAGGGTGGATTCCAAGTTTACACTCTATCGAACGGCATTGAGGTGTGGTTCCAAAAAGACGAGAAAGCAGCCAATCGCGCATACGTTTATTTAGCAAGCCAAGGTGGTAAAGCGGCGTTAGATAAGTCGTTGTACCCTGCCTTTGATGTGGCAACGATGGCAGCCGCACGCAGTGGCTTAGGTGGTTTTTCTGGTTCTGAGCTCGACAGCTACTTGCGTAAAACGGATATTTCACTGTTTCCTATTTTGGGTGCAACCAATCATGGTGTAGAAGTGATCGCGCCAAAAGCACACCTTGCGAGTGCGCTAAATGGTTTGTACAACATCATGACGGAAATTAAAGTCGACGAGCGTCAACTTGCCGCTGTGAAACGCGAGTTTGTTCAGCAGCGTCGAGCGTTCTTTGAATCACCAATGGGTAAGTGGGTCAAAGCGGCAAATGAAAACGCTTACCTTCCGAACAGTCGCCAAGTTCTGTTAGCTGCAGATGGGGTTAAGGATGTCACATCAGAGCAAGTTTTCGCTTTGCATGAGACATTGTTTAACCACAACCGCGGTTACAAGATGGTGATCGTTGCAGACATCGACCCAGAGCAGATCACGCCATTATTGCGTAAGTACGTTGCATCGATTGATCTAAAACCAAGTGAAGCCGTGGACTACCACATCGATTTTAATCCTAATGCGCAAAAACGCTTGGTAATGGCAGAAGGGCACGAGCCATCGTCGTTGTATTTATTGCGTTTAACGAACGGCAATGAACAGCCAAGAACGGCGCAAGAAACGGTTGTTATTGACATACTTCAACGCATTGCGGCAGCACGAGTGACTGATCAATTACGTGAAGAGGCAAGTTTGGATTACAGCCCAAGCATTTACCCAATCACGCAAGATGAAGAGATGGTGTCTGACTGGTTCTTTGAATCTCAAATCGATCCGAAAGACGTGAGTAAAATGGATGCGCAGCTTGGCAACATCATCGATGATTTGGCAACGAACATTACTCAAAAAGAAGTCGATATTGCGAAGAAACAGTTGGTGGTTGCAATGAAAGACATCGACGACAGTCCGGGTCAACGCAGTTGGGCATACACGCGTTACCTTGTTCATGACTATGGACTGGATGTATTGCTTGATATCGACAAAGCGGCGCAAAGTGTCACTTTAGAAGAAGTTAAAGCGTTGGCAAAACGTGCCTTCGGTAACAAAGCGAAACGCACGACGATCATCCTCAATCCAAAATCATAATTTGCAAAGGGCGACTCCATGGTCGCCCTTTTTATTTTTGAATGCCGCCGTATTCAGTCAGTTTTGCTCATTGGCGGCAGACTCTTGCGCTGTAATCTTCTGCTTGTAAGCTTTTGCTGCCTCTTTACGTGCCGCATCTAAATCAGCACGACGCACGATCACCTTCATGCCCGGCATGGGTTTTACCTTACATGCGTAGCGAGGCTGGCCATCCACTTCTACTTTACAAACATGGCAGCAGCCTTTGATACGTCTGTTCTTTAAACACGGTGCGGCGATATTCACTCTGACCTTACGAGCGATATCAACAAGGTTCTGGTCATCCGGTGAAATAGCGATTTTATGGGTATCAATCTCAATGATTGCGGGTTTAAAGGTAAACATAAGCTCTTAAATTAGGGTTAAACAATGATTATATCCAAGTGACTTCAAGATACAGGATTCAGAGCGCTGTCATTAATTCCCTATTTACCGAAAGCAAGGAAAACAACGCAGCGGAATAGCCAGCTCTTTCCAAGTCATTCTCGCTGAACCTAGCATCTCGAGGTTACTTGGGTATAAGACGAATGATCACGAGAAAAGACGACGCAGTTATTGGAATTGTATAAGGTTCCTTCGGGCTTCAATCGAAAATCATTTTTGTGAAGGAATGCCTCATATTTACTAGGTACAGGAAACCATGTGGTATCGATTGAGTCTCATCTAATTCCAAATAGCAGTAAATGAAGGTTCCCCCAATGAAACGCTACCTATTGTCGACGATTCTACTACTAAGCAGCGCGAATGTATTCGCAGAATCCGCACCAGCGCAGCCTGTTGCACCAAAACCATTTGGTTTAGAGAGTATGACTGCGGAGCAGCAAGCAAAAATTGAAGACATCCAGATTAAGCTCAGCAGCGAATTAGCGGGCAAACAAGATCCTAAAGCGGCTCAAGAGAGTGCAAAACAATTCGAGAAGCTGGTTAAAGCATCATCCTTTGATGAAGCAAAAGCAAAACAGCTGATTCAGCAAGCAAATGCAAAACAGTTGGACAAACAACTTGCTCAACTTAAAGCGCAGCACGATATCTACAATGTGCTTACTGACGAACAGAAAGCAACGCTTGAGAAGCGCCAGCAAGAGCAGTTGAAAAAGTTTGAGTCAATCAAACAAAGCGCTCAATAAACACTCAGCTTAAACTCGTCACAGAACGAAAAAGACTCCCAAGCGGGAGTCTTTTTATGTATTTGTCTGCGATGAAAGGAACGATCGCACTCTGATACTTAATCGTTTTTCTCTTTGCCGTAAACGCGAACGCCCGCCTTTGAGCCTTCTGAGTTACCGTAAACTTCGATATGTTTTACGCAGCGACGGTAACCAAAGTAACGCCAATCTGTCATTTTGTCTTTATCAAGGTCACGATGGAAACGAATGGTTTTTTCGTCACCATTTTGGAATCGTACAACCACTTTTCGTAGTTCGATATCTTTCTCTGCTTTCACTTTGATCGCGTTGGTATTGCGGCAAACAATCATCGGGATTTTTGCTGCTAGGTTACCGTGCTCAAGCAAAATGGTACGACCCAAAGTGAATTTATCGTCCGCATGAGCAGGCGCGATAAGTGTTGTTGCAGCGAGTGCTGCCGTGATAATAGCGGTATAAATTCTCATTAAAATAATCACCAAAACACAGGAGCGCGAATCATAGTCGAGAGAAATGAAAATCTACTAGCGATATTTTTGCATGTGGATGAAGTTTCACAATCCGCTGACTTTGCCCGAATAAAAGTACTGGCTTCGCTTCTGCCAAGTGCGAATCCGTTATCGAGGCTGTGTTCGTAACGATATGAAGGAGTGGGAGAGGTGATGAAGAGGATAAACAAAAAAGAGCACTTAAATGTGCTCTTTTGGTTTGTTATTAAGCGCTTTTAACCGCCTGTGGCTTATCGGCTTTTGCGGCGCCTTTCACTGCTGTGGATTTGTCTTTTAACGTCACCACTTCTTTTTCTGGTAGCTCTGCTGCCTCACCGAAGAACTTACCGCCCGGTTCGATGCTCAAGTTGTTGCTCCAGATCTTGCCGCTAACACGACCTTTTGCGAGCACTTGAATGTGCTCTGCATGGAAGTTGCCATCAAGGACGCCATTGATGACAAGTTGCTTCGCATAAACGTCGCCTTTGATGCGACCACTTTCTGCGACCACAAGGGTGCCTTCGACGTGCAATTGACCTTCAACAATACCATCAATCTGGATGTCGCTTTCTACTTTGAGTTCTCCGCTAACAGTACAGCCTTTGGCGATGAGAGTTGAAGCTGTTGGGCTACTCGTTGTTCCACGGTTTTGATTAAAGATTCCCATCGTATTCTTCGCTCCTTGGTAAAGATGTCTTCAAAATCATTGAGGTTCCAATCGACAAATGGCCTCGGGTTTAGGGCTCGTCCGACAAAACGCACTTCATAATGAAGATGGGGACCAGAAGAGAGCCCACTGTTGCCGGAGATTGCAATGAGTTGTCCTTTTTTGACGAACTCACCGGTTTTGACTTTGAACCCTGTTAAGTGCGAGTAAGAGCTCGAAAAGCCGAATGAATGTTGTAAACGTAAGAAGTTACCCGAGCCTTTTTTACTGCGTCGAGTAACTTCAACAACGCCATCTGCTGGCGCGTAAATCTTGGTTCCAGTGTTTACGGCAAAGTCCAATCCTCGGTGCATCTTGACTTGCTTTGTAACGGGATGGACGCGTTTACCAAAACCAGAAGAAAAACGTGCCTTTCCTACTGGCGAGCCGTTAGGGATCTGATTAAGCATTGCCATACGTACATGTGAGGTAATGGCTGCGGTATCTAGTCGCGCATCCAAACTATCGCTGGAGGACTCTTTGGCAACACCAAGCACTTTTTCTAACTCACCTAAGCGTTCAGAAACGAGTTGAACGCGTTCTTCTCGTTCAGAGAGATCGTTCTCTAACTCGGATTTAAGATTTTTTAAATCATCGAGTTCTTGCCCGATACTACGCGAACGTTCGGTCAATTCTGCCTGTTTAAGAACCGCATCATCCACTTGTGAGTAGAGGTGGTTTATCAAAATTGCAGTCGCCGCTAACGCCAGTACAAACACCACTACGCCAGTTTTAAAGTTGCGTTGCATGGTTTTACTGAAGTACCAATGCTTGGAACCGTTAATGGTGGAGATTGAAATCGTTAGCTGGTCTTTCATTGCGCTTAATTAGGTGTAGCTCTGCCGTTTATTTGTTGAAAAGCAAGACTTTAAGGAAAAGGTGCGTCGGCTTCTACTGATTATGTTGATGAAAATGTCAGATCGTGATCTGTTTTCACACAATCAATAAAAGTTAGGGGGTAGATTTAATCTTATCGCCGCTTTGGTCAGTGAGATAAGGGGAGCTTATCCTTTCGATTGAGTAAATTACCAATAGTATGATTGAGCAATTTAACTCACTTCACGTTTTATCTTATAAATGTTGGATATTTTAGTAATTTAGCATTTGGGAAATTGATAAGTCTGGTTGGGTGTTTATGATGGCGTTGCACGCGAATAAACGCCTGAAACAAAAAATGAAATTTTTCATCTTGTTAAAGCGTTCATTGAAGGCTTAATGCTCTCTCAAACCAGCTAGTTGGTTTGGGGAAATATAACCAAGACAACGGAGTTGGTCGTGAAAAAATTATTATTAGCTACTGCAGTGGTCGCAGCAGTTGGTGGTGCCGCTTATGTGTACCAAAACAACCTTGCCCAAGGTGAATCTTCAAACTCGCTACTTACGCAAGTTCCGGCAGATACACTTGTTCTGACTTACCAAACAGAACCATTCAATCATTACGAATACATGACTGCTTTCGGTGGAACACAACAGCCGCCTCTTGCTGATCTGTTCGTAGAAGAAGAGTTGACTCCAGGTCTCGAGTTTGCGGTTAACTTCTTCGATGCTTATGTTGCGGCATCTTCTTCACCTGAAAGTCTCAAATCTTTCCTAGGTACTGGCGATATGGTAAGCCCAATTATCTATACGCTTGGTTTTGTTCCAGTTTATAAGATGCAGCTTGAGACTCCTGCATCACTATGGAAAAGCTTAGATGAGCAAGAGAAATTAGCCGGCATTCAACACGAGAGCGTGAAATTGGATACGGTTGAGTTCCGTCGCTATGAGCTAACAGACTCACAAGATCCGCAAATGGGTGTTGGTCTTGCTGTGGGCGTAGTGAACAACGTGCTGACGGTGACGTTGGATATTCCTGAGCTAGGTGCTGAGAACCCGCTTAAGATGGCATTTGGTCTAGAATCGCCAAAGAACAACATTGCGGATTCTGGTCGCTTGGAAGCGCTGAAAGCGAAATACGGTGCGAACAACAACTCGTTTGGCTTGGTTGATTTTCGTGAAGTCATCAAAGGTTTCACTACGACGGATGGTAACCGCCTTGCTCGCCAACTAAACACGGCGGGTTCTGATCCAATGTTGGATGAACTTCGCACGCCAGCGTGTCATACCGAGTTTACTCAGATCGCAGAAAACTGGTCGCAAATGGTGGTATTTGGTGAATACTCAGTCCAAGACAGCAAGGCGCGCATTAATGGTAGCCTAGTGGTTGAATCGAAAAACCAAGTGATTTTGGAAGCACTGCAATCAATGCGTGGCGTACTGGCGGAATCAAACGGCGAGAAGAGTATGTTCAGTGTAGCGCTGGGCTTGGATGTTGCCACGCTTGCACCAGCAATTGGTAAGATCTGGACCGATCTAACTACGCCTCAATACCAATGTTCAATTTTAACCAAAGCGCAGCAAGATATGCGTGGTCAAAATCCAGCTCCAGCAATCAGCATGGGTGCAGGTATGGCGAATGGACTGAAAGGCTTGAGCATGGAAATGTTCGGTCTTGATGTAGACATGAGTGGTCAATACGGTCCTGAGCTTGGTCAGCTAGACGCAATCTTCTCGATCTCTGCGGACGATCCAAACATGTTGCTGCAAACCGCGCAGATGTTTGTGCCTGAACTCGCTCAAATCCAAATCCAACCGGATAACCAACCTGTGAATATTGGTGGTTTGTTAGAACCGTACGCTGGCAAGCCAATTGATGTGTTTGCTCGTCTGAATGACAGTCACTTGACGCTTTACAGCGGTGATGCAGCAGCATCTGCAAGTGACAAGGTGATGGCACAACCGCTAACAGCGAATGGTCTATTGAGCTTCACTCTGGACTCAGAGCGTGTATTGGAAGTGATGGAAACGGCATCTGAAGTTTCTGGCGAACCAGTTCCAGAAGATCTGATGATGAGCCTTCAAGGTCAACTTGTTGGTGGTATGGCGGTGGATGTAACCAAAGATGGCATCACGTTCGACTTTGATTACACCGGTTCAACGAAACCACAAGTGAAGGTAGCGCAGCAATAAGCGTGATTCACTGGCTTCAATCTCGAAGCATTTTTTCATAATCAAAAGGCGACCCCAGTGTCGCCTTTTTTGTTTTTCTCAATATATGTACTTCAATTCTCTCCCTTTCATTCAAAAGTGGGCATCAAATAAGATCAATAAAAATCAGTGGGATGGATCTTTCTCCTCCATAAATGATCAAATGTATCTTTACTAAAACTGTACGGTGCAGTACAGTTTGTGGAAATCATTAAGTTGGGTTTCAAAAATGAAGAAGAAAGTCATTGCGTTGTCGCTTGTTATTGGTTCGTTGTTCGCTGCAGGTTGTGCGTTATACCAACCTAATACGGTGACTACCGATAACGCTTATGTTCACTCGGATGTGACGGCGATTTCTCCGGAAGTCGGTGGGCAGGTAAGCCAACTTTTTGTCGAAGATAACCAGTGGGTAAGCAAAGGTGCGCCACTGTTTTCGATTGATGATGAAGATTTCATTGCCAATCAAGAAATCGCGAAGTCGGCGTTAGATGTCGCAAAAGCAGCGCTGACCGCAAATCAAACCAAAACTGAGATGCAGTTGGTAAAGATCGAGCAGGCGAAGCAGGGCATTCACAGTGCAAGTGCCAACGCGGAACATCAAGCGGCGGAGTTTAAACGTCTGTCTCGTTTGGTACAAAAGCAGTCGGTGAGTAAAAACCAATTTGAAGCGCAAAGAACGCGTTCTATTGAAGCGAACAGCAACCTTGAAACTGCCAAGCTAGCGCTAGCCGCTGAACAGAAGCAGCTTGACGCGCTCGTGACAGAAAAGATGCAGCTAACCGCGCAACGCAAACAAGCCGAAGCGAACTTGAGACTGGTGAATATCGCCTTTGAGCGAACTATCGTTCGAGCGCCTTTTGATGGCTATGTGGCAGACAGACAAGTGCAAGTGGGTAAGTTTGTTCAACCGGGCATGGGTTTGATTGTGATGGTACCGGATTACGTGTGGATTGAGGCAAACTTCAAAGAGACTCAATTGGAAAACGTTGAACAAGGGCAAGACGTGGAAGTGGTGTTAGACATGTTCCCTGATCATCCATTGCATGGTCGTGTAACTTCCATAACCCCAGCAACAGGCGCGCAGTTTAGTTTACTGCCACCGCAAAATGCGACTGGTAATTTCGTGAAAGTAGTTCAGCGTGTGCCAGTGCGTATCGAGTTGGATATTCCACAAGAGCTGAAACAGCGCATCTACCCTGGCTTGTCGGCTGAAGTGTCGATTGAGACCGCAACGCAAGGTTAATCGCCATGAAAACACGTTCACCATTGCTGATTTTTGCGCTGTTCGCCATTGCGGCTTTTGGGATCAATTCAGTGATGTTTACTGAGTTGTCCCACGAGATGGCAGCCACATCCGGTTTGTCTGCAGATGAAGTCGAGTTAGTGAAAATCGGCTTTATGATCACTCAAGTATTGGGGTTTATGTTTACCCCAATCATGGTGCGTAAGCTTGGTACGTCATTGCCATTGCACTCTTCATTGCTGGTGGGTTTGGGAACAAACCTTGCGCTCTATTGGACTGGTCAGCATGCGTTGTTGTTCACACTGACTTGGTTAGTAAGCGGCTTTTTCATGAGCATGTTATTGGTGGTGGTGAACCTTTATCTACTCAATACTTTTGAGCAAAGTTGGTTGCCTGCGATTATTGCGCTGACACTGATCTTCTCAACACTGTTACCAATGGGCGCTTACCCGTGGTTGGTGGCTGAGATTGTTGAAGAGTTTGATTGGTCGTTTCTGAATGTTGCCTCGGCTTGGTTGTACTTTTCAGCTCTAGTAATGATCGGTGTATACAAACCTCAGGCGATTGAGATTGAAGCTAAGCTAAAATCATCAGCTTCAGTTTACTTCGTACTCGCGTTAACGATGAGTTTGGTGGTGTTCCTACTGATGCGTGGCAGCTACTACAACTGGTTGGATTCAGACTGGTTTGTACAGGCTTCTTCTGTCGCTGCAGCACTGGTTTTGTTGGTGGTGTATCAGTTGGTGAAAACGCGCCATTTGGATACTGCGTCGATGCAATTGCACGGCAAGTTAAAGACTAACGTGTTTATGTACAACGCCTTTCTTGCAGGCTTTGCCGTGATGGCAAGTACGGTGCTGTTTGCTAACTTCCTAAAAATGGCGATGCACTATAACAGCCTCAATGCGGGCTATGCGCAGTTGCCATCGTTTTACGCCATGTTGGTCGGCATGCTGGTAAGTGTATTGGTGTATTACTTCCGCCGTCCGCTGGCGGATGCTGTGGTGCCTTTTGGCGTGCTGATGATTCTACTGTCGGTGCATGAGTTCAGCCAATTACCAAGCTTTGTTGGTACAGAGTCACTACCTATCCCAATGCTGCTGCGCGGTTTTGGTGTTGGCTTGTTGAACGTGTCGGTGACGATTGCGGTGTTGATGTATTTCCAAGTAGGGCAGCGCTTAGAAGGCATTGCTAACTTCTATCTGTTCCGAACCATGGGCGGGGTGATTGGCGGAGCGTTTTTCTCTCGTGTGATTCAAAACCACAGCGCGCAAGCATCGGGCGAAATCGGTCGTACTCTGGATGGTTCTAATCACGTATTCGTAGCTTACGAGCAGGCGTTGAGCGGCGCGATTCTAACTCATGGTCGCTTACCTAATCCGGCGCTCGGCATGAGCCAGATTAGTGCCGTTGTGAAGGAGCAAGCAACGACATTGGCGCTGAGTAATTCGTTGGTGATGTTTATTGTGTCTATTTTTGCGCTTGCGCCAATCTTGTTGATTGGTAAGAAGCTAGCCGCAAAACAAGAAGCGCACTGAGGTTAGGTAAACAGAACAAATAGCCAGCCAAACAACTCGGTAACTAAGCCGTAAAAGAATAAAGGGAGCCAATGTGCTCCCTTTGTTTTTTAGTTTTGAGGTTCTTAACGCTGATAAAGTTTAAGGAACGCCGTCACCGCTTTTTGTGTGTGCGAATCCAATTCTTCATCGCTTAAGAAATCAAAGCCCATCAGTGCCATGTTCTGGTAATCCATTTTGATCAGCGCGAGTAGCTGCCCGCAGGCTAAATCGGCATCATCGATGTTAAGTTGCTGGCTAATGGTGTCGGTTTTTAAAAACTCAATTAAGTATTGGTGAATACGCTGTGGTCCGGTTTGCCAAAACTGATTTGGAACCGAGTCGTGTTTATTAAAATCAGCAGACACGATGCGATAAAGCGATAAGATTGGGTTAGAGCAAATGCCACGTAGATACTTTTTAGCGAAGTCTTCTAAGGTTTCTCTTAGTGGCTCATTCTGTTTATCGGCCAGTTGGAAAACGGATTCTAGGCTGATCTTGGTGTTATGCGCGAGCACTTCAACAAACAACCCTTCTTTGTTGGAAAAGTAACGATACAGGGTCTGTTTTGAACCACCACAAATTGAAACGATTTGATCGAGTGACGTGTCCTTGTAACCCTGTTCAATAAACAGTTCGGTCGCGACTTCGATGATTCGAGTTCTTTTCTTTTCAGTAGATGCGCGCATAACTAAATCAGCCTAAATAAAACTGTTCAGTACAGTATCATTATTGCCGCCGAGACACACCGCTTTTCCGCGTTTAATGCTTCTTCATTGACCAAAATTAAAAAAGGCGACACGAGGCCGCCTTTGAAATCAAATTGGTTACGTTAACGTCGGTAGTACAACGAAATACGGTTGCCGTTAATCTCTTGCACGATAAATGGAATCTCGTAAATATCGCTCAGCACGTCGGCATCAATCACTTCTTCAACTAAGCCCGCTTTAATGACTTCCCCGAGCTTCATCGCCACAATGTGGTCAGAGTAACAAGACGCAAAGTTGATGTCGTGAATTACGATTACTACAGCTTTGTTCTTCATTTCCGCAAGCTTACGTAGCGTACTCATGATGTCGACGGAGTGTTTAATGTCGAGGTTATTCAGCGGCTCATCCAAGAAGATGTAGTCGGTATCTTGTGCCACCACCATAGCAATAAATGCCATTTGACGTTGCCCGCCCGACAGTTGGTCGATAAAGCGATCTTTCAAATGGTCGATTTCCAGATGTTGCATTGATTCATCAATGATGCGGTGATCTTCTTCTGTCAGACGACCTTGCGAGTACGGGAAGCGACCAAACGCCACCAAGTCACGCACCGTAAAGCGCATGTTGATGTTGTTTGATTGGCGCAGCACTGATAGGCGCTTTGCTAAGTCTTCGGTGTTCCATTGGTCAAGCGGCTTATCACCAATCACGACGCTACCAGCATCGCTTTCTGTTAGACGACTCGCCATAGATAGTAGGGTACTTTTACCCGCGCCATTAGGACCAATAATGCTGGTTACTTTACCAAGAGGGAAAAGGGCATCGGCATTTTTTACCACGTATTTTTCGTTGTATTTTTTGCTAAGACCTTGAATACGGATCATGTGATAAACCCTTAATCGAATTTGTTTTTCATAAGCAGAAGCAAGAAGTAGCCGCCGCCGATAAAGTTGATAATAACGCTGATGGTGGTATCGAAATCGAACAGGTTTTCAACCACCCATTGACCGCCAGACAGCAGTACAACTGACAGTACTGAGCTCGCTACAATCAATAAGCGATGTTGGTAACCAGTGAAGATTTGGCGAGTCAGAGCCACGACAATCAAGCCAAAGAACAAGATTGGACCAATCAATGCGGTCGAGATAGACACCATCAAAGTGATGATGAACATGACTTGCATGGTCAGTTTGTGGGTATCCACACCTAGGCTTTTCGCGTTATCGACACCAAGCCACATTACGTCTAATTTGTGGGCAATACGCATTAGGTACGCGCCACACAGCAGCATCGGAACCACACACCAGTACACCAATTCACTGTTGATGTTGTTGAAGCTCGCGAACATCGAACTTTGGATGAAGGTGAACTCATCTGGGTCGGTGATCATGGTGAAGAAACCAGTGACACTGTTGAACAAGCTACTCAACACGATACCAATCAACAAAAGGGTGAAGATATTGCGCTGACGACCACGAAAGTAGAAGCTGAACAAAGTCATCGCACACACAATCATGATGCCAGTCGACAACACGAAGTTGAGTTTGCTGTTGATGACCAAAGCACTCAAGCCCCCAAACATCACCACAAGCAGCACTTGAATCATCACGTACATGGAATCGAAACCCAGAATCGAAGGGGTGAGGATTCGGTTGTTGGTGATGGTCTGGAAAATCAGTGACGACGACGCAATCGCCATTGCTGCCAAGACAATCGCCAGTACTTTCGGGATGCGGCGTGACAAGAAGAACTGGTAGTTATCTGGCGTTAAGCCTTTACCGATGAACACCGCACAAATCAAAACCGCCGCGATTGCCAGCAGCGTTACTTTCATAGAATCACGCATTCGATTTGTCTCTCAGAACTAGGTAAATGAAGATTGAGCCACCCAAGATGCTGATGATCATCGAAATTGGAATCTCGTAAGGGAAGATAATGAGTCGACCTAGAATGTCGCAAGTAAGCACCAAAATCACACCTGCGTATGCGGTCCAAGGCAAGTTACGACGCATGTTGTCGCCAATGAACAGCGACACAAGGTTTGGCACGATAAGCCCGAGAAACGGAATCATCCCGACGATCATTACCACCGATGACGACAGTACAGCCACAAGGATCACACCAACCAGAACGATGCGTTGATAGTTCAAACCAATGTTTTTTGCAAAGCTTTCACCCACACTTGCCGCGCTAAAGCGGTTAGCGTAAGCGTAAGCCAGAACCGAGACCGGAAGAGCGAGATATAAGAATTCGTAGTTACCACGCAATACCGAGGCGAAGTTAGCCACAGTCCAAGAACCAAGAGTCTGTACTAGGTCGTACTTGTAGGCAATAAAGGTGGTCATGGATGACACCACGTTGCCATACATGATGCCGATCAGCGGGACGAGTACGGTGTTCTTAAACTTCAAACGTTGCAAGAAGCGCACGAAGATCACCGTACCAATCACAGAAAACGCGAAGATGGTGACCAGGTGAACCCAACTGCTCATGTCTGCAAACAGAATCAGCGCGACGATGTAGCCGAACATAGCCCAATCGACGGTGCCCGTGGTGGATGGGGCAGCAAAGCGGTTTTGCACGATCTGCTGCATGATCAAACCAGCGATACTCAAGCCTGCTCCGGCTAAGACGATAGCAAGCAAGCGGGGTAAGCGACTAACCAGCAAGATGTTCAAACTGTGGCTGTCACCAGCCAAAATCTGCGAGAGTGAAACGTTCGCCACCCCAACCAACAAAGAGGCGCAGGCGAGTACGACGAGCAACAAAAAAGCCAAGATATGATGTAATTTCATGGTGTATTTATAGGGTGATAAAAACAACAATGACCTTTCGCACCGTGAAGCGGGAAAGGTCATCTTTTAGAGTGAGCAGGAACCGAATCTATAAGGGTCTGTTGACCTTTCGTGATGATTTTTGCAGCAATTTGTAGGTGTTTTATACAAGGCAGAGGCTTTGATATGTAGCTATCTTACCTGATAAGCCGATAACGCAGTAGAAAGCACCTACAAACGCTGCCCAAAGGGTTCGGCTAAAAGCGTTTTACTCTTTGTTGAGTCAATTTTACTTAGAACCACTAGGCTTCAATCGACTCGCCGCGATTAAAACGCTTTTATCTCGAACAAAATTTAACCACGAAAGATAAACAGACCCTAGTCAGCAATGACTTGGTTCAGCTCTTTAATCATGGTTTGCGTCGATTGGTAGCCACCTGCGGTTAAGTACCAAGCTGCTGGGTCCATAAACAGCACGCGGTTGTTTTTCGCCGCTGGTGTCGACTTCACGAGATCGTTGTCGAACAGCTGTTTTGCTTTACCACTGCTCTGACCGATGGCTTGTTCGCGGTCAAGAATAAGCAGTACTTCAGGTTGTGCATCAGCGATGTATTCGAATGAAATCAGGTTGCCGTGAGTGCGTGGTACAGATTTCACGTTTTCAGAAGTCGAAGTCGCGAAGCCTGCTTCTTCATACACGAATGAGAAACGGCTATTGGTGCCAAACATCGCCAAGCTGTTACCACTGTTTGAGACCGTCAGTGCGCGTCGTGGTTGTTCTTCTACTTTTGCGTGAAGATGGTCGATTTGCTCTTGAACGTCTTCGATTAACTGCTCAGCTTGTTCTTCTTTGTCGAAGATGTCACCCAGCGTGCGCCAGTGTTCTTGGGTTGTTTTCCAGTAGTCGGTGGTGTCGATACGGAACATGTAAGTTGGTGCGATGTCGCTCAGATCTTTATAGATATCTGCCATGCGACCTTCTGCAATGATCAGGTCTGGCTTGAGCATAAACAGCGTCTCGAAGTTCACTTCTTTTACGCTACCCGTATTCACAAACG
Organism: Vibrio sp. L85; assembly: GCF_963871815.1. Taxonomy (NCBI): domain Bacteria; kingdom Pseudomonadati; phylum Pseudomonadota; class Gammaproteobacteria; order Vibrionales; family Vibrionaceae; genus Vibrio; species Vibrio sp. L85. The sequence goes on from NZ_CAWMYL010000244.1 coordinate 510,811, forward strand.
AGTCGATTTGGAATTTTTCTAGTGATTTTGGCAACAGTGTTTTTGGCATGCCGACAGGTGTTACACCCAAAGCATCAATGTAGTCTAAACTGCCGTAGCCTAGAACAACGACGCGTTGTGGAACGCCATCAATGTCTACTGTGCCCAAGCTGTGTTGGTAGGTTTTAGCCATTGCCCCAATAGGAGCCAATGCAAGCAGCAAAGCTCCCGTTGCTACGCGAAGAGAAGTTTTACCCAACATAATGATTTCCAAAAGGTGCGATGCAATCTCGCATTAGTGCCTTAAAAAACAAATAGTGCTTTAAAAAATAGAGCGCGAGATTAGTCGTAAAGCGGTATAACTAATTTGATTAAAATCAAATAAGAATGATTATTGATTGCAGACACATTAGCAGATAGTCTATATGCAGCAACAGAATTAGCGGAATAGTGAGTATTCAAAAAATGAATTTAGCTCAAGTCGACTTGAACTTATTGTTTATTCTCAAACACCTACTTGAAGAGAAGCATGTTTCCAACACAGCGGTATCGCTCAATATGAGCCAACCGTCGGTGAGCCGCTCTTTACAAAAACTCAGAAACTTGTTCAACGATGAGCTGTTAGTACGCACTGCACACGGCTACGAATTGACCCCAAAAGCCGAAGTGATCAAGCAAGATTTGAACACCGTTCTAACCGGGCTAGAAAAGCTGATGTACGGTCAGTCATTTGTACCTGAAAAGAGTAACGGGACGATCCGTTTTTACGGCTTGGTTCCACAGGTAATTTTCTTACTGCCACCGATTGTTTCGCGTATCCGTGAAGAAGCGCCGAACATGATTGTCGATATCGACTCCATCCCGAAGCGCCATTTCGATGCACTGATTGCAGGGGATGTACATTTTGTGCTCTCAACCGCCGAGCCGCCTAGCTCTGAGCAGAATTTGTACCGCATGAAAATTGCCAATCGCGACTACCGATTCCTGATGAGCGAAACCCATCCGCTTGCGCATGTTGAAGAGCTGACGGTAGAGATGCTGCTCGATTGCAATTTCGGTCAAATCTCACTTCAAGGAGGCAAAACGCTGTCGATTTATCATCGTTTTGTCGAGCTTGGTGTGGTGGATAAAAAGCGTCAATTATCGATTCCTGTCCAGCTTTCAAACTTCAATGCTGCACCAGCGATCGCAGAACAAACAGATGTGATTTTTCACTTGCCAACGCCCTTTGCGGAAGACGCTTGTCAGGGCAGAAAATTGATTACTAAAACCGTACCGAAAGCGATTCGAATGGACAGTGAATCGGTCTATTTGTACTGGCATAAGCGCTATCATAACGACCCGATGTGTAATTGGGTTAAGTCATTATTTAAAGAAATATATGGCTCAACTGAGAGTGAATGGTAAAGAAATTCATTATTCACATTTGACATAATCGTAATAACTTCGGCAAATGCTCGGTTGCTTGTCTTCGTTAAATAAAGGCTATTTAATGCGAACCATTATCATTATAAGTTCCATTAAAGTTTATAGGTTTTTACCATGTCGAAGACGACTCCGTTTGCGCCAAAACCATTAGCAGTGGTGATCGGTGCGCTATGTACTTCTTTTTCTGTCTTTGCTGATACAATGCCAATCGAAGCTGATGAGCAGCTTGTTGTAACAGCAACTCGTACCCAGATGGAGCTGAAAGACGCACCAGCTTCTATGTCGGTGATCACCGCTGAAGATATCGAAAACGATCCGGGCATCACGCTGGCAGACATCGTGTCTAATGCAACCAGCGTGGAGTCAGACTTCGACAGCACACGTGCCGGTCGTCAGCAAATTTCTATCCGTGGTATGGATTCTAAGTACACATTGATCATGGTAAATGGTCGTCGTATGAGTTCAGCAAGTGCGATTGTACGTGGTAACGACTTTGATCTTTCTGCGATCCCAATGGATTCAATTGAGCGAGTAGAGATCATCCGTGGTCCTATGTCGGCGCTTTATGGTTCAGACGGCATGGGCGGTACGATTAACATTATCACCAAGTCGCCAGACAACGATTGGAACTCACAGCTTAGCCTAGATAACACATCGCCGAATGATGGCAATGGCGGTCAAGAATACACCGTAGGTTTGACTACATCTGGCGCTCTGATTGAAGATACCCTTTTTGCTCGTTTCTCTGCATCTCAAACCAGTCGTAATGCATGGCAGCCTTATTCAGGAATCAAGGAAGGCACTACACAGGATCGTGAGCAGGTAACCGCCCTTGAAGATCGTGATAGCCTCGCATTATTTGGCACACTATCGTGGCACCTAACTGACAATCAGTTTATTGATTTGGACTTAGGCTATAGTGATGATGAACGTTTCTCGATAGCTGAAGCTCCCACAAAAATAATGGACCCGTCAGAAGCTCGTGTAAAACGTAATAGCCAAGCGCTATCGCATACTGGCTTCTGGTCTTGGGGTGATACGCAAGTTCGTTACTCACGTGAAAATGTAGAGAACATTGAAGCGGCGAACGATGGTGCTGATTCAATTGAAGAGCTGACGCAAATTTTTGAAGCGTCAGCAACGACTTATTTTGGTGAAAGCCACACGGTAACCTTTGGTGTGGACTACCAGTTGAGTGAGCTTAATAACCCAGAAAACTTGTCTAATGGCAAAGCGGATGCGTATCAAGCTGCACTCTATGCGCAAGATCAATGGGAAATGACCGATACGCTAACTGCGACAATTGGTGGTCGTTTGGATAAGCACGAGCAATTCGGTGAGGAGTTCAGCCCACGCGTGTACTTAGTTCATCAAACGACGGATGATTTGGTACTGAAAGGTGGTGTGGGTAAAGCGTTCAAGGCGCCAACTTTAACGCAAAATCGTTCAGATTTCTTACTAACAAGCTGTAAAGGAGCATGTAAACTAGAGGGCAATGAAGATTTAGAAGCTGAAACTAGCATTAACTATGAATTGTCAGCGCTTTACAGCAATCAAAGGTTTAGTTTAGAAAGCACTATTTTCCGTAATGAAATTGAAAACTTGATTGAGCGTACTGATGAGACTTTCTGTCGAACAGGGTCATGGTCTGATGCTGACGGTTATTGTGTAGATGCTAATGGTGACAAAATTGAGCCATTAGAAGATAACCAATACAAAACGTACCACAACGTTTCTAAAGCAGTAATTCAAGGTGTTGAATTATCAGGAAGGGTACAATTGGCAGAGGAATGGTCAATGTCTGGTAACTACACTTACTTGGATACGGAAGATAAGTCCACGGGTGAGGAGCTGAGTGAACGTTACAAACATTCTGCATATGCACGTTTGAATTGGACACCATCACAAGACCTAAACCTGTTTGCGAGTGCACGCTACCGCGGTGATCGTAGGATTGATGCTCAGCTATCTCAAGACGCATACACGACAATGGATCTTGGTACGGTTTATCATGTGAATGATGCACTACGTATTCGTGCGGGTATTACAAACGTGACCGATGAACGAGTATCCAAGGAACTGGAAGAGCAAGGCTATGTAGAAGCGCCACGTACTTACTACGTTGGTATGACGGCAGACTTCTAAGCTCTGGTGAGACACTGATTCGAACACATGGCGTTGCAGTATACTCTGCAACGCCTTTTTTGCTTTTAGGGATGAATGGGGAAAGGCAATGCTACAAACTTCTTGGTTATTTTGGGCGCTTATGTCAGCTGTGTTCGCAGCGATGACCGCAGTATTGACCAAACTGGGTGTCGCCAATATCAACTCAGACTTGGCGACCTTTATTCGTACCTGCGTCATCCTTGTTTTAGTCGGTTTGATTGCTTACGCGACTAAGCAATTCAGTGCCATAGGTGAGATCTCGACCAAAGGTATGGTGTTTTTGGTGTTGTCGGGCTTAGCAACCGGCGCATCATGGCTGTGTTACTTTCGCGCTATGTCATTGGGGCAAGCTTCTCAAGTTGCACCTATCGACAAGCTGAGTGTGGTGTTAGTTGCGATCTTCAGTGTGGTTTTGCTGGGAGAGAAGCTCAGTATGGTTAACTGGATGGGGATTGGCTTGATTACCGCTGGCGTGATTTTGGTAAGCCTGCAAAGTTCTTAGTTGAAACCTCCAGCATGGTTTGAAAATAACAGCGCCTACTTTGTTTAAGTGGGCGTTTTATTTTGATTTTCCAAGTATAAAACTGTCCAACTCATCACCCAACAGAGACACAGCGCGGACGGCGTTGTATATAATTAATTAGGACTGTTGCGCATTTGCTCAAGCTAATGTTGAAAAGCGTGTGATTTACCATCAATGAAAGTGATGGAGTAAAAGTTATCTGTTTTCTTCTCTGTAGCATCTTAGTAAAATCTGCGGGCAACTTGGGAGTATTACATGAGTTATAAACACACCTATTTAGCTTGGCAGGCACACAACGTTAGTGCTGAAGAGAAGCTGGTTCTTCTAAAACTGTCGGACATCGCAAGCGCAGATGGACAAGCATCGTTTGTCTTGCGTGATATTACACAAGAGTGTCTGTGCGAAGAGTTCAAGTTAAGTAGCATCTTGTTTGCTTTATCGCAAAAAGGTTTGCTCGCGATGGGGCGAACCACACGCGAAGGCAGTGTAGAGAGGCATTCATGTCAGCTCACATTAGACTCCGATTCTCAATCTGCGCCTCAACCATCGGTACAACAAGCCGCGCCAATGACAGAGAAACCGTCGATCACGACGTTAGAAGGAGCTGGCTTGCCGCAATGGGCAAATAAAACATGTGATTTCTATAAGGTTCCGGCAAGCTATAGAGACGATGTTTGGCGTGAATTTATTCGCCAAAATGGTCGGGGCAATGTCAACATTTCAAGGTTGGAGCGCAATTTTGAAAACTGGCTTGAAGAAAGTAAACGAACTGGGCGTTTAGAAAAACTAACCAGTAACCACCAAGCCGAAGAACCAGCAGCGCCAAATAGTTATCGAAGCGTTGAAAGTAGCAGTCGTCCAAATAGTGGTTATCTCAACTCCTACGATCTCGATGAAAACACAATTCCAAACTGGGCGGAAAGAGAGCTGCACTACTCTGCTTTAGATATGGATTTACGTGTGTTCTGGAAAGAGTTCGTGTTGTACCAAAAAACGCAGGCAAACTTCATTGGTCCTGTTACCCAATTCGTCAACAAGTTAAGATATTCGATTAACTTGAAGAAGCAGTGGATGGAAAAAGATCGCCAAAAACAAGCGAGATATCAACAGCACAGCAGTGCTCGAGATAAGCATGTCAGCCCTTCTGAAGAATTTAGACAATTTTTGAGAGAGCAAGGCAAGAAACCATCCTTCTAATTGACCCAAAGAGATAGAAGCTATGAGCTATTCTAAAAAACCAAAAAAAGTGGACTTTTCGTCATTCGAAAGTCGACTTCGTGAACTTGGTATTGAAGCTAACGTGGATCACTTGAACAAAGATAAAGTATCTACCAGTCAATCTCTTACTGTGAAAAATGAACCTAGCACAAGCTGGGAGCAACCCATTGTCTCTGAACCACAGCCGACGTTTTCTGAGCAAGCGCTTGTCGTTACTCAAGAAGCGAGCGATCGATGCAATGAGGTGTTTGGTACGCTCTTTAGTATCTATGAATCAACATGGGTGCAAAGCTACGGTAAACGTCCAACAGGTCGCTTTTTAGATTTCGCGGATTCGCTTACAGATAAAGAGCTAGTGCGAATTATCCAGCACTGTCGCGAGCGTCTTCAATCGGGGGACCGATGGCCGCCAATTATGGGTGAATTGGTGGTATTGAAAGATTTACCAACGGAATCTGAGTTGGAGGATGCGTTAAACCGAGTCGTGGCACGTACGCCAAATGACGATATTGAATTGTGGTTAATGCAAAGCAAGTTCTACGAGCTACGTCGACTGCCTGAGCATCTGATTTTAAAGAAATTCCGTGAATACTACCGTCAGGCGATGAAATTGCTTGAGAAAGGAAAGCTCACGACAGCACCTATTGCTTTACCGACTCACTCGGTGAAAAGCATGACGGACTTAAAGCGTGAAGAATACGAACATGAGCACGGTAATAAGCTGCATCCTCGTATTCAAGCTATCTTAGACGCAAAGAAAAATAACGATTAATTTGTTCCTGCTTTAAAAAACAAAAAGACAAGCTAAGCAAAATTAACTTGTCTTTTTGTTTATCTATCCTTGCTATTGCTCTGAAGGCTGCTCAGTTGCAAAGCCTCGCAAGATATTGGTCAATGTAATTGTCGCGAATACCACAATCACTAACGACAAGTGCCACGCTTGGCTCAAACCGAGCTGCACGAGCGCCATACTGACCAAGGATGACACCACCATTTGACCACCGCCCGACATGGCAGCCGCCGCTCCTGCTTGCTTCTTGTATGGCTGCATAACCATGGCTTGAGCACAAGGTAGAGCGATCGCATTGCCTAAGATCATCAGCAGTTGACCAAGCATCAAATATAGCGGTTCGACTGGGCAAACGAACAGCCACACTGCGGAGCTTAGGTGCAGGATAGGCGTCGCCAGTAGCATCTTCTTCGTGCCGATGATTGGGCGCACACGGTTACAAATACTGGTGCTGCAAATCATGCCAAATGCAGGAATCAGTGCCCACATCGCGTATTGATCAGATGTCATGCCAATTTGGTTTTGCATGATAAAAGGCATTACCGAAACAGTGGTGATCATCAAGCTGAAGTTAAGCCAACCGATACTGGCAAAACTCATGAAGTAACGAGAAGTCAACAGATCACGATATTGCAGCAGCATTTTTTTCGGTGATGGCAGTGGGGAGGTTTGTGTGATGGTCTCTTTAAAGCGCACCAATATAACAATCCAAGCTAGTGAGACGTAACCGAGCAGTGAAATAAACACCATGGTCCAGCCGAAGTGGGCGTTAATGAAGCCACCAATAACGGGGGCAACTAATGGTGTGATAGACGCAGCCATTGCGATGTAGGAAAGGGCGACAGGCAGCTCTGGTCCACTAAAGCGGTCACGGGTGGATGCACGAGCTAATACGGCGCAACAACCTGTTCCCAGACCTTGCAGAAAACGCCCCATCACCATACCAGTGAAGGTATTGCTGAAGAAGATGATCATCAGCAGGCCGAGCATAGCAATCAACAAGCCGGTCAGTAGGACTTTTTTACGACCTAGTGCATCAGATACTGGGCCGTAGATAAACTGAGAGGGACCGAATCCAAGTAAGTAAACACTTACCAATAGCTGAGCTTGGTCGAGGGAGATATCAAAGTCTTTCGCAATCCAAGGCAATGATGGAAACACCAAGCCCATGCTGAGTTGACCAACGCTGATGATCAAACAAGCTAGCAAGATGGTTTTAAATTCGAATGCTCGACTCATGACTTTTCACCATCACCGCGGCGACGTAGGCTTCCTTCTTCATCGAACTGATTTAGCTTGGCTTTCACCCGTTTTACCGTCGATAGGCTCACATCACATTGCTCTGCGACACTTTGGAGCGTGTTTCCTTCCAACAATAGCGTCGCGATGTGTTGATGTTTTGCTTTATCTGCCGGACGGCCTCGGAATTTCTGCTTCCACATCTGTGGGTTGTCTTTGAGCGCCTTGCGACCTTGTTCCGCGGCAAATAGACGGTGTTGAGTTTGGACTTGCCCATAGCCAGAAAGAAGTGAGATCAAGGTTTGTGTTTGTACCGAACCTGGTTCAAAGGTCAACGGCTCACAAACCGTTTTTAGGGTGACGCCTTGATCAAGTAGAGCTTGTATTGTGTTTAATGCTTGGTTGAAATCGCGCCCAAACGCGGTTAGCCACCAAAGTACGACAGTGTCACCGGATTGAACGGTGTTGATGAGTTGCTGAAAAGCGTGTCGTTCTGCTGGTGGTGTGCAGCCACGTACTTTGTCTTCAAAGTGAACGGCTTCTGGAGCAAAGGCTTTCAAAGCGTTGAGCTGCTCAGGGTAAGCCCGGTTTTTTGGCGAGTGCCGCGTATAGAGAAAGGTAGCCATGGGTGCAATGCGTCTCTTGAGATTGGTTCATATACTGTAATGGTCCATAAATATACAGAGGTTCATTAGTAACCACAACACCAAATGAGCCATTGGCTCGAAATCTTAGAAGTAGAAGTAAAAGATGAGGGGCAAGAGAAAGAAGAAATGAGGAAATAAAAAAGCCAACCGCTTGGGTTGGCTTCTCTGGGATTAGGCTTTGGTTGTGCTGCGCTCTATCAATTTGACTGGCACCATCATCTTCACCAAGCTGCTGTTTTTATTGTTGATTTGATCAACGATAATTTTCACACACTCACGCGCTAGACGACGGAAGTCTTGGCGGAAAGTGGTCAGTTGGTAGCTCAACCATTCTGTTTGTGGAATGTTGTCGAAGCCGATGACTTTCAGATCTTGAGGGATACGAATACCGCACTCAATACGTGCAATGTCCATTACCGCCATTGCAAGGTTGTCGGTTGCACAGAACACTGCTTCTGGACGATTCTCATCGGCTAGCATCGCACGTACTTTATCCAGCGAACTTGCGTAGTCGTAGCTCGCTTCAATAATTCGCGGCGTTTTGCCCGTTAAGTCTTCAAACTCAGCGCTGAAGCCACTTTGACGCTCGTCGTTGGTAAAGGTTGGCACTTCACCCGTCAGGTAAACCGCGTTTTTCACCCCGCTTTCGTGCAGCAGTTGTGCCGCTTGTTGGCCAGCTTCGTAGTTGTCACTGATAACGTAACTGCTCTTAGTGCCTTCTACGACGCGTGCATACTGAACGATAGGGATATTGAACTCTTCACACTCTTCATACAGTGATTTGTTGAAAGTAGCGGAAGCGGCAATGACACCATCTACACGGTATTGGAAGATGTTCGGGATTGAGTGGTTGTCTTCATCATCCACTTGCCATGGAATCAACACCGCTGAGTAGCCTTGCTTCTGCAACTCACTTGAAATCAATTGAAGTGTTTTCATGTGGATAGGGTAGTCCGCATCTGGGAATACCAAACCGATCAACTTAGATTCGTTGGTGGTCAAGCTACGTGCAAAAGCATTTGGACGGTAGTTTAGGGCTTTCGCGGCTTCGAAGACCTTTTGCTTGGTCTTTTCAGATACTGAGCTGCCCGGAACAAACACACGCGATACAGTAGATTGAGAAACGCCAGCCAGTTTGGCAACGTCCTTCGATGTTACGGTTTGTTTTGCAGGATTCATGTGAGTTGATTCATAAGTCAGTTTAACTGTGACTAGGTTAACACAAATAGGTACGTAGTCATAAAGAGAAATAAGCAAGATTTAAGTAAATAAAGGGTTAGATTGTCTTTGGTGGCGCAATTTGGGTAGTACCCAAGTCACATTTCATGTTTTGCATACGAAAAAAGCCTTACCCAAAAAAGGTAAGGCTTGCTCTTATTTCCCATTTCCACTAAATCGAATAAGTTACGTAACCGGAATAACTTATCTCGTGGTTATCAGAAGTAGTAGCGAATACCTGCCGCGAATTGATCATCACGGTTTTCGAATTTGCTGCCATCGTACTGATCTTTACCTAGGTCGAACTGGTATTCAGTCCAAACTAGGAATTTGTTCTTCTGGAAGTGGTATTCAAGACCAGGAATCAGCAAGTTACGCTCGTAACCTTGCGTCTCGTCACCACGATCTTCCATGTAGTTGTAGTTCAACGTTGGGCGTAGGCCGTTATCGAAGTGGTAGTAAGTGTAGATTTCGCCACCTAGGGTATCGAACATTACGTCCGTACCGCCTTGGCTCACTGCTTCCCAGTTTTCGCCAACGTGGAAAGTCGCACCCGCGTAGAAGCCACCGTTGCTGTAGTTTGCGCCCAATAGCATGATGCGCATGTTGTCGCCGTTTTCTACGCCAACCACGCTTGCGTCTAGATCAGCAACTTCATTTTGATGGTAAGCTGCACCCAGTGTTACGCCATCAACCGGTTTGTAAGTGATAGACGCACCCATGCCGTTTTTCAGTGAGGCTGTCGCATTGTTTGCTAGAGCAACATCTTCACGCGTGGTTTGGTAAGTAAAGCCGTAGCTCACTTTTTCATTAATTGAATTACGGTACGTAATTGAGTTTTCTGCACGACCAGCACCGGATGCGATACCCCAGTCAGCTAGGTTGTAAACACCTGAGCCACGAGTACCAAATACACGACCTAAATCGGTGTACCATGCTACGTCGTAGAAGGTAGACCACTGCTTAGTACCCGCAGCAATTTTGCCGTATTTTTCGTGCTCAACACCTGCGTATAGCAAACGGTCGTATATGTTGTCGCCGTTCGCGCCAGAGTTGTAGCCCCATTCCGCGTGACCGAAACCAGTCCAGCCGTTATCCAGACCCATTTGGCCTTTCAAACCGAAACGTGAGCTGCCGCTGTTCCATTCGCCATTGTCATCACCGCCACGGTCTTGGTAGCGAAGATCGAAACGGCCATCGATGGTTAGGCTGTCGCCAGCGTCATTAACAAAAGTGTGTGCAGCAAAGGCTGAGCTAGAAGTAAGCGCTGCTAAAATCACTGCAGAAAGGGTCGACTTTTTCATCATCAATCTCATTATTCAGGGCGCAGAAAGCCACCGTGCGTTCATGCCCGTTTTGAATAAGGGTTCTATCTTGAGGTTGTGCCCCATCCTTGAGGCACGAGTTGGGAGCATGTCACCTGAACCGAGAGGGGATTCAGGCAACATAAAGGCGGGTTGACAATCCGCCCCTAGGACTTCTTATAGAGAAGGGTTTAGGATCTGTTGAGTACGCTCGAACACGTCTAGACCTTGCTGTTTTAGCCAGTAAGGAAGGTCGATCAGTACCCAGTTCTCAGATAGCTTGTCGCCGTCACGGTAGTAAACGTCAACCACTTGCATGTCTGCACGTACTTCACCACCTGTCATACCTAGGAAACCACCGATTGGTGTGTTAGATAGGTTTGGCCAGCCGAAGAAACAAGAGAAGTTACCTTCTGCGAAACGACATACGTGACCGTTAAACTTCTTGTCTTTCAGGTTGTTACGGAACGGCAATTGGTGCTGCTGTTGGTAACGAGGGATTGTGTAAGACGCACCGATACCACATGGACCGTACCAGATCATGTCTTTAGACCAGCTCTTCTCAAGAACTTCTGGTGGGCAACCCATAGCGCCGCTGTCGTTTAGTGCAGATAGGTCATCAACCATCTTGTTCACTAGTGCTAGTGTTGCTACGCCTTCTTCTGGTGCTGCGTCTTCGAACAATAGACCGTCGTGGTTACGAGGACCAGGGTATACGAAGTGCTTACCTGTTGATGGTGGTAGTGGGTAACAACCCGCTTGGTCCATCGCGCCTAGAAGGTCTAGGAATAGGCCAGTCTTAGTGATCTTGCCGTTTTCAACACAGTTAAATTCTGCGTAACGGATGTTCATGATTTTGCCAGTTGGGCGCATGCCTAGGTATTCAGCGTCGAATAGACCCATGAAGTGACCCATGCTCATTACCCAGATTTCACCTGATGTTACTTCGTTCTCACCACCGATGAAGATGTCTTGACGACGCTGCATGCGAGTCATTGATTTCATCAAAGGAGCCCAGAAAACGTCAGCCGCTGCTTGAGCGCCTTGTTGCTCACGGAATGGGTAAACACCACGCCATAGGTAATCTTCTGAAGTGTGTGCTTTTAGTACTTCTGCCACGTTCTCGTGAGTTGCGTTTTCCATTGCGCTGAAGTATTCACGTACAACGCGTTTCGCTTCTTGATATTTAGACATAATAAACTCTCTTATTTGCTGTCGAGTCGGCTTTGGGAACAGGACTCGAAATTAAGTTTTTTCATCCGGCCGGGGAGCCAGCCGGAGTTTTTGAAATTCAGTTACGCTTTTGCTGCTTCGGCTTTTTTGCTCTTATCGAACACGCCGCCTTTTAGTGTTTCTGGCAGTGATAACCATAGAAGACCAGCAAGGATCCAGACGATTGGTGAACCCCACATTGCGGTTTGTAGGTCGGTACGCTCTTGGATGAAGATAAGTACCATTGGTGCCCACATACCGAGGATACGACCGCCGTGGAATAGCGCCGCGCCGTAGCTACGTAGGTGTGCTGGGAACAGTTCTGAGAAGTAACCACCCCATACCGCTGAAGAAGACAGACCGAAGTTGTAAATCAGACCAAGTAGAGCCAGCATGTTTAGACCGCCAATCACCATGTCGCCAGGTGCAACAAAGAAGATTGAAACCATGATGCCCGCTAGGATGAAGCCAAATGCGTTCACCTTACGACCGAATTTGTCAGCTACCCAACCCCAGAACCACGCACCAAACAGTGAACCAAATGCTGAGATAGAGAAGATGAGACCGATGGTTGCACCGTCGAACATACGTACATCACGTAGGTAAGTGGTTACGAAGCCACCAAAGAATTGGAAGCCGTAGAAGTTAAGGCCAGCCAGTAATAGACACGTTAGTGTGATCTTACGGTAAGACTTGCTTAGCATTTCGCCCCAAGAGCCTTTTTTCGCTGGTGCATCTGATTCTTCTGCTTTTGCTTGCTCTTCTTCACCGTAAGCGATCACTTTGCTGTCGCTAGGTAGTACAAAGATCATGACAACAGCGGCTGCCAATGGTGGGATACCACCTACAAGCATTAGACTTTCCCATGGTGCATCAATGCTTGCAATAAATGCTGCATACGCACCCATTACCATCAGTGCTACAGAGAACATAGAAGACGCGAATGCCGTCAACTTACCACGTACCGTTGGCGTAAATAGGCCGATCATCAGGCTTACTGCCACGGTGAAGTAACCACCCAGTGACAAACCAATGATGAAACGCATTGCTGCCCACGTTGTGTAGTCGGTGAACATCATATTGATTATCGTTGCGCCACCGTTTAGGGCTGTGATGGTAATAAGAGTGGATTTCTTACCAAATTTTGTTGCGAACCAAGCACAGCTCAATGCACCGATAAGTGCACCAACCGACTGCCATGTATAGAACTGGGCAGTGTCTGACAGGCTAATACCATCATACGCTTCAACGATGTATGGGCGTACGTAGTCAATAATTACAAAGTTATAACAATAGAAAAAGTAACCAACCAGTATCGCTAGATAGGCAGCTACCCTTTGAATCATAGGAACTTCGCTCATGTGTCTTTTGGCATTCATGACCGATAAACCTCTATTTCACTTAGGATTTGTTGCTATTCAAACTTAATGAACACGATCTTATTTGGATCATCTTCGATTTCGTGTCGGGGTGAATCATAGTTTTTTTAAGGTTATTAGATCCGTGATCAAAATCAATTTTAAAATGAATGCGTACCCATTTTGTGGGTTTTAGTGACAAGGATCTCACTAATCGGCGTTTTTGGCGATTTTGAATACATTTTCGCCTATATTGGTGATAATAATCACACTTACAGTGGGATTGTCGTTTAAAAATGCCTTTTTACAGTAATATCTGGGCATAATAATTAGCTACCCAGAATTAGGAAAACCTTAAAATGGTTACGTACTCAAGTTTTGTGGTGATTGCGTTATATGTAGCAATTACGATACTAATCAGCTATTTAGTGAATAAGCGCTACAGCAATGGTGGCGACTTTTCCACGGGTGGAAAGCAATTTGGCTGGTTTACGGCAGGTGTTTCGATACTTGCGACTTACATTAGTGCGATGACGTTTGTAGGGATGCCTGGTTGGGTTTATAGCTCTGGCATGGAAGCGATGAGTATTCACCTTAACTATCCCATCGTTATCTTTTTCACTGTCATTTTCTTTGTACCTGTCTTCTATAAGCTGGGTCTGACTTCGATTTATGAATACCTTGAGCACCGCTTTGGGGTGTATGCAAGAACCATCAACTCGATTGTGTTCATTGTGGTTCAATGTATCTCTGCGGGTGTGATTTTGTATGCCGTGGCGCTGATCTTAGTGCAAGTTCTGCCTATCAGTATTTCTGAAGCCATTATCTACATTAGTATTTTCACTGCTTGCTATACCTATGCGGGCGGGATTTCCACGGTTATCTGGACCGATATGTTGCAATCTGCAGTATTGGTTGCGGGCAGCATCGCTATCTTTGCCATTCTAATGACAGAGATTAATGCGGCAGATTACCTTTCTCGTGATCACCTGAATATCATCAATTTAGACTTTGATTTGGGCGTGGATACCACACTCTGGGCAGGCGTGGTTGCCGTGAGCTTTTTGCATTTGAGTGTATACGGCACCAACCAATTGATCATCCAACGCACGTTAGCGACGAGATGTGAAAAGACGGCGCAGAAGTCAATGCTGTTGTGTGGTTACGGTGCGTTTTTCGTGTACTTGTTCTTCGCTGTACTTGGTGTTCTTTTGAGTGTTTTCTATCAAGATCAATCGTTTGAAAACAGCAACGAAGTGATTTTGGATTTCGTTTTCAACCACACTAACCCAATCGTCGTGGGTTTGATCATTTCCGCATTGGCAGCGGCCGCAATGTCGACCTTAGATTCGACCTACAACTCGATGGCGACCGTCGCGACGTTCGATATCTACAAGCGTTTCGTTCGCAAGAGTGCCGATGATGAGCACTACGAAAAAGTCGCAAGAAAGATGAGTTTACTTGCTGCGGGCATGGTGGTGGTGCCAGCTCTTCTCGCGGTATCGAATGAATCGGTACTCAAAACCATCGCTAGCCTGACTTCTATCTTCGTTGGTATCCGTTTAGGTTCATTCGTGCTTGGTTTATTCTGGGCAAAAGCTAATGAAAAAGGCGTGATCGTTGGCAGCATCATGAGTGTGATTGCGGTGTTTACTGCCATGTATCTTGACGTTGCTTGGCCGTGGTTCGCGCCAATTGGTACGTTCGTCTTCCTTTTGTTTGGTGTGTTAGTGAGCCGTCGTTGGGGCGCTGTGACTGCCGAGCAACAAGTCTTTATCAATAATCAAAAACATCTTTTTGCAAAGCCAACCGCAAGCCATTACGGGCTATTGGTGTTCGCTGTGGCGACCATCGCCGCTTGTATGGTTCTCCCTGATTGGCTTTATGCTGCATTGTCGTAATAGGTAAGTTTATGCTGTCCATCTTTGATATTTACAAGATTGGTGTGGGTCCTTCTAGCTCTCACACCAATGGTCCAATGATCGCGGGTTACCACTTCACTCGTTTGATTGAATCGAACTTGGCAAAAGTGGTTCGTATTCAAGTCGATTTATATGGCTCACTCTCGTTAACGGGGATTGGTCACCATACAGACCGTGCAACGATTTTGGGTCTGTTGGGTAATAAACCAGATACCATCAAAATCGCTTCTGCGAACAAAGCGATGCGCAAGGCGATTGAAGAGGGCATGATGTCTGTCGATGGCCGTCATGAAATCGAATTCAACTACAAAACGGACATGTTGTTCCACGAAGAGAACCTTCCTCTGCATGAGAATGGGATGACGATTACTGCGTTAGATGCGCATGGCAATCAGGTTGGGTTTGAAACTTACTACTCTATTGGTGGTGGTTTCATCGCAACGGCGGATGAACTGCAAAATGGCAGTGCGACTGCTCCCGTAGAAGTTGAGTTTCCATTCTCCAGTGCAGACGAAATGTTGGCACAAGCAGAGAAGAACGGAATGAGCCTTGGCGGCATGATTCTGAAAAACGAACAAGCGTTTCAGGATATGGAAGCCATCAATCAACGTGCAGAACAGATCTGGCGTGTGATGACGCGTTGCATGGAGCGCGGTTTCGAGACAGAAGGTATATTGGACGGGGGCTTGAACGTGACCCGCCGTGCGCCTAACTTGCTGAAAAAGCTTGAAGCAAATGCAGCAATCGAAAACGATCCAATGGAAATCATGGATTGGATTAACCTGTTTGCTTTTGCTGTAAGTGAAGAAAACGCGGCTGGTGGACAAGTCGTAACGTCTCCAACTAATGGTGCAGCAGGTGTGATTCCGGCGGTATTGATGTACTACCATCGCTTCATCAAAGAGCTTGATACCAAACAGCTTAAAGACTTCCTTGCTGTATCCGGTGCGATTGGCATTTTGTACAAAACTAATGCGTCTATCTCGGGCGCTGAAGTAGGTTGTCAGGGCGAAGTTGGCGTGTCTTCCTCTATGGCGGCAGCTGGCCTGACCGCGCTACGTGGTGGCAGCAATGAGCAGATTTGTATTGCGGCTGAGATTGCCATGGAGCACTCACTAGGCATGACTTGTGACCCAATCGGTGGCTTAGTGCAAGTACCGTGTATTGAGCGTAATGCAATGGGCGCAATGAAAGCGATCAATGCTTCTCGCATGGCATTAAAGCGTAATAGTAAATGTTTGATCTCGTTAGATAAGGTGATTGAAACCATGTATCAGACGGGCAAAGACATGAACAAGAAATACCGCGAAACGTCACTGGGTGGATTGGCTTTGATTCACCTAGCACCGCCTTGCGAATAATGAGTTAAGCAAGTCTAACCAACAAAAAAGCCGATGCACTGAGAAGCATCGGCTTTGTTTTTTGTCGTTGTGACCGTCATGGGTTTGGCGGGTTTATCGCAATAGGAAATAAGGCGTATTAACGTAAGCGTGTCCCGCTGATATCGCATAAGGCAGTACGACTTTGCCAACGGAGACTGCGGTGTTAACCAGTGGTTGAACGTTGATATTGGCATTCATCAAAGTAGGACGAACGTTGGGTGCCAAGCGATAGTGACCGGGCGTTGAAACGCACCCAGAAAGTGTCGATGTAAACAGTAGTGCGATGATGATTGATTTGATGGCTTTCATAGTGGTGACTCTCAAAATGGTATCTTGGCTCTGGTTTTGTTTGTTGGGATGAGCCTTGGTTGAGAGGAAGATTGCCTGAGTCGAGCGAACGGCACCATCAATGCTCAACAAGTCATAGCGCACAAGACTAAAAGTAACACTAGACGTTACTAAGTATTAGTTTTTGCGAGGAGAGTCACTATAAAAGCCCCCTAAATGGGACTTTTCGGACTGTGGAATTGAACTGTGAACTGTAAAAAAAGCCAGAATGAAACCGCCCATTCTGGCTTGGAGCCAAACGAAGGTGCTCAAAACACAATCTGGAGGCAGATTGCTTACATGGAACGTACGGTCAGTGGACGACGGCGACCAATCTTAGTTAGGGCGAGTTGCCATAGGCTCAAATCTCGTGAGCGAAAGGCGCCAGCACAGCTGAGTAAGTAGTATTTCCACATGCGGTAGAAATCTTCACTGTAATCGCCTTTGATTTGATTCCACGATTGTTGGAAGTTGGAGAACCAGCACATCAGGGTTTTGTCGTAGTCTTCACCGAAATTGTGCACATCTTCGATGTTGAATCGATCTTCCATCGCCTCTGCGAGGTTCTTCATCGATGGAATGACACCATTTGGAAAGATGTATTTCGAGATCCACGGGTCCGATGCGGTAGTGCTGTGGTGTGAACCAATGGTGTGTAGCAAGAACACGCCATCATCTTTCATGAAGCGCTCTGCGCACTCGAAGTATTCCGCGTAGTTCTTCGGTCCCACGTGTTCAATCATACCGATAGAAACGATGCGATCGTATTGTACGGTGGGTTTGAACTCGCGGTAGTCCTTCAAAATGAAGTTCGCGACTACGCCATTTTCTATCGCCAGTTTGCTGCCGAGCTTCTTCTGTTCTTTGGATAGAGTGAGACCATCGCAGATAACGCCATACTTCTTCGCTGCGTAAATCATAAAGCTTCCCCAACCACAGCCAATATCGAGAATACGCATCCCTGGTTGCAGATCGAGCTTTCGACAAATCAAATCCATCTTGTGCTCTTGCGCCTCATCCAGTGTCGAAGCTCGATTCCAGTATCCGCAGGTATAAGTCATGCGTGAATCGAGCATCTTTTGGTAAAGCTTATTGCCGATGTCATAATGGTGCGGTACATCGAATTTACAGCGCTCAATGCTCTGCGGGTTAACCCAGCTTTTCAATTTTAGTTTCGCAGCGGAAGAGGCAAACTTGAGTTTTTCAGCCAGCCCCAGTTTGCCTTCAATGTCGTTTAAAAGTACGCGTTCAAAGAACTGATCCAAGCGACTGCAATCCCACATCTTGGACATGTACGCTTCCCCTAAACCCAAGGAGCCTGACTGCATCACAAGCTCATACACTTTTGGGTTAAATACTTGGATATCCCACGGATTCGAGCCGTTAATGGTAATACCTGCCGGGGCTAACGCCTCTTTAAACATTTCTTCTAGTTTGTTCATATTATGCCTATTTCACGTGCATGTTCGCTACGTATTCATCTTCTGCCCAATACATACGTTCGGCGACTTTGGCTTCTGGATTTAGGCTAACGCCATCTAAGACACGCTCTCTAAAACGCAAGTAGCCGCCTTTATCAATCAGATGTCCCATGTGGAGGTAAATCGGCTTGCCGCCCAACATCTCTTTTTCAAATTCGAACAGATTGTCGATGACAGGGTGTAGGACGTCTTCCGTTACCCAATTGAGGAACATCTTGCCAACGCGAGGGGTCTTCTTCGAAGTTCGACCGCCCAGTTTGACCATATAGAATTGTTTTGGATCTCGACGCCAAGCCAGTGTCGGACAAGCAAGCACACATTCGCCGCAGCCAATGCATTTGCTTTCTTCCTTCACCGCTTTACCGTCTTTGAGTGACAAGCAATCTACTGCGTGGTGCGCACAAGCTTTGACGCAAGCACCACAACCAATACAGCGATGACTTTCGAAATTAATCTTGGCGATACCGAAGATGCCGAAATCTGCCATATTGGCTTTGGCACAATCGTTCGGACAGCCTGCCATGACCATTTTTAAATGGTATTTACTTGGGTAAACGTGACGTTCCATTCGCTGTGCCAAGCCAGTGGTATCGGTATTGGCTTTCTGGCAGATTCGACTGCCCTGACACGCGACGATATTACGCCCACCAATCGACTGATAACCTGCTTGTGTGTCTTCGACATCAATGCCGCACGTATCGACGGTGATGTCTTTGATGAAGGGCTCCAGCGCTTTGTTGACCTCTGGAATATCTTCATAGCGAATGCCGGGCATCGCCAGTTTTTGTCGCGTGGTGAGGTGAATAACACCATTGCCCCACTTCTCGGCGATCTCTTGCGCAGCGCCGAGCAGGTAAGCAGGCATAATGCCACCTGGAATGCGCACGCTGATCATGCACTCGCCACGTACTTTCGATAGGCGGTAATCGCCATTGGCGCGCATTTTGATGATATCTACGTCCATCGTCATTGTGATTCCCTCCTAATCGATCATGGTTCTGGCGTGGTCATAACGGAAAACCGGACCATCCAAGCACACGTACTTGTCGCCAATTCGGCAGTGGCCGCATTTACCAACTGAGCAAGCCATTCTGCGTTCGTAGTCGACCCAAATTTGGTCCTCTTGAATGCCTCTGGATAAGAAGTCCTGCACGACGAACTTAATCATGATCGGTGGACCCACTACGATGACGCAGATGTTTTCCTTGTCAGAGAGATCAAGTTTGCTGATGTGTTCGGTAACTAAGCCACTTTCATAGAAGTGTTCGTCCCCACCGTCATCCAAGGTGGTGATGACGTGATTGGAGTAAGACCAATTCAGCAAGTCGTTCTTGTACAACACGGCATCTTGGTTTTTGAATCCGAGGATCAAAGACATTTTCTTCACATCACTTGGGTTGTTGTGAAAGTAGTTAATCAGCCCTTTAACCGGAGCAACGCCAGTGCCGCCCGCGACCACAATGAGGTGTTTATCTTGGTACTCTTCCATCGGGTAGCCATTGCCCATTGCACCGCGCATCATCACGCGATCACTGGCGTTTAATTGAAACAGCTCGCTGGTTACCTTGCCGACATTACGTATCAGCAAGTCGACGTAACCTAAGCCGTAGTCGGAGACGGAAATAGGTGCTTCGCCCACAAGGGATAAACCTACTTCGACAAATTGTCCGTAGTGCACCGGAAAGTCACACGCAACGCGAAAGTTCCATTCCAGTTCTGTGTGCTTTTCGATATGAATAATCGGGTAGCTTTGCGGCAGCATTTTGTTTTCACAATCGCACATTAGAGCGCCTCCTCTACAATCGATGTCATCTTGTTGATGATGTTGCTAAATGAGATGTAGTGAGGGCATCGGTCGTCGCAGCGCCCGCATCCGACACACATATGGTGTTCGCCTTGGCGAGACTTAAAGTCGTTGACCTTGTGTAAGGCGCGATAACGTAAGCGCTCTCCAGTTTTATGACGGAAGCTGTGACCGCCTGCCATATCCGAGAAACCATCAATCATGCAACTGGCGTGTTGGCGGCGACGTTCACCCACTTTGGCTTCTTGGTTATAAACCACATCAAACACGTTGAAGCAGGCGCAAGTCGGGCATGAGGAAGTGCAGCGACCGCAACCAATGCAGCGTGAATCGTATTCTGACCACACTGGATGACCGAGTAACACTTCGCGTACTTTAGCCGGATCATCGCAAACCGAATCTGGCGTACGCACTTTGACAGGATTGGACTTGACGAAGCTGACATTGTGCTCAACGTCTTTGCCTTGTGAAAAATACGGTGTCAGTTCTGGATCTTTAATAGTGACAATTGCGCCATGCTCACTAAATTGAACTGAAGCCGCAAAGTTGTCAGTTTTATTGGTGCCCATAGAGACACAAAAGCAGTTTTCGAAACTTTCGCTGCATTCAATCAGTACGAGTTTGAGTTTTTGGCGCAGACGTTTGTAGTAGAAGTCTTCGTGACCGCCGTTTTCTAAAAACATGTAATCAAGGCTTTTGAGCGCATTGATGTCACAAGCTCTGAGAAACAGAAACACAGGACGCGCATCGACGCTGGATTCTCGCAACTCGTCGGCGTTAAACCAAAACAGGGTTTCGGTAATTGGGAAGACGATTTCTTTGGGTGAGAAATGGCTTTTCTCTTTCCACTCCAGTTGGTCATAACGTTCTAATTCTTGGTAATCCAAATTTGGGGTATGGGCAAAACGACCTGCGTATTCTTCATAGACGGGCGCCATCACCTTATAGCTCTGACGTAACGCCTCGATCGCCGAACCCATTTGCTGAGTAGTTAAAAACTTAGGCATTGTTCTATCTCGTTATTTTCAAAAACTAATGAATCGTGCGTTCTAAACAGGGCTCGGCGGTGGACGCAAACCATTCCAGTGACTGTGAAAGGGAAACCACGTCTCCCACCACTATGATTGCTGGCAGTGGTGGTTTTTGCGCTTTGCAGGTTTCATACAGTCCAGCTAAGGTAGTGACGATCTTGTTTTGATTTTCTCGTGTCCCATTGCTGACGATAGCGCAAGGTGTATCTGGCGAGAGACCGTGAGCAATCAGGTTGTCTGCGATCGCTTCTGCTTTGTGTAGCCCCATGTAGAAAATTAGGGTGTGGTCGATGGCGGCAAGTGCGCTCCAATTTGGTTCGCTAGCATCATTACAGTTTCGACCCGTTACCAAGGTGACACCCCTCGAAACTTGTCTATGAGTGACCGGTATCCCCGCATAAGCACAGCACCCGAGCGCTGCAGTTACACCCGGCACAACTTCGTAGTTGATACCTTGTTGAGCTAAATAGGTCGCTTCCTCACCGCCTCGACCAAATACAAACGGGTCGCCCGCTTTTAAGCGACATACCGTCAGACCTGTGATTGCGTAGCCCTTCATCATTTGGTTGATTTCTGCCTGAGTTTGCGAACACTTACCGTAGTGTTTGCCTACGCAGATTTTTAGGGTTTTTCGTGGAATTACATCCAAGACTTCTTCCGAAACCAGATGGTCATAAAGCACAACATCAACACGATTGAGCAGACGAAATGCTTTAATGGTGAGCAGTGATGCATCGCCTGTGCCCGCCCCAACCAAATAAACCTGACCATAAGATGGATTGGATGCCTTCATTAAAAAATACCCCAAATCAATACAACGAATAGGATGGCGGCAATGAGCCAATAAAACACTTGATGAACGTTGTCGCTAATCCAACCTAGCTCCTCTAACATCTCGTTAGTCAGGTCTAAATTTATTTGCTCTATGTAATCGTCCAGTTCTTTCATTTTCAATTGGCTTCATGCAATCCCCTGATGCATTTAAGGTTATTGGTGAGAGCCGTTAAGTTAAATCAAAGAAAAATAAACACCTGTTCAGAACTGATTAACGAGAGGGTGTTTGGGGGCAGAACTTGAGTCGGTTAAAAGACGGGAAAGAGGAAAGGGGAGTGTCAGTTTTTTTGATTTAACTGACTGTAATAAAAATAAAAAAGCCAGAGCGATGTTTGCTCTGGCTTTGTCGTTTTTGGAAAAGAAAAGCGTTATGCTGCTTTTAGGTGGCAGACGCGATTCTTGCCCAATCTTTTTGCTTGATAAAGTGCTTTGTCAGCTTGCTCCACCACGTGATGGTAACTGGTTTCTAATGGTGTAAATCCAACACTTGCCGTAAATCGCACATCGCCACAACCCAAAGTGAGATGGCTTCTTTGCAGCACCGTTAGGAAGTTATCCAGTTGGTGTTTGGCATCGAATTCGTCATTGGCTTGGAGCACGATTGCAAACTCTTCACCACCATAGCGCGCTAAACAAATCCCTTTTGGTTTAGGGAAACAGTCGCGCATCACTTCAGCTGTTTTTTGGATGACCAAATCGCCCACTGGATGACCGAATTTATCATTGATGTATTTGAAGTTATCAATATCGACCATCGCGATAAAACGGTTCTCTGAATGAAGCTCTCTCGACACTTTTGCAGCTAAACACGCTTTATTTTCGAGTTGCGTCATTGGATCTTGATGGCGTAAACGGTCATGCAATTTGAGGTTTGCCAACGCTACTTGGGCGTAGTTCTGAATCAAACTGAGTACGCATTTGTAGGTTGGGAATCGGCAACTGACGTAAGTCACCCCAAGCAGTTCTCGTCCATCAAACAACGGAATGCAGTAGTGGTTACTGTTGATCTTGAGCTTTTTCGTCAACTCGTCGCCGTACTTCTTGTTGCGGTAAGTCAACGCACTATGAGAAAAACGCGCCGCGAGTTCGGCATCGGTTAAGACGAGCTTTTTGTTACCGTGATAATCGAGGGTGTAAAAGCTGTAATTCAAGCTGTCGTATAAACAGAACTGTATGCCTCTGTGATAGCAGAAACGATCCAAAACATGCTTGAGTTGGGTTTTGAACTCATCAACGCTCTCAGTGCCATTTAGGCGCGCGAGTGACAAATGCAGTTGGTAAGTGAGGTAATTGATACCAATCGCTAGAGCTAATAAAGAAGCAATGACACCTGCAGTAAGAGTAAATGGATAACTGTTGTTGAGGATGTCGGCGCGGTCTGTGCCCGCCACAAACACCCAGTTTAATCCATTGTCTGCGTCGAAGACTGAAATCTTAAAGTTATCTTGGTAATAGTATTCATGTTTACCAAACAACAATCCTGCGGCTACTTTCTCGCTAATGCCACCGTGATAACTGACAGAGTTATCGCCAATTCGGCTTGGATCAGGATGGAACACCAAGCGTTCGGTGTCTCTGTCTACGACAAACACATAGCCTTTGTTCAAAGTTTTAAGACCGCGTAGCTGCTGAGTAGTATGGAGGAGATCGAACTCTAACCAAAGTTGGTATTTGAGGTCTGGGTTGTCATGTTTGATGGCAAATACCCAGCGTTGTTGCGGGTTTTGGTATAGCGAAGAGATGGAAAATTTATCACTGACGGTATTCAGCTTATGCCATAAGATCTTGCTGATATCCGCTTGTTTTACCTGACCAGAAAGACCATAGGCAATGTTGCTATCTGTCGTGGTGTAGAGAATGTTGGAGTACTGTGGTGAGTAATCGATGATGCCTTGGCTTAGCTCACGAAAGTCAGGATCATTAAGGTCTTGCTTGCTTGTCTTTAGTGCGGTTTCTAGTAGATAGAATTTGCTGAAAGCCGCTTCGATTTGGGAGTGGATCAGCCGCTCGGCGGTGATGATATTGGTTTGAGATTGCCGATAAACCATCGACTCAGAATCAACTAACTGAGCATAAGCCAGATAGACCATAAATCCTGCGAGAAGTAGCAGGTAAGGCCGCAGAATACGGATTAAGAATTTAGGTAAAGCCATGGTGCCAAATTACGTTGTAGATATTATAAATGTGATTTGGCTAACGATATTAGATTAGTTTCATTATCGCATCAATGCGTATGGTGTGTTCTTTGACCTGATTGATGGATATCTGCTCGAAACGTCCATAAAACAAACCCAGCATGCAGCTGGGTTTGTAAGAACTTGTAGTAATGAACGGTGAATCCGTTAGGCTTCTTGCTTTGGGTTATAGTGCAAAATTGCCATCGAAGTTGGAGACAACAAGACTTCTCCTTCCGCATGTCCTGGGTTTAGGTTACGTACGTTGGTATCGCATACTGTAACCCATTCTTGACCACGCTCACTTGGCAGCTTGAAGCGCGCTGGTGCATTGGTTTGGTTGATCAAGTAAACCAATTCTTGCCCTTCTTTACCAATGCCTAAATGCAGCGCTACTGAGCTTAAACGGTTCCAATCGTCATGTTCCATCAAGCTGCCATCAATACGACGCCAGAAGATGCGGTTGTTATTACGATTTTCACCACTAAAAGCGCGAATGAATGGCACCATGTATTGATTACGGTTTGCCACCATTTGTGAAATCCATGCTTTGAAATCTTGCTTGCGCTCAGACGTCGCCCAGCTCAACCAGCTAGTCTCGTTATCCTGACAGTAGGCGTTGTTGTTGCCACCTTGCGTATGGGATAACACATCTGCAGTCAGGATATGAGGAATACCGAACGCAAACAGCAAGCTAGCAATCAGGTTGCGTTTTTGCTTTTCGCGTGTAGCGATGATCATTAGGTTTTCGGTTTCACCTTCAACGCCATAGTTTTCCGAGCGGTTATCACCATGACCGTCACGGTTCTCTTCGCCGTTGGCTTCGTTATGTTTTTGCTTGTAAGACACGAGATCTTGCAAGGTAAAACCGTCGTGATATGTGATGTAGTTGACTGTGAGTTTGTAAGGCCAGTTCGCCGCGCTGTAGATATCACGAGAGCCCATCAAGCGCGTCGCAAACTCTTTTAGGTAACCTTGATCGCCGCGCCAGAAGCTGCGGGAGATGTCTCGTAGTTTGTCGTTACACTCGTTCCAACCAAATGGGAAGTTACCCACTTGGTAGCCATTAGGACCGATGTCCCAAGGTTCTGCAATCAGCTTTGTCTCGCGAAGAACTGGGTCTTGCGCGACCGCTTTAAAGAATGCCGCTTCAGGGTTGTAATCGTCCCCTTGGCGACCGAGTGTTGCTGCCAAGTCAAAACGGAAACCATCAACTTTAAATTCGCTCACCCAGTAACGCAGCGTATCCATAACGAGGTTAAGTGCTGGCTGATAAGTCAGGTCCACCGTGTTGCCACAACCAGTGAAGTTCGCATAGTGAGGACCATGCTTGATGTAACAGCGAGGATCGAGTGCTTTTAGGTTGAAGATAGTCGGACCTTCACCGCCTTCCGCCGTGTGGTTGTACACGACATCAAGAATCACTTCGATGCCGTGCTTGTGCAGCTCTCGAATGGTAGTTTTGAGTTCTGTGACGGCATCTTTTTCGGCATAACGAGGATCTGGCACCATGAAAAGGTAAGGGTTGTAACCCCAATAGTTCACCTTATCCATCTTAAGCAAATGCGGCTCGTGCATACACGCAGCAACAGGTAGCAATTGCAACGTATTGATGTTTTGTTGTTTGTAAAACGCCAACATCTCAGGTGACGATAAACCTAGGTAACGTCCTCTGTCATCACTTGGGACCTCTGGGTGTTGTTGAGTTAACCCTTTTACGTGGGTTTCAAATAACACCATCTCTTCTCTTGGTATGCGAGGGTGATCGGTGTCTTGCCAATCGAAGTGATCCTCGATAACGACACATTTAGGCATATCAAAGCTTTTTGCAGGAGAGAAAGGAGGTTGGTAGTGGAGGGCTTTATCAATCGACTTTGCGTAAGGATCAGAAATCAGCAAAGGTTGGTCTTGATGCGTCACCACATAGCCATACTTCTGCCCAGATTTAATGTCGGGAATAAAAGTATGACGAATACCTGCATATTCATTTGGTAAGTCGTGCAGTGCATAGCTGCCGTCTTCTGCAAAGAGCGCAAGTTGAATGTCTTTACTGCTTGGCGCATGAATAGCGAAGTTACAACCTTCTTTATTTAGGGTTGCACCAAGTGGGTAGGGGCGAGAGTGAAGTCGTGTCATCAGAGATACTTTTTTTAATATTTATTGCTACCTTTAAGAAACTATAAGTAAAAAACTTTGTCTTACTTAGGTCAACCACCTTAGAACGAAAATTATCACTGTAATTAAATTACTTTCTACGTCTTATTTTTGACGAAAATATGAAATGGCTATCACTTTGTAGCCACTATAAACCGAAGAAACTTACTAATTCCTCCCTAGATTGGTGATCTGACTCGAAAAAACACCATTCGGTAATTTTTCTCATCCTTTCTCATCCCCCCTAAATTAGTTTGGGGTGGAGGACGTCATCCTTGTACGCCTTGGGTAATCTTAAGACTGTTGAAACAAACGGGGACTTGTTCCCATCTTACCTCTCTTTCTTTAGGTGCATTTTTACTGCCTATATTCACCTAAAAGAGTGAGCAGGGAAGACAGAATTATAAATACCCTTAATGGAGTTAAGAATGAAAAAAGTAAGTGTAATTGCTGCTGCTGTTGCTGCAACTTTAGCTGCTGGTTCTGCTTTCGCAGTGGATTTCCACGGTTACATGCGTGCTGGTGTTGGTGTGAGCGCTGATGGTGGCCAACAAGTAACATTTGAGAAGAACAAAATCGGTCGTCTAGGTAACGAAGGCGATGTATACGGTGAAGTTCAACTAGGTAAAGAAGTTTACAACAACAACGGTAAAACGTTCTACGTTGACTCAATGTTCGCAATGACTTCTAACGGTTCAAACGACTGGGAAAGCACTTCGGCTAACTGTGGTCTAAATGCTAAGGGCGACAAAGTAGAGTGTGTTGACGATGCACAATTTGCTCTACGTCAGTTCAACGTTCAAGCTAAAGGCGTTCTAGACTTCGCTCCAGAAGCAACGCTATGGGCTGGTAAACGTTACTACCAACGTCACGATATCCATATCTCTGACTTCTACTACTGGAACATTTCTGGTGCCGGTGCTGGTATCGAAAACATCGAAGCGGGTCCAGGTAAACTATCTCTAGCATGGGTACGTAACGACCGTAGTGACATCTCTGATCCTGGCAATGATGGTAAAGCTGGAAACGTAAACACACTTGATGCACGTTACGCAGGTCTTCAACTATGGAACAATGCTTCCCTAGAGCTAGGTCTTAACTACGCACTAGTTAACGAAACTGACGCTGCGCCAAACAGCACTAAAGATGCGAAAGATGGCGTAATGTTCACAGCTGAATTGACTCAAGGTCTAGATTCAGGCTTCAACAAAACTGTAGTTCAGTACGGTACTGAAGGTTACTCTAAAACAATGGCGTTTTACGGTGACGGTAGCTGGTACGGTGCAGAAGCGAAAGATGGCGCATCTGGTTACCGCCTAATCAACTGGGGTGTAATCGGCATGGGTGACAGCTGGGAAATGGGTCACCAGTTAGTATACGGTGTTGGTGAAGACATGTGGGATGGCATGAACAAACGTGAAGGTTTTTCTGCTGTAATCCGTCCTATGTACAAATGGGACGATAACCACAAAACTATCTTTGAAGCGGGTTATGCAATCGACAAGCAAGACGGTAAAGAGGATTCTTTCGGTAAGTTCACAGTTGCTCAAGCATGGTCTGCTGGCTCTAGCTTCTGGGCTCGTCCTGAAATCCGCCTATACGCTTCTTACCTAACTGGTGAGCAAGAAATTAACAGCACAGATAAGTTCTTTGATAACAAACAAGCTGACGATACATTCCAGTTTGGTGTACAAGCGGAAGCTTGGTGGTAATCATCTAACCATTAAGTCCTAAATTGTCCTAGAATGATACAGCCAGAACCTATCTGGCTGTATTTATTTCAAAAACAATAACGAGTCGAGGTAGACGGTAATGAAAAAATGGCTTGCTCCCGTGCTGTTGGGAATGTTGGCTACGGGTTGTTCTTCTGTAGAACAAGTAGACATGAGCCCGAAAGGTCAGCAACAAGTGATCACGCAGTCGGGTGATATTCAATGGGTACCAATTGATGTACCTGCGGTTACTGAGTTCGCTTTGACTGATAAAAGCCAAATGCTATTAGATGGTAATAGCGCAGGCGCAATTGCAGCGTTCGCTCTACCGGGTAATCGCGGCAGTCTCGATATTAAACTAGAGACATTCGTAAACAAGAACCTAGAGTTCTATGCACCAAACGTCGTTGTAATGAATGCGGCGGGTGAACCTATTTACCAAGCAGATTTTTCAAAGTTTGAGTACGTGCCAGCAAAACTACTGGATAACGATAAGTTCGTACTTGAAATGAATGTAATTCCAGACATGACAGGTAACGATTTGCATGTGTTGGTTTACACCACTTCCGATGATCTAAAAGGAAGTTCAGAAGTTCTTCACCCTGCAAAAGCCTTCGCACTGGCAAATCACACTCAGCCGCCAGATATTGCAGATCCTCAAGCGAAACACAGCCCACTTGGTCAGTTCCGCTTCTCAGTATCCGCGAACGATATCGTGAATACTAAAATTGTCGCGAAAAACGACAATATCCCACAAGGTACGGATTTAACCAGCTACTACCACAGCTCGATTAAAGCAGCGGTCGCGGCTAATGATATTCCGAAAGCACTAACACTGCTTGATGAAGCGAAAGAATTGGGCATCGAAGGTGCACAAGAAGTATTTGTGAAAGCAGTAAATACAAAATAATTAAAAAAAGGTCAGCGATATGCTGACCTTTTTTATTACTCTATTTGAGTGTTTAAAACTCACCCCTACATATAGTTAGCTTATTCACAAATTTATTTGTTTTACTTTGTTTTTTATATTTAACAGATCAATAATTAAATTGTGTTCCTAACCTTACTCGTCATCGATTAGGAAATAATTAAACCTATCAAAGTAATCTGGCTCAGCAAGATATAGAATAATATTCTTTATCGGTAGTTCGATATTTTGTTCTTTTTAAATATTAAACTTTTACCAACTTGGTGAGTTTTTATTTACTTTGGAATATTAAAAAGGAATTAACGTGAAAATGAACATGATGAAAACATCACTTGCTGCTGCCTTACTTGTTGCTCTTGCTGGCTGTCAATCAACGGCAGAACCAGAAGCGGCGGCTGAGCCTATTGTTAATCTATCTCAAGATGAAGTCGTCGCTTTTATGGCGGCTTGTGATAACCCAGATAGCACGGCGAAAGGTCCAATTTCTAAGCCACTGTTTGTTGTTGGTACGTTTGCTGATTCAGATTGGAAGCATGTACCTCAACGCCAATACACTTATAAAGGTAATAACTTCTACCAAGTTGTGACGCAAGAAAAAGCAGGCTCTTACAAAATGCAGTACGCGACAGAGTTGTGGTTCCCACAATTTACTGCGAAAGGCAATCGAATGAACGTGGGTGAATTAACACCACTGACTTTCGGTGGCTACGGAACGGATACAGCGGTTGATATTAAAGAAGATGGTAAATATGTTTGGAGTCTTCAATTTGAAGGCGAAGGCAAACCACTTCATGTAATGGTTAATAAGTGCCAATAATATTCCATTTCGTTATTTAGATTTGCTTTTTTTATTAACCCCTACATGGAGAACGTGTCGGGGTTAATTTTATTTGGGAGAGTTTAATGCACAATATCCGATATAATAAACTACTTGGTAAATCGCTTATTGCGTTGAGTGTTGTCGGTGTTTTATCGGCATGTAATTCCTCTGGTAGCAGTGATAGTGGCAGTACACCACTTCCAGATTCGAGTTATGCCTGCCAAACGAATGTGATGGAGCAGAGTAATCAGCTTCGCACGTATCAGATCATGGTTGAGAGCTTTGTCGATGGTGATTCAAACATAGGTCATGGGACCGGATATGGTACCAGTCATCACAATGGCGACTTACAAGGCATCATTGATTCCCTGGATTATATCCAAGACTTAGGCATGAATGCGATTTGGTTGACGCCAGTTTTTGAGTCTCAAGCGATTGCGGGACAAGATCACTGGGCAGATCGTTTGGATGCAACGGGTTATTTTGCTACGGATTATTTTAAGATTGATCCTCGCTTTGGCGATTTAGAAACGGCAAGAACCTTAGTTAATGAGGCACACAAGCGTGGTTTGTATGTCTTTTTTGATGGCGTATTCGGTCACCACAAAGAGGGATTGATCAAACCTTCTCCGTCTGGCTTGCTGCCTACTGGTGGTAGTAATCCTGTTGATTATCCTGCCAGCTTAGACTTCTACAAAGAAGTGGCGACCTATTGGGTGAAAGAGCTGAAGATCGACGGCTGGCGTTTGGATCAGGCGTATCAAGTACCAACGGATGCATGGACACAGATCCGCAAAGCCGTCGATGATGCTTCGCAAAGTGTGACTTACACCAATGCTGATGGCAAAGACGTTAACCCTCTTGGCTATATGGTTGCAGAGATTTGGAAGGGCGAATCTGATATCGCAAGTGAAGCGTATGGGTCTGCGGATGATCCCGCGTTGTGCTCGGCGTTCGACTTCCCAATGCGTTACCGCATCGTAGAAACGTTAGCGGTAAATGAAAGTGGCGTGGGTGGGCGAGGTGTTGATTGGTTGGATAATGGCTACCAAACGCACAATCAGTATCCATCCCATGCGCAGCCAAACTTAATGATTGGCAACCACGATTTAGTTCGTTTTGGTGACTTACTTCAACGCGGCGGTATGGCTGATATTAATGACGCCGAGTATTGGCAACGTCATAAGGCTGCGTTTGCTTTCCAAGCGGCTTATACCGGACCAATTACGCTCTACTACGGCGACGAAATTGGCGATCAAGTTGATGGGTTTGCTGCGAAAGAAGACAATAACACCTGCGCCGTCCGAGGCGTGTGCGATGACCATGTCGCCCGCAGCAGCGCTAAGATTGAGGGTGTGACAGCAACCTTGGATGCAAATCAAGTTGACCTAAAAAATTACGTTAAGTCTTTGATGGCGATGCGTGCAGCTCATCCTGCCCTGTATCAAGGTTCTCGCGTTAACTTAGCGGCGAGCAATGGTAGTTATGTCGATCTGAAAAAGTCTGGCAGTGATCAGGTGTTGTTTGCGCTTAATACATTAGAAAGCGCTCGAAACGTTATTTTGACCGAGGCGCAAGTGGGTAGCTCTCAAGCGCTGGTGGACTTGCTAACGAACCAAACAATCACACCAAGTAATGGGCAATACCAGATCCCAATGTCCGCACTACAAGGGCGATTCTTTAAAGTAACGTCGAGTGTGCAATAGCATCTAAGGCTACTTGCTCATTAGTATTTTATTTCTATCCAAAGCCAAGTGCAGTCTTCTACCCCCATAGAGACTCACTTGGCTTTTTTTGTACGTTTTAGAAATCATATACCCAGCTAATTCCAAGATGCTTGACTCAGCGAGAGTGATTTAGTTTGTAGACGTGGCGGCGATTTAAAGGTTTAGTTCTTCTAAATCAAGAGCCGACAACAAAGTATACAGGACAAGGTCTTACTGTTTGCAAAGAGTGCCCTTCGGGAAACAGGGAATCCATGACAACGCTCTGAATCCTGCATCTTGAAGTTAATTGGGCATGACATGCTCTGTTGCTTCGATTCCTATCCCATCTCTATCTCTATCTCTATCTCTATCTCTATCTCTATCTCTATCTCTATCTCTATACGCATGTTCTATCTTACTGTTTTATATCGAACAAACGATGCTATCCAAATCGAGAAACAGTACGCAATTTGTGAGATGCTCTGCACGATAATGAGAATATTCACATTCGTGCAACGTAAAATTGTGAGTTAACGCTTATTTATATGTGATCATTATGTTTATCTTTTCTTGGATTTATATAACCAATGGAAAATTATAATGAAATCCATAGCGAAACCCCTCTTTATCCTACCTTTGCTTTGCTCTCCATTCGCCTACAGTGACGTCATCAACGGTGACTTCGAACAGTGGAATGGCAATACGCCAACACAATGGGCTGTGATTGACTCTGGTATTGCGGTATCTCCTACTAGTAACCAAGTGCAGTCCGGTGGTTTAGCGGCGCAAGTAGTCGTGAATACGGGTACCCAAAGCAACACGGACTTTCTGCAAACCATTAATGTGGAGCAAGGGAAAACCTATCCATTCACAGTGTCTGTTTATCACACTGAAGGCAATGTTAAAGCGCGTCTGATTGTTGATGGGTACCATGGTTATTCAAACCCTAAGCAAACCAATCAATGGCAACAGCTCACACACAGTTATACCGCATCATCAAATAAAACCATTAACGTTGGTCTGAGATTCTATGATGAATCGGGCTTTGATGGCTCTGAAGTAGTGTATGTCGATAACTTCCTACCTAACCAAGACGGTGGAGGTACTCAGCCTCCGGTTGAAAGCTGTAATGATAATGAAATCCAACTGACTTTGACGACTGATAGTTACGGCTCAGAAACCAGTTGGGAACTGAAGGACAGTCAATCAAAAGTACTGTTCTCTGGTCAAGGCTTCGACTCTTCTAAAACCTATGAAAAGACCATGTGCTTAACCGATGGTGACTATCAATTTACCATCAATGATAGCTACGGTGACGGCATTTGTTGCAGCAGCGGTAACGGCTCGTACGCTTTGATGCTTGGTCAAAAAACGCTTGCTTCAGGTGGTGAATTTACTAAAACGCAAACCACCAGTTTCACGCTTGGTGAAACAACTACACCACCGGTCGTCGGGGAATATTACAAAGCGGCGGAAGGCAAAACAGGTTTTGCATTGAAAACGGCGTTGTTCAATATCATCAATAACCACACTGGTCGTGGCTACTCTGCGATTTGGACATTGGTGAAAGATGCCGATCTGGACAACTACTATGAAAAAGACGGCACAATCCTAGACATGTACTCAGAAAAACCATTGGGTAATGATGCTGTCAGCTTTACCAAAGTGACAGATCAGTGTGGTCAATACAAAGCTGAAGGGGATTGCTATAACCGCGAACACTCATTCCCGAAAAGCTGGTTTGGTGGCAAAGTTGAACCAATGAACTCAGACGGTCACCATTTGTTTGCGACCGATGGTTATGTGAATGCTAAGCGTAGCAACTGGCCATTTGGCGAGGTGGGTAGCAGTACTTATGTTTCTAATAATGGCTCAAAATTAGGCTCAGCCAGTGCATCTTTGGGCTACTCAGGCACAGTATTTGAGCCAATTGATGAGTTTAAAGGTGACTTCGCTCGTGCTTACTTCTACATGGCAACACGATACGAAAACGTGATTGGTAATTGGGAAAAGAACTCAAGCAGTTCAGACGCTGTACTCAATGGCACAAGCACGACGGTATTTGAACCATGGATGCTTAACATGCTTAAGCGTTGGCACAAAAACGATCCGGTGAGCGCGAAAGAAATCAATCGTAACCAACAGGTATTTGATTTCCAGGGTAACCGTAACCCGTACATCGATCATCCGGAATTTGTCGAAATGGTTTGGGGTAACTAATCTCGTCAACAGACCCTAATAAAGCCGTCCACTTGGGCGGCTTTGTTTTTATTGTGCAAACTTCGCGATGAGCTTGGCGAGGGTTTCCATAGCTGGCTGCCAGTTTTTTTCAGCTCCGAAGTTCGCCACACTGAGGCGGATACAGTTTTGGTACTGCCCCTGCGTGCCAAATACAGAGCCGGGTAGAATACTGATCTTGTGTTCATTACAGGCTTGATAGAGCGCGTAGCTGTCAGTTTTTGGTGGTAAGCGTAACCAAAGTAAGAATGAGCCTTGTACAGCATTGATTTGATACTTATTCTTTAATTCAAAGTGCGCGTCTAAACATTGATTTAGCATTTGCAAATATCGACGGACGTTTGCTTGGTACACGCGACACATTCGCGCCGTATGCGTGCGATATTTCCCCGACGTCAAAAAGGTCGCTACCGCTGATTGCATCAAGTTCAAGCTGCCCATGTTTTCACACAATAAATACTGCTCGACCTGAGCGCGATAACGCCCTGCCAGCATCCAACCAATGCGAAGCCGTGAATCGAGCGTTTTCGATAAAGAATTCACATAGATCACTCGTTGTTTTTCATCCAACTTTCGTAGGCTTGGCAAAGTCTTATCGAAGCTCAACGCACCAAATACATCATCTTCAATGATGGGAACGTCTCCAGAGACCGCGAGTAGCTGCTTTCGTCTTTCAAGTGGCATCAGAGAGCCGGTTGGATTGGTAAAGTTCGGTGTGACGACAATGACTTTGATCTCCCATGTTGCCATTGCTTTTTCTAGTGCGTCTGGGTCCATACCATCTCGAGGGCAGCTCGGGATCTCAACCACTTGTAAACCAAGCGATTCAAGCATTAATAAGTTACCGAAATAGCACGGTGATTCGACAGCGACAATATCGCCGACTTGTGTTGTTGCTCTTAGTGCAAGGCTGATTGCTTGTTGGGCACCATGGGTTACCAGAAGATCGTCAACATTCGCAGGGGTTCCCAGATCTTGAGTGATCTTAGCCAACTGTTTGATCAACAAATCATCGCCTGGTGGCAATTGATAATGGCTGGATATATGGCTTTGCTGGCGACTATGGCGACCAATTTCGGCATACAGACTTTTGATTGCTGGGGCATCAATATTTGGGTGTGCAGAACCAGTCGGAAGCCGCTCTTGATACTCAGGGTAAGTGAGGATTTGCTTACACACGGAAAGTAAATCCACACGCGTAGGTTTGGCGATCTTGGCTTCACTTTGCTCCGTGGGTTTTACGCGATAACCGGATTTGGGCACAGAATAAACCATGCTTTGCGCTTCCAGCTCTTGGTAGGCACGGATCACCGTGTTTTTACTTACTTTAAGCTCGGTGCTTAATTGACGGATGGAAGGTAACTTATCGTCCGGTTGATAGACCCCATTACTGATCGCCTGTTTGAGGTGGTGCTCGACGATCAAGTACTTGTTCGCATCAAGCGTACTGATTAAATCTGTACCCATAAAAACACTTCCATCTGTCACTTTTTGAAAACACTGTACCTAACTACATTAGCAACATTCGAGATTGAAAAACATTCAAAATTTAAAAATAGGTAGAGTGAGGGCGCATCATGTTAATCAGAGCCATTCCTTTTGTATTCGTTATCCTTTGGGCTTCTGGGTTTGTCGGCGCACGCTTTGGTTTGCAATACGCTGAACCAGCAACCTTATTGTCGATTCGCATGGCGTTTAATGTTTTGCTGTTCCTAGTGATAGTGGTCTTGCTGCGTCGTCGTATTCCAACGGGCAAGGACTTTTGGCACAGTTGTGTGGTTGGTGTATTGATCCACGGTTTTTATTTAGGTGGGACGTACTTTGCCATTAGTTTGGGTATGCCAGCAGGACTAAGCTCGTTATTGGTAGGTATACAGCCCATTTTAACGGCCGTGCTGCTGGTAGTGTTCGCTTCTGAGCAATTTAAGCCATCACAATGGATTGGTTTGTCATTGGGCTTTGTCGGCATTGCGATGGTGCTGATGGGTAAGATGGAATGGCAGTCGGATTTGCACAAAACTTTAGCGATTGGTGTGTGTTTGTCATCTCTGTTTGGTATTACCGTCGGCACGTTGTATCAAAAGAAATACTGTCAACAAGTGGACATGGTGGGAGGCGCAACGGTGCAATATTTGGCGGCATTGGTGATGTTTCTACCTGTTGCAATGCAGTTTGAAACCATGCAGGTGCAATGGACAGCGGAGTTTATTTTCACCTTGATTTGGTTAGTGGTGGTTCTGTCTTGCGTAGCAATTTTATTGTTGCTGTACATGGTCAAGAATGGTGCGGCATCAAGCGTTGCTTCTGTGTTTTACCTTGTGCCTCCAACCACGGCGCTTCAAGCTTGGTTTGCGTTCGGTGAGTCATTTGATTGGATGGGTATTATTGGCTTTGTGTTGGCAGCGACCGCAGTATATTTGGTGGCGAAAAAGCCTGAATTTCCAACGCTTAAATCAAAGTTTGCAAAGCAAAAACGTAAAATATACCTAAATTAGGTAGGGACATTTGCGTGCCAGAGAGTACAATCCGGCTCTCAATATTGTGTGGAGCCGGGTAATGACCGTCAAGCCA
Organism: Vibrio sp. L85; assembly: GCF_963871815.1. Lineage (NCBI taxonomy): Bacteria > Pseudomonadati > Pseudomonadota > Gammaproteobacteria > Vibrionales > Vibrionaceae > Vibrio > Vibrio sp. L85. Next base: position 546,977 of record NZ_CAWMYL010000244.1, read on the forward strand.
GATCGAATGACCGCAATGCGCGATATCATTGCACAAGTAAAAGCTGAACTGCCGATTTATGAACCAGAGACGTTTGTTTGTGGTCCTGAAGGACAATGCATTGGTTGTCCTAAAAAACTGTTGGAGATGGTCGATTCAGAATTGAGTTATTGGGAATCGGCGATGGAACGCGGTATCACTCCTCAATTTGATGAAATTCGTCGCTTTGGCAAAATGTGCACCAGCGTGCGTCGAGGTCTAGTACGTAATAACGTCCCTTTGTTGAACGCTTAATCAACACTTTTTCGACATCCCCTTCGTTACCTTGTCTTCATTGATTTAGCAAATGAAGACAAGGGGCACCCATGCGTAAAATCTTTTTCTCTGTTGTTTTCTTATTGCTTGTATCCAGCTCTGGATTTGCAGGCTATAAATGGTTTACCGATAACCAATACGGCGAAGCGGACCTAGTCGCAGGAAAGCAGCGTTTTGAGTCTTATTGTGTCTCTTGTCATGGTGATAAAGGGCATGGAGATGGTCTTGTTGCCAAAGCCATGGACATTAAACCCGATAATATATCTGCCGAGCTCTTAAACCCGTTTGGGACGAAAGTGGAGCTGATTGGTTCTGTCTTGGAAGGTGGTAGTGGGCAGGGCGGTGCAATGCCACCATTCAAAACTGTGCTGAGTGAAAACGAAGTCAATGACATATTTGAATACATCAAAAGTATTAACTAAATAAGATTCTTATTTTAGAAACAAATACTTAACCTGATCGTTTGTGCCGTGATAGTTTGAATTTAGTCGAGTTTTTTAGCTAATTGCTGAGTATGTTTCAGCACAACTTAGTGGCTGGTCTCAAGTTCTTAATTGGTTCGGTTTTTCTATCAGTTAGTGCGTTTCTCTGCGTAATTTCAGCGATATATTGGCTCGGTTCTCACATGGAAGTGGGAGCGACGACCTTTACCCTCAGCCATTTCGCTGAATCAAACATCAAGAGGCTACTTGGGTAACTATCATTTGTCTGTATGCCGAGAGATAAGAAGTGAAAGCAAAAGGATTTACGTTGATGGAAATCACCATTGTGCTCGCAACATTGGGGTCCATTGCTCTCGCAGCTTTACCTGTCTTGCTCGATATCCACCGCCAAGCATACGCGTCTATGCTGCACAGTTCACAGTCCTCTCTGGGGACATCTCTTAAGTTTTTTCATGCCAAAGTTGTTATTGATGATGCACAGGATAGTCAACAAATCACTTATGTTGACCATCAAGTGAAGATGCTCAGTGGCATGCCGGAAGCAAGTGCGAACAGTATCCGTGCTTTATTGGAAATAGGATTACCCGCCAAGGGCAATTCACCCATCGATAAGCCGTGCCATGGCAGCGATTTTTGTATTATGGGCAATCAATTTCCTAACAGTGCACACTTTGTTGAGATCCCAAAATACCAATTTATTGATCACTCTGGTCTAGATCGTGTGGTGTACATCTGGCCGCAGGGCTATACCTTGGAAAGTGAGGCGTGTTATTTCTATTACGTTAATCAAGCATCAAATCGCTCAGTGGTAAGAGGGCATGTTACTGAAGGGTGTTAGGTACGGGCAAACTTGGCGTTCACCTAAAAACACAAAGCCCCAAGTTCAGAACTTAGGGCTTTGTTTATTCTTGGGTTGGAAAACTCAGCGAAGCGCTAAATCTCTGCGACCAACTTTTTTAGTAGGCGTAACATCTCTTTCTGTTCAGCCGGCTCTAACGGGCTCATTAGTGCTTTATTGACGTTCAACGGAATTGGCAGCAAGGTTTCTTTGAGGTTTCGCCCTTCTTCCGTGAGGTAAATTCGGAATGATCGGCGGCTATTTGGATCAGGGTGGCGTTCCACTAAACCAAGCTTCTCAAGCTTGTCCAAAGTGCGAGTCGTGGTTGAGTTTTCTACCTTAGATTTCGCCGCAATATCGCGCTGTGTTACGCCTTCTTCTTCCCATAAACACATCATGGTTGGCCAAAGCGCTACTGTGAGACCATGCTTCTTGAGTTCGATCTCAAATCGCTTTGCCGCATCGTGCGCAACCACGTTGATCATCCAACCAAAACTGTCTTGTCTATCAAACTGTTCGCTCATTTTCTTTCTCTTATGATAAAGCAACGATTGTCATGGTAACCAATGTTGCGGCAACTAGCACCCCCAACGCACGGCTTTGCGGTGCGAGATAGACAATTTTTTGCTCAGCAACAGAGGTTTCTTTGATTGTTTTGGTCTGTTTACCAGTGATCATGGCTTTCACTAATGGTTTGCCTTTTAATTTATAAAGAAGGATCGCGCCAATATGTAAAGCGATCAATATTGGTAAAAGATCGGCCAAGGTTAGATGTAGCCACTCCATGCCAGCGAATACGTCATCGTTAAGCCAAACTTCCGAATAAGGCCATGTGTCGAATACGCCACCAAGAGCCATTCCAGAAATACATTGAAGCAAGAGTGCTGTCAGCATGGTTACTACCATCCAGCCGCCAGCAGGATTGTGACCAGCAGTGGCTGCCGATTTTCCCTTTAAATAAGAAATGACGTCTTCAGGGGAGCGGAGAAATTGACGAAATAGGTTAGTCTCACTACCGATGAATCCCCATACCATTCGCCATACTAGCAGTGTGAATAATGCCAATCCAAGTTGGATATGAGGACCGTTACCAGACAGCCCAGATGCCATCAATGCTATAAAAAGTAAAACTTGACCCCAGTGGTAGAGCCTTGTTGCTAAGTCCCAAATCTTCATCATTTACCTCGATCGTTTTGTTGTGTGATGATCTTCTTTACGGTAATTTACACAACAATAGTTGCGTACGCAACTATTGTTGTGTAAATTTAAATCCAACAACCCAACAATGAAGAACGATTAGGAGAAAGACATGAAAAAGACACTGGCACTGATTGCACTTTTACCGACCATTTTTGTACCAACAACGCTTTTTGCTCAAGACTTCAGCTCTCAAATCGACATGCGCCAGAATGCGTTTGAGCAAATTGAATCTCTATCGAAGCAAGCGGACAAGACTCTGAATGGCAGTAATACCGATTGGCAAGCTTTAGCGCAGATCGGCAATGAACTCTCTCGTCATAGCGAACATTTGCAGCAAGCGTTTCCGCAAGGTAGCCAAGCTGATAGCAAAGCGAAGAAAGAAGTGTGGAGCAAGCCAGAGAACTTCAATCGTTTGATGGTGCAAATGGATGAAGGGTTCGTTCAACTGTATCAAGCAGCGCAAGATCAACAAGTTTCAGCAGCCGAGGCTGGACTCAAACAAGCCCAGAGTACTTGTCGTAGTTGCCATCGCGCATATCGTAGCCGCTGGTAATAGAGTCAACCACATTGAATTTAACTTGAAGCAGATAAGAAAATCGTAAAATAAAAGGTAACCTTATGAACAGAATCATCCTATTGAGCACACTTGCTGTTGCGTCTTTCTCAAGTTTTGCTGCTGATTACGGCGTTGAACTAGCCTGGAATACTAACGATGTGGAGCAGGTTTTACAGACATTACCAAAACAGAAAGCCGCATTTAATCAACTTATCGAGCAAGGTGATGTGAAAGACATGTTCGTTTTACCAAGCAGTATTGATGGTAAAGTGGTACAAATTCTGCGTTTTGTTTTATCAGCAGAAAACGAAGCGGAAGTACAAGCAAAACTGCAAGACTTACCCATGTACCAACAAGATTTGGTGAAGATCGCGAGTATCCAACCTTTGGGTGCTAAATGGTTAGATAACACGCCTGAGAGTGATAACTACAGTGTGACATTGCGTTGGAAAGAGGGGGTTGAGGCTTTAGAAATGGACCGCGTATTGGGTGTCGATTTACAGCGTGTTATCAATCTGAACAACTCTGGTTTAATCACTTCGTCTTATATCAATACCCAAGTACTCGACAATGGCATTGAGCGTCCAATCTATTCAGTCGCTGTGTTAGCCAAGGATGCGCAGCAGGCACAAAACCTAATGTACTCTTTTGAAGCGGTTCAGCTTGGCTATGCGACATTTGAAATTGAATACTTGGGTAAAAAGTTAGATATGAAAAGTTAACCGAAAGTCTCTTTATTCAAAGCTCAAGATACAGGCGTAGCATGTCTTTATGTTGAATGCCGTTTTCCCAAATTGGTTCTGGGTAGTGGAGTAAGAAATGATTTTTGTCCACGCTCTCTACCCTAAAACCTAATCGCTGATAATACGTCAGTTGATAACCAAAGGTACCCGTTCCCAATATCAGTTTTTGAAATGATTGACTTTTCATGGCTTCAATTGCAAAACGCAATAGATTTGAACCAATGCCGCGTTGTTGATGTATTGGCGCGACTGAAACGTTCATGATTTCAGCTTGTGTTTTCGAATGAGGTAATATCACACATGCACCAACAATTTGATTGTCTTCAATAGCGGCAAAGCCAATGGATGTATCAAGATATCGCTCAATGTTATCTTGATTAGGGTCTGCCTCTAGCAGCAAAGTCATTGGAATTTGGTTTGGTGGTAAAGGTTTAAATTCAATCATCACAATTACGTGTTAAGTCGTTGGGCGAGCGAGTATATCGAAAGGTCGGCTTTGCACCCAAGTAGCCTTGGAATCTTAGCTTATCAAGAATGGCTTTTGCTGCTAGCGTTCATTTCGTCTTGCTTTAACACCATTTTTTGACTCATCAGATATTTGCCATTGGGTAGTAACACTTCTCCTAGCTCACCACCATGTTCGAAGCCAAATTGTTCATACAAAGCAATCGCTGCTTGGTTGGTCTTATAAACATTGAGAACAATGGTATCATAACCATACTTCCAACCACTTTGAATGGCGGTTGCTAGAAGTTTTGTTCCTAGTCCTTGGTTGCGATAATGACGATCAATGTGAATGCCAAGAATACCAGTTTTCGCAAACTCTCCACCTTCATAACCGCACATTTCGGCAGGGAAGATCTCAATACTTCCCACTAATTGCCTCCCATCAAAGGCGACAAACTGAGGGATGGATTCTTTTTCTACTCGCGTGATCACATCACTCAACATTGTTCGGTCAGGCGCAGGAGATCGTAAATACTCGCCTTCTTCATATACACGGTTCCAGAGCGCAATAAAATGGTCGATATCGTTGAGAGTAATCGGTCTGATCTGCATTCATCTTCCTTGATTAGTGCATTAAGTGTAGTTGGTTAAACGAGAGTTCCAGTAAAGCCTTGTTGGTTAGCCTAGTATCAGCTCCGATAAACAATGCACTTGAGACGGAATAGGCTTACTTGGAACAGGAAGGTTTTTAGGATTGAACCAAATGACGTTTAGCCCTGCATCCATTGCGGGATAAATGTCTTTTTCTGGTAAGTCTCCCACCATAGTGAGCTGGCTGGGTACTACGTTTAATTGCTCAGCGACCGCGAGATAGAAGCTAGGTTGATTTTTCGCAATACCAAGATTGGCAAAACAAAAGTAACCACTGATGTATTGGTCCAGTCCGACTCGCTGAAATGCCTTTTGCACGTCCTCCATTGCGGAGTCTGATGCACTGGTAGCGATATAAACGCTATGCTGCTGTGACAGTTTTTCTAGCGTTTCTCTGGCGAGAGGCATGGTCTCGACGTGTTCCCAATCGCACATTTTTCCTTGTGCGTGAGGGAAATCTACCATTAAGGTGTTCCCCCAATCGAAAAGATAAATCATGTTCGAATCTCCATTATACCCAAGTAACCTCGAGATGCTTGGTTCAGCGAGAATGACTCGGTTTGTAGACGCGTAGGCGATTTAAAGATCTAGTCACTCTAAATCAAGAATCGGCAACAAAGTATACAAGCCAAGGCCCTTACTATTTGTAACCTTACTATTTGTAAAGAGTGCCCTTCGGGAGCGTGTCATTGACTCGCTTTTTTAATTAAACCAATGGCTGCGTCAAACAACTTGAAAATAGCTGGCTATTACACTGCGTTATTTTCCTTGCTCTCGAATCAATGACAACGCTCTGAATCCCGCATCTTGAAGTCACTTGGGTATATCCGTACATCATATCGTCTTTTCAAAAAGGGGGAGGAAGGTGCCAGAAAGAATTGCGATTCAGGTTAGCTTTAATAGTAAATTTCGCTTAAATGCCGTGATCGTTACAAACATTTCAACATGATGCGCGAGCTCGTCGTAAAGTTAAGTTTGTCATAAAACTGCTGAGCAGCTTGGTTAAACTCCATTACTTCCAGCCTAATTTGAACGGCTCCTGACTCAATGGCCCATTGTTCTACTTGATTCATGAGTAGACTTCCCACTCCCTTTGATTTCTGATTTTCATCCACAACTATGGTTCCGATACGGCAGATTGGGTCTTTGATCAGAAAACTAATGGTTTCATTCTGCGTAATGCTTGCGGTCACAAAACCGATCGCTTGTTGGTTTTGTTCAGCAATTAGAATTAAACGTTCCTTATCTTCCAGAGCATTGGCAAGAAATTGTTTGTCTTGCTCCGAGGGGGCAACAAAGGCTTCAGGAGCATTGAGATGGTGAAGTTCACTGATCTGTTTGTTTAACACAAATAGTGCATCAAGATCTTTGGGTGTAGCTCGTCTTATTTCCATGATCGTTCCTTAATTTCCGCCAGCAAGATCGATAAAGGAGCCAGTGACATACGAGGCTTCATCACTCAGTAACCAAGCAATGGCATTGGCAACTTCGTCCACAGTGCCACCTCGTTTGAGAGGGATTTTTTCGCTGAGTCTGTCGACACGATTGCGTTACCGCCATTTTCTTCTATTTCGTCGACAACTTGTGTGGCAGCGTCAGTCTGCGTACGATAGTTTACGCACACAGAATAACCTTGTGCTGCCAATCGCTTAGCAGTTGCTGCACCAATGCCTCGGCTGGCTCCGGTGATGATGACTACTTTCTGCATAACATATCCTTGTTTTTGTAGTGAATATTATTTTTGTAATGAATAGAGCCTATCAGCGTACTTTATCCCACCGATTTCATAGGCTTCAGGGATGATTTCAGTAAGTTTAAATCCGCACTTTTCCAGTACTCGCTCGGAGCCAATGTTACCTTCCGTCACGGTGGCAGAAAACTCAGAGATATTGTGCTGGTTAAATGCCCAATCAATTACACCCGCAAGAGATTCGGTACCAAATTGTTTACCGTAAAACTCTGGCAACAACAAATACCCAACCTCAGCAATTCCATTTTGCAGTACAAAGCCAGTGATACCGATTGGCTCTGAGCTGCACTTTTCATAAATCACCAAACATAACCAATGTTCACTTTGGGGAGTCCATATTGGCAGACGCGATTCAAATTTCTGTCTCATGTCAGCTTCTGTTGGTGGATCAAAACAAAGAGCAATGATTTCTGGATCACTGGATAGACGTCGATAGAGATCCCAATTGTCCTGAGTGAGCGGTTTTAGCTCGGTTCTTGGGGTAGAAATAGATTGAGATAGCACGTGCGATTCGCCTCCATGTGATCGAGTTTTCATATTTCACACAAACATATCAAAAGTGCTTTGATAAACAACATCTATCGTTATGGCGAATACGTCTGGTCAAGAAAGATTTTTTTAAAAAATGGAATATGGTAAGGAGCCTCTCAATAACGAAAAATAAGTCACCACATAGAGAATAGGCATGACTCAGATCAAGTCGAAATTACTACTAAAGGGGTAAATATGCGACAAAGCATGTAACTTTGTGAGTATTTATTTCTAATTATGTCAATTAAAAAACGTTATATCGCCGCAATGGTGGCAGTGGGTATTGGTGTGGGCTGGCTAACTTTAGGCGGCACCGCAGCAGTGATGCATTACACATCGGACACTGAGTTTTGTCTTTCTTGTCACTCTATGGAAATTCCATACAAAGAGTATCAAGGCTCAGTGCACTTCAGTAACGCTAAAGGTATTCGAGCTGAGTGTTCAGACTGTCATATTCCGAAAGAGCCAATGGATTACTTGATCACTAAGATCCGTGCCTCAAAAGACATTTACCACGAGTTTGTGACTGGCAAGATCGATACGCCTGAGAAGTACGAAGCACATCGTACTGAACTTGCTGAGGTGGTTTGGGCGCAGTTCCGAGAAAATGATTCGGCAACCTGTCGCTCTTGCCACGATTTCGATGCAATGGAAGAGTTCGAGCAATCACGTGACGCGGCGAAGATGCACGCTTACGGTAAAGCGAATGACCAAACGTGTATCGACTGTCACAAAGGTGTAGCGCACTTTGCTCCAGAAGCGGAACTTGATAGCAAAGCGTTTGAAACACTGATGAGCTTCACAACCAAGACAGCAGCAGATGCGAAAGTGGTTTATCCAGTGACGTCTATCAGCATGGGTGACTTTGGTACGGTGAACCCAACAACCAAACTGGACGTTGTGAAAGCTGAGGGAGACAACCGCACGGTTAAGATCAACGCATTCCAAATGAAAGGTGCAGAACAAGTGCTTTACATGGGTGAAGGTCAACGCGCGATTGTCGCAACACTATCTGAACAAGGTCAACAAGCAGTTGAAGCTGGCGAGTTCAAGGCAGATGTATATGGCAACGAGTGGCGCCCTGTCACTCTAACGGCAACGATTGATTCTCCAGTCGTTGATACGCTAGAGCCAGTTTGGTCATACGCGGAAGAGTTGGACAACGTTTACTGTGCAACTTGCCACGCGAAAATTCCTTCAAATCACTTTACTGTGAACGCATGGGGTCCTGTAGCGAAAAGTATGGGTGATCGCACTGATATTTCAGCAGAAAACCTAGAAATTTTGACTAAGTTCTTCCAGCACCACGCGAAAGATGTGGTTGGTCACTAATAGATAAATAGAAGGATAAGATTATGACTAATTTAACTCGTCGCGGATTTCTAAAAGGCACTGGTCTAACTGCTGGTGCTCTAGCTTTCACTTCATTGACGCCAATGAGCGCGCTAGCGTCCGATAAGCGTGGTTCAGGTGTACTCACAGCAGGTCGCATGGGTCCAATGCTATGTGAAGTGAAAGACGGTAAGCTGGTTTCTACCACGAACGCATTGCCACAAACGGTACCAAACAGTCTTCAAACTACGGGGCCTGACCAAGTTCATACTAATGCTCGTGTTAAGTACCCAATGGTACGTAAAGGCTATTTGGCAAACCCATCTGCGCCAGAAGGTGTGCGCGGTAGTGATGAATTCGTTCGCGTGTCTTGGGATGAAGTTTACAAACTGATTCACGAACAACACATGCGCATTCGCAAAGAGCATGGTGCTGAATCGGTGTTTGCTGGTTCTTACGGTTGGCGTTCAAGTGGCGTACTGCACAAAGCACAAACGCTTCTACAGCGCTATATGAGCATGGCAGGCGGTTATTCAGGTCACCTTGGTGACTACTCTACAGGTGCAGCGCAGGTGATCATGCCGCACGTGGTAGGTTCTATTGAAGTATACGAACAGCAAACCACTTACCCTGTGGTTCTTGAGCACAGTGACGTTGTGGTGCTTTGGGGTCTTAACCCAATCAATACCCTAAAAATCGCTTGGAGCTCAACAGACTGTGCGGGTCTTGAGTTCTTCCACCAGCTTAAGAAGTCAGGTAAGACGGTTATTGCTATCGACCCAATGCGTTCAGAAACCATCGAGTTCTTCGGCGAAAACGCAGAATGGATCGCTCCGCATCCTATGACGGATGTGGCAATGATGATGGGTATTGCGCATACGCTTGTGAAACAAGGTAAGCACGACAAAGAATTTTTAGCGAAATACACCACAGGCTACGACGTATTCGAAGCTTACCTAATGGGTAAAGAAGACGGCGTTGAGAAATCTGCAGAGTGGGCGTCTAAGATTTGTGGCGTGCCAGTTAAGCAACTTGAGCTGCTTGCAGACATTTTCAGCAAAAACCGCACAATGCTGATGGCGGGCTGGGGTATGCAGCGCCAACAATACGGAGAGCAACGTCACTGGATGCTAGTGACGCTAGCAACTATGCTGGGTCAAATTGGTCTACCGGGTGGTGGTTTTGGCTTCTCTTACCATTACTCAAACGGTGGTAACCCTGCACGTGATGCGGGTGTGCTTCCTGCGATTTCAGCATCACTAGGTGGCGGATCTTCTGCGGGTAACGATTGGGCGGTTTCTGGCTCTGTTAACGCGTTCCCAGTAGCACGTATTGTTGAAGCGTTAGAAAACCCAGGGATGAGCTACCATCACAATGGTCATGACTTAACGTTCCCTGAGATCAAGATGATTTGGTGGGCAGGCGGTGCGAACTTTACTCACCACCAAGATACCAACCGTTTGATCAAAGCGTGGCAAAAACCAGAGCTTATCGTTATCTCTGAACCATACTGGACAGCGGCAGCGAAGCACGCGGATATTGTTCTACCTATCACCACATCGTTTGAGCGTAACGATATGACCATGACAGGTGACTACAGTAACCAACACCTAGTACCAATGAAGCAAGTGGTAGAGCCTCAAGGTGAAGCTCGTAACGACTTTGATGTATTTGCGGACATGGCAGAATTGCTTGCTCCGGGTGGACGTGATGTCTACACCGAAGGCAAAACGGAAATGGAATGGCTGTATGGCTTCTATAAAGCAGCACAGCAAGGCGGTCGTGGTCAACGCATCGCAATGCCAAACTTCAGTAAATTCTGGGAAGATAATCAGTTGATCGAAATGAAGTGGAATGAGAAAAACGCGCAGTTTGTACGTTACGCTGAATTCCGTGAAAACCCAATTATGAGCCCGCTAGGTACGCCAAGTGGTAAGTTCGAGATCTTCTCTAAGACAATTGAAGGCTACCAGTTAGAAGACTGTCCTCCGCACCCAACTTGGATGGAGCCAACAGAATACACGGGCAATGCCACTGATGGTGAGCTTCAGCTAATGACGGCGCACGCCGCGCATCGACTGCACAGCCAGTTCAACTACGCGAAGATTCGTGAAGAGTACGCGATTGCTGATCGTGAGCCGATTTCTATCCACCCAGAAGATGCAAAAGCACGAGGTATTAAGACCGGTGATCTTGTTCGTGCCTTTAATGGTCGCGGTCAAGTTCTGGTGGGGGCATTGGTTACTGATGGCATCAAGCAAGGTTCTGTTTGTATTCACGAAGGTGGTTGGCCAGATCTAGATCCGAAAACAGGCATCTGTAAAAACGGTGGTTGTAATGTTCTAACGCTAGATATTCCAACTTCTCGTCTTGCGAACGGTTGTGCGGCAAACTCTGCGTTGGTTCGTATCGAGAAATACGAAGGACCAATCCTTGAGCTAACGGCATTTACACCACCTAAGAATGCTTAGTCTCAGTTTAGAATCCAATGTTTAAAATGAACGAAGCCAGCAAGTTGCTGGCTTCTTTTTATCTATTTTTTAAGACTTTTACTTGGTTGCTAAGGCAACGAAAGGCGCTTTTTTTGTAATTTGAAACGTAGGTAGTAAGGTAAATACCACAGCGACAAACACCACTGAACCAATCAAATCCTCAATTCTGTGCATGCCTAGCCACAAACGGCTGTACGCTACGCCCATAGCCCACACCCATAAAGTTGCAGCAGAAAAATAGCACTTATTCTGCAAAAATAACCCACCGAAGAAGGCTAAACAGATTGAAACGAAAATCGTATGACCAGATGGGAAAGAGTAATCTTTTTCACCTTGCCAGTGGCGAGTGCGCCATTCGCTGACTTTCTCAGAAATCTGCCCAATCACATTCGCTTGCTGAGCGGTTTCTAGTTGATAAAACGCTTCTGGATGTTCAATTAATTGCTCTGCAGCAAGCAATTCGGTGTAGGGACGTGGGCTTTCTGTCATTAGCTTCAAGCCTGTTTTGCTGGCAAAACCAATCACCAGTAGCAACCCCAGCATCGACAGTTTTTGCATCCAGTCGGTGCGAGATGGTTTAAAGCGGTAAAGGGACAGCACCAACAACGTCAAGGTAATTAAAAAGCCTTTGCTGCCTGCAGAGTCTGTCAGCAAGGTGAATAGGATGCCAGTACCATCAGAAACGTGAGAAGTAAGATCGTGGAACGAGGCAAACAGCGAAAGCGGGATGATGCCAAGAATGAACAAGGCGAGCATCATCAAACCATATTTTTTTGTTTTCATGAAAAGTCATACAGCAGTCGAAAATAGGCGGCTATCTTACGACAATTGATGTGAAAAACTTATCAACGCTCTGTCAATTCGAGTGTGAAAGTGACATTGCAGGTCTTCGCTGTGAAAGGATGGACTGTTGAAAGTTTTGAGAGTCGAACGCGCTCATCCATAAGCGCGTTGTTCAGGAACCGAGAAGGTTAGCTCATCAAACCCAATAGGTACTCTGATGCGGTTTTTGGATCATCAGCATGGCAAATTGCTGAAACCAAAGCTAAGCCATGAACACCAGTGGCGCTAAGCTGCGGAATGTTACTCTCGTTAATGCCGCCAATGGCAACAATCGGCAGTGAAGTCGTCTCTAACGCCATTTTCAAACCATCAATATCCCAGTGTTTTTTTGTGTTGGTTTTGGTTGGCGTCGCGAATATCGCGCTCAAACCGATGTAATCAATCGGCAGAGAGTTGGCTTCTGCAAGCTGCTCTTCATTTTCGATAGATAAACCGAGAATTTTGTTTGGTCCAATCAATTCACGAGCAATGATTGCTGGCATGTCTGATTGCCCAAGGTGGACCCCATCAGCATCGACAGCCAGTGCGACATCTACGCGGTCATTGATGATCAAAGGCACATCGGTATCTTTAAGGATGTCTTTCACGGCTTGAGCTCGTTCGATAAACGCACGTACATCACCGTGTTTTTCGCGGACTTGTACCATAGTCACGCCACCTTCCACCGCTTTTCTCACAACACGCTTTAGTGTGGCTAAATCTTGTTGGTCATCGGTGACCAAATATAAACGATAGGCGTTCATTGGGTTTCCTTTAAGCCTCTCATTGAAAGAGGATTGAGAGGCTAGTGTTAAAAGAGATAAAAGCTTATTGCACGTGCAGTTTGAGGCGCTTCGCCAATGTTTCTTCATCCAACTGGTAAAGCTCATCCAACAGGTTCATTTGCAGGCTACCTGGACCACGAGCTTGTTCCGCTGCAATCTCGCCAACAACACCTAGTACCGCTGCTGCTGCGAGACCAGTGTCATCACCAACGGCAGCAAAAGCGCCCGTTAGTGCCGTGAGCGTACAGCCCATTCCTGTTACGTATGGCATCATCTCGTGACCATTGTTTAGTTGCACGGTTTGCCCTTTCGTGACGATGTAATCGGTCTCGCCAGAAATCACCACGCTTGCATCATACTCTGTGACTAAGAAGTTGGCTGCACCAAGTGCCGCGTCGCTGCTGTCTAACGCATCGACGCCTTTGCTTTGTGCTTGCTCACCAGCGAGAGCAATGATTTCTGAAGCGTTACCTCGGATGATGAGTTTGTCTGCAAGGCGTGCGATTTCACGTGATGTCTCTGTACGTAGTGAGCTTGCTCCGCAACCGACAGGGTCGAGTACAACGATTTTACCATTGGCATTGGCTTGTTCTACGGCATAGCTCATACGCGGTGTCCAAACGCTGTCTAGGGTTCCAATGTTGATAACCAATGCGCCAGCGAACGACATCATCTCTGCCATTTCCTGCTTGGAGTGCGCCATGATTGGAGAAGCGCCGATGGCCAATAGGGCGTTTGCCGTGTTGTTCATCACCACGTAGTTAGTGATGTTGACGACTAATGGCTTTTGCTGGCGCACTGCGGTTAATGCTTGGGTGATTTGTTCAATTAACATGAGACTCTCCGATTAATCTTGCTGAGCGTTCAGACCTTGTTGCCAGAATGCCACTTCCATACGTGTTGCGGTTTTGAATACCTGAATCAGGTTTTGACCACGCTGGCTATTGATGTCGATTTCCGCCAATAACTGGTTAAAGTGTTCTGCACCTTTTGCGACACCAGATTGGAACTCTTCACCACCGTAGAGATTGATCCAACTTGCGTATGGATTGCCTTCGATTACTGTCTTTTCATCTTCAATCAGCATCTTACCGATAACGGCATAACCGATAGAGCATGGCGCTAGTGCCGCGTATAGATCAACAAGATCGCCCGTCATGCCAGCATCCAATACGTAGCGGGTGTAAGCCACAGTGCCGAAATCTTCTGGCTCGTTTTCTAGATCGGATTCCGTAAGTCCCCATTGCTCACAGTAAGTCACGTGGTGGGCGATTTCAGAATCGAGCAATGCATGTACGCTTGGGAGAGCACGGCGCATGTCATCCAAAGTACGCGCTTTGTAGATCGCTAATGCGTAAGCTCGTGCGTACTGCTTTAGGAACAGAAAATCCTGCTTTAGATAGTGCAGAAAACAAGGTTGAGCCAGAGTGCCTTTCGCCAATTGCAGCACGAAAGCATGCTCAGTGTATTCTTGCCAATCTTGGTGGCAAGCGTCGATCAAGTCTTGGTATTTCATTATGGATATCTCGTTATCAAAAGACCTTAGGCTTTGAGCCTAAGGTCAGTAGAATTAGTCAAAGCTCGGTACGTAATCTTTCGCTTTTGGCAGTGTTTCGATGATGTTTTGTGAATACATGAATTCGGCATAATCATCGTAGCGTTTCAGATCTACTGCAGATGGACGAAGAGCAAAACGAGTTAGCGTGTCATTCCAAGCGCGTTGGTTAAGCTCGTTGTTGAGGGTGTCTGGTGAATAAGCCACGAACTCTTTCCACGACTCTTTTGGATGGTTAACGATGTAAGTGGTTGCTTGCTCTAGCGCTTTGTTGAATGCCTTGATGGCTTCTTTGTCGTAGGTTTTCGCATTGGCTACGAAGACTAACTCGTCATACGCTGGCACGCCGTGTTCTTCAGGGAAGAAGGCTTTAGCTTTATAACCTTCTAGTGCCAGTTGGTTGGTTTCGAAGTTACGTAGACCGCCCCAAATCGCATCCACTTTGCCAGACGCAAGAGACGAAGACAGTGCCCAACCTACGTTGATGATTTGTACGTCAGAAAACTTCACGTTCTCTTGAGCTAACATAGTGCCGATTGTTGCTTCTTCGTTGCCTGCGATCGCAATACCGATCTTCTTGCCTTTCAAGTCGCCAAGGTTTTCATTCTTACCGTTATCCAACACCATCAGAGTGTTGAGTGGCGTAGCAATCAAAGTCGCAGAGCGGATTAGTGGCAAACCAGCCGCGACATCGATAGTTAGGCTCGGTTGGTATGAAATCGCCATGTCGACCTTGCCAGCAGCGACCAACTTAGGTGGTGTACTTGGATCTGCAGGCTCTTGAATGTTGACCTTCAAACCTTGTTCTTTGAAGTAACCGCGCTCTTTGGCAATCACGATAGGACCATGGTTTGGATTGACGAACCAATCCAACATCAGTGTCATCTCTTTTTCAGCGGCAAGGACGTTGGTTGATACCACTGAAGCGAGTAGAGCAGCAGCGCTCATAAGTTTGTTTTTATTCACGGGGTTCTTCCTTTTCTTTCCCAATTTCCTTTGGTTATTTTCGGCAATTACTTGCTTTCCCAAGGGATGGCTTTTTTCAATAATTTATCGGTGATGAAGTAGAGTGCGATAGACAGCACGGCGAGGATAAACAGCGCCGCAAACATCTCATCAATGATCATGCGAGCGTTAGCTTGGAGCATCAGATAACCCAAGCCTTCACTTGAACCTACCCACTCACCGACCACTGCTCCAATTGGCGCAATAACGACGGCAACACGAATACCTGAAGCTAACGTTGGTAGTGCGGCTGGCAATTGAATATGACGAAGTAACTGCCATTTAGACGCGCCCATGGTCTTGGCAAGATCGAGGTACCCTGTTGGTGTATTGCGTAAGCCGTCATAGCAACATGTCGTGACGGGGAAAAAGATGATGATCGCCGCCATGACGACTTTCGATGCAATGCCGTAACCCAGCCAAAGCATGAGCACTGGCGCGATGGCGAACACAGGGATCGCTTGGCTAGCAATCAGAATTGGCAGTAACCAACGCTTCAGCGGTTCGAACATCAGCATTTGCAATGCGAACAGCAAACCCATCGATAATCCAAGCGCCAAGCCAAGTAAAATCTCTTGCGCAGTAACCCAAGTATGTTTGAGCAATACATCGTAACGAGTGACCAATCTATCCAGCACTTCAATAGGTGAAGGTAAGATGAAGCTTGGCATATCGAATATCACCACGACCAACTGCCACAATCCCAAGATCACCGCAGTGCTTATGACCAAGCGCAGAGCTGGATGGGTCACGCGTTCTTTTTTATTAATACGTGCCGAAACGGAGTTGTACTGAGTCATATCACTCATAGTCTTTCTCCAATTGATCCAAAATCGCTTGTTGAAGCGCGGCGCACTCTCCATCGAGAACTCGTGGCGGCTTGGAATCCGGAACAACCAAGTGCTGAGCTTGCGCAGGCGTGCCTTGCAATACATAGAGTTGGTGAGCTAATCGCACCGCTTCTTGTGGGTCGTGGGTAATAAGAACAACCGTCTTATCTTTCAATAATTCGGCAGACAAGGTTTGCAACTTATGGCGAGTAACCGCGTCCAACGCAGAGAAAGGCTCATCCATCAGAACCAGAGGCTTGTCTTGCATCAGAGTGCGAGCAAGGGCAACACGTTGTCTCATGCCGCCAGAGAGCTGAGCTGGCTTAGCATCCGCGTAATCGGCGAGTCCCACTTGGCTGAGTAAAGTCAGTGCACGTTGTTTATTTTGTTCTGGTGCTTGATCTTGAGAAAATCGAGAACTTAGGCAGACGTTGTCTAACACATTTAACCACGGCAGCAACAAGTCTTGCTGCGCCATGTAGGCAGTACGTTCGTTTAGGGCGATGCCATCCGTTGTGGTTAATTCACCATGCCATTCGACTTTGTCGTCTAACAACCCAGCTAGATAACGAAGGATCGTCGTTTTTCCGCAACCACTGCGACCAAGTAACACCGTCCATTGATTGGCAGGGATGGTCATACTCAACCCTGCTAATGTTGGTGTTTGGCTGTCTTTGTATTGCAGACTTGCTTCGGTAAGCTGAATGCCGAGTGCATTAGCGCACATGCGTGTGACCTGTAAAAAAATGGTTCACAGGACCATGACCTTTACCGACATCCAATTCGTCAGCGTGTGCGATAGCTTGGCTGATGTACTGCTTACCTAGGTGCACCGCTTTGTGCAGGTTGTTGCCTTGACCAAGGTAAGACGCGATAGCAGAAGACAGCGTGCAGCCTGTGCCATGGGTGTTTTTGGTTGGAAAGCGTTTAGCGCTAATTAACTCGGCATTGTCTTGCATGATCAGTAGATCGTTGCTGTTTTCGTCTTTTTCCAGATGACCGCCTTTTAACAGCACCGCTTTTGCCCCTAATGCGCGCAAGTCAGCAATCATATCGTTCATTTCAGATTCTGATTGAGGAACTGGTTTACCTGTCAATGCTGCACCTTCAGGTAGGTTAGGGGTAATGATGTCTGCGAGCGGAATCAATTCTTCTTTTAAAGTGCTGATTGCCGACTGTTCCAGTAATAGATCGCCGCTGGTGGCCACCATAACAGGGTCAATCACGAGGTGTTTTGGCTGGTATTGTTTAATTTTGTCTGCAACGACTTTGATGATATTGGAATCGGCCAGCATGCCCACTTTAACTGCAACGATGTTGAGGTCGGTAAATACCGCATCAAGTTGGCTCTCTACATGGTCGAGAGGGATTGGGAAAATCGCAGAAACGCCTTGGGTATTTTGCGAAGTAATCGCCGTGATTACCGAGCAAGCAAAACTGCCGGTTGCGGACATCGCTTTTATGTCGGCTTGAATGCCTGCGCCGCCACCGCTATCAGAACCTGCAATCGTTAACACAATCGGTGTGTCTGTTGAAGTTGCTGCTTGTGGCTGTGTTGATGGTTTTTCTTGGCTTGACTGCTGCGCCATGGTCGCTCCTATTACAAGACGTACAGGAACTGACTTGGCCAAGCAAGGGAAGATCGGTGATCGGATCCATTGGGCTAGCTGCACTGGTAGAGACTCAAGGCAAGCTAGTGGCAAAGTGATGATAGTTCCCTACGTCAGTGCTAACTGAATCAGGTTCAACGGGTCTCGAATTTCGATCTCAGCCGATGCATTCACTGCATGGGCCCCCCGACTATTTCGTCAAGATAATAGCAGTTCACTCAGTTACGGTGCACGTGTTTTTTTATGGCTAGAGAGAGTCATCATTTAAATATGAGAACTGGATTCTCTTCGTAATTAGAGCCCTAGCGTTGTTAACTGCGCTCACTCGCCCAATCACATAGGCTAACTATGCTCATGGGACTCTTTCGCTTGTTGCCTAGCTGGAACCCTAATTATTTTGTGAATCCAACAGAAATGTGGTGGCAGAATTTAGTGTAAATAACGTGCTGCATTGAAACTGGCAGTTCAAGACACTATCTAATAGTGAGATGTCGACATAATACGTAACGATTCGTTCTTTGATTTAGCAAGGATTAGCATAAAACAAGGTTAAAAAAGTGTTAATATTTAACGTGTTGCCAATATCCTTTTGAGTCATCCAATTTAGGTTATGACTGTTATAAACAGAGTCTAACTCAAAGGTGGGGAAGGCTAGGACGATCAACGAGCAAGGAGATTTCATGCTTAATTCTGTAACAGCGAAAGCGGTGATCGATCATGCCCTCTTTTTAGGGGCTGATTTCGCTGAGCTATTCGTTGAACACCATCAAACCAACACTGTCCAGATCGCATCTGGTGAGGTGGACAAGGTGAACTCGGGTATCGATTTTGGTATCGGTATTCGTCTCTTCTTCGGTCATAAAGTGCTTTACGGTTACACCAACAGCACCGATGAAGCCGAGCTTAAACGCGTAACCTCACTGCTTGCAGCAAAAGACAAGCGTGAGCAAATCGCCTCAGCAGGTTCTCTCAATCTGAACCGCTACCCAATTCAACATGGTTGTCGTATGCCACTTGGCAAAGACGCTAACCTAGATTCTAAAATTGCTTTCTTATTGCAAGTTGACCAAGCCGCACGCGCAGAGAGTGAACATATCAGCCAGTTCATCGGCAGCGTGCTTCAGCGCGAACAGCAAGTGTCTATCTTCAACTCAGAAGGTCTACACGTTGACGATACTCGCCACTACATCCGAGTTGCTGGTAATACCGTCGCTCAAAAAGGTAATGAGCAGTCTTCAGGTATGGAAGGTCCTGGTGCTCTTGCGGGTTGGGAATTCAGTGAACAGCTTGATGCCAAAGAGCTAGGTCAAACTATCGCGCAGCAAGCGTTGGTTAAACTTGGTGCGGATGCTTGTCCATCGGGTGAAATGCCGGTGGTGATTGGTAACGGCTTTGGTGGCGTTATCTTCCATGAAGCATGTGGTCACTTGTTAGAAACCACTTCAGTTGCGAAGAAAGCATCAGTCTTCCACGACAAGATGGGCGAAATGGTTGCTCACACCGCAGTGAATGCAGTCGATGATGGCACCATGACTAACGAATGGGGCTCGATTCATGTTGATGATGAAGGCATGAAGACTCAGCGCACTCAATTGATCAAAGACGGTAAGCTTACCAGCTTCATGGTCGATAAAATGGGGGGCATGAAGACAGGTTACGAACCTACGGGGTCTGGTCGTCGTCAAAACTACAAGTTCGCACCAACCTCGCGTATGCGTAACACCTTTATCGAAGAAGGCGAGCATTCACTTGATGACATGCTGACAGGCATCGAGCGTGGTATCTATGCGAAGAAGATGGGCGGCGGCTCGGTTCAACCGGGTACGGGGGAGTTCAACTTTGCCGTTCGTGAAGCTTACCTCATTGAAAATGGCAAAATCACCAAACCTCTGAAAACTGCAACGCTGATCAGCACGGGTCCAAAAGTGCTGAAAGAAATCAGCATGGTCGGCAAAGACATGGCGCTTGCGCCGGGCATGTGTGGTTCCGTGAGTGGTTCAGTGCCAACAACAGTCGGTCAGCCAACGCTGAAAGTAGATAACATTCTGGTAGGAGGCGGTAACTAATGAGCCAAGAACAACAACTTCTTAATGCGGTTGATTACGTCCTATCAGAAGCAAAACGCCAAGGTGCAGAAGCGGACGTCATTGTAAACTGCAACAGCAGCTTTTCTTTGAAAGCGAACCAAGGAAAGCTGGATGAGTACAAAGTAAGCTCAAGCCAAGTTCTGGGTGTTCGTGTTGTGAAAGATGCGCGTGTTGCAACAAGCTATTCTGAGTCGTTAGAGCAACCAAGCTTGGATTTGATGCTAACCAACGCACTGCAAAGCGCTCGCTTTTCCAAGCAAGATGAACATCAGAAGATTAGTTGCGTGAACAGTCAAATCGCGACTGATGTTGCTGAGATTGCGCAACAAGATACAACTTCTGTTGACGAAAAAATCGAACTGTCTCTCGCTCTTGAGCAAGGCGTAGTGGCTCTGCCTCACGCTTCTAGCGCACCTTACAATGGTTACAGCGATGGCGAAACACAACTGATCATTGCCAATACTCAAGGCACATTGTGTCAACACTTCGAGCGCTCGTTCACTTGTTACGCGTATACCTTGTTTGAAAAAGACGGCAAACAGTCAATGGCGGGTAGAATGTCACTGGGTCGCCGTTTTGATGAGTTGAATCCAGCTTACTGTATAGAAGGCGGTTACAACCTTGCTCGAGATCTTCTTGAAGGTGCACCGGTTGCGACGGGTAACTACCCTGCTATCTTCCATATCAATGCGCTAGCAAGTTTATTCGGTGCTTTCGGCAGTGCTTTCTCTGGCGTAAGCGCGATGAAAGGAATTACGCCACTGGGTGATAAGCTTGGTCAACGTGTTGCGAGTGATTTAATTACCTTTACTGATGCGGCTTACATGCCAAATGGTATGACAATCGCAAGTTTTGATAGTGAAGGCTTTGCTACTCAAGACAATGTGATGATTGCTAATGGTGAGTTGAAAACCTTGCTACACAACAGCCAGACCGCAAGTTACTTGGGTGCAGTCTCGACAGCAAGTGCCGCTCGCGGTGCAAAATCGAGCCTAGAAGTATCGGCGAATCACAAAGTGATTGCGACGGGTAACAGCAGTGCGTCAGAAGTAAAAGCGGGTGAGTACCTAGAGTTAGTCGAACTTCAAGGTGTCCATTCTGGTGCGGATGCAGTGAGTGGTGATTTCTCATTTGGTGCGAGTGGCTTCTTATGCCGTGATGGTGAGCGCATTCAACCAGTACGTGGTATCACTGTAGCGGGTAACTTCTACAAGATGCTGCAAGAAGTTGAGGCAGTGGGTGATACTCAGCTAATCAACGATAGCCGAACTTTCTTCTCACCAGACGTTCGTTTTGCTCGTTTGAGCATTGGTGGTAAGTAAACTTAGCATTACTATAGAAACAAAAAGAGGACTCAATGGAGTCCTCTTTCTTTTATCGAATGATTAACTCGTGAGAATTAAAATTCGCGAATGTCTAACTCATTGTGGATCAATACCACACACTGAGAAGCGAACAGCATCTTAGGACCTAAGCTGATCTTCTCTGTGCCAAGGCGCTTTAAGCTGTTAAAAGACTTCTTCGGCATCGGAATATGGTCAGTTAGCAAGAAACATGGGTTTCCACCGATTTCTGCATCACGAACAAATTCGCCTTTTTTATCCAACATATATAGTTGGTGATCTTCTGCCAGTTCTTGCACTAGGCGTTCAAAGCTGACTGTACGAACGGTGATACCAGGTTCGACTTCACGAAGCTGCTCTTTACCCATACCAACCGAAGCGTCTAAAGCGCGAGCCACCGCTGCAATCAAAGTTGACTCATGGAAGCCGCCAATGTTGGTTATGTCGTTGGAGCGAATGGTAATGGTACGTGAGAAATCTTTTGTGCTTTCTAAAACCAAGTGAACAACCACATCTTCACGGTGTGATTGAGCAACGAACATAGTGTTCATCATGGTATGAGCAAGAATCTCTGTATGCGCTTCATTACCAACACCTTCTAACAGTGCTTTGCTGGTGGTTGGCGCCGCGCGAGCTCGTAAAACAAAAGAGCGCATGAATTTAGCCTCTATATAGGAAGAGTGAATGCGCGGAAGTATATACCCAAGCAGGGAAGGGATGCGAGTTTAATAGCAAATGTGAACTTACTTACAAAGCTTCGATTGTCGTAAGGAGTGTGCTGGTTAGAATAGAGGCAACCTGTTAGGAGCGGTATATGGAAATCAAAAAAATAAACAAACAAGTCTATAGAAAGAAGGTCAACCTAGTGATTGGTGGCTTTGTTGCCTTGCTTGCGATCTCTTCTCTTGCTTTTAGTACTTTATTAATTATCTTGTTCGGTAATACAGATGTAGTACCTGAACAATCGACGGGGAACTTTCATTGGAACTTAATTGGTGTTGTGCTCGCCTTAGCCACTTCACTGTCTTTGTTGAACCAATTCAAAACACGCCCTTATATGGAAGAAGTGTTGTATGTCTGGAAACTCAAGCAACTGCACAACAAGATCTTTCGCAAACTGAAAAGCATTAAAGCCGCTTCTGTTGAGCACGATGTAAAAGCGCTGACGATACTTAAGTTCTACTATACGACTCAAAGTCAGGTGTTTGAGTTAGACAACAACACATTAACGATGAGCAGTGTAAATAAAGAATTAGAGGCAATTGAACAAATAGAAGCGGCGCAATCACTGGATCTGGATATCGCTAGCTTTGAAGAGTCTTGGATAGACACATATTGATTGCCTATTTGCTACTTGAAGTTAACAACTAAGTGCTAAAAATAAGCGTTTGAGTGAGATTTCATCACTCAACGCTTTTTTTTAAGTTTTTTTCTAAAAAAGGGTTGCCAAGAAAAATCATCTCCCTATAATGCGCCTCCGTTGTCAGGGCAAAGCGGAAACGCAAAAGCGGTTGGCAATGAGGCGAAAGAAAAAGCTTCTAAAAATTAATTTAAAAAAGTGTTTGACACTAAGAATTAATTCCTTAGAATACGCCTCCGCTTCGATAACAAAGCTTACGAAGCAAGCTCTTTAACAATATAGACCTATCAATCTGTGTGGGCACTCGTTGATGATAATCCAATTAGATAATTTCTCTTAATAAAGAGCGGTTTCAAATTAGGTTTCAATGAAACGAAGTGACCAATCAAGTCTTCGGACT